>CAZWKN010000001.1:0-12979 GCA_964633995.1 uncultured Gammaproteobacteria bacterium
ATTGAGAGCAACTAAGGCTTTACCCAACACTGCTCCATTGACTTCAAATTGGAAATTAGTGCTAGTGTTGCCGCCAATTACTAGTTTGTCTGTTCCCAATGCTCCCGAACCTCCGGGATAGAGGGTGTTGGTACCTAGGGTAAAGTAATTACTAGCGCTGTTGGTTACAAAACTTAAGTTACCGGAACCATCTGTTTGAATAAGTTGGGTGCCTGATGGCCCGGTAGTTGGCAGTGTTAATGTGTAGGATCCGGAAGTTGTTCCTGAGGTTAGGGTAGCTGTGTTGGTATTGGATGAGTTATTGAAAACTATGCCCCCGTTTGTACTATTTGATACTCCCAGAGTGAGGCCATTGCTGGCGGTTATGGTTGAAGTGTTGGAGGTAAGTCTTCCGGATCGGTCGAGGGTTAAAACACTTGTGCCAGAAGCCGAAGCAGCCAGTATATTTTGATCACCGGTTTCATTAATGATAGTAAAAGCTTTGCCGATTCTTGATCCAGAGTTGAGTTGACCTCCATTTAATGACGATAGTCCTGAGACGGTAACTGTTCCTGTCCCCGTGAAGTTAAATGCCGGGTTTGAAGAAGTGTTACCAAATGCAACAGTGGTTGCGTTTACCGGAGCAAGATTTAATGATGAAGCGCCACCGGTATCAAGGTTTAGTGCGTTGACACCGTTGCTTTGGATGGAAAGCGCACCAGAAGATGTGGGGGTAATGGTAGATCCTATTGTGATGTT
This sequence comes from uncultured Gammaproteobacteria bacterium, assembly GCA_964633995.1. GTDB lineage: Bacteria > Patescibacteriota > Microgenomatia > CAZETR01 > Amesbacteraceae > CAZWKN01. Next base: position 739 of record CAZWKN010000001.1, read on the forward strand.
GGCTCCGGTTACGGTCAAGGTTCTACTAGTTGTCCCGCCGGCGGCGGTAAAACCATCAGTTTGAGAGGTGAGAGCTACCCCATTGAGGGATCCGGCAGTAAGTGAGACGGCATTAATTGTTCCGGCTATGGTTACATCACCGTTTCTGTTTAAAGAAAACACATTTACCCCAGATGCTGATGCGGTCAATATATTTTGATTGCTTCCGGTTTCGTTGAAATTCACCAATGCTTTACCAACTTGAGTTCCGGAAACTTCAAATTGGAAATTAGTTGAGGTGGAACCACCTAGGGCAAGTTTGTCAGTGCCGGTTGCCGAACCGCCCGGGGCAATAGTGCTGGAATTGAGTTGCCAGTATGTTGTTGATCCACTGGTTTGCCAGGAGGGGATGCCGCCCGAAACAGTGAGGACTTCACCTGGATTGCCGACTCCGAGTTTGCTTAGGGTGGTGGTGTTTGAGGCGTAAAGGATGTCGCCAGTTGCAAATGAAATTTGTCCAGTACCCCCCTGTATGGCAGATAAGGTTCCGGAATTGGTCAGATTTTTTGAGCTGTCGGTAAATACTGGACTGCTAGCGTTGAGACCTGAAACATTAATACTATTTACCGTTAAAGTTCCGGTACTACCTGCATCGGAAAGTGAAAAGAGGGTGTTGGTGCCGTCAGAGATAGAGTATGAGTTGCCATTGCCAATGGTAGTGGTGTAGTTACCGGCGACAGTTCCTCCGGTACTGGTCCAAGTACCTCCTGATAAATTTCCTCCGGACATAGTGCCGCCGGTAATGGTGGCTCCATTTAGGGTTCCACCGGAGATGGTGGTGGCATTGATGGAACCAATGCCAGATAGTGAGGGAGACCCGACTCCGACTATATTTCCTGTTAGACTGATGGCGCCTATGGTGCTAGTCGGTATATTTACCGTCCCGGTTGAGTCAACATAAAAATATTTAGTGGATGAGCCGTTATTGGTGACACTAAAAATGTCTGATGTACCCCCTGAGGACTGGGCAACTCTAAGACCAATGGCTGATGTGGAGGTTGGTGTAATAGTTTGAGTGGTGGAGGGATCAATCACGATACAGTTGGCACATCCCCCAGAGGAAGACCAAGTCGGGATTCCGCCGGAAACAACCAGTTGTTGACCATTTGTTCCAACTGGTAGTTTGGCTAAAGTGTCGGTAGCGGAAGCGTAAAGCAGGTCGCCGGTTGTGTAGGATGTAAGCCCTGTTCCTCCGGTTGTTGGCGAGATTGTACCAGTGCTTATGGATATTGATTTGTCGGATGTGTTGGTGGTAAGGGAAATGTTGTTACCAGCTATCAGGGTAAGTTCGTCTGTGGATGATGCAGCGGTCAAATCGGATTGCCCAGATATCGCAATGGTTTTCCAGACATTTTGGTCAGAGCTAGGTGAGATGTTGGTAATTTTTGTACCTTCAATTTTGATGCCACTGCCGGCCTCGAGGACAACTGCCCCTGTCTTTTCTTGAAAGGAAGTAACGCCGCCAGTGGCAGATATGGTGGGGGTTTGGCCTGCGGAAATCGTAATTCCGGTGCCGGCTTTGATGCCGTAAAGAACATTTGGTGCGGTGATGTCTTTGTTAAAGGTGCTAGGAACGTTGACGATAAAAGAAAAATCATTGACAGATGTTTCTGAAGCCAGAACGTTGTCAGAGGGTAGGTCGTAGGAATTATCTTGGGATAAGGCTATTGGGTGGGGTCGGGAAAAGGAGGTTTTAAATAGGCCAATGGCATTTTTTGCGAAAGGTGTGTAGGTAGTAGAAAAGAAAATGGCAGCAATAATTAGAGAAAGCGTGGAAATTGCAGCAAATGTAGTTGGAAAACGTTGTTTGGGGAAAATGGTTGGAGTAGGGGTTGGGGTTGGGGGTTCCGGAATTTTGGGTGTGGCGATAATGGGTTTTGGTGAAGAGTTAAAGTTTTCCAATTGGGAAAGGTAATATCGGCGCTGGTTTCCTGGTGTACGCTCTGCGACTAATATCCCTTGCTTTTCCCAACGTCTAAGAGTTTTGGTTGAAATCTTGAGAAATTGAGCAGCCTGTTGGATGGTTAAACGTGAGGAGTTGGTTAAGTTTGGCAGGGAATCGGGCATTTGGGCAAGAAGTTGGACACAAAGGTAATTGTCCAAGTCTTGTCTAATTATATTTACATATAGGGGGTGTGTGTCAATGCCCAGTTGGGAAAGTTTGAGTAAATTTATTGCGAGTCAGAAATAAAATCACTACTCACATGGTTTCATTACTGGAAATTGGATGGAGAAGGCGATTGATGGGGGTGTTGTTGGAGATGGGGTTATGGGATTACGTAAAGACTCGTTAATATGGCTTATAGTGAATTATAGTTTTTTATTTAATCAGCTAAACTAATTGAGTGATTATTTTGTTCAAAAATACTACTGCAATAGCAAATTGCGCGACGAGTCAAGCTATGAAATTGAGTAAATAACTGAATACAACAAAGTTTGTCAAACTTGGACATATGTGTATATTTAGCTTCAAATACATGTCCAAGGTTGACTTTTATTATAGATGATATAGGCTTAAAGTAATGCCCAAATTGCTTTTGTTTTTTCTGATAGCATCGATGGTGGTGGGGAATAGTGTGTTTGCACAAGATGGGTCGTCGGGCGTGGCTGTGTCTGCAGAAATAAAAGCGGATCAGCAATTAAAGGACGGGGACATTATTTGTTCCTCCGATAAAGGGAATATTCCATGCTCGTCTATTTACGAAGTAACAATGTTTGGGGTGTATGTCGAATCTCCGGCAGTGGTTTTGGAAAATACTAAGTTAGTTAACGGAAAGCCATTGATGTCTTTTGGTAAGGCCTATGTTCGCGTTTCGACTATCAACGGATCAATCAAGAAAGGCGATTTTATTACATCATCTGCGATGTCTGGAGCGGGGCAGAGAGCAGACAGGAGTGGTAACGTATTGGGTACCGCACTTGAGGACTATACAAACTCGGATCCTAAGGCGGTGGGTAAAATACTCGTTTCAATAGGGATTAGGCCTGCTATCGTCGCCACATCGGCTCGGGGTAATTTGGTTGAGTCACTTAAACAAGGCTTGTTGGCACCCACACTTACGCCCTTAGCGTCACTTAGGTATCTATTGGCAGTGGTGGTCGCGATAGCTGCTTTTGTTTTAGGATTTGTTTACTTTGGAAGAGTTGCGAAAAGTGGGGTGGAAGCAATTGGTAGAAACCCGTTGGCAAGTCGGATGATCCAGTTGGGAATTATTTTGAATATGACTCTGACTGTCGGAATTATGGCTGGTGGAATTTTATTGGCTTATTTCATTTTGATTATTTAACGATTAACATTAAGATATGAATTTTGAAATATTTGGAGTTTTAATATTAAGCGTTGTATTGGCAGTGGTATTGGCAGCTTATGACAAGTTGTTGCGGGAATTAAAAAGACTTAAGCAGGAAAAAGAGACAATTGAATTGCGAGCCAGACACCGGGCTATGAAGGTGGTGGAGGATGCTAGAGACAGGGCGTTGGAAATTATGCAAAAGGCAAATGCGCAGATGCAGCGGGATAGAGGACATCTGGATACCGAATTGCAAAAGGTTTCTTCAGAGCAACTGGATGAGTATAAACAAGTACTCCAAAATATATCAAAAGCTGTCGAAAATAACGCAATGCGGGAATTAGACGAGTTTAAACAGGCCTTGCAGATGGGAACGACAGGGGCCCAAAAAATAGTGGAACAAAAAATTGAGGATGAGTATGCCAAGGCCAGATTAGAAGTGCAGGATTACAAGAAATCCCAGATGGAAAAGGTAGATAAACATGTAGTCGAATTGTTGGAAAGAGTAGTTACAAAGGCGGCCAACAAAGCTTTGACGATCGACCAGCATGCGGATTTAGTGATTGAAGCACTGCGGGAGGCAAAGACGCAACATGTTATCTAGTAAATTATTAGCCGTTATAAGAACAAAAGAAGATGTTAATCGTCTGGCTTTGGAGTTGCGGGAATTGGAAGCAGGGTTGTATAAAACTGGAGATGGAGAATTTGAGAAAGTATTAAGCAGTAAGGTCAGAAAAGGCATTGCGGAAATTATTACCAGTGAAATGTTAGATTCAAAAATTGACAAAAAGCTTTGGTTGCGGGAAATCGAAAAAGAGATTGAAGGTTTAAAAGTGATAAGGATTACCCTGGCTTTGGAATTTCCGCAAATGTATTTAGATAGGATTACAAATTGGATTGCCCAGAATATAGGTGAAGGGGTGGTGGTAGACATTGAAGTCAGGAGTGAGATTGTTGGAGGTGCGATGGTTTCAAGTGGCGGAAAGTTTGGCGACTATAGTTTTCAGAAGAAATTAGATAATGTCTGGCAAACTAATGGAGCTCAAATGTGGAGTGAGGTGTGCAATGGATAATAAGTCGTTTGATCAGTATTTGGGTGAAGTGGGAGAGGTGGGTTTTGTAGAGAGTGTGGTGCAGACAATTGCTTTGATTTCGGGATTACCCGGGGCACATTTGGGGGAAGAGATTTTGTTTGAGTCTGGCCAATTGGGTCAGGTGACATCGCTTAGGTCAAATGTAGTAGAAGTTTTGGTGCTATCCCGGGATTTGGTTAAAGTCGGGACAAGAGCTACGCGTACGGATAAAAAACTATCCATTCCGGTCGGTCAGTCTGTCATGGGACGTGTGGTGGATGTTTTGGGGAGAAGTTTGTTGGGTGATTCGATAATGGGGGGAGATGTTGAATGGATGCAGTTGGATGTACAGCCGTCTGGAATAACGGCTCGAAAAAGAGTCAACTTGCCTTTGGAAACAGGAGTAGCGTTGATTGATTTAATGATTCCGATAGGCCGGGGACAAAGAGAATTGGTGATAGGTGATAGAAAAACAGGGAAAAGCAGGCTGTTGTGGCAAGTGATTATGTCTCAGGCTCGGTTGGGTACGATATGTATATACGCCGCTGTAGGTAAAAAGCGAACGGAAATTATGCAGGTCCAGGAATTTTTTGAAAAACAGGGGTTGGTGGGCAATACGGTGATTGTTGCGGCTTCGTCTCACGATTCAGAAGGGGAAATTTTCTTGTGCCCCTATACTGCTATGGCAGTAGCTGAATATTTTCGTAATAAGGGTAAGGAAGTGCTTTTGGTGATGGATGACATGACAACACATGCCAAGTTTTACAGGGAATTATCATTACTTTCTCGGAAATTTCCTGGCAGGGATTCGTATCCCGGTGATATATTTCATGTCCATTCAAAATTATTAGAGAGAGCGGGTAATTTTTTGGTAGCGGGTAAAGAGGTGGCTATCACGTGTTTGCCGGTAGTAGAGACGGTCCAGGGTGATATTACCGGGTATATTCAGACCAACATGATGTCCATGACGGATGGGCATATTTATTTTGATAGTGAGTTGTTTTTTAAGGGCAGAAGACCGGCAATTAATCCGTTTATATCTGTAACCCGCGTGGGGCATCAGACGCAATCTAAATTATTTAGGGATGCCGGTAGGGTATTGTTTGATCTGTTGAATAATTACGAACGAACACAGGCATTTTTGCGGTTTGGTTCTGAACTTGGGGAGACGTCGCGGCAGATATTGACAATGGGAGATAGGGTGTTGGGATTTTTTGATCAGCCAGTGTTGACGGTGGTCAATACCAATGTGGCAGTGGTTTCTTTGGGATTACTGATATCTGGCCTGTGGGATGGGAAAGGGTTGGCAAGATTTGTGAAAGCATATGAGACTGATCCGGCTATAAAATCCATGGTTGATGGTATGGTGAGCGTGAGTGAATCGATGAATAAATTAACTGAAGAGTGTAGAAAAAATAAAGATGTTATAGGGAGGGTGTTTGTATGATATCGAAAAAACAGATTGCGGTTGAACTGGACGGTTTAATGTCCCTTCGGGGCTTGGTGGAAGTGTATGAAGAAATTGCCGCATCTAGAATGCAAAAAGTCAGAGGAGCCGTATTGCAGTCCAGGCAATTTTTAGAGGGGTTGTTGGCGGTGTTTGCAAAAGTAAAAGCAGCGTATTCAGCCTCTGAATCAACGATTGTAAGAAATGGAAAATCGGTGGCGGTTTTTGTCTCGGCAAATTCGGGATTATATGGCGATATTGTAGATAGAACGTTTGAAATGTTTACCGATTATGTCTTAAAAGAAAAACCAAATGTGGTTGTGTTGGGTAAGCTGGGGGTGAAAATGATGGCCGATCGGATGCCGTCAGTTTTGTACAACTTTTATGATTTTTCCGATGATGGTGTGGACATGGAATCGTTTGATTTGATTATGAGATATTTGATTCAATTTGAAAAAATATTTGTGTTTTACGGTCAGTTTAAAACGATCCTTTCGCAGGATCCGGCGATTACATCCGTTTCTGGGGATACGATTGAGATCGAACGGATTGAAAAGCAAGAAAGGGCAATGGGGTCTCATTATTTATTTGAACCTTCCCCTCAGGATATTGCTAGAGTATTTGAGGGGGAGATTTTGGCTTCTATTTTTGAGCAGACTTTACATGAATCCCAACTGGCGAAATTTGCATCGAGGATGCTTGCACTAGATAGATCAGTCGAGAATATCGAGGGTAGGTTGGGGATTGTTAGGCGTGAGGGTGTCAAAGTTAGACATAAATTGGTAAACAAAAAACAGTTATCTACTATCGCAGGTATTGCCCTGTGGTCAAGAAATGTCTGATTCCTTAGCAAACGGGAGAATAATTTCCTTACGTGGACACATCGCCGAGGTGGAATTTTTGACGGATCAGCCGGAGATTCATCACATGTTGGAGATGGTGGATGACAAGTCTGTAAAGATGAAAGTTTATGCCTCTTCGGGGGAAAGCAAGTTTTATTGTTTGGTTTTGTCTCCTACCGATAAGTTGGCTAGGGGCGTTGAGGTGGTAAACACGGGAGAACCCATGACAATTGCTTCCGGGGACGGGATGTTGGGTCGAGTGGTGGATGTATTTGGCGTGCCGGTTGATGGTGGAGAGCCGATAGTGTCAGATAGCAAGCGGCCGATTTTCGGAAACGCGCCAAAATACGAACAGGTGATGGCGCACGAACAAATTTGGGAAACTGGAATTAAAGTTATAGATTTGTTTAGTCCCTTGCTTAAGGGTGGCAAGATGGGGTTGTTTGGAGGAGCGGGTGTGGGAAAGACGTTGTTACTCACTGAAATCATGCACAATGTGACTGCAACCAACCAAAAAGACAAAGCATCGGTTTTTGCCGGCGTGGGGGAGCGTATTCGTGAGGGACAAGAGCTCCATGAAGAGTTGAGGGAAAGAGGCATTCTTCCTTATGTATCATTAGTGTTTGGACCCATGGGCGAAAACGCTGCAATGCGGTTTTTGACAGGGCTAGCCGGGGTGTCACTGGCTGAGTACTTTCGTGATAAAGGCAGAGATGTGTTGTTTTTGATTGATAATGTATTTAGGTTGGCACAAGCCGGAAATGAGTTGGCGACTTTGATGAACACGATTCCATCAGAAGACGGCTATCAGGCGACACTGGCTTCGGAAATGGCGGCATTTCATGAACGGTTGGTGGGGACCAAGGACGGAGCTATTTCGGCAATTGAGGCAATTTATGTGCCCTCGGACGATTTGCTGGATCATGGTGTGCAGTCAATTTTTCCTTATTTGGATTCGACGGTAACACTTTCCCGACAGGTGTATCAGGAAGGCCGGTTGCCGGCTGTAGATATATTGTCTTCGACGTCGTCGGCGCTTAATCCGCTGTTGGTGGGAGATTTACATTATCAGACGGCGGTTAAAGCGCAAATTATGTTAAAAAAGGCCGAGTCGCTGGAGAGAATGGTGGCTTTGGTGGGGGAATCTGAATTGTCGCCAGAAAATCAGCTTCTGTACAAGAGGGTAAAAAAACTGCGAAATTTTATGACGCAAAGTTTTTTTGTGGCCGAGGAGCAGACGGGGCGCAAGGGTGTGTTTGTGCCGCTTAAAGATACGGTGGATGGGGTAAACGGCATACTGTCTGGTAAATATGATCATATTTCGGAAGATAAGTTTTTGTATATTGGGGCAGTGACGGAGAGCGCAAATGCCTAAGGCGGCAAGGACTATAAAGGTCGTGGTTAAGAGCCGGCAAGGGTTGGTGTTTGAGGGAGACTTGGCTGCCGTGTCGTCCTTTAATCAGGTAGGACCTTTTGATATCTTACCCGATCACTCGAATTTTGTGTCTATGATTGCCAAAAAACTAATTTTACACAAAGCAGATGGCAGGAAAGAAGAAATGAATGTGGAGAGAGGGGTGATTATGGTTGAAAAAGATGTAGTTCAGGTATTTTTAGGCGTGGGAAAGTTGTAAAATGGTGGGCATGCAGGAAGAAATAAAAAAAGTAATTGCCAAAGCAGCCGGTGTTGATATAAATTTGGTGAAGCTGGAACATCCGGATGTGGAAGAATTTGGTGATTATTCCTGCAATTTGGCGTTGGTGTTAAAAGGGGGGAGATCACTTGCGGAAAAAATAGTAAAACTTATCAAACTAGATGGTGTGATTGCTAAAGTAGAAGTCGCTGGGCCCGGTTTTATCAATATATGGCTCCAAAATAGTCTTCTTGTCAAAGAAGTTGAGAGAGTGCTAGATCAAGCTCAAAGATATGGAAAAAATTCTGTCGGTCATAATGAACGAGTGATAATAGATTATTCTGCTCCTAATATAGCCAAGCCATTTGGTATTGGGCATTTAAGATCTACGATTATCGGTCAGGCGCTTTATAATTTACATAAAGCGAATGGGTTTGAGGTAATTGGTGATAATCATTTGGGAGATTGGGGAACTCAATTTGGAAAATTGTTGTTTATGATCACAAAAGACAAGATCCAAGATCTTAATATTGAAACATTGGAAGAAGTGTATGTAGAGTTTCACAAACACCCAGAATGGGAAGTCGAGGGTCAGAAATGGTTTAAAAAATTAGAAGAGGGAAACACTGAGGCTCGAGCGCTATGGCAAAAATGCGTAGATGTGTCAAGGTCCGAGTTTGATAGAGTATATGATTTATTGGGAGTGAAGATTGATTTCGCTTTTGGTGAGTCATTTTATGAGGATATGATGCAGTCTGTTATAGATGAAGCAAAAGAAAAGAATGTGGCCAAGTTGAGTGAAGGGGCTTGGGTAATTGAAATACCAAATATATCGACTCCCTTAATGTTGGTTAAAACCGATGGAGGTACGACGTATGCTACTAGAGATTTGGCGACGATTAAGTTCAGACAGGAGAAATGGGATCCGGAATTGGTGATTTATGAAGTTGGGGCGGAGCAGGGGTTGCATTTTGAACAGGTGTTTGCGGCAGCTAAATTATTGGGATATGTTTCTCCTAAAACGCGGTTGGTCCATACAAAACATGGATTGTATTTAGACACAGATGGAAAGAAATTTTCAACAAGAAAGGGTAAAACGGTAAAACTGGATGATGTATTGTTGGAGGCGGTTGAAAAGGCTAGGAAACTGGGAACCATGGATGAATTGACCGCCAAGCAGGTTGGAATAGGGGCAATCAAATATTTTGATTTGATGCATGGAGTGCAAAGCGATATTGTCTTTGATTGGGACAAGATTCTCAATCTTCAGGGTAACTCGGGGCCATATTTGCAATATACCCATGCCAGAACAAGGAGTGTTTTGGCAAAATCGCATATTGCGGATCGCATATTGCATATAAATCCTGGATATGAGTTTAACTTTGAAGAGATGGGGGTGCTGAGATATGTGTATCGGTTTCCAGAGGTGGTAGAGGAGGCGGCGGAAAAGTTCTCGCCAAATTTGGTTTGCAACTATTTGTACAATTTAGCTCAGAGATACAACTCATTTTATAATCAGCACTCGATATTGAGTGCTGATAATGAGGCTAAAAAAGTCTTTAGGTTGGGTTTGACGGCCTCTGTGGGCCAGATTATTAAGAATGGACTTAATCTATTGGGAATAGAAGCGCCGGACACAATGTAATTAAAAACTAAATACTAAATTCTAATGACCAAAACAAATATACAAAATAATTTTGATTTCTATAGATTAAAAAATAGGGTGAGAGTGATGCTGGTGCCGATGGCCGGAGTCCAGAGTATTGCCGTGGGGGTGTATGTACAAGCTGGAAGTAGGTATGAGACAGTCAGGAATAACGGCATTTCGCATTTCCTGGAACATATGGTGTTTAAGGGTACGAAAAATTTTCCAACTCACCAAGACACGAGCTATCTTGAGGGTTTGGGGGCTATCCAAAACGCTTGGACTAGCTCAGATGCGACATGTTTTTACTGTAAAATTCCGTCTGATAAATGGCGACAGGGATTAGACGTGATAAAAGATTTGGTTTTATACCCGTCATTTCCCAAGAAGGACTTGGAAACTGAGCGGGGGGTTATTTTGGAGGAAATCAACCGGCGTGACGATAGGCCTGACGAGATATCCGACGAGGTACTGATGGGCATGATGTACAAGGGAAATGCGTTGGGATTTACGACACTGGGGACGCCGGAGGTAATAAAGCGGGTCGTTAGGGATGATTTTTTGGAGTATCATACGGCCCAATACACACCGGATCGATTGGTGGTGACACTTGCCGGAAAATTGCCGAATCCGGAGGATTTAAGGGGACAGATTGAAGATTGGTTTGGTGGTTTGCCGAAGGTGGGAGGGAGAGATTTTGAACCGTTGGGGGTTTTTGAGCAGGGTTTAAAAATCGAAACCAGGTATAAGAAATTAGCACAACAAGCGCATTTGCAGATGGGATTTCGGGGCATTAATGTAAATGATCCCAGGAGATTTGCCCTGACGTTGTTGTCGGTATATTTGGGCCAAGGTTTGTCTTCGCGGCTATTTAAAGAGCTTAGGGAAAAAAGGGGGCTGTGCTATGTTGTCCACGCCGGTGATGAAAAGTTTGTCGATACCGGCGTGTGGTCAGTGTATGCCGGTGTGGGGTTGGATAAGTTAGATGAGTCGATAGGGGCAATTTGGGGCGAAATAAAAAGGCTAAGGGAGATAGTTTTAGATAATGATGAGTTGATGGCAACCAAAGAAAAGATCAGGGGGCCGATGCTGTTTTCATTGGAGAATCCAATACATCAAATGGAATTTTATGCCAGACAGGCTCTGGATAGGCCGGATGAGATAAGAACGCAGCAGGAGATAGTTGACCGGGTGATGCAAATTGATGCTGAAATGATACGGAATGTAGCAGTTGATTTGTTTTCATTGGATAAGTTGCGTTTGGCAATAGTGGGACAAGTTGAGGATTCCCAAAAAGAGAGGTTAGTTGATATAATTACGACATGAGCAATATGCAGCGAACGGTTGTTTTGGTCAAGCCTGATGGTTTACAAAGAGGATTGGTGGGTGAGATTATGCACCGATTTGAACGTAAGGGGTTGAAGTTGATTGCAATCAAGATGGTTTCATTCGATGGTGGAATTGCAGAAAATTGGTACGAGCACATAAAAGACAGAGATTTTTTTCCGAGAGTAAAGAAGTTTATGGTTTCGTCGCCAATTGTGGCGATGGTTTGGGAAGGATTGGAGGCCATTGCGGCTGTCAGAAAGATAGTGGGGATTACGACTGCGAGAGAGGCCGAAGCAGGGTCAATAAGAGGGGATTTTGGAATGAGTAAGCAAAACAATTTGGTACATGCATCCGATGGAGCGGAGACGGCAGAGCGGGAGTTGAAAATATTATTTAAAGATGAGGAATTGTTTGATTACGAGAGTGGTATTGAATGTCTGGTTTATTCAACGGACGATAAATAATATCTTGTAGTATTTTGGTTGATGACGGAAAAATTGTGGCTGAAAAGAACGAATTAGCTTCAAAATAGTGTAAACAAATTGTGTACGTTTTTGTAAGTTGACTATTGACTTGATTTTTGGGAAGTGATTCTATTGATGTATGACATATCTTGATGCACGGGGTAAAAGAGCTGGAGAGTTAAAGAGTTTAAGTGGTTCGCAGGACAAAAATGTAACACCAAAAGTGGTGATTGATTCGGAAACCCAGGCCAATGATTGGAAAAATTTCTTTGGACTGTTTAAGGATTTTTTGGCGGTAGGTGGAGATTTTGTTTAAAGTGTGATATAGTACTCTGGGCTTTTTCGAAACGGACTAGTGGTTTTTCGCTTTTGGAAAAAGGAGGTGATTATTTGTGATAAATAGTGACGAATTATTGTTTGTCGTGGATGAGTATGACGTGCCTTTGGCACCTATTACCCGCCACAAGACACATAAGCA
>CAZWKN010000001.1:13079-218334 GCA_964633995.1 uncultured Gammaproteobacteria bacterium
AATGTGCCCTTAGGAGGAATTGAACCCCCATCTTGCCCTTAGGACGGGCCAGCTCTATCCGTTGAGCTATAAGGGCGGCTGGTTCTATTTTACCCTAAATCTATTTCCCAATTTGGACTTCAGTGTCCCAGATTTGAGAGTGGTGTGGGTCTTCTCCTGACCCGGGAGTGTAGGTGGTGGTACCGGCGAATGAACTTATTTTTACTCCTCCGCCTGGCAGGTGTTCAGCGGATATGGATACTCCAGGATAATATTCAGTTCCAGTTATGGGATTTTTTATGGACCCTTCGACTTTCCATTGACATGCGGCCAGCGCCGAGCTTAATAGGCATAATGATAGGACACGAAAAAGCGATTTATTCATGTATTATTTGAGACTGATGGCATAGAGATTTGAGATCGTAGTTACGTTGGGGGTGAGATTGGTAAGAATAAGAATCTGTTTGCCGGATGGGTAAGGGGCGACAAAGTTATCATTCAGGGGGCCGGCATACACGATAGTCTGGTTTTGGTTGTCGTATTCTTTGATAACAATCCTGTTTCCTTCAAGCCGGTAAATGTGGTTTGAGGTGGGGAACCAGCGCCAGCCGCCGTTGACATCAGTGCTAAGTGCTAAGGACGTAGGCCGAAGGGGTTTTTGGGGAAGTGTGGGGGTAGGAAGTGAAATGGAATCTATGCGGAAATTGCGATCTTCTTCCAGATCGTAGAGGTACACATGGCCGGGAACTAGAGAACGTTCTTGTGGCTGGGTGCTGGATCCGGGGAGGGCTTTAATAAGTTCGTTGGGAAGAATTGCTGAAGCGGTGGCAGTGTATATAAGTTTGTCTTCCTTTGGTGATAATACCAGATTGGCGCTGGAAGTGGCGAGGAGGGCCTCGATTTTATCAGGTAAGGTGTCCAATTGCTGGTCTTGGAGTAGTTTTAACCTTTGTTTCCATGTATTTTGAAGTGAGGTGAGATTATCACTCACCGGCCTTGTTTGCGAGGAGGCGAGATCTATTAGCTGTGAACCAGCCGTGGCGACGGCCACAATCTCGCGTGAGTCGGGGGACCACAAGAGGTTTGAAATCTGAAAGTTGAGATTTGAAATGAGTTTGGGGTCGCGATTAAGCAGTCCAAGTGGTGATTCGTTTAGATCTAGTGTGTATATGTTTGATTGTGTATTGTCAGAAACAATGTAGGCTACTTTGGTTCCGTCAGGCGAAAACGATGGCTTGAAGGCTCCAGATGATGTAATGGCCTTAAGAGAAGGTACTGATGGAAAGAGCCATGCCGTAGCACGGGTGACTATTTCGGCCTGGATAGCTAATTGTTTTTTCCAAGGAAAAAAGCCGTCTTTTTTGATCTCTATGGTGTACGAACCGGGGGATAGGTTGAGGGTAGTGTTGGTGGCGGACTTGATATCACCGTTGACTATTAGTTGGGCAGAGTCGGGTGTGGATTTGGCTACAAGTAGTCCTGTGGGGGTGAGCTTGCCTGTGTCGGTGGGCCTATAGCCTCGGGCGAACAGGATAACGGCTATTGTAGCTAAGGGGACGATAATCAATCCCGAAATAAATAGGAAAATGCGGGTTGGAACTATGCCTTGCATAATCAGTTATTTTAGCATTTAATCAGCAACAGCATTAGTACTTGGTATATACATCTTATGATATCAAAACGTATCGGAATTGATTTGGGAACGGCCAATTCGTTGGTTTGGTTGGCTGGAAAAGGATTGGTAATGAATGAACCAACAGTGGTGGCTGTGGCCGTAGAAGATGGTCGGGTGGTGGCCGTAGGCAATGAGGCAAAGGAAATGTTGGGAAGAACTCCAGGAAATATCACCGCTTCAAGGCCTATGCGGGATGGTGTGATTGCGGATTACCGGGTGACAGAGGCAATGCTTAGATACTTTATCCAGAAAGTATGTGGTAGGGTGTTTTTATTTAAACCCGAAGTTATGATTTGTGTCCCGGCGGGGGTGACTCAAGTAGAAAGAAGAGCTGTTTTGGACGCTACACTTTCTGCGGGGGCTAAGGTGGCTTATCTTATTGACGAGCCATTGGCAGCGGCGATTGGAGCTAAGGTGCCAATTGCTGCCCCGTCGGGGAATATGATAATCGATATTGGAGGTGGTTCGGCGGAAGCGGCAGTAATTTCTTTGGGAGGGGTGGTGGTTCATAAGAGTGTTCGGGTCGCTGGGAATAAAATTGACGAGGCGATAGTGGCTTATATGAAGAAAAAACACAATCTCTTAATTGGGGATACTACTTCTGAGGATGTCAAACTTAAAATAGCTTCGGCTACTGTTTTACCGGCGCCGGAAACAATGGAAGTCAAAGGACGGGATTTTGTTACGGGTTTGCCGAAAGCAATTTTGATTAATTCTACAGAAATAACTGAAGCGATTCGGCCCGTGTTGTTACAGATTGTTGGTGCGGCTAAAGGTGTGTTGGAGGAAACGCCGCCAGAGCTGGCCTCGGACATTATAGATAAGGGGATAGTGATGAGTGGAGGGACGTCTACGCTGCGAAATTTTGACCGGTTGATGACTGAGATGACCGGAGTACCGTGCCATGTAACAGAAGAGCCGTTGTTGTGTGTGGTCAGAGGTACCGGCGTGGCTATGGAGAATCTGGATTTGTATAAGAAGAGTATTAGTAAACGTTAAAAAAAGCCCCTTTCGGGGCTTTTTTAAATGAGAATAAAGTAAGCTTACTTTAATTCTACAGTGGCGCCGGCTGCAACCAATTTGGCTTTGGCCTCTTCGGCTGTGGCTTTGTTGGCACCGGTCAAAACTTCGGCTCCTGGTTTTTCTGACATATCCTTGGCTTCTTTTAAGCCAAGATTGGGATTGATTTCACGAAGAGCTTTAATGACGGCGATTTTTTGTGCGCCGGCATCTTTTAAGATGACATTAAAAGAGGTTTGCTCTTCAGCTGGTCCTTCAGTGGAAGCTGCGGCAGGAGCGGCAGCTACGGCAACTGCCGGAGCGGCACTCACACCAAATTTTTCTTCCAAGGCCTTGACTAATTCAGCCAGCTCGAGAACTGACAGAGATTCAACAGAGGAAATTAGCTTTTGAACTTTATCTGACATTAATTAGTCACCTCCTTTTTGGCCCGCACCGCTTCAAGCGTGCGAACTAATTGGGAGATATTCCAGTTAAGATTGTAAACTAGGTTGGTAATGGGGGATTTAAGTGACCTGAGAGTTTGGGAAATAAGGGTATTTTTGTCGGGGAGTGTGGCTAGGTTGGTGATTTGGGTAGCAGAAAGCACCTGGTCGTTTAGGAGCCCCATTTTGAAGCTGGGGAGCTGATTTTTTTTGGCGTAGTCGGCAACAGCTTTGATAGCTGAGACTTCGTCGGTTAGTGAAAAGATAAACGCCGAGGTGCCTTCGAGTTTGGTGTCGGTTAGTCCGGTTGCAATTTTAAAAAGGGTGTTTTTGGTAACTAGGTATTCTCCACCAGCCTTATGGATAAGTTTACGAAGTTCTGTAGCTTGGGAGACTTTTAGGCCGGTGTAATCCACCACAGCTACGGATTTGGATTTTTTTAACAAGTCAGAGACTTGGTTGACGATGGAAGTTTTTTGAGGTGTAATTTTGGCCATATGTTCCTCGGTGCGGCTTATTTGTATGCACACTGTCTTTGGGTAATGGGGGAATTATAAACTAAATTGATTCCTATGGCAAGACAATTGCGTCTCCGTATTCTTTTACCGATAAACCTGGTCCATTTGCAAGGAGGGCGACAAAGATACATCTAGCGTCTAGAAGTGCTGCGGTCGTTACTCCCTCTCTTGAGGTCGTGGTTGTTTCTGTTCCAATAATTACGTAACCATAAGGACCTCGTTCTCGTCTATTGATGGAAATCCATCTAGTTTTGCCTGAGGCTGTAATTGACAGACGTGAAGTTGGGTCAAGACTTGGATTGTCGCTGTTGTAATGGCCGGAAGGAGATCTTGGACAGCCTTCGGGTAAAAAGGGGTTTTTGGTCTCTGTGTGTGATGGGGGAAATAAATTATTGGTTGCCAACAGCCCTATGGTAAGAAAATTTGCGAGCTTCATAAACTTATAAGGCAACCTTGATTGCGGGGGACATGGTGGATTTGAGGACAACTTTTTTGGGAGATGATTTAGTGAGCATTGCTAGTACTGCGGAGACGTTTTCGGATAGCTGAGAGTCGGTAAATGTGAGTTTGCCAATTTTAATGTGTACAGCAGAGGCGGCTTTGTCAACTTTTAATGCGGTTGATTGGTCAGAGGCAAGGCGTTTGGCGGCCGATTCGGGATTGTCTGATACAGTGCCATTTTTGGGGTTTGGCATTAGACCTTTGGGGCCCAAGACCTTGGCAAACTTGACCAGTTTGGCCATTTGAGTGGGAGAGGCAACTAAAATGTCAAAATCAATTTTTCCGGTTTCAATTTGAGCAATGACCTCGTCTGTAGCTATGCTAACTTTTTTGGCTGAACCTACGGCATGAGGAAGATTGACGGTAAGTTTGGTTTCGGGAATGGTTTTGAGAGTAACATGGAGTTCTACGCTGGGGTCAAATTTGGTAAGGGAAATGGATCTTAATAGTTTGATAGCCTCAGGATAAGAGTATGTTTTGGAAGGATCGACTTGGGTTTTGGCCGTAGAATAGGCCTTTGAACGGTGGTGTTCTGGTTTTTTGGAAACTGGGGTGACGGTTGGTTCTGCAACGACAGTGGGAGTAGGTGTTGATTCGTGAATTGCAACTGACTTTCCAGTGCGGAGCTTTTTTTGTTCCAACTTAACGGCTTTTTTAGAGCGTTCTAGGTCTTCGTTTTCTGATCCGATAATTGTAGCGCGTTTTTTACCCATGGGTACGAATTATACATGTCTTACGCCCGGGTGTAAATCACAGATCTGCCATGCCCGTGGGGAATTAACAGGTTCAGGCTGGCTAATTTAGCCAGATCTCTGGAAGCAGTTACTTGGGAAATTTGAAATTGGGACTGGACTTTTTTATTGGAAATGGTGAGATTGGGTGGGTCAAGGAGGAGAAGGATATCTTTTTGTCGGTCCGAAAGTTGCCAATATTTTGTGCCTGGGTGATTGGGAGGGGTGGGTTGGGTCATGTGTTTTAAGATCGATTCCATTTGAAAAATAACTGCCTTGCAATAATATTCCAACCACAAAGTGATGTGGCCTAATTTGGTGGCTTGTTGTAATACCTCCAGATAGTCTGATTTGTTACTGTTCCAGTAATCTTCCAGTGAAATAAGCCGTTTGGAATCATAATTGTGCTTATAAAGTATAAGTAGCGAAGTAAGGTAAGACAGCCTGCTGGGGTAAAAGTAGAGGTGGGCAATGGCTGATTGGATGATGGGATGGACATTGCCGCTTTGGATATATCCTAGTAATGAAACAATTTCGTCTTCGTGGCTGTAGTTAACGTTTAAAATGGAAGCAAGTTTTTTTAGGTGTGAGGGAGAGATGGTTTGGGGATTTGCGATCCATTCAAGCCTAAGATGGTGAAGAGCGTTTCTGTAGCCGACGACTTTTTGGATGAAGGGCGAATTTGATTTGGCTGGATTTGGAAGCAGCAGAATTTTTTCTATAGCGTCTGGGGTTAGGGGTTGGTTGGATAGGTGGGCCCACCCTGACAGGTGTTGAAGCACTGCTTGCCAGGATAAAATAATTTCGTTTTTGGGGTTAAGTGGTGTGAGTAAAATGCGGTCTCTGAGCTTGTCGATTTTTTTAAGGGCGAGGTCTAATCCGGGAGTAAGATTGTAAGACAAAATGAGCATTAGGCTAATCTTATCACTATCTTATCGAGCTGTCAAACTCTAAAAAATGAGGAATATTTAAAGCTAATTTGTTTAATCTCGATAAGATTATGATAAGAATATATTTAGTTAATAATGGGGATTGACAAGCCTTGTTTAAGCTGAGCATACTGAATGTATGTTAGGGAAAGGAGGTGATTGTGCATGTTGCAAAATATAGGAACTACAGAGTTATTGATAATCGCTGGAGTTTTGTTGGTGCTCTTTGGTGGTAAAAAGCTTCCGGAACTATCCAAGGGTCTAGCAGATTCTATCCGAGAATTCCGAAAAGCTGCTAAAGATGCCTAGTGTATGAAAAATGCGATATCAGTATCGCTGGTATTAACTGTAGCTCTGACTATCCCGGTGGGTGTCAGAGCTGCGGTTGGTTCTGCTCAAGTGTGTAGTGTGGGTGCAACCTGTACGATCGGCGAATTTCTTTATGATGATACTTATGTTCCCGTAACGACCGGCACATGCACGATTACTAGTAGATACCCGGATGGAACGGTGTATTTGAATTCTGAAGCCATGACGGGTGCATCTGATGGGTGGTATCAGTATAGTTTTACTACTCCTTCGACAACCGGCCTGTATAGGACACAAGTGTGTTGTACCGTAGGCTCTGATTACATGTGCCTAGATAAAGGATTTGAGGCATCCAGTACAACTAGTTTGACGTCTTCGGAAATTGCATCGGCCGTTTGGGGATATTCGACCAGAACAATGACTGGTTTTGGAGATTTGGTGTCTGATATCTGGAGCAATTCGTCTCGGACACTGTCTTCGTTTGGGACTATGGCCCAGGATGTGTGGAATCATAATCCACGTGCACTTACCACGTCTGGAACGGAGGCTTCGTCGACTGATATTTCGGCAATTAAAAAAACCGTTGACGCGAATAGGTTGTTGCTCGAGAAACTTGTAAATAAGCCAATTATTCAAAACTTCATAGAGGAAGAGAAGCCGGATTTGGGAGCACAGATTGGCCAGACAAGGAATTTAACCGACCAAATGAATGTGGATGTTCAATATGTGGTGAGTGAATACGGGCTTTTGATGCTTAAGTGGGATAGTCTGACTGCCGATGAAGTGACGGCGAGCTTGGATGCCATGGCTCAGAAGCTAGATAAAGAAGGTGTGTTGGGGCAAGCCGAAGCGCTTAAGAAAATATGGAATTGGAACCAGACCGATGACGTTTATGATCAGACTTTGGCTGTTTCCGACGCTATTGCAAAAATCGAGAAGACGTTTAAGGGGTCAGGTGGATGGAAGGCGGCATATAGTGAGGCAAAAGTGGGCCTTAGGACTGCCGAGAGATTGGAAAAGATGGTGTCCGGGCCACTTGCTAGTAGGGTGTCAGAAGTTGAGAAGCAAGCATTGGCTCTGGATGCATCTTTGGGGGAGATAGATAAAACGTTGGCTGAATGGCGACCGGAAAAAAGTGTGGCCATGCAGGAAAAGATCGAGAAGCTCGGGAGTACCGTTTTGGCATTAAACAAATTGCCTAAGGGGCAAGTAGCCCTGGCGGTCAATCCGAAAACCGATTCGGTAGAAAAAAGACTTAAGAACAGGTTGTTATCAATGAGAGGGTTAATTGATTCGAATAAGATGTATCTGGCTAAGGGGTCTACTGATGTTTTTAAAAATACTTGGTTGGAAGAAGGAAGCGTGGTTTTTAAATCATTGGTAACCAATCCTTCTACTTTGATTAGACAAGACGTGGCTATCAAGTATTACCTACCACCGGAAGTAAAAAAGGAAGATGTCTTGGACACAGATGAAGGCTTAAGTGTAAGTTATGATTCAGAAAAGAACCAATATTTTGTCGAAGGTACTTTTTCGCTCAAGCCTGGTGAAAGCCGAACAGTTTCTGTCCACGTGACTGATATATGGGTTATTAGTGACACTGAATTAAATAGCATGAGAAAGCAGACGGATGAATTGGTGAGGCCATTAGAAAAGACAGCGTATTTTGCACAAGGGGTGACACTTAAAAGCGATATTGATGTGGCATTGGATAAGATAGAAGTAGCGCAAAAAACAGCGGTGACACCAGATCAGAAGATTAGGGCCTGGAGAGAGTCGCAGTTGGAAATGGGTGGGGTGAAGATAAAGATGGAAAAACTAAAGGAAGTTGTAGTGTCAGTAAGCTCATCGAGGAACTTGTTGGGATTTGTGGGTGGGACACAGGCGTTGGCGGTTTGGGGAATAATTATTATCCTGGTAGCGGGGTTTGTCTTTTTGGCTATTTATATGAGAACTATTTCCCGTGGCACTAATGTGGTTCGGGTCATAGAAGAACCGGAACCAGTTGATAGGGTTGTGAGAAAAAATCCTAGGAATGGCGGAGGGTCCAAGTGGAAGGTCGCATTTGTAATATTTGTCTCTTCGATGCTTTCGTCGGGTTCGTCGGTGTTTGTAATGAAGATGATGGAACCCGTAGTTAAACCCGTAGCCCCCGTTGTAGCTGAAGTAAAAGGTGTTCAAGCTGAGGCGGTGGGTGGGCCGGAAATAGTTAGGTTGGTAGTGGATAATGGGGCGAAGATAAATTTAAGAGCAGAACCGAGCCTCACTTCAAAAATAATAACTAAATTAACCAAGACTGAAGAATTGATTAGGACGGAAGTGGATGGGAGATGGTCGAAGTTGGAGTGGGAGGATGGAAAAACTGGTTGGGTGTCTTCAGAATTTATTGAGGAAGGCGTTGTAAAAGTAGTGGATAGTCATGGCGAGAGGTAATCCCAGTTGAAAATTTTTTTTGATAATTAGGATGGTGAGGATATGGAGTGGGGCGGTGAGTGCTAGGCGAAGCATGTAAGTTTCGAAGTTGCCCGTTTCGAGGATGTTTATAAGATAAAACACGCTTTCGGAGAACGCAAAAAGAAAACCGGCCAGTATAGCCTCTGTGTATGTTGGTTTGTTAATCCGCACAAGCACCGCCTTGGCCAGTTCTTCGACGATGAAAGGATACGGGAAAAAATATTCGATTGGCCAGACGATGAAAGGCGCTATAACGGCAAACAGTGGCGTGAGCAGTTTACTTGTCGTCATTGCCTCGGAAAGCCTTTTTGAGTTCTTTGATGGCTTCACCAAAGCCTTTACCTAGTTCTGGTAGTTTCTTGCCGCCAAAAAGTACTATCAATACTAAAGCTATAACTATAAGTTCAGTTGAACCAATTGATTTAAACATGATCATCACCTCGCTTTCTTGAGCAGAAAACGGTTTAATACTAACGTAAGCTCGAATAAAAACACAAGTGGGAGAAAAAGGATAAAATCGGACATAATGTCTGTGGGTGGCAAAAGCATGACAAAGAGCATGGATCCGGCATAGACAAATGGTCGTTGGGCATAAATTGATTTTAATTTAATAGTTTTAAGATGTAAGAGGACGCTCATAATAATTGGGAATTGGAAAGACAAACCCATGAGGAGCGAGGTCATAATGATTTTGTTTAAAAGGAGCTCAATGTCTAGGACGTTGCCAATATGGAGCTCGAGAGATTTTTGATAAAAGATAGTGACAACATATTTCATGACGTTGACGCCGTAGGCAAAGCCAATGACAAACAGAATGATTGATAAGGGTAAGGGTATGGTGATGAGCCGGTATTCTTTAGGGTTTAGGGCAGGTTTTATAAAAGTAAGGAGTTGGTAAACCAGGAGTGGAAAAATAGCAATGACGCCGACAAATACTCCGCTATTGATGGCTAGGCTGAAAAACTGAAAAGGGGAGGTGAAAACAATGTTAACTCCTTTGAGGTTTAAAAACGTGAGGATGAGGGCGATAATTTTTTCGTAATAAAAAAAGCCAGCAATAGCGGCGACGATAAACAAGCTGGCGATAAAGAGCAACCGCTTGCGGATCTCAAGTAAATAAGGAAAATACTTATTGATTGTATCTTGCAAGGGGGAGTCGGTCATGACTTTAGTCTAACGGTATTTATTCGTTATCGCTAGCCCCCTTTTTGTATTCTTTGACAGCTTCTCCAATTCCTCTGATGAATTCAGGAATCTTTTTGCCTCCAAAGAACAAAACTAAGATCAATAGAATGACAACTAGTTCTGGTGTGCCTATGTTACCCAACATTATTCGTCGTCACCTCCGTTCGAAATTTCTGACTTTATTTTTTTGACTTCTTTAGTGGCTTCGCCCAGACCTTTGGCAAGCTCATTAAGTTTCTTTGATCCAAAAAAGATCAGCAAAATTACAAAAATTATAACAAGCTCGCTGGATCCGATATTTGAAAGCATGGGTTACTTGTCCTTGGAAGCTTTTTTAAACTCTTTAATGGCTTCGCCCAATCCCTTGATAAACTCAGGAATTTTTTTGGACCCAAATAAGAAGACGACGATGAATAAAACGATAAGCAATTCTGTGGTGCCGAGGTTTTTGATCACTCTTTGGTCACCTCCTTGGTGGTTAACTCTTCCTTGACCTTTTTGAGTTCTTTTTGTGACTCTCCTAGGCCGCGGGATAATTCCTTGACTTTTTTGCCTCCAAAAAGGACTAGTAAAATGGCAGCAATAATAATTAGCTCGACTGGCCCGATGTTTTTTAAGAAATCAAACATGTTTGTAGTTTATTTATAAACCAAATAGTGAAATAGGGCAAGGGCTATTTGAGTGAAGCCAGTGTGGCTTTGGTCTTGGCGTCTTTTAGAGTACGTCCGGCTGTGCCTGTGGTGGCGTGGCCAGATATAACTTCATCCCAGACCGCATCTGCAATTTCCGAAGCAGAAGCGCCACCCGCCTGGGATTCGATGAGTGAATCGGTTCCTAGGTCTTGAGTATTGCCGGTCGTGTTTTTGTTGAATGTATGACCAGATCTGACGTGTGTACGGAGAACCCCGGAGCCAATGGTTACGCCATATCCGGAATGTTGATAAACAAGGTTATTTTCTAGCACGTTGTCCGTGAGTCCGGACCCCGATAAAGATACCCCGTTAATATTGTCGAAGATAATACATCTGGCAATGAATGCTTCTGTTGTACTAGTTGATAGTTTGATACCGTCGCCCGTTCCCGAACCTCCACAATGTTCTATAACACATGACTGAATTTGGGTCCGGGAAGAAGTGGTGACGTTGATACCGTTTCCCCGGACATTCATGATCCAACAATCTTCGATATATGCTCCGTTGGCTGAAACTGAAATGGCATCTTGAGAACCCGTGGCTGCAGTAGAGATGTTTAGGCCAGATACTTCTACTCCGGATGCAGCAATAGTGATAGTCGGTTCGGTGGTAGTGGTAGGGACAAGCTTGAAAGCAATTCCAGGACCCAGTACTTTTAGATTGGCCTTGGTAATGTTTAGCGTTTCGGTAACAGTGGTCGAACCCGAAGTGTGGGATGCTAGGCAAAAAATAGTGTCGCCAGTGCCGGCTGAGGCGAGTGTCTGAGCTTTTGAAAATGTGGCTACAGCTTTACTGGCAGTGGTGCCGTCATTGGAGTCGCTTCCGGAAGTCGGGTTCCAATAATAAAAGCTACCAACGGATCTTTGTTTGCCACGAAGAGACGACAGTAGATATAAAATGTGATCATCTGACGGGGGAGTGGCAATGGTGGCGGACGAAGATTGGGAGATGACTACTTGGGTATAGGCGGTAGGGTAAATGGGAGTCATGGAGGCGCCGTTGGCATCAACTGCTACCAGGTTGCCGCCCGAAATCGTGCAAAGAACTTCGGGGGGAGTGTCGGTGCCGTCGCGGGCGGTGAATGAAACCTTGGCATTTTGTAGTTCGGCAGTAATGCCCACCAGTACTCCGCCGCCCAGAGCTTGTTTGCCGAAAGTTTTGACTAATATGGGATAGGTCAGGTTAGCGGGTTCATCTTCCCAATCTTTAATCTGATCGGTTAAGTCTTGGAGTGAGATTTCGGTTAAAGGAGAAAGAACTTCAATTACTCTTGGATTTAGATAAGGGTAAACTCTGATGGCCATTATGTGAAGACCGTGTCCTCGGTTCTAATGATGGATTGGGTTAGACCACTGGAGGTGATGGTACCTGTCGTTTTGAACGGAACGATTTGAGTGGCGTTTTCGACATTTCTGGCTTCAATGACAACTTCTCGGTCCGCGACGTAAGTTAGAGTGACTACTTCCGTGCCGGGGGTACCTTCTGTGCCTGTGGTTTCGCGCGTGTCGACATAGGGGATAAAGAAGGTGTCGGTGTTGTCGTAAGTAACGACCAATGCCAACATTTCAAAAGTATCGGCAGTGGCGGTCTCGTCCCAACCGGCAGTAATGCCGCCTGAGAATAAAGTAGTGGTAATCTGGGTTTCGGAACTAATGGCGGTAACATAAGCCCAACCACCTTCATTATTTGTCCTTCTAATGATATCTCCAATTTGTATACCCCAGGTTGAGAATGTGGCACCGGACGCAACCAGGGTTTGACCATCAGATCCGGCCGTAGCAGTCCCGGTCCTCTTGGTGGGGAGTACTAGTTGACCATCTGTTCCAGCCCCCCCTGTGGCGTTAAATGATGAATAGCGGTAGCGATGTTCTTCATTGGCGGATGTGTCAACAACAATGAACGTACCCGATGTTGGGGTATCATTGGGGAACGCACCGCCCGCGGCAACTCTATCGAAAGTAGAATCTCCCTGCGCATTGAGGGTGTTGTGACTAGTGTATTGGGCTTTGTCTGGAAGAGTAGTAGATCCTGATTCGAGATATACTGCAATTCTGTCTCCTGATCTGGTATTACTGATGGTTAAGTTGACTGAGGTGTATGGTTGTCTTAGGGTTCCACCATGATCTGTAAGTTTAATGTTGTTGGTGTCACTGGTGGCCATGCCGGTTAACCAGACGCCTTGGGCTCCGAAGAAAGTGCTACCGGCTAGAGTTCCAAATGGGGCTGGTTTGGTAGCGGAGTAGGAAGAAACAGCTTTAAAGTATTCTTCAGCTGCAAGTGCGGTTATAGAGGAGCCGTCTGATGTGTATATGGTGCGGGAAGAAATATCCTGCCCGTCCCGGAGATAATATTGGAGATATCCATAGATGTCCGAAAGGCTGCGACCGGTGTTGTAAATGGCTCCACCTTCGATAAAGACGGAATAAAGAGCGCCGGTTGACTGCAGTGTAAATTCAAAGTTTTGGGTATTGTCATCGGTCATGCCACCAGTGCCATTTGTGGCACAAGTAGCTCCGGATAGTTGGCCGGTAATGGTAAGCGCGTTAGTGGTTAGAGCAGTTTCATCAGCAACGTTACCCAAAAACATAGAGGACGACCCGTTTGTGTAAATCATGATGGCTGGCCCGCCTCCGGTCCATGTGACTTTTTCTCCGGGGATAAATGTGCCGGAGAAAGTATTAACAACGATAGTGCCGTTCATGTGGGCTACGGTAATGTCGTTGTAGCCGGAGATAAGTGTTGTGGAGGCGGCGTCTAAAACAATTGACCCACTGGTGGCGCCCGTTACGGTTTCTCCACTGGAAAAGTCTTTGTAATATGCGTCACGGCTGGTTCCGGTTACTCCTGTAGGATCGTCTTGGAGAACGGCTTTTTTGGCAGTAGCGTCTACACCCCTTTGAAGTCTTTTGGCGCCGGAAGTGCCACCGGTTAAGACTTGACCAGCGGTTGAGGGAGCTGTTCCTGATGTCCAGGACATGTAGGTGTCTCCCGGGACACCGTTGGCGACGCCCTCTACAACATTGCTTACATATATATTGTCATTATCGGTAATGGTTCCACGCAGGGATCTTAGGGTAAGGATTCCACTGGCAGCGCCAGAAAATTCAGTTACGGCTACAACTTCGGCATACCAGGTGGGGGGAACTCCGGCAGAGAGGTCGACGTCTGAAATGACATCGTCGACAGAGAAAGATCCAGTGTCGGAGCCGTCATATAGCAAGTAGTGTTCACCTTTGGTGATATTGACTTCATCGGCGGAAGTTTCGGTAGCGATAGGGGTTCTTCCGGAGGTATTTAGAGTGGACTCGACGAAAGTAAACGTGTCTCCGGTTTGACGGACGAAGGATTTGATATTACCTGAATCGATAAGCGCACCTCCAAGTTTAACGGGGATGAGGATGTCAACAGAGCCTCTGTCCCAGTTGGTAAAGGCAGACCATTCGGCGATGCGAACCCTGGTATTGTAACCGCCTGCCGTAACTGGATGTTTTTGATAGACGTAGACTTGGGGATTAACATCGGTTGGGAATGAGGCGATGGTAAAGAGGTTGTGATAGATTTCGTCACCGGTAATCCTGTCAGCAGCTGCCAGGTAAGATCCGGTTCCAGTAGAAACTGTGATGACGGCGTTGTTTAGGATTGTGGCAGGAGTTCCCCTGGTATCTCTGACCCAAACCCGGGCAGTAGTAGCAGAGGGATAATTTGCCAAAAAAGTGAGAATGGGACCTACGGACGTTGCTCCATCAAGGAGAGTTTTGTCTTTGTCACTTGCTACAAATGCTGCAGTTTCTGTATCTAAGTCTAACAGATAAACTGGATCTGAGACGGTGTCGTAACCGGAAGTATCAATACCTCCCCCAGTCAGATATTGCAAGATGTTGGATCCATCTCCATTATCCAGAAACCAGCCATTGATCATGGTAAAGGATGTAGGAGTGTTAAATCTAATTGGGGTTTGGTAGGTTAGATAGCCTGGTTCGTCAAAAGTGTCCATGAGCCAGGAGTAGAAAGCGACGGCGGAATAGACAGTGGTGCCGGAAGTATGGCGGATGACTTTGGTTTTTGGATAAATTGTAAAATCGTTTTGGATGGCCATGCTTTAAAATTTCTAATTTCTAATTACTAATGTCTAATAAATTAACTTTTGGATTTAATTTTTTAAATTTGCTGACGGGCATGAAATCGGTCCAGGACCGGTCGCTGATAATTGTAAATTGGACATATTTGTTATTTTTCATCTTACCGTTTTTATCATACTCCTCATAAGTTACGACTTTAATATCTTCTACGTCGCGTTCGTCGTTGGTGTGTAGATTAAAGATTTTCATTTTAGGCGGTCCCAGAAACTGGCTTTAGTTGTAATAGTTTCCTGTTTGGCGGTTTCTACTTGATCTTTTAGGGTATTGGTAATAAGTTTTTTGGGTTTGGGTGGAGTTTTGGGTTGGGGTTTAGTTTCGGGTTCAGTGCCGTTAACATAAACTGCTCGGCGGAGTGAGACCAGTGACTTGTTTTTTTCTTCACCAAAGTCGCAGATAGATCCAACCTCATAGTCTTTGTAAGAAAAGTTGATGAGTTTTATTAAGCTCATATGTAATTAACATTACATATATAAAAAGGGGTTGTCCAGGGGCAATGTACCATGGGTTGAACCCCTGGGGGAATCTGATATCATATAGATGTGCCGTCAAAGTTTATTGTCAGAAACCTGCGGGAAAATTGCGTTTATCATGTGTTTAATGAGGGGATGGGAGGGGAAAAGTTGTTTTTGGACACACAGGATTTTCGGGTGTTTATGTTTTATCTGTACATATATACCAGCCCAACCGAGGAGGTGATTAAACGGTTTTCGGATTTGCCCATGAGGCTTAGGGAAAAGACGCTAAATGAGAAGCTGGAAATTATGGCATATGTATTGCTGACAAATCATTTTCATTTGGTGATAAGGCAACGTGAGGCAGATGGCATGCCACATTTGATGAAACAAGTAGTCAATGGATACACAGCTTACTTTAACCAAAAATACAGGCACCGGGGTCCGGTATTTTCTGGCAGGTATAAGGCGATAGAAATAAATGGTAATGCAATATTGGATGTGGTGAGACATGTACACAATGAGCCAAGTGATAAAAATTATGAATGGTCTAGTTATAGTGGATATCGAGGTGGAGAAAACTTTTTACATTGTGATAAAAAACTCTTTTTGGATACATTTGGTACTCTGGAGGGAGTTGTTAAATTTCATGATGACAAAAGTGATTATGACAAAAGTCTTTTGAGAATCAAGTCGCCAGTGTGTCTTCCAGTTTCGTAACAAGAGTGGGAATAATTGATGTCAATGCTTTTCGGTCCGGTTCTGGCAAAAAACCGCGCACGTCTTGATTAAATTTTTCAAAATTCCAAATTCTTATATTTTCTATTAATTTGTTCATGTCAAATTTTTCTTGATAATAATCTAGTTTTTTTTGAATAAGTTCAGTATCAACGAAGGTGTTTCTTTGTAGTAAGTACCACAAATCATAAATATCGCGTCCTTTGTGGCGAGAGACAATAGCCCGACATTTTTCGGCTAAAATTTCTGGCATAGCCATGTAAGTAATGGGGTGAAACGAAGAAACGGGTAGTGTGGTTGAGATTGGTTTTTGAGTTTTTTGCAGAACGAGCTCTCTTTGTGAGAAGTCAAGTTTAATAGAAATGGGGGTAGGGGAATAGCTTGTGGTCATGGATATTTTTTGAGTGAATCCGGAAATGGTATTGACCGTTTTAATGGTAATGGGAGGGGTTTCCCTGGCAATTAAATTTACTGTCTTGGTTACAAGATTTTCTATTTGAGTGCCGGATAAGTTGGTTGTGAAATCCAAGTCTTCAGAAAAACGATTTGAGTTGTGAAGGAGTCTAAGACATGTACCGCCTTTGAAAACAATTGCATCGGTATTTTCCAACGAATATAAATTATTTAAAAATAAAATCTGGATGTATTCTCGCAAAATGACAAATGGGCTGATTTTTTGCGAATTAGCTAGAGATTGTAGGTCGTTCCAGGCGATCATATTTGGGTGTTTTTTGAGAAATATTTTTTAAATGGAGAAAACCTGATTTGATTGGCGTATTCGTATAATTTGATTTTATTAATTGTAGACCAGTCCCACTCCTCGAAGTTGGCGGATCTTAGACCCTTACTGGCCAGGTAAAAGATATCGACGACTGCTTTTTCGGGAGATGCCATCAAGTAGTTATTTGTTCTAACAAAACCCCAGTATAAATTTTTGGATATGTGAGTGTATTCAAACTCTCGGATACTTGTAGTAATTGTTTTAGATTTAGCAGTGGTTACTGAAGTGATGGGGTAGGGAAATTGAGACAAAACACCATAAAAATTTAGAGCGGTTTCCAGACTGAGATAAGATGGTGGTACTAAAAAGTTGGCTACGGAAAAATCCTGTGGCATGGTGTGGCCGAAATAGTATTTCCCAGAATCTAAACGATAAATTATTTTTGCCCGCTCTAGCCTTTGAATCGTCTTGTATAAAGAGTTCTTGTTATCATAACCCAATATTGAACCTAAGGATGAAGCGGTAAAGAAGGTGGTTTGGGTGACTTTGAGCCTAGAAATAATCTTTGATATGGTCATTGATTCCATGTTTAGTATAAATATATACTAAATATTGCATCTATGTCAAGTCGCCACTGTGTCTTCGGTGAGGATGGCGGTGAGGGAGAAACCGCTGGAGGTGATGGAGCC
The DNA here is from genome assembly GCA_964633995.1 of uncultured Gammaproteobacteria bacterium. GTDB lineage: Bacteria > Patescibacteriota > Microgenomatia > CAZETR01 > Amesbacteraceae > CAZWKN01. The sequence continues at coordinate 30,237 of CAZWKN010000001.1, forward strand.
GGATGTATTGTAGGGGACATATTTGGTTGCCCCAGTGTTGGACCTGATGCGAACAACAATGGCCAATGGCACCGAACCAGTATAGGTCATAGTTATAACTCCACTGGCATTAGTTTGTCCGTTTAATATGGGGATATCTACTAAGTCGTCATTGTCTGCATAATTTACTGCCAATTTATGGACTGAAAAAGCGTCGGAATTTTGCCAAGTATTATCTGATCCTCCAGTTAGGGCCGTGGTGGTGGCGGAATTGGTGCTAAGCTCGTCTACTACTGCCCATGATCCGTCAGTGGTATTTCTGATGGTGTCACCTTCCTGGATATCCAAGGCACCGATGCCGGTGGAATTTAGAGTAGTGGAGCTGCCTGCGCTACTGGCCGTTCCGGTGACTTCTGTTCTTAAAGTAAATGTCTTGGTTGCCCAGCTAGCATATCTGTAATCTTGTTTGGTGTTGGTACTGGCATCCCAGACGTGGATCCAGCCAGTTTGGGGAAGATCTGTACTAACCACTTCATTGACTACAAAAGTAGTGTTTCCGGCGTTGTTACCTGTGTCTGATGTGTAACTGTAATTGTCAGATGATTTTCTGATGAATACTTGAGCACCTACGACTGGGTTGTTACTATCATCGTAAGTCGTGATGGTAATAGGATATGTCGTCGGTGGGGTTTGGGCCGTATTGGTTGAATCAATTAGACGGTAGTTGTTGGCATCGACGCTATCCATGTTATAGATCCAAACTCCTCTGGCCCCAAAGAAAACTCCTCCGGCGAAAGTGCCAAATGGGGCTTGTTTGGAAGGGGTGATACTATCTACTGTTCCATCTACTAACGCCGTGGTTCCACTTGTGACACCGGTCAAGGCCATGTTGTTGGTAAATGTACCATGGACATTGCGAAGGGTGAGGGTTCCTGAGGTGCCATTGTCTAATAACGAGACAAGATAACCATAAACACCCCCGGTCCCATTAATTTGCTCACCCTCGGTAAAGTTGGAGACGGCCTCGGTGTCGTAATTGAAGCGAACATCGCCGACTGCTGTATAAAATTCTCCGGGGATTGAGCCGTATCCTGAAAAAGTGGTGACCGATCCGGAGCGGGTGACATATTTTAAGTATTCATATACTTCTGTTAGGGTGTTTCCACCACAGTTGATTTGAACATCGTACGGCCTGACTCCATTGCCGTTTCCCAAATTGCCTCCGTAATAGCCGAAATCGAAGGTGATACCTGAATACGTTGCGACTGTTCCTTCGGCGGTTTGATTGTTGCCGTCAGAAAAAGCAGCCAAAGGAATTGGGTTACGACCGGAACTGGCATCGATGACAAAATGGTCGTACAGAGTGGAGTAGTAGCGGGCCAAGACGGTTAAGTTGCCACTATCGGTTTCAACTCCACTTTCTTTGACCTTGATCAAGACGTCAATATGATTGGTGCTCCACCATGGGGTGATTTGAGTGTCATTTTGGTAGACGTCGAGACTGGTACCGGAGACGATGGTACCGAGAGTATAGATGTTGCTCCAGATGGATTCGCCGGTGGCGACAGAAGTAATTGTGCCAGCGCCCGTGCCGCTGGTAATAGTTACGGCTTCCGCGGTAAAGACAGATAGGACTTTTTTGATCCACCAAATTCGACGAGTGTTGTCGTAGGCTAAAAGTCTGCCGGTGTGGGTGGCGCCACCATTGGTCACGACTTTGGTCAGATCGCCGGAGACGGCCGAAGTGTAGCCAACGGAGTTGAGTGTGAGGGCGTAGACCTCGGCATTTTGGCCAATGCTGGTAATCGCCCCGCCGCTTAAGTATTTGAACGACTCGTCGTCAATGAACCAGCCATTAATCAGGTTGTATTCTGTGGGAGTACTGGCGCTCATGGGGATTTGATCATCCAAATAGCCCAGCTCATCAAAGTAATCGAGTAAGTATGAGTACAAATGGTTGACAGTGTAGACAGTGGTACCGCTGGTGTGTTTGATTGTCTCGTAGGTGACATCAATAGTCCAGTCGGCAGCAATTGAGGCATAACTATCGAGCACTACTGTGTCAACAACTTGAGCTATAAAGACGTTAGCCCCACTACTGGTAACAGTCGAACCAGTTTCGTAAGGCAAGTATTTGGTTGGGGCGCTGCTTTTCCTGACATTGACCGTAATATCAAAGTTGGCTTCGTAGACGACCGAGACAGCGTAATTAATAGTAGTTTCGCCGGGGTCCGGGGTGCCGGTCGCGGTACCCTGTGCCACAAGCGCGGAGGTGGTGGAGTTGTAGATATAGTAAAGCGAGTTGGGGACTATATTAGTGAGGGTGACAGTGACAATGGCGGCGTCGTAGAGCTTGCTGCGATTGGTGGTGGTCATGATTTCTAGAGCATTAATGTAGCTAGTATATTGAGGGCCGAGAGCAAAAAAGTTGGTGGCGACGTTGAGAGCTTTGGTGGCGGTATTATCTGCTGTTCTAATGTTTTCACCAGCCACCCAGGAGCCACCCACACTGCTTAAAATGAGTGTGCCGGCGTTGACGGTATCGTAGTAAACCTCGTCCACTACTGCGGTGGCAAAAGAGGTGCCGCCAAGGATAGTCTCGCCCACCACAAAGTTGACGTTGAAGGTGTGAACGCCCGACCCGGGAGCACTGGTTAAAGCGATGCCTGTGCCGCCCTCGGTCGTGGCAAGTTGGAAGGTGGTAGTACTAACAACAATTAGATAATAGTTGGTGTCGGCGGTTAAACCACCAAAGGGTTCGCCGGTTGTGGTGTATCTCACTATCTGACCTGTTGCCCAGGCTGTGGCACCGGTCGTGATCACGCCGGGAGTAGCGGCTGTGTGGCTGGTATAAGTCCCGGTGGTTTGGGTCGAGAATTTCATGAATGTTCGAGGGGTAAATTTGAGCTGTAAATCAAAACCATTGACCGCGTCGAGAGTGCCTTCGGCGACGAGATTGGCGGGAGTTAGTAGAGTAAAGCTGCCAGTGTTAATTTTGTACTCGGTTTTGATGGCATCGAGGAGATTGGCGTTGTTGCCGAGGTCAAGTCCGATAAGCCGAGGGATCATGTTGCGAAAGCCAGTGACCCCTTTGATTTTGTGGGGCCAGGTGAGGGTAATGGTGTCGGCGGGGGTGGCCAGAAAAAGTCTGCCGGTATTACTAAACTTGGGGGAGCCAGTGGTGGTATAAGGCTTGACTCCTTGAGTATCTTCGAAGACCACATGGAGGGCGCCGATACTTTCGCCAAAGTTGATATCATCGAGTGTGCCATCAAAGCCGGTGGTGGGGGTGAAAGTAAGGTTGCCGGTGGTGGTGGCGGTTAATTTTTCGGTAAAGACTCCATTGGTGCTCCTGGCTGTGCCAGATGTGCCGCCCAGACTCATGGTCACGCTGCCAGTGGTTATACCAGAAACTGTATAGGTTACCTCGTATTCGTGACCAACCAGGATCGACAGTGCGGGATCGGGAACAAGAGTGGCGGTACCGCTAGCATGGACGACGGTGTTACTGCTATAGCTCCAGCCCGAGCCCAAAGTCCAGCCGGAAGCCGAGCCGGTGAAAGTTCCATTGGGTAACAAGTTGGCAGAAACACCACGAAAATGTTCGTTAAACATACTGCCGTAGGCGGCGGTTTTGGTGACATCGATGCCGTCGATGGTGTTGCCCAGGGCAAATGTGGTGACGGTAGCAGCGGGCCATGAGTTGCCTCCGGCAAGCCCCTTGATTTTACCTGAGAGTGATTGGTTGTTGAGGGGGAGGTCGTAGTGATCGGCGTAGATATTTTGCAATCTGTTGCCGGTCACTGAGTTGGCGGCGGTGTTGTGCCAGAGCCCGGGAAGTGCCAAATAGTTGGCATTGCGGCCAAAATCGACGTTGTGAAAGACGTTGTTTTGGGAGGGGGTGACCAGGTGGAGGGCGGGAATGGCGGTAGTATTGCAGTAACTGTAGTCGATGTCGACATTGACGAAAGCGTTGTTGTTGCTATTGGCGGTTAGGGCAAAAATACCGGCACTGGCGGTAGAACTACTACCTCCGCCTTCGAGTTTGACGATGTCGCTAAAGTTGTTGGACTGGCTGGTCGCGATGTTAAAGGGAGCTAAATCATCGAGTGCCCAGGTACGTGCAACAAGAGTGGTGTCACTGGGGGTAAAGCCGGAAGTGGTGGAGGCATAGACCTCGTGGTAATAAGAGCCGGTCGGAGCCGTGCCAAACGTGACGTGGATACCTTGATGGCCGGTACTGCCGGTCATATCGGAGGGACGAGAGTAACTGTAGAGGGTGGTGATGGGAATTGCACAGGGTTTAAGGGTGACCGCGGCGGTAGTTGTAGGAATAGGGGCAGTGGTTGTAGCACCGACGGTTACCATGGCATCGGCGGCCCAGATGGTTTTGCCGGTGGTGTCAATTGTTACCACTAGGTCATGGGAAGTAGCGGTGGCGGTAAAGCTATTACACTCGACTTTTTTCCATTCGTTGGTGGCGGTAAAGTTGGTGGTAATTAGCCCCCCACCCGAGCCCCATTTGAGAGAGCCGGTAATTCCGGTGGGATTGGTGGCGTCCTGGTCGGCGCGTACCCAGATACTGGCCGAGTAAACAGTGGAGATAGTAAGGCCGGCGACAGTCTGAGTGACTGTCCCGGGGGTGGTAGAGCTAACAAGGCGGGTGGCGGAGGCTGTGGCCCAGTCGATCATGCTGGGGGCGGCATAGGTGTTGGCGTTGGTGGCAGTGACACCACTTGATACCCAAGTGGTAGCCAGGGTGCGATTTTGCAAGCAGTAGTTGGTGGCACTAGTATAGTCGTGGGGAGTGGCGACTAACTCGGGGCTTTCGGCGTATGGCAAAAAGTTGAGGGTGACACCGGCGTAGACGTCGTCAATCGTACCGTCAAAGGTGGTCGTGGGGGTAAAGGTCAAAGTCCCTGTAGTCGTGGCAGTTAGCGCCTGGGTGTAGGTGCCGTTGGCGCTTCTGGCGGTGCCACTAGCTCCGCCAATACTGACAGTGACTGTCCCCGCGCTCATGCCCGAGATGGTGTAGGTCACGGTATAGACGCCACCAATGACCACGTTCATGCTGGTTTGAGTCATGGTGGCCGTACCGCTAGTGTGACTAACATTATTAGTGCCATAAGCCCAGCCCGCATTAAGCGTCCAGCCAGTGGCAGAACCGGTGAAAGTACCATTGGTGACGTAGCCAATATCGGCGGTGACATTTTGGCTCAGGGTGAGACTGGTTGAGCTCTCGACACTCGCGACTGTGGTGCCATAGGGGAGACCGGCGCCTGGTTTACTTATTTGCCAAGTGAGGGCCATGCCGGCCTGGACAGGCAAAACAACGGTGGCGTTGGTGGCACTAGCAGTCGTAGCTTGACTTATCACCATTTCGCGACCGGCGGCGTCAATATTAATAATAGTAGTGCCAGCCGGAATATTGGTACCAGTAATGGTGGCGCCTTTGTAGAAAGGAGTAGCAAAAAGATTGGTTTTGCGGGTTCTTAGTACAGTACTGCCCGAGTCGTAGTAGAACTCGGTCAGGCCGTAGAGCCGGTCAAAACTCCAGCTGGGATTGACACCGCTAGTAGTTAAGGTGGCAGAACCACTGGCTACCGAGCAGTCAACGTGGGCGGTGCTACTGTGGAACTTGCGCATGCGGTAGTAGTATTTGGTGTCCACAACAGGAGGTCGACCGGTCACAGTGGCGCCTGAGGTATATTGAGCCTCGGTGACAAGCGTTTCATTGACCGTCATGACGGTGGAGGTAAGGGTGTTGATGGTATAGGTGCCGTTGTTGGCAGTGGTGCCAGTGACTTCAACTATGTCACCTACGGCAAATCCGTTGGTTAACCAAATGCTGCTAGCTGCGGTAATTGTTTTGGCGACGTTAAAGGTCAAATTGGGAGCACCGGCCACAACAGTGGTGCGGGGGCCGTTGGCAAAGGTCACGGTGGCACCGGTTGAGACACGGAAAACGGCGGTCGTGGTATCGCGAGCGGTAAAACCCTGACTGGTACTGCGGTGGATCTCGTAGGCGAGTGTAGTCGCTGAGCTGGGTTCACGCTGGGTCCAGTTGAAGGTGACGCTGGCGGGGACACTTTCGGTGGGGCGAATGGAAAGAGTGTCGGGGAAGAGCCAGTTATTTTGAAAGGGAGTGGCACTATACTCACCACTTTCAAAGTAAATGTCACGAGTATTCCAGGCATAAAAGGTGCGGGTTTTGATATAGAGGGGGACATCGCTCGCGAAGGGAGTGCCGTCGGGATGTTCATACAGACGCATACCAGTTTTGAACGCAATGATAGGGCGATTCATAGTAAGACAGTATTCAACGCCGGCAAAAGTATTGCTGTTACTAGTACTTAAAAGAAGGGGGGCGGCGCCGTAGAGTTCTAGGTTTGTGAAGTTACAGCGGTTGACACGTCCACTAATGTTGAAATTTCTGATTAAACGAGTAGGGTTAAGTGTGACTAGGCGAATATTTTCAAAAGTAGCATCCTCGGTATCGGCGAGGTCGACCGGCATGGTGACGGCAGTCCCAATAAACCAAGCGGTGCAGTAGGTGACTTTGTGCCAGTTTTTGATACTAGCATTGTGAATGTAGCTGATTGCAACGTTGTTAGAGCCGACTGGGGTAGTGTAGCCGATGGGGGCAAAAACCCCGTAGCGGTTGTCGCGGGCGATCCATTTGGTGCCGTAGTACCAAGTGGTGGGGGAGGCGGCACAACCAATCCCGTCCATGTCCACGTCGTAGCACTCTGCGAGTGCCCATTGATAGGCAAAGCCGCAGCTACGCATGTAGACAGCTGCAGACTGGAGGAGGTTGACATAAATGGCGCCAAATAAACAGATGCGGGCATCGATAAGACCACCATTGCTCATGTTGATTAAGCCGTCAAGGAGATAGGAAGAGCCGATTAAACTGGCGGCGGTTCGGTCGCTAATAATTAGGTTAGGAACACGTACTTTGGCTCCAGTTGGAACCACGTTGCCATTGGTGCCATCGCCGAAAACGACAGCGGTTGTAAACTGGGCCTGGCGTGGGTTGTAGACAGTTAGGGTGAGACCTGAACCATTGGCGGTGCTCACAACACTGAGTTCAAGGGTGGTGGAACTAACCACGCGATTGACCACGGCGTTGGTGCCGATACCAGTACCTGTGACGCGGGCTCCAGGGAGGACGCCAGTTGTGGAGGTACAAGTAACCAGATAAGAGCCGGTCGTGGTAGCGCCGCTTGCGAGTGAGATAATCTCGATCGGATTGGTAGCTGGAGTTTGAACAAAGTAGTTACCCCTTTTACCTGATCCGACCCACTCGAGTCCGTCACGGCCAAACATTTCCATGTAGGGGCCGTAGGCACCCGTTACGTTGTTCCAGATTTCATAGACTCCAGTGCCGCTCCCCGTCTCTACCCAAAGAGAGGGAATATATTCAGTGTAGGGGGCGGTCATGGTCTGACTCGCTGTGCTGTCGCCCGTGCCAATCTCGATCCAGTTGCCGTCAATGTCGATACTAAAGGCGCCGGAGGCGGGGGTGATATCGTTGGCGGTGGTACTGGTTACGCGACCCATGTAAAAACCGATCGCGGTACTGGTGCTGGTGTTGATGATTTTGAGAGTACCATAGGTACCGGTAATAGTTTTCCAGAACTTGGTTTGGTCGGTATTGACCGTAATGATGGAGTTGTTTTGCACAACCAAGGTATCGCCCGAGTTCCAGGTAATGGGGGCATAGCAGTGATATTTCCAGTTTTGGGCGGAGACCATGGCTTTGATAAACCAGTTAGTGCCGTCGAAGGAGACAGTATTAAAGGCTTGGCCATAAGAAGTAACTGTGAATACTTTGACACCCTGGGCGCTGCTTTCGCCATAGCTAATACAGTTCCAGTTGGCCACATAGCGGACGACCACATCGTCTATGCTTCCGTCAAAATCGTTGGTGGGGGTAAAGATTAGGTTAGCAGTGCTGGCAGTGGTGATCACCTCAGTGTAGGTACCGTTGGCAGATCTGGCTGTCCCATTGGTGCCACCAATGTTCATTGTGACAGAGCCGGTTGTACAGCCGGAGACGGTGAATTTGACCTGATAAAAAGTAGAAGCGACGATGGTAAGCGCTGGGTTGGGAGTCAAGGTGGCGGTGCCACCACCATTTGTGTGGGTGACTGTGTTAGTACTATAAGTCCAGCCAGCACCCAGGGTCCAGAAATCAGCATTACCGGTGAAACTGCCATTAACTACCATGTCGGGGGCGAGATCTACTTCGGTCCAGCTGGTGCCGTTGTTTGTTGAGATAGCGCCGACTGCGGTGCCATAGGCAACAGCGACGAAAATACCATTGGCGGTACTGCCGGGATTGCCCCAAGTGACACTACTCCAGTTGCGGGCGGTGGGCATAGAGCCAGCGGCCGTCCAAGTGAGGCCGTCGGCAGAGTAGGCGACGTCGGCAGAGCCGTAGCTGACGGCGATAAAGACGCCGTTACCATAACAAACACTTTGCCAGTTGGCGGCGGCAGGAAGCGTGCGGGCCACCCAGTTGACTCCGCCGTCGGTTGAAGAAGCGGCGGCTGTCGAGCTAGTGGTACTGACCGCGACATAGGTGCCCTCGCCATATGCCAAAGAGTACCAAGCGGCAGCACTGGGGAGTGCGCCACCACTTGTCCAAGTGATCCCGTTTGTTGAGTAGCCACTGCTCGTACTGCCATTGGCGACGGCGACAAAGGTGCCACTGTTATAACTACCAAATGTCACTGATTGCCAGACCGCACTAGCAGGCATGGTGCGGGCGGTCCAGGTGATACCATCGGGGCTAGAGGCTCCGACAGTGGTTGAGCCTGAGACGGCGACAAGTAACTTGTTGCCATAAACTACTGAGTTCCAGTTACTGGCAGAAGGTAGGGTACGGGCTGTCCAAGTACCGGTGGGATCGGCAGTGGAGGCGGCGTTGGTGACGCCGTAACCGACGGCGGAAAATAGAGGCGAGAAGGCATCATCGACGTTGATGTCGTGATACATGGTAATAGTAGCCATTAAATCAGTTTATCAGAAAATGTTACTATTAATAACATGATGAAAGCGCTGTTTCTTTTAGTGCTTTTGGGGTTGTTGGTGGAACCAAGTGTTGCTTGGGCGAGTTGTAGTGTATCGGTATCGCCGAGCAGTGTAACCATGGGAGCTTCGAACGTATCTAGCTTCACTGTGAGCAATACTGGCGATCAATTGGGAAATTGGGTGAGGATCCAGAGTCCAGGGCTTACTGCTTATACAATTGCGAACATGACGGCGACTGGGTGGTTTCCAAATGGAAATGGAACCGAAGCAAATTTTGCAGGAGGATACTTGGAAGGGGGGGCAAGTGGGGTGTTTAGTTTAACCTTGGCCGAAACCGGCGAAGTTATCTCCAGCATGAATTGGGAGGCTTTGCTCTCATATGATGCGGGGGAGAGTTTTGAGAGTTGTGGAAGCGTGTCAATTCAAGTGGATTCCGCACCGGTAGCCCCAGTTATTAGTAATGTAAGTTTGACAGTGGGTAATAGCAGTGCAACATTGACCTGGAATACTGATTTGGCGGCCACGGGTGTGGTTAATTATGGAACCACAAGTGGATATGGAAGTAGTGTAACGACAGTGAGTGGTACGTCGCATTCGGCAAGTATGAGCGGACTATCGGCTAGTACGACCTATCATTATCAGATTGTGGTTACGGGTGAGGGTGGGACAACCAGTTCTACAGATGCGACATTCGCTACTAGTGCGGCTAATGTGACGACTACTGTTACGACTACGGTGACAACAACTACAACAAATACGGTAACAAAAACAGTAGAAGTAAAAGATACTAGTGCTCCGACACTTTCATTATCTACAAATTTAAAAAAAGTTTATACTCAAGCACCGGAAATAAACGGGGAGGCAAGTGATAGTAGCGGGGTAAGTGAGGTTGAATACACTGTAGACGGAGGAAAAAATTGGTTGCCGGTGGATGGTATTTCCAAAAAATATGGTAAAACGTCGGACTTTTCGTTTTTACCAGAAGGGCTTTTGGATGGAAATTACAAACTGAAAGTTAGGGTAACCGATGGGGCGGGAAACGTAGGATTTTCTCCGATGTATACGTTGGTCATAGACAGATTGCCGCCGCAAGTGGGTTTGGGATTGTGGTCATATGGGCCATTAACATTGGAGTCGACTGTGATAGAGGGGATGAAAGTCAAGGTCAATTTGTCGGCGGTGGGAGGGCCTATCGAGATAGCGCTCAGTGCTCAGGGCTCAGGGGGCAATACAAATTTAAAAAAGAATGAGGAGACTGGACTTTGGTCGGCAGATATAGAATTTAAAGAAGCTGGGGATTATCCTATGACCGTATCATCGGTAGATGGAGCGGATAATAAAACGAGTGGGGAGTTGGGGGTCATGAAAGTGTTGCCGGCCGGAAAAATTAACACAAAGGGCGTGGTGACGGTTTATTATTTTGAGCCCACTTTTGGGCGATTTCAAGTTTGGGATGGTCGGCCATTTGACCAGGAAAATCCAGTAAAAACAGATGATTTGGGTAAATATTTGCTTCTACTTCCGCAAGGTAAATATTATTTGGAGGTAGAGGCGGGTGGGTACAAAACCAGTAGGACAGAAATATTTACTCTTTCAAAAACAACTCCGATAAATATGAATTTTTCTCTTACTAAGAAAAGTGGATGGTGGCTATGGTCAGAACCAGTATTAAGTATTAGGTATCAAGTATCAAGTATGAAGGAGGAGTCTGGCTTAAATAATCTCTCATTACCTTTTTTTGCATTGCCCAATACAGAAGGGGAGTTGGTGTACAACTCTTCATTGCGAGGAGTGCCGACGGTGGTAACGTTTTTGACCACCTGGGTGCCGACGGCTGCAGAGCAATTGACAGAGTTGGATAAAGTGGGAAGTATGGGTAATTACAAAGGTGTGGCTATTTTTGCCCAGGAACCGTCAGCGTTAGTCGAGGTGTTTAAAAAACGAGGAGGATATAAATTGCCCATGATTGCAGATGCCGATGGAGAATTACTTAAGCCGTTGGGAATTGGGAGTGTACCAACACACGTGTTTATCGATCGAAAGGGTTCAATCATAAAGGTGATAAAGGGTGTTTTAAGTAGCGAGGAGATAATTACTAATTTCTAAAAAAAGTATTAAGTATCAAGTATTAAGTATTAAGTATGATTAGGTCATTTACAGATTTAGTTGCTTGGAAAGAGGCGCACAAACTTGTATTGATGGTTTACAAAATTACGAAAGATTTTCCAAGGCAGGAAACATATTCGTTGGTGGATCAAATTCAAAGAGCTGTAGTGTCAATATCTAGTAATATAGCTGAAGGTTTCTCGAGAAAATCGAGTAAAGAGAAAACCCAGTTTTTCTATATTTCTTTGGGGTCGCTTACCGAAACCCAAAATCAGTTACTCGTTGCTCGTGATTTGGGCTATCTAAAACAGGAGGGTTTTAAGGACATTGCTTTGCATACTGTCTATGTAAGTAAGTTGATAAATGGCCTGATTAAAAGTGTTAAAAAATTAAACGCTTGATACTTGATACTTAATACATAATACTTAATACCATGTGGACTGCCTTTTTCTTTGATAATGCACATTTTGCGGCTAATTTTTTTGCGGCTCTGGTGTTTTTTGCTATGTTTTGGTTGTATTTTGATGCTTGGCTTGAACGCAAAGCGTGGGATGAGGTACCAAAACTGTTAGGAATTTTATTGCTGTCGGTGTCGTTTGTGATTCACGCTACTCAGTTGGGGTCGGGGAGCGATTCGATATATTTTCTAGTTACCAGGATTGTGGGGTACCTGTTTTTAATAGTAGGAGTGGTGTTGGATCCACTGCAGCCGGCACCAAAGACTAGGGGATTATCGGTTTCATCCTTTGTATTAGGTATTAAGTATTATGTATTAAGCATAACTGCTTTTCCGATTCTTTCTGCAATCGTGACTTGGCTGTATCTGCGGAGGGCGACGGTGGGATTGGAACGTCATTTGAAAACCGTAACCATAGCTTTTTTTGTTTTGACTGTTTCTGAGGCTCTTGGACTGGGGGGATTGTTTATAAAATCTCCAAACGTGTGGGTATATAAATTAGTGGCTCCATTTGGGGTGATCTGGATTGCACAACATATCATGATGTTTATGGGTGTGGGAATTTTGGGAGGATGGGTGTGGCAATATTTGACGAAACGATTGGGACCTCAATTGTTCATGATTTTTACGGCGACTATTTTGGGTATATTTTTGATTACAACAACAGTATTTACGGCATTACTACTTAAGAACATGCAGGATGAGACTTTGGCGCGTCTAGAGACTGACGTAAAAGTGCTGGGGTATGGAATTGAAAGTCGTAAACAACAAGTTTTGTCTGATGCTTCATCGTTGGCTCAAAGGGAGGATTTTTCAGTGATGGTTTCCGAGTCAAATCGAGTAGGAATTTCTCCCTTGGTCGGAAAATATTTATTAAATAAAGCCTTAAGTTCATTGATTGTCGTCGACAACGATGGAAGGGTTCTGGCTAGAGGAGAGGATAGAGAAAGGGTTGGAGATTCCCTGTCCTCGGACGGCATGGTCGAGCGGGGGTTGCTGGGAAAAGAAGTGGCATCGGTGGTCGTCAAAGATGGGGTGCTGTCTCCAGAAGTTCTAGTCAAGGCTGTTTCGCCGGTGGTAGTGGATGGAAAGACTGTGGGGGCAGTGGTGGCGGGTATTAAAATCGATAACGCATTTGTAGATGGGATAAAATTGGCAACTGGTTTGGAGGCGGCGGTTTATGGTCAGGATGTATTGGCAGCTACTACTCAGGTATCGACAGACGGTAAGTCTAGGTGGGTAGGAACTAGGAATCAGGGACTAGGGATTAGGGATCAGGTACTAGGAAAAGGAAAAAGTTATAGTGGGTCGCAGAACGTCCTGAATACGCCGTATTTTGTCAGCTATATGCCATTAAAAGATGTGGATGATGTGGCTGTTGGGATGTTGTTTGTAGGACGGCCGCAGGTGAGCGTGTTGGCTGCCGCTTCTAAGTCAATTGAGGCGACGTTTTTGGCTACAGCGGTATTGGTGGTAATTGCCGTTGGGCCGGCTTTTGTTATTTCCAAATTTATAGCTGACCAATTATCGTGAACCTACGATAAGTTGGGCAGTAGCTTTGGGATTTTGAGGGAGTCCGGATTGGGTGGTCACGACAAGGCCGATTTTGGTAAGGTCGTCAATCAATAACTGAGCTTGCTCGGCGTTTTGAATAGTTAGGGTAAAACCTTTAAATTTAGAATGGGCCGCATTGCCGGTTTCAACTACTTCGTATCCTTGGGCCTCTAGTTGTTTGGCGATGCGTCCAGCCTCTCCTTTTTTACCTGAGCCATTCAAGACCTCAAATTTCCACTGGTTTTTATCAAGTTTGATCTCAACTGGTTTTGTGGGTTCAACCTGTTTTATGGGGATGGGTTTGGGTTTTGAACTTGCCAATGCTCCAACTCCGACAGAAATAAGGACAAGAATTATAAGCAGCGCGCTGCCGCCGTAGAACCAGCCCAGGCTTTTGGTAACTGTTTCGTTCTCTTTTTCGGGAGTTGAAGTGTCTACTTTTAGGGGTGCGTTGAGGTCGAGTTTAGGAACTGACATTTGGGACAGCGTCGCGTGTATAACCCGCCAAGACTTCTTTGACCATGTTGGCGACCTGTTTGGGTTCATACTCGCTTTTGACAATATATTTGACAGCCCCTTTGGCGATGGCGGTTTCAGCGTCTGATTGGCCGGCTAAGTTGGTAAGCATAATAACTGGAATTTTTTTGGTGTCTGGGTCGGCTTTCAGCTTCTCTAAGACCTCAAGCCCGTTCATTTTGGGCATCATGACATCCAGAAGAACGAGGGTGGGTTTAATTTTTCTGACTTTTTCTAAACCTTCTTCGCCATTTTCGGCTGTTTCAACCTCGTATTTTTCAAAGGTAAAAATTTTCTGATACAACCTTCTCATCAGGGGGTCGTCTTCGACAATCAAGATTTTAGCCATGTTCTTTTTATAGCATTTATTGCAATGCAAGTAAATACGGTGGTATGATCCTCTTTAAGGTGTATAACCATTTATTGTATTTGGTGTATTGGATTGTAAATGCGGGTGTGCTGTATGTGGTGGGAAAGCTTTTTCCGGCAGAGGTGATGTTGGGGGTTAATAAGTTTAATGCATTAGAGGCGGCAATTTATGCGGGATTTTGGATGTCTTTTGTCGTATGGACGTGTTGGGATTTATTAATTGCCAGGAAGGCTGATTTTGGATCAGGTTGGGGAGTATATGCTTATTTTTTTGTAACCAATATTGTGGGTGTGGGAATAATTTCGGTGTTTTATGGCATTACTGGAGTGTCAATATCGAGTATGTGGTGGGTGTTGGTTGTAGGCGCTTTGGCTAATGTGTTTCAGGGGCTGGCAAAGGAGAAGATTTTTTGGGGTGAGAGAAAAACCCGATAAGCATAAATAAAAGGGCTGGGAAAAGCAAAAACACTCCCGAAAGCGTGAAAGCCAAAGACCATTCGATTGGAACTACCTGAGCTTTGGTGGCAACGTCTTGGACGGCGTAGAGTTGGAGAAGACCAGAACAGATTAGCAAGATAATGCCTTTTAGGGTAGGTTTGAGATCTAAGGCTGCAAGAATCGTTGGGAGACTTAGAAAGATTGCTAGAGCTTTGAGAAAGACGGATGTGAAAGTGAACGCATAAGTGGTGATAATGTCTTTGGTGAAGTAGTGATATGGGGTGGGTAAAACGGTAGATAGCGCGAGCGGGTTAACTATCGCATCAAGGACATAGGCCAAGATAATTAGGCCGACTGAGAAGATTACTATGTATTCTTTTTTCATAAATTAAAATATGTTGTCGAAGTAATCATATGTTAGGGAAGCTCGATTTGTCCAGTTGGTGGCAAAATCTGAGGCCCCCTTGGTATACCGATGGGCACCAGCGGAATCCTCTCTTTGAATAAACCATGCTCCGCTTTTGTTGACGAATCCGTAGTAAGCAGGATAACTGGCGTCGTCGATTTCCGATACTTTGTAACCATCAGTGGGTTGCTTTTCAGCTGGATCAATTTTGTTACCAGAAGTATCTTTTAAGGCCATAGTACCTGGACCAGGAGAACTGCCAAAAAACGCAGCCTCGGCCTTTTTGGTAAATAGTGCAAAGAAGAAAACAGATAGGCCAGCGCTGCCGATTAATTTTAAAAAGGTTCGTCTGTCGGAATCAAATTTGTCTTGTGTATCTGAAGTAATAGTAGCAACAAGAGGTTTTTCTTCTTTGGGGACTAAGTCGATTTTGGGCAGGATGATTGCCTTGCTTTTTTTGGGAATTATTAATAGAGCGAAGTAAGCAAATAGCGGAAAAAACAAAACAGAAATTGCAAGTTGGACATGATCTTTAATAGTGGCAAAACTACTGATAACTAAAAGGCCGACAATTATAAAGTTGTAATAAGCGATTATTTTTTTCATAGTTTTTGAGCAGATGTGGTCGCGTAAGTTTCAGACAGCCATCCAGAAGTCGAGGCGTTTATAATCACTTTATACCAAGAATTTGTGTGTTCGATATATTCAAGTTGTGTTCCCGACATGAGTTTAGTGATAATTTCGGACTTGGTGGTGGGGTCTTTACGGATGTTTATCAAGGCTGGTGGCTTGGGATGTGTGAGGAGTAGCGTGGGTAGGGTGGGTGTCGGAGAGGGTGGTGTGGCGTGAATTATTAAAGGTTTGGGTGCGGGTTGGTTTTTTTGGATAGAAATGTAACCGTTATATGTTAAAAGTAATAACGAGATAAGTAGTATGGCCAGGCTGGTTTTTTTTTGGGTTAGGGAAATTTCCGGAGCCACGCGGCTACGTTTGAATTGTTTGGCAAGTGTCGATATCAGATAGATGGGTACGGGCAAAAAAACCAGATGAACTGGAAGTTCGGAAGTTGATCTCAAATTAACCAGACCGCTTACGGATATGAAAACGGCTAAAAGCGTACAGTAAATGAGAAAAAGTTTATAAACCATAAGGTTTTACTAGTTGAGAATCTACCCATCCGTAAATTCCGCTGGGCAAGTTGATCTGGTACCAGTTGCCTTGTTTGATGGTATAGGGATAGTAATGGTTTGAAAGCATTTGGCCGATAATTTTTGATGACGCTAGGGGGAGCTCGAAAACGTCGATGTTTTTAAATCTTGGATCAGCTATTGTGACAGATTGAGTGGCTGGTTGGGTTGTGTCTGGCAAGAAATCTGAAAGGTCTTTGGAAGATTCGCTGGTACCCAGGACGCGTCTTAGGTCGGCTTGTTGATTTCTAAGTTCTTTTAGTTCGTTTCTTATGGCTGTAAGTTCTGATGATGTTTGTTGGGATATGACAGGCGTGGGGAGTGGTGATGGAGAGTTTGACCATGTGGGCGAGCTGCGAAAATAAAGAAGCGTAAAGCCGGCGATGTTGATAATTATCAAAACTATTATCCCAATGATGGTCCAGTTTTTCATGTATTTTTAGTGTACCATATGATTATGCCGGGATGGATGAAAGACATTGGTCAAATGGTTTTTTTTGGAGCTATTGTAGCTGTGATGTTGTCGTTTGTGGTTTACCCCTATCGTATTAGTGGGAATTCCATGGAGCCAACTTATAAAAACGGGAGTTTGGTGCTAGTCGACAAATTGTCATACAAAATACGTGAGCCGTTACCTAATGAGGTGGTGGTGGTGAAAAAATTTGGAACAGAGATAGTCAAAAGAATTGTGAGAACGGATGGGAATGGTTATTGGGTTGAGGGTGATAATAAGGACTATAGTACTGACAGTAGGGAGTTTGGCGCGGTGATAAAGGGGGATTTAACTGGTAGAGTGATGTTTGGAAAGTAGGTCTTCTATTTTGTCCAAAAGGTCCTGGTCTGAGGTGTCGGATTTGACCAAGAAACTGGACGCGCCTAGGTTCATGGCTTTGTCTATGGTTTCTGTTTCGTTGATGTTGGTAAGCATCAAGACGTCGCTACTTACGGTTTCGGGATTGGATTTTAGTTGTTCTAGCACCTCTAGGCCGTTCATGTTGGGCATGAGGATATCTAAAAGGATGATTTGAGGTTTGAGGGTTTTGGCTTTGGCGAGGCCGTCCAGGCCGTTTTCAGCTAATACTACCTGGTATTTATTGAAGCGGAAAAGCCGTTCGTAAAATCTCCTGACATAAGGATCATCTTCGATGATCAAAATGGTCGGCATAGCTTACTTTAACACAAGACTAAAATAGAAGCACGATCCCTTGGAAGGGTCTGACCACAGGAGTCCGATTTGGCCCCCCAGGCCTTCTATGATGAGCTTGCTTATATAGAGGCCCAATCCGGTGCCCTTGGTGGTGTCCCTGGTAAACAAGCTTTCTCCTGCCTGTTGGAATTTTCTGAAAAGCAGATTTTGTTGAGCTATGGGTATACCTCTTCCGGTGTCTGTTATCATAACCCGAGCTCTGTTTTCCTGGACTTGAATACCGACAGTTACGCCTCCGGATTCGGTAAATTTGATGGCGTTGCCTATAAGATTGATGAGCACTTCCTTGATTCTTTCTGGATCTGAGACGAGATTAACTTGTGGCGAATCGGCTGATAACACAAGATAAATGTTTTTCTCTTTAGCGGTGGAGGCCAAGTCTTCGATAACTTGGTTGATTAGTTGGTTAAGGCTGAAGCTTTCGTTTTTGAAAGTCATGCGATTTTGTTCGAGTCTGGACATATTTAAAAAGTCGTTGACGATGCCAATTAAACTAATGCTTGATTTGTGGATGTCCTCAATCATTCCAGATAGGTCTGGGTCGGCTGTGAGCTTGTCTTGGTAGAATTGTTTAATCATTGAAGTGTTTCCACGAATGGCAGTTAGGGGAGTTCGGAGTTCGTGTGAGGCAATTGAGAAAAATTCATCCTTTGATCGTTCCAAGATTCTGGCTTCAGTGACGTCCTGAATAAGAATGGCGGTTCCGATGTAATCATTATTGATTGCCGGAATAATAATCGGGCTAATAAAGATATCGAGGTATTTGTTTCCAAAAAGGACATTGCGAGATTCGACAGTTCGGTTGTTGGTTTTGGCTTGTTCGTGTAACTTGTGAAGATCGCAGGATGTCGAAAGAGATTCCTCGAGGATTTTGAAGTTTGTAGGTGTAGTGAGCATTCCCAGGGTCTGGATAGCATTAGGATTAATAAATGACACATTTTCAAGCGGATCGATGATAATAAATCCAAAATTAAGACTGTTGAGTGAGGCTGTAAGTTTTGCTTTTTCTCGTTGAATTTGAAACCAAGCGTCATTTAGTTCTTTAGTACGATCTCGGACTTGGGACTCAATAAAATCCCTCTCTTGTTTTTCGCGTGTAATGTCCTGAAAGACTTTAACTATACCTCCACCATATTCTTCCGGAAGCGGAGTGGTAGTGGACGTAATGGGGAAGCGTTTGCCGGTGGGGGTTTCGTAGTAATGATTGTCGTCGATTGTTGTAACAATTGGTTTTTTTGTGAGGAGAGCTTTAATAGCAGTTCGTTCTTTGTCTGGAATTGGTTTGTCGCCTTCGTATGTTTTTATTAAGTCTGTCCACTTTTTCCCCAGAGCTGCATCGGTTTCAATGTTGAGTAGTTTTGTGGCGGTTTGGTTTATCAAGGAGATTTGCTGACTTTTGTCGATGACCATGAGTCCGTCTCCCATTGAGGCGATAATGGAATTGATTTTAGCAGTCATGGTTTTGGCCATGTGTTGCGCTCTGGCGTTTGCTGAAGTTAGCGAATATGTCAGGCCAAAAAGTAAGACGCTTATGACAGATCCCACAAGAAGAACTGTGATGGGCAGATTGCTTTCGATGCCGGTCATAACTCTGGTTGTGGTTAAAAATTCTAGCCCCCATGTTCTACCTAGTACGGTAATTTCCTTGTTAAAGAATTGTTTATGGTCGGAGTAGTCTTCGCCCTCGTCGTCGTCAAATAGTTCTTGACCGGAATCTTTGACGTGGACTTCCATGATTGAGGAAGGAGTGAGTGTTTTGGCAAATAGGTCCTCGTACAAAATTACTGCATTGACCCAGCCGACTAAGGCCTCTCTTTTCTCTGACACAGTGTTGAGGGGAGCGCCGTTTTTGTAAATTGGAGTTGTCATAATGAAGCCTTTTTCTTCGGGGCCTTTGATTATAAAGGGAGCTGAGGCAGATGATTTACCTGTGTCACGAGCGGTCTCCAGAGCAATTTTTCTTATAGGATCTGTGGCCAAATCAAATCCATAAGCAGTGGGTGGCTCATCGTGTTCGTAGGCAATATAATTAATTAGATAGTGGTCACTGGACGAAATTGGTAGATGTGCAATTTCACCGGAAAATCCATCTTTGGTTAGTTCGGATTGGAGTTTGGTATAAAAACTATCGAGTTCTGTGTCCGTGACCTTAACTACATAAGTAAAAGAATAGATTCCAGGATATTGATGGGTGAAATCTAGGCCTTTGAAATAATCGCGAAATTCATCGCGCTCTACCTCTTGGCTAGCTGAAAATAAACCCTTGGCTCCGGCAAGCGCGCCCTCAAAGTGGTGGACGCGGGTTTGAATTGCATTTTCCATTAAAACGGCCTCGTTAGTTAATTTGGTATTTTGTTGAATAGTTACGCTTGTGCTAGTTAATTTCCAGGCCGAAAACGTGAATCCCAGGCTAAGTATGAGTACAACTAAATCTAAAGAGCTTTTCCAATCGGAATTATGGGGATGGGCAGTATCCATAGTCTTTAAATAATATGATACACTAAAAAATGATGAAGAAGGTGTATTGGGTTTTGGCTGGCTTGGGATTGGTTAATGTGGTGTGGAATGGGACGCTATATTTTTCTTCCAGTAGGCAATCAACAGCCAATTATTTGTTTAATGTGGTGTATGTGGCACCTTTGATATTAGCCATAGTGGTCGCTGTTTGGGGGGTTAAGATTCGTGGTTTGGGGTCAACTTTAAGTAAGAGTTTAGTTTGTTTGGCGATAGGGTTTTGTTTTTATGTATTGGCTCAGGTTGGGTGGGCGTACTATAGTGTGGTTTTGCAGGTGGAGGCGCCGTATCCGGGGCTTTCTGATATTTTCTTTCTGTTGTTTTACCCTTTTGCATCTATTGGGTTTGTCTTGCTGGTCAAGGATTTTGGAGGGAAGTTTAATATGAGGCTAATAATTGAAATGGCTATTGTCTTTGGAGTGATGTTTGCAATCATGTATTCGTTTTTGCAACAAGTTAATATTTCTGAGAGCGTGCCGTTGGTGGAGCAGGCTTTGAATATCGCTTACCCGGCTTTGGATGCGCTTCTCATGGCATTGGCAATTACGGCAATTAGAACCAGATTAGGGTCGTTACATCCAAATTTATTGTTGAATGTTTTTGCTTATCTGTTTATGGCTATTGCGGACATCTTGTTTGCATATAGAGCTGCCCTGGATACTTATTGGAATGGAGATGTCTCGGACACTTTGTATATGGTTGTTTGTTTCTTGTTTGCGTGGGGAGTGATAAACAGTGTGGGGCGATTGATGTCTCAGCCAGCGTTGAACGTTGATAACGGGAATGGTCAAAGTTGATTGGAATGGCGGACGGTTATTTGTTGATGGTGATTGGTCTGAGTCGATTTTTGATTCTGCGGTAGCTGTGGTGGGAAGTCGACGGATGACTGAATACGGGAGGAGGGTGGTGGAAAAATTGGTACCGACGTTAGTGGAAAACGGAAATACCATTATTTCAGGGTTTATGTATGGCGTGGACCAAGCGGCCCATGAAATGGCATTGGCTTGCGGTGGCAGGACGGTAGCAGTTTTGGGGTGGGGGATAAATTACCCAATGGATAGTGCTCAGAGTGCATTGGCCAAGAGGATTGTTAGAGCGGGTGGGCTTGTGGTTTCCGAATGGGAAAATCAGGTACCTACTTTGTGGACGTTTCCTCTCCGCAATAAAATTGTTGTGGCTATGTCACGGGAGATATATGTGATAGAAGCTGCCATTAAAAGTGGGGCATTGATTACTGCAGATTTAGCGTATAAGACTAAAAAGAAAGTTTGGGCTGTGCCAGGACCGGTGACGTCAAAAGTTTCTGAGGGTACGAATTGGTTAATCAAAAGTGGTCGGGCACAGATGTGGACGCCTGATGATATTATTTGTAATAAAAATAAGACAGATATATCGATTGTGTTACAGAATGAGGCATTGGCAATTGATGATTTGGCAAGAAAGGTGGGACGATCGGTAGAAGAGGTTGGGGCAGAGCTTACATTAATGATGTTGAAGGGTGAGGTGGTGGAAAAAGGTGGAAAGTATTACTTGGTTTGAGTCCCTGTTTAGAAATTTGTTAAATTAATGCAGCTGCATTATACTGACAAATAATGGTAGTTAATAAAAGAAATATCACGGTTAAGGGGTTGTTGGGTTTTTTGGACAAAGAGTTCGAGATATTTTTTCCTTTG
The DNA here is from genome assembly GCA_964633995.1 of uncultured Gammaproteobacteria bacterium. Classification (GTDB taxonomy): domain Bacteria; phylum Patescibacteriota; class Microgenomatia; order CAZETR01; family Amesbacteraceae; genus CAZWKN01. The sequence continues at coordinate 51,682 of CAZWKN010000001.1, forward strand.
ACAAGAAAGGGAGTTTATAGGCGGGTATATGGATCGTTGGAGTATGTCAATCTGGAGGAGTTTTTCCCGTCAGTGATTCTTAGGGCTGCAAACAATCTTGCACGGCAGGGGATAGTCGAGAGTATCAAAACTAAGGATGGAGAAGCGTTTCGAATTACTGAGAAGGGCAGAAGGCAGACCCTGAAGTATCAACTTACGGAAATGAAACCTAAAACCGGACCTTGGGATGGTAAGTGGAGAATGGTCTTTTTTGATATTCCGCAAACCCAAAACAACAAACGAAATTACCTCAGAAATTATTTGAAGGCTTTGGGATTGAAACAAATGCAGGAAAGCGTGTGGGTGAGTCCGTATGACGTTTCGGGTGAGGTCAAATACCTTCGGGAAGTTTTAGATATTCCGAATAATGTTAAGTTGGCTGAGGTGAGCAGCTTGGAGAATAGCGAAGAACTAAAAGAGATTTTTGGTGTTTAGTTGTAAATTTGTGCAGCTGCATCTTTTAGACAAATGGTATACTGGGAGTTGATGTTGGTAAAAGTGAGGTCGGTGGCGCACATTGGCTTGGAAACAGTAGCAATAGAAGTTGAAGTTGACGTAGCAGAACAAGGTTTTCCGGGATTTAATATAGTGGGACTTGCCAGCAAGGCGGTTGATGAAGCCAGGGAAAGGGTAAAGACTGCTATTCACAATTCCGGATTGGACTTTCCGCCAAAAAAAATTACCGTTAATTTGGCACCGGCTGATCTACCCAAAGATGGCGCGGCTTATGATTTGCCTATAGCTGTGGGTATATTGGTGGCTAGTGGGCAGTGTTCATTACTCAATGCTCAGGGTGCTATCTTTTATGGAGAGTTGTCGCTGGACGGAGGGCTTAGGGCCACAAAGGGGGTGTTGTTGGTGGGGTTGTATGCAAAGCAGTGCGCAGCGCACAACGCACAGGGTTCAATTTTTGTGCCGATAGAATCGGCTAATGAGGCGGCGGTTGTAGATGGAATAATGGTTTATCCGCTTCGGAATCTACGTCAACTAGTTGACCATTTGTGTGGAGTAAAACAGGTTGAACCCTTGAAACACCTTGACGTAGTTGAACTTATTGATGATGGCGTAGTGGAATATGATTTGGCAGAAATTGCCGGTCAAGAGCAAGCCAAGAGGGCACTTCTTATTGCTGCTGCTGGTGGACATAATTTATTGATGTGGGGTCCGCCGGGTACTGGGAAAACAATGTTGGCCAAAGCTATGCCGGGCATATTGCCGCCACTTTCTGCTAGGGAGGCGTTGGAAGTGACGAAAATTTATTCAGTGGCAGGATTATTGGACCCAGGTGAGTCACTAGTCAGGCGACGGCCGTTTAGATCGCCCCATCATGGTGTTTCGGCAGCAGGAATTGTGGGAGGAGGTAGCCATCCCATGCCCGGTGAGGTTAGCTTGGCTCATCTGGGAGTGTTGTTTTTGGATGAAATGGCTGAGTTTTCCAGGACGGTATTGGAGTCGCTTCGGCAGCCCATGGAGGATGGCGTGGTGGGAATTGTACGGGCAGAAGCTCATGTGACATATCCGGCCAGTTTTACATTGGTGGCGGCTGTTAATCCTTGTCCGTGTGGTTATTTGGGGCACCCCAGAAGAGAGTGTATTTGTGGTCAAAAACAGATATTCAAATACAAACAAAAACTCTCCGGTCCGATTTTGGATAGGATAGATTTACACGTGTTGGTGCCAGTAGTCGAAACAGACAAGCTAACTCATATAAACTCTAATTCTGAAAATCTAAGTTCCAAACTATTGAGGGAGAGGGTGCTTATGGCTCGTAAAATTCAGGAAGTGAGATTTTTGGATGACAAAATATATACAAATTCGCAAATGAAAAATAAACAGGTGCGAAAATTTTGTCAATTGGATCCTGAGGTCGAGAGATTGTTGCGGCTGGCTGTCGAAAAATATGATCTTTCGGCCAGGTCGTATTTTAGGTTGATCAAGGTGGCCAGGACGATTGCAGATTTGGAAGGTGAAGAAAAAATCGTGCCTATGCACATGGCTGAGGCTTTGCAGTATAGACAATCTAGTTAAACTTATGAAGTTTTTAAATAGGGTTACTGGTAGATTGGGTGAGGATATTGCGCTTAAATATTTGTTGGATAAAGGTTTTGAGTTGGTAGTGAGGAATTTTGGTACAAAATTTGGGGAAGTGGACTTGATCATGAAAGATGGAGCCATGTGGGTATTTGTTGAGGTAAAAACCAAGAAGGGATTACAATTTGGGACCCCGGAAGAAATGTTTACTCGGGGAAAATATAACAAGGTCAAACACATGGCGACGGTTTATTTAAAAGGTGAGGATAGACCATGTAGGGTAGATATGGTGGCGGTTGAGCTGGATGAGCAGAATGAGCCAATAAACATTAGACATTATGAAAATGTAATTTTGAGGTAATATAAAGATATGCCCAATAGTTTGGAGGAGCAACAAAGAAAAGATAAACAAGCGGGACTGCAGACTATTCAACGGGGAATTCAGATGGCTAGGGCATCGGGAAATAGGGCGGCTGTTAGGAAGGGTAGGGAGTTGCGTAGAGAACAAGTTCGACAAACTCCGGGGTTGGGGACTTGGTTGTGGGGACTTATCAGGGGAAAGAAGTAGGTTAGACGACTTTGATGCCCATGGAGCGGGCGGTGCCGGAAACAGTGTTTACAGCTGCATCGACCGAGTCGGTATTTAGGTCGGCCAATTTTCTTTCGGCGATTTCCCTGACTTGTTCTTTGGTGATATTGCCGGCTGGTTCGCGACCTGGTTTTTTGGAGGCGCTAGTTAGCCCCATGGCTTTTTTGATCATGGCGGAGACTGGAGGAAGTTTAGTAATAAAAGAGAAGGTGCGATCTTCGTAGACAGTGATGACTGCGGGTATGATATTACCTTTTAATTCTCTGGTTTTGTCATTGTATTGTTTTACAAACTCCATGATGGGAAGACCATGTTGACCTAGGGCCGGGCCGACTGGGGGAGCTGGGGTAGCTTCACCCGCTGGAAGGTTGAGTTTGAGTGTGGTTTTGATTTTTTTTGCGGCCATATTAAATCTTTTTAACCTGAAGGAAATCTAATTCGACAGGGGTCTCGCGACCAAAGATAGAAACGAGTGCTTTTAGTTTACCATGAGCTTCGTCGATTGATTCGATGGAGCCTAGGAAATCGGAGAAGGGGCCATCGGTAATTTTTACGGCTTCGCCAACTGTAAAATTGGTTTTGTATTTGGGGGCTCCAAGGCTGGCAAATTGCATAATGGCTCCGACCTCGGTTTCTGAGAGTGGAGTGGGTTTATTGCCTGCGCCTACAAAACCGGTTACGCCTTGGGTAGTTCTGACTACCAACCAGGAATCGTCGTCGACAATCATTTTGACCAAGAGATATCCGGGGAAGATTTTTTCTTTGACGGAGTATTTCTTGCCGTGTTTGATTTGGATTTTATCTTGGGTAGGAATAAGTAGCTCAAAAACTTTGTCGGTTTGGCCTAAGGTGGCAATCCTTTGACGAAGGGTTTCGGCTACCCTGGCTTCGTGGCCGGAGTAGGTGTGGACTACGTACCAATGAGCCTTGTCAGAGGGGTTGGTGTTGATCACCATGTGGCCGGCTATTACTTTGCCGCCTAAACCACGTTCGGTTACGGATTTGGGGGATTCGTCTTTTATTACGTCGTCGGTTATCATTTGATAATTTTAGAAATGATGCTGGTAAATAAGAAATCAAGAGAGCCTACGTATAGCCCAACAAACAGGGAAATGCCGATAACGATTAAAGTCAGATTAAGCGTCTCCTGGTAGGTTGGCCACCTGACCTGCTTAAGTTCAAAGATGGTTGACTTAAAATAGGCCAGCAGGTTCATAAAAAAAGAGTCTTTCGACCCGTTGTCAAGTATTCTACCTCTTTGAACAGTTGGAGTCAACAGGCTTAATATACTTCATTTGATGTATTAATTAAACGGTGTGTATTAGTTTTTATTAGATTGTAATATTTGGGTGAGAATATTGGAAAGAGGTGGGATGGCGTGGCGGACACGGTTCATGTGAGATGTGATGGAAAATATGGGGGCTTGAATGGGGGTGATGTTTAATTTAGTAAGGGTTGCGAGCTCTTTCTCGTCCCAGCCCAAAAAGTGGGAGTGTTCTGAGGCGTAGTTTTGAGATATTTGAGGATACCGACGATCAAACTCCTGGCGGGTAAGATTGGGAGTAACGAAGTAGTCAAATGGTTTGGTGGTTTTGGTGTACTTGGCAAATAGCTTGAAATAATCTAGTGGCGAAAATTCATGGGTTTGGTTGCGATCCGATACTAGATTACTTATGACAATTTTTTTAGCATGGGAATTGGCTAGGGCCTCGGTGATACCTCGGGGGAGAAAATTGGCAATAACCGACCCAAAGAGACTTCCCGGGCAAAATATTATGTGAGAGGCGTTTTGAATCGCCAATATTGACTCTGGGGTGGCCTTGACTTGTGGCTCGAGCCAAATTTTCGTTATTTGATTGGTGGACATAGATTGCCTGTCGAGTTCATGTTCGCCAGTAAAACACTTGCCAGCGTGGGTTTTGAAGCTAATGTTTGACGATTCCAGGGTGACCGGAATCGCGGTACCGTTAAATTTTATTCCCAAAAGCGATTCGAGATCTTTTTGGACAGCTAAGAAATCGTTGTGGTGTTTTTCCAAGAGGGCGTAATAGATTGTATATCCCAGGTTTCTGTTTCTGCCGTCAATAAAACCTACTATTTCTGTAAATTTGGCTACTTGGATTTTGTGATTTTGTTTTTGCGATATAAGGGCGAGTAAATTTCTTAAAAGATCACTGATAGCGATTACCCTGTCTCTCTCGTCCGACCTGATTATTCCGGTTTTTCCTCCCGAGTCCATGGACGCAGAGATTGCAGAGATATTTGAAAGGCCGGCTTTTACAAGTGATTTTAGGACGATCGGAGATCCGGTGCCCCCTCCGATAGTGACGATACTCAATCTTTTTGCCATTTTGATTTGGATTATAATCCTTCCAATGAATTTGGAAGTAGCGATAAAGGATAGCTACGCCCGGTTTGGGGTGGATTTATTTAGCATGGATTTTTGGGGCTTGAAGAGGAAGGATTGGAAACCGTGGGTAGTCCAGCAGGAGTTGAGACACCGGCGTGGTAGGAGCGAGATTGTGGGAAGACTTAAGGAGGGTTTGGGTGAGCAGAGTGTGGAAGCAGAAGTGGCAGAATTGTTTAGTGTGGCAGCGATCCCCTTGGGGAGAATTTTTACGGAACAGCTGGGTGTCGAGGAGTCATTAGCATGGGGAGGGAGAAGCCCTAGAGCGGCCGACGAGATGGAAAAATGTTTAAGGTTGCCCTGGCGGGTGTTTGACAGACATCCTGAATATTATGAAATAGTGGTCACCTGGTTGAAATTAATGGACGACGATCAGCCAGAGGAACTAAAGGCAGATGCCTTAAAATTACAAAACATAGGATTTTTGCTGGCGCAAAGGGGTCTGCCAGTAATACTTTCCGTATTGGGAAATTTTTTTTCCGAAGGACCAGAGTTTGAGGCGGATGCCAGGTTAATTTTGGGACATGAATCTAGTGGTCAGGTGCAGATGATTGAGGTGTTGCATGGGATTATGGATAGATTGCATCCGGGTATGGTGAATGGCCAACCAAGTCATTTGGGTGGAGTGTGGCTAATGGGGGCTGGGTGGCAGGTGGCCTCTCCCACGAGTGGGGAAAGTCTGGATACGCGGGGATATGTACTAATGAGTAATCTTTTTAAATATGAACAAATGGCCAGAAGACTTTTTGTTGACCTTGGGCGAGAGGTTCCCCGGAATATCCGAAAATATATGCAGGCTTTGTACATTGCTCACGAATATGGGCATGGATTCGGAAGACAGGGTGGGTATTTGGAAGAGGCAGCGACAGACGTTCCGTCAGTGCTGGCGGTTTTGGAAGCGATATTGGAACGAAAGCCAGGGTTTGAGGATATGAATGTGGATGATTTTTTGGTCGTTTGTCGGGGTGAATATGGAGGTCAGGTGGGTTACGAGTCCCATGGGCTTTCGACATTTGAAAGTTATCCAGTTGCTAGTCAAATGGTTTTGGGGGCCATCTTGAATAAGGGGGTGACAAATGTGATGGGAGAATTGGAAAAATTACACGCGGGGCTTTTTTGATTTGAGCTTGCTGAGTTTGCTGCCCAATAAAAGTGCGTCAATCGAGGCGATAAAAGTTCCAAGTGCTGCAATGCCAAAAAACATGACGATAATCGCTACTATGCGTCCGCCTGTGGTGATTGGAAAGATGTCGCCGTAACCTATGGTGGTGGAGGTAACAATTGCCCACCAGACTGCATCCCAAAAGTTGTGAAGATTGGGGTTGGTGCCATATTCAAACAGGTAAAAACCTGCAGCCCCTGAGATAATGACAAAACAAACGGTTGTGGCTACATAGATTAGGTAAGCGTGACGGGTATATTCCAGCGAAGCCTCTAGCAAGATCCTGATGCGGATGATGAGACGGGCGAATCTGAGTAGGTGGAGTAAGCTAATTTTACCCACCAGATTGATTAGTAGAAACTGTTTTGAAAGCGGCGTAATAAAAGGAACGGCCGCTAACAGTTCCCACCAATGTCGTTGCCAAAATTTGTTCTTGTGTGGGGAGTTGTGATAGTGCAGAAAAAAGTCGATTAAAAATAAAATAGAGATAATCAGATCAAGCTCACCTAAAAATTTGTGTTGGGCCAGATTGAGAGTCGAGAAGACTTCAATAATCAAAAGAACTACGCCAGCTACCGCCAGGCCTACCATAACAATTTCTTTTAGAGTGGAGATTTTTATGGGTTTACGAGTTGTTTTTGTATTCATGCTAAACTCTTCTTAGAGAAGGATGGAGTTACCGAAGATAGGCCGAATAAATAAGAAGTGATACTAGATAAAAAAGAGACCAACAGGTGGTAAGGGCGATTAGGCGAATTGCTGACGAAATTTGTCTCTTTTCCCAAAACAGAACTGCTGCCACGCCAAAATAAATCAAGGCGCAAATTACGGCAGATGTTACAAAAAGGGTTAGAAAAGTCATGGGGCCTAATATGCTGGGGGGTTTGCCAAAAAGGTCACCGCCTTTGATCATAAGCATGCCGACTAAGCTGCAATAAAAAAGCAGGGCCGTGGCTTGGAGGAAGGCAGTAAACCCAAGAGAAAACTTTTTCACTGAAAGTATTATGACACAAAGGTCAAGAGAAAATGTACAATGGTAAATATGGATGGATTGACTGAATTGGAAGCTGGGAAGAGACTGGATAAATACGGCGAAAATTCGTTGTCGTTTGAAAAAAAAGCATCTATTGTCGAGGAATTTTTGTCCAATTTTAAAAGTCCGCTGGTTATAGTTCTTTTAATAATCGTGGGGGTTTCTGTGGCCCTAAGAAACATGGTGGATGCCTTGATGGTATTGGCGATGATAGTTTTGAGTGTGACGCTAAATTTTTTTCAGGAACATAAGGCCAGTAGGGCTTCGGAAAAATTAAAAGGGAAAGTGGCTTTGAGATGTGTTGTGATTCGGGGTGGAGTCGAGACGGAAATACTAGCAAGTAAAGTAGTGCCTGGTGACATTTTGGAATTAAACGCCGGGGATATAGTGGCGGCGGATGCGAAACTTTTGGCTGCCAAAGATGTGTTTGTAAACCAATCCGCTTTGACGGGAGAATCTTTTCCTTTGGAAAGAAACGACGGTGACGAAGTATTTGCGGGGACTTTTGTAGTGACGGGAACTGCCAGGGCAATAGTGATAAAAACAGGTGTAAATACCGAGTTTGGCAAAATAGCTAAAAGCATTAAAGAAGAAAGGGATGATAATGAATTTACGCTAGGGGTGAAGGATTTTAGCAATTTTATTTTACGGATAATTGTAATTTTTGTGGTGGTTGTGTTTCTGGGTAATGTGTTTATTAAACACGACATCGCCTTATCAATAATGTTTGCGGTAGCAGTTGCGGTGGGGCTTATTCCGGAATTTTTGCCTATGATTATGACGGTTACCATGAGCCGGGGATCTATAAACATGGCGAAAAGAGGGGTGATTGTAAAAAAATTGACGGCAATTCCTACGTTTGGGGGGATGGATATTTTGTGCACGGACAAGACGGGTACACTGACAGAAGATCATATTCGTTTGGTAAAGTATGTGGACTTGAAGGGGAAGGAATCGGAAGAAGTTTTTCGTTACGCATATTTGAACAGTTTCTTTCAGACGGGAATTACTAATCCGTTGGACAAGGCGGTGGTGGATTACAAAATGATAGACACCTCTGCTTGTAAAAAAATTGATGAAATTCCGTTTGATTTCGAAAGAAAAAAAATGAGTGTGGTGGTGGATACTAGCGAAGGCAGGTTTTTGGTATCAAAGGGGGCTCCGGAAGAAATAGTAAAAGGGAACAAAAAGTATTTGGACATATATGAGAGGTTGAGTAGGGATGGATACCGAGTGTTGGCTATTGCAGTAAAAAAAATACCTAAGAATAAAAACAGTTATTCTAAATCGGATGAAGTCGGGTTGACGCCAATGGGTTTTGTAGCGTTTTTGGATCCCCCTAGGCCGGGAGTTAAGGAGGCAATTGATGCTGTCGAGGCGATGGGGATAGAAGTAAAGGTGATAACCGGGGACAATGAATTAGTAACTCGGAAAGTGTGTTTGGATGCGGGTATTTTGGTTAAAGGGTTAATGGTGGGTGGGGAGGTAGATGGTTTAACTGATGAAGAGTTGTATCAACGGGCAACGGCATGTACGATTTTTGCACGATTTTCGCCTGTACAAAAAGCTAGGGTAATTTCAGTGCTTAAGATGCATGGGAGGGTGGTGGGATATATGGGCGATGGAATTAACGATGCTCCGTCACTTAGGGCGGCTGACGTGGGGATTTCGGTAGCCAATGCGGTGGATGTAGCCCGGGAGTCGGCGGATATTATTTTGACGCATAAAAGTTTACATGAGTTGAGAAACGGAGTGATCGAAGGGCGGAAAACGTTTGGAAATACCATGAAATATATCATGATGGGGTTGTCTAGTAATTTCGGAAATATGTTTTCCGTATTGGGAGCGGTTGTGTTTTTGCCGTTTTTGCCGATGTTGCCAATTCAGATATTGCTGAACAACTTTTTGTACGACGTAAGTCAGCTTAGTCTGCCCTTTGACGAGGTAGATGCAGAGTTTGTAAAAATGCCAAAGAGGTGGGATGTGGGAATGCTGAAGAATTTTATGCTGACGTTTGGCCCGATAAGTTCAATATTTGATGTCATTACTTTTGTGGTGTTGTATGGATTTTTCAAAAACATGCCTGGCAGTTTTCAAACTGGATGGTTTATGGAGAGTTTGGCCACTCAAACTTTGGTGATTCATATCATCAGGACTAGAAAATTGCCGCTTATTCAAAGCGTTGCCAGTCCGCTGTTGTGGATATCGACGCTTACAGTGGTGGGGGTGGGTTGGATTTTGCCCATGTCGTCACTAGGAAGATGGTTTGGGTTTACTCAATTGCCCATTGGTGTGATTGCCTTGCTGGCAGCTATTGTTGGAGGATATTTGGTAGTGGTAGAGGTTGGAAAATGGATGTTTTACCGACGGTGGGGTGGATTATAATTGTAGTTGTGAATAAGTTATACGTAACTATTTTTGCTGTAGTGTTGGTTTTTTTGGTTGGTGGAGGTTGGTATTTGGTCAACAAAAAAGCAGAGCAGATGAAGAACTCTGTATACGTGCTAGAAATTCCTCGGCCAAACACCAAAGTGGTTGACGACTTTGTCATTAGAGGAAAAGCTAAGCACACATTAGACGATTTAATTTTTTATGCTATTTATGACGCTAAATATAAGAATGAAAACGGGACAGAACTGGGGCTTAATATGGGAAGTATCAGAATAAAAGATGGCTTTTTCGAGGCTCATTTAAAAAGCGTCTACCCAGAAAGTAGCGGGCAGATTGTATTGGAGCTGTATACGTATGATCCGGGTGACTTAAAGTACGAGAAACGAATTAATATTTCGAAGATTCCGCTCGTTCTTAAGCGAGATTAGTTGTGGTAAAAATGGATTTTTGGATGGGATTGAGTATAATCCGTTCATATTATGGTGCCAGAAGTGGTGACAAATACAGAGGTTAGCCGGTCTGTGGCGGACGCCGTTGTGGATGAGGCCGGAAAATGGAAGTTGCCTAGGGGATTGGTGTATGTGGCCAGTATTTATAATGCCTTTGTACCGTTGGCTGTGCGGACTTTGGATGGGGATGGGTGGGGTGTGCAAACAACTGATTTTACTGTGCGTCAGGAAAATAGGTTGAAAGTCGCCATTACAAGTACGCAATATGCGATCAATAGTCTTAGGTCTGGTGGTGAGCAGCGGAAATATGAAAGGGAAAAGGAGAGAACGCCGGCAAGTTATGGTGATTTTTATTTCGATTTTATCGGAAGGTCAGTATACTTGGCCGAAATGGGGATGGTGGCGACTTTTGTGGCCGAAAATGTAGATGCTGCTAATTCAGAAGATTTGGTGAAGAGTTCGCTTGGCCCAGGTTTCCAAAGTGAAAAGAATAGGTTTGGCTTGTTGGATTTATTATCTGAAGGACTGAAAAATAATACACAAAGACTTACTTCGAATGCCACGGCGGTGGCGTTAATTGGATTGAATACTTTTGTTGATAACTGTGGATCAAATGATCCGTTGTTGGTGTCGTTACAGACTCTTGGGCCATTGAATATGGGAGTATATGGGGTAGTTGCAAGTAAGGCCAGGGCAGTGATTAGAGCTGCGGTACCGTCGGGGATGGCTCAGACTAGTAGGGAACACTTGTCCCAAATTGAGGGTGGAGTGCTGGTAAGGGTCGCTGATTCGTTGGGAGTAAGAAATCGAGTGGTTGCTGTTGGTGGTCTTAGGCCTGGTCAGGCGGATTTGAACTTGATACGGGAAGTGGCAGTTAATAATCCAATGTTGGGTGTGTCAATTTTGGGTTTGTAGGGAGGATATTGTGGCGATAGAAAGATTACTGGAGTCGCTTTTAAATGGGGAGTATTTCCATTGTCGACCGATAGCGGGTGGGCCGACAGTTAAGGCGATAGTGACTAGTCCAACAGACGACACAATTCCAAATATTAAGAGGGCCATCTTGTGCCCCGTAAGACAATCTGGGGGCGTGTGTGGGTTGAGAGACCTGCTCGGTGTCAGAGGTCCCAGGCGCTGTTTGTGGCATAGGGGGGATGGAACTTGGTATTTGATTTATGGACCAATAACTGACAAGAAAACTGAGTAGGGAACTTTTATTTTAATAACTGCGGACTATAATTCCAGTGATGAGGGTGACAACGCTTTGTTACTTTATAGATAAGGATGCTTCTAAAGTCTTATTGGGGAAGAAATTGAGAGGAAGAGGCATGGGAAAGTTTAATGGTTATGGTGGGAAGAGGGAAAAAGATGAGTCGGTTCTTGCTTGTTTGAATAGGGAATGTCAGGAAGAGGCCCAAATCATCCCCATCAATCCAATAGAGCGGGGCAAAATCCTGTATAGATTTTATGTTCCAGGGGTGGATGAGGTCCAGACGTTGCAGGTATATGTATTTACTTGTAACCAAATGAGTGGGAAACCGACCGTCTCTGACGAGATGGAGCCCCATTGGTTTAATTTGACTGACTTGCCATGGGACCAGATGGAGACAAACGATAAATTGTGGCTTTTAACCCTGCTTACAACTCGCAAAAACATCGATGCCTATTTAACTTTTGATCAAGACAACAACCAACTTCCCGAAAGCTACATCAATTGGAAATAATTTTTGAGGGCTATCAAATTGTAACAAAGGCCTCAAAACCGCTATACTAACGAAGGTATGCCAAATAAGACACTCAGAATTTTGTTTGCTTGTAATGCTATTTTTGTTTTTGCTGGAAATTTGCTGGGGCCTCTTTATGCGGTTTTTGTCCAAGGCATTAAGCACGACATCCCTACTATCAGTGGTAGCTGGGCGGTGTATTTGGTTTCCACTACCATTTTTATGGTTTTATTTACGGGTATTCATGATCGGGGGTTACATAAAAAGAGGTTGTTGGTGGGGGCATATTTGGTAAGAGCTGTGGTCTGGGCGTCGTATTCTATGGTTAATGGATTAGGTTTTCTTTTGATTCTTCAGGTTGTTTTGGGGTTGGGCGAAGCAATGGGTACTCCAGCATTTGATGCAATTTTTGCGGAACACTTGGATCGCGGAAAACATCTGGCGGATTATTCGGAATGGCAGGTGGTTAATAATTTTGTTTTGGCAATCGGGACGTTTATGGGTGGTTTGATTGTGTCTAATTTTGGGTTTAAGCCTTTGTTTTTATTGATGTCCGGACTAGCTTTGTTGTCTGCCGCGACTGCCTATCTGAAACTAAAAAGTGTCAGGTAGATAGAGTCGTGTGAGATAGTTCTGGGGTTTAGGTTATAATCCGAATATGGTCAAGTTGGTAGACAAACCAGTTGAGAGTGGAGAACTGGTTGGAATGGCGGAAGAGATTGGAGGCTTTTATATCAAGGTAGTAATTGATATAAAAAGGGAAATTTTGTGTGCCGGGGCGAAAATGCATATTGATGAGGAGCAACTGTTGTTGGACCAAGGGAGTGAACAGGGAAATTTGTGGGGAGGTGGATATGATCTGGAAACAAAACAGGTGACTTTTGATTCAATTATCAATAATAAGCCAGGCGTAAATTCTAGTTCGGATATCTTGGATCCTAAAGTCCGAAAAAGATTTGAGCAAGTTATTAGATGGTTGTTAAATTTATGACTAAGCAGCAAATTTGGCAGACCATTGCTTTGGATTTAAAAAGGGCGGCTAACTATATGGCAGTGGGCAGTAAGAGCAAGGCTGACTACTACCTGAATGAGGCTAAAAGTTTGTATGAAACACAAGAGGTTGGGGGGGGCATGAAGAAAATCGAGCGATTTATTAAGTTTGATGGGAACGCTGAGGATCTATTGCTTTCGGGGTGTCTGATTTCGACTAGGGTTTAGTGTTATTTTCTTGTTCAACGTCAGTCTTAAGACCATGGCCAAGTTCCTGAAGGGCATTTTCTTTAAGGGTACTCCCATCTCTAAAGAATGGAAGATTGAAACCAAATCCGGTTCGCGAGGCGACTATAATAGCCATGACAAACCTACCCATCTTTTCCAATCTTTCTTTCCAACCAGTGGTAGGCACACTTTCAGTCATGGCTATATTGTAACCGGAATAATGCTCGCTGTCAAACTATAGGTCTAAATGAGAGGGCTGTGAGCCATTTCGTTTTTACATTTAGGACATTTCATAAACTATCTGACTTAAGTTAGCAGATGATATTATTGATGGCAATTTTGCAGCCCTGGATGGAGGACATTCGAACCTATTGTGCACAAATTTGACAGATTATAGGGATGGGTGGTACCATTCGTCTACAATTTGCAAAAGCGGTGAGAGTGCTCGCAACACTTTAGCTGAGGCAGGAAATGGCCTACGGGTAAGCCCGTGATAGCAGTAAATGAGGAGACTCAAACAGTTCGTCAAGGTTTAACGACTGTTTTTTAGTTTTTGAGTCTCGAAAATAGGGTGGTACAGCGATAACGCTTCGAGTCGCCCCTTTTGGATCTAAGGTTTTTTGCTTTGGATACAAGAGGGGCGATTTTTATGATTAGTACTGAAATACATAAATTTGAGCAGCAGTTGGCCAGAGAGCTAACGCCAGAGTTGGCGGGTGTGTACGTGCAAGGGCTTCTAAAGACTGTAGAAAATGTGGAAAAAGGTGTCGATTGGCATTTTAATTTGGGGGAAAAGTTGTATGGCCCATTAATAGTGGGGTACGTCGAGTGGTTGGAGAAAAAAGTAAATGAGGTTGGTCATCAGGGGAATGTATATTTTGCCTTGCGGGACGCTGCTCCTCTAATGACGGCAGCTGAAATCATGTGGCAAGGAAAGACTCTTAAATCGGTTGGGGTGTATGTTAACCGGCCTCTGCTGGGAGTGGATGACGAAATTGCACCAGAAAAAGCTAAGGTGAATGGCGACATGAAAGCCTATTTGCAAGGTTTGGAGATAACCGGTGCGGAAAAAGTGATTTGGTCGGATACAGGGGCTTGGGGAACTGTGGTTAAGATGATGAAGCAAACCGGGTTGGTTCCAGGAAACCTTTATCCTTTATTTTGGTATAGCCACAATCCACACATACCGGGATATTTGAATGAATTGTTGGTTAAAGAAGGTTTGCCGGAGAAATTTGGTGAGGTGATTAATGATTCATTGGAATGTGTGTTTCCTCAGCAATGGTTACGACCATTGGAGTTAGCATCGGTTCAGGGTGACTGGCAACCAAAATTGTTGCCGGCTGATGGTTTGTCTCGTTTGTGGGGACAGGCGGCTTTGACTGGAGTAGCTGAGGCGGCGAAGCATAGCCGGGAAGTTGTGTCGGAAGATAAGGCGATAAACCATCTGTATAAGCTACATCAAGAGGCGAAGATGGGGTTTTGCACTGGAGTACTGGCGGAAAATACTCCAACCTGGTCAAATGGAGAACAGTTTTTAGCTGAATGGTCGGAGGATTTATTACCATGAGTAAGAAAATGATTATTGGGATGTTGCATTTGGGAGATTTGTTGGGGGATCTGGATGTGGTGGTTGAAAAAGCCTTGTTTGATATAAATGCTTTGCAGAAGGGGGGCATAGACGGGATATTGATTGAGAATTGGAAAGAAAAATCGGTGGGTGAGACGGTATCGGTAGAAACGGCCAAGAATATGGCCGTTGTAGCAGAGAAATTAGTTAATGATATTAAAGTGCCATTTGGATTTAATGTGCTTAATAATGACTATAAAGTGGCGTTTGGGTTGGCTAAGCAGTTTGGGGCGGCATTTGTGGAGCTGGATGTGTTTGTAGACATGGTGAGGAGTAAGTTTGTAAGCAATTTAGAGGCGAAAGCGCACCCGTTTGTAATTGATCCTAAGCCAAGTGAAATCATAAGCTGTGCGACGGTGCCGCTGTGGTCGTTTGTTCAACCCAAACATTATGAAATGCTGGATAAGGGGAAAACTATTGAGAAGTCAACTCAGCAGGCCATAGAGGCTGGAGTGGCGGCAGTTATAGTGACAAAGGCTACTGGAGTGTCGCCAACTTTGGAATTGGTAAAGAGAGTTAAAAAGGTAGCAGGAGAGACGCCAGTGGGAATTGGCAGCGGCTTAAATGAGCAAAATGCTCAAGAGCTGCTTCAAGTGGCTGACTTTGCAATTGTGGGAACGTATTTTAAAATAAATGGAATGGTTGATAATCCAGTGGATGTTAATAGGGTAATAAAGTTAATGAAAAAGGCAAGACAGGAACTATGAAAAATATAGCTATTAAGTCAACTATAAAGTTGGATGATTTGGAGAAGGTAGACATTCGTGTGGGGACAATTGAAAAAGTAGAGGATGTGATGGGTTCAGATAAGCTGGTGAAATTAAGCGTTAATTTTGGTGACTTTAAGAGACAGATATTGGTGGGAATGAAACAAGAGAGGGAAAACCCTAGGGAGATTGAAGGTAAACAGGCGTTGTTTGTAGTCAACTTGGAGCCGAGAAAGATGGCCGGAGAAATGTCAGAAGGAATGTTGTTTGATATCGGGTATGCGAATGGGATTACGCCAGTATTGGCAGTTCCAGAGGTACAAGTGCCGGATGGGGTAATTGCGGGATAGTCTAATGAGTTTAGGTTCGATTTCAGTTGGCCGTTGATACAGTTTGATACAAAAATTAGCCTCGAAATTTACGGGCAGGGGCGCCAGGATTCGGACCTGGACGAAAGGTTTTGGAGACCCTCATGCTACCATTGACATTACGCCCCTATGCAAACATTTTACCCTGACTTGAGTAAATATGGTATGATTTTAGGATGGATTGGGATAAGTATTTAAACAAAGCGGAATTTGAGCAGGCTTTGAGTGGTTTGGGTGGACAAGTTGACTTTATAGAGGACGAATGGCAGAAGTTTAGGAAAATATTTACCGTCACCTGCCTCAATAATGCTTTTTTACAGCTATCGGAGCCGGAAAGGACAGAGATTATGTCAGGTGTTGATTTACAGGCTCAAGGGGGATCACAGTTGTTTGTAGATAGATTGGAAAAGTATTTATCGGAGCATGGTGATAAAATTAATGATCTGGAGGGATTGGCAAAACGGAGTGCGTTGCAAGCTAAGGAAATTTATTTAAGGACGATATCGAAAACATGAGCGATAGTGGACTTTCTGAATCATATCAAGCGCGAGAAGCATCGAGAAAAGCGTCAGTAAATCGGACTGGTTGGATTAACGATGCAGTCCATGGGCTTGGAATGGCGGGGGGAGTAGTTGTAGGAGCTGTGGTGGGTAAGGAAGCAGTGCTTAAGGGTTTTGAATGGAGTGGTTTTCCGGGGGCATCGATTATTTTGAATGAAGTAATGACTGGAGCGACTAAAGTGGATATTGCCATGAGATGGATAGGTGCGAATGTTCCACCTGAGGTGACGAATGATGTGTTACTTGCGGCGGGAGCTATGGCGGTTGTATCTGCTTTAATAACATGGGGTGTAATTGAGTTGGGGATGCATGCTGCCTTGGGGAGTTTAAGAAGTGCGGTTGATAAACCAAGAAAATTGAATCCCTTAGAGCAAGTTAAGAGCAAAAGAGGCAAACTTCGGTAATTGACTTTTGGGTTTGGAATGATTAAAAATGCGGTATGAGGTCGAGTGAGTATTTTGATACAAAGATGGTGTTGGCATTTCCTAGGACGGCGGCATACCTTAAAAGTATTGATGTCGATAGGTCTGACGCTTTGGATTTGATAGTTTGGGAGATGATGTTGGATAAAAAGAAATTTGAAGAATTGGCGGATGCGCTAGGCCGGAAGTTTAGACATGGGCGAGGTGAGGTGCCGGCGTGGGATAGGGGGGAACGGAAAACTGTGGTCAGGCGTCAGGCTGGAGGAGCCGATAAATATCGGTATTTTGTTTTGGGGGCGGATGGAAATTGGGGCGAACTGGAAGAGCGGGTGTGGGTGGTGGGAATGGTTGAGCTATACAAAAAGCGGAAGGCTATTTGAGCTTTGAGGATTCTTTATGCAGGGTGTGTTTTCTACACCTGCGGCAATATTTGTTTAATTCAAGCTTTTCGGTGGTGTTGACCTTGTTTTTTTGGGACAAGTAATTTTGGGATTTACAAACCGAACAGATGAAAGCAAATGTCTGACGTGCGCCTTTTTTGGCCATATATGAAAAAATTCTAAATCCTAAAGTCTAAGGACCAAATAACTGGTTAATTATACTCTAACAGGATAAAAAAAACACTCCCAAGTAAGTGCTTGGGAGTGTTTTTGTGTAGTTACTGGGTAGTTGTGGGTGGAGTAGTTACAGTTGCGGCTGCAGAGTCTACGGCTGCTTGAGCAGCAGAGGCGTCTGGAGCTGGCGTCGGAGCAGCTGTGACTGGCTCCAAGGGGACGCCGCATTTTTGACAAACAAAAACTGTCCCGGCATCGGTTTGCACGGTTTGACAGTTGGTACAAGTTACTGGTGTTTGATCCAATGAAATCACCTCCTTTATTAATTGCTCTTTTTACTCTAGCTTGCATTGACAGAGTTGTAAAGACGGAAGACAATATATGGTAAATGAGCACTGCCCTGTTTAATTTGTCTGGAATGTCGTCTCCTGTGGAGATAGTGGATCAAGTGGTGGAGCAGGCGATTAGGCTTAAAGTGTCGGATATTTTGCTTGAGCCGCAGGAGCGGGAAGTGTTGGTAAGGTTTAGGGTGGATGGGGTGCTTCAAACATTTGGGTCCATGCCCATGGGGTCGTATGAGCAGGTGTTGTCGAGGATTAAGATCCTGGGCAATATGGATGTGACGGAAAGTCGGAAACCCCAGGAAGGAAAAATTCGGGTGGACATTGAGGGACATGCATATGTTTTGAGAGCGGCGGTAGTGAGTACAAACTTTGGTCAAATGGCGGCACTTCGGGTCTTGGATATGCCACAATTTACAGAGTTTGAACAGCTGGGAATGGGGGCTGATTTGGCTAAAAGAATTGAAAAGAATATTTCGGGAAGATATGGATTGTTTTTGGTGTGTGGGCCAACTGGATCCGGGAAAACCACGACAGTACACTCGTGTCTGAAGAAATTAAACACGGGAGAGGTAAATATCATGACTCTTGAGGATCCGGTGGAGTATGTGATGCCGGGAATTAACCAAATTGAAGTTGGGGGTGACATTGGATTGGATTTCGTTTCTGGGCTTCGGATGATTTTGAGACTGAACCCGGATATTGTATTTGTTGGGGAGATTAGGGATGCGGAAACGGCGAAAATTGCAATCCAGGCGTCATTGACTGGGCATCTGGTGATATCTACAATACATGGTCGGAATAGCGTAGGGGCTTTGTATAGACTGATGGATTTGGGAGTAGATAAATATATGCTTAACTATGCTTTGAGGGCAATTTTGTCCCAGAGGCTCATGAGGCGGGTGTGTGAACGGTGTAGAGAAACCTATACCCCGACGGCCGAGGAGATACGGATTTATTCCGAGGAAAAAGGGAGTGGTCCTGTAGGATTGGTGCATGGTCGGGGGTGCGAATATTGTAATAATTCAAAATACAGGGGTAGGGTGGGGATATACGAACTTTTGGAGATGGACGACGATATAAGAAAATTGGTAATTTCTGGCGCGTCTGAAACCGAATTTCGGTCGGAAATGGTGCAGAGGGGGTTTGTGGGGATGGATAAAGAAGGAATTAGGCTTGTTGATGAGGGTGTCACAAGTATCAGAGAGTTTGTGAGAACAATGTATGACGCAAAGTAGGAGAGTTTGGAGCCTGGTCTGAGAATCGGACTCAGGACCTCATTCTTACCAAGAATGCGTTCTGCCACTGAACTAACCAGGCACGGGGAAATTTTACATTAATCAGTTGTTTTTTTCTTTGGAAGTTTTTCTGGCCTCGTAAATGGGTTTGGTAATTTCTTCACACTGAAACACCAGGTGGGAGTGGGCGGCGGTGGAGATGTATTCCAGAGTTAGGCATAAATCTACAAGTGCGGTGATTTTGGCAATAATAATAAGACAATGATCAAGGGATTCGTGCAGCCGAGTTTCAGAAGTACGGGTGTAACCGACGGCAAATTCCCCAACTAAGTTGCCTGCAAGTGATCTGATATCTTTGATGATGCCGTATTTTTCAAACTCAGGTAACTTGCCGGAAAAGGTGTACAGATCCTTGGCAAACATCTGGAGTTGCTCGTAGAGGATTTTGTTTTGATGCCGGAAGGGGAGATTTGACATGGCCACGATTATTGGGTTTTTTTGCGGCGGGCGAAATAGAGAACGATGGCGAGTGCCGGAATCCAGAGAACTGAATAGACTGTAAGCCAGATGAGGGCAGTGCCGATGCTTTGGATAGAGGACATGAGAGTTCTTACTGCAGTTTTAAAGATAACTTGGGGCCTCCAGGGCTGAGAAGGGCTATATGGCAGGGAAAGTTCGTCTGTGGATAGATTTATGGAGACGAGGGATGTGGAAGTGGTGTTTTCCAAATATTGCTTTTGGCCCTTGTACGAATCTATTTGATCCTGAATTTGGAAGATGGATTGTTGAACGCGGAGTATTTCGTCTACATTTTTTGCCCTACTCAAAATATCTTCAAACGTAGATTTGGTTTGGGTTAAGGTGTTTAGCCTGGATTCGATGTCTAAATATTGATCAGTGACGTCGGTGCCTGATACGTTTTCAGAGACGACTCGGACGGCCAGGTTTCGAATGGTTTCTAAAAAGGTTTCGAGTTTGGTTGACGGGACACGGACAGAAATATACCCAGTGGCTCCTCCTTCAGGATATTGGGCGGATGAGTTGACCATGAAGCCTCCGACAGATTCAGCTTGAGATCTGATGTCTTGAGTTGATTTTTTGACATTTTTGACCAATAGGGAAAAATCGGAATTGGTGACGGTTTTGCGGTTTGTTAGGGGGATGTTTGGGTTGGCAGACTCCGGTATTGGCAAAAGGGATCTACTCATGCCGAGACTGGCCACGCCGACACTGTCAGAATACGTAGGAGCGGACATTTTAAGGGTGGAGACACCAAATAGGGGGATGGTTAGCGATTTGCCAAGAAGAAAAATTACAACCAGAAGTAGAAATGAAGAGAGCTTGTTGGATTTGATCCACTTCATGTTTTTATATTAACACAAGTTTGTTTTGTGTGCCGGGAGCAGGATGTTGGCTTGCGCCAAGAATCCTGTGTTTGTGCCGGGAGCAGGATTCGAACCTACGAAGGCGAAAGCCATGTGATTTACAGTCACACCTCGTTGACCGCTTGAGTATCCCGGCAATGAAATGATTATAAAGCAGGAGAGTAGAAGAGTAAAAGATTTGGAGCCGGGAGGGAATTTTGCAATCCCGACCTGAGCTTTACAAAAGCCCTGCTCTACTTCTGAGCTATCCCGGCGTAGAGCTATTTTAACAAAAAAGTGTCCCGCCAATCAGGTGTTTAAGGTATCTCCCCCGAGTCAAATGAAAGTGGGCTGGCTACCCTGTCAATAATGCTTGAGGCAGGGATGTCCTTACGGGTACTAGGACCCATAAAAATTTGCGCCGTGCCCTTCGAGAGAAAAATAGTCAAGGAAAATGTCCCTAACGATCCTTCTTGGCAGGACAAATATATTATACGGGATTGTCAACATAAAAAGTGCTAAGTGCAAAGTACTAAGTACTAAGGGTTAGGGTTGGCCGATGAGGAGGTTGATGATGAGGTGGGAGATGGGAGAAAGAACTGTGGAGGCCAGGCCGGTAAAAATCAAAATCATAAGTAGTAGAAAGTGGGTTTGAGAAGGTGCGCCGTAGTGATTGGTAAAGATTTTGGACCCGTCTAATGGAGCGATGGGAATTAGGTTAAAAAGGGCAAGGTTTACATTGAGACTTATAAGAGAATAAAGGACAGTGCTAAGGGTAAAGGGCAAAGTACTAAGGCGAAAAATCAGAGAAAGTATAATTGCGAGAAGAAGATTGCTGGCGGGACCGGCTAAAGCAACCAGGCGGACATCTTTTGCGGGGTTTCTGAGATTGTATGGGTCAAACGGGGCGGGTTTGCCCCAGCCAAAGGTGCCGGTAACTAGCAGAATTAGCGTGCCCATGGGATCCAGGTGGGCTAGGGGGTTTAGGGTAAGCCTGCCCATCGATTCCGGGGTGGGGTCGCCCAGCCGGTCTGCCATAAAGCAGTGGGCGGCTTCGTGTATGCCTATGGCAATAATTATGCCGCCAAATATAACCACAAAAGCGAAGGGGTTGGAAAAAAGTAAACCGAGCATGGGTTTATTCTAACATTTTGACAAGTAGGTATAAAATCAAACGTATGGCTGGTGGCGAACGAATAATTACTTCTTTGTGGGCCAATGTCCCTATTCCGACGGGAGGTAGGATGGACGGGTGGAAGGCTATTCCTATCGCCTCGGAGTTGAGTGCAAACGAGAAACTGATCGATTTAGCAAAGTTGCCCTCTGGATATGGCATTGTGGTTGAGCCTAAATATTTTCTTGACGGGGTGTCTGGGGCCACTTTTGAGCAAAAACTACGAGAGGAAGCGGTGGTGAGGTTAGTTAGAGCGGCCAGGCTGGTGGCAAGCGAAGGTTTGAGAATAAAAGTATGGGATGCCCATAGACCACTTGAAACACAGCAGGGTTTATTTGATGGTTTTTGGAGAATGCTCTCTGTCGCTAGTCCAAGCTTAAGTTATGAACAGCTGATGGCGCTTACCCAAACATACGTTTCGGTTCCAAGTGAGAATATAACTAGGCCGTCTCCACATTTTACTGGGGGACCGGTGGACGTAACATTGGTTGATAGAGCGGGTAGAGAACTAAATATGGGTACCGGTTTTGACCATTTTGGCCCCGAAGCGGCAACGGCGTATTTTGAGAATCCACGAAATATTGTGACGTTGAGTGATGTGGAGGCTATGATGAACAGGCGACGGTTATATCATGCAATGATTGGGGCAGGGTTTTCTAATTATTCTGAAGAATGGTGGCATTTTGATTTTGGAAATCAATTCTACGCCAGAATGACGGGGCGGCAAGCAAAGTATGGACCTATCGCAAAATAATATTGACGAAAGATTTAAGCGAGTGACGCTGGGGTTGTCTTGCAGGCGGTTGGTGATTTTGGCGGGGGGTAATTCGTCTGAGGCCGAAGTGTCAAAAGTTACCGGGAGGCGGGTGCATGAGGTGCTGGAAAAAACTGGACTGGATACTGAATTGGTGGATCCAGATGGTTTTCGTATACTAGACTGGGAAGCGAAACTGAAAAACGTAGGAATGGTGTTTGTTGCCATGCACGGGGGTTGGGGGGAAAATGGTCAGTTGCAGGGTTTGTTAGATAGGTTTGGGGTTGTATATACTGGCTCTGGGGTGGAAGGAAGTTGCCTGGGTATGGATAAGCTTGCAAGTAAGAGAATTTGGCAAGCGATTGGTGTAAATACACCAGAGATTGTAGAGTTCCGAAATTGTAAAAAAACTGTTTTTCCTTTGGTGGTCAAGATAGCTGCCGAGGGATCTGGTAGGGGTGTATTTTTGGTAAAAAAGTTTGGGGAGTTGGAAAAACTGCTAATCAAATTAAAAGATAAAGAAAATGTGTTTATTGAACGGTATGTTGGAGGTCGGGAAATAAGTTCGATGGTAGTCGAAGAAAGAGGGGTGTGTGTTGTGTTACCGATTTTGGAAGCAAAGTTTAAACAGGATTTTTTTGATTACGACGCACGTTATCAGAATAAGGGGCACGCCAGAGAGGTGCCGGCCAGGTTGGCTTTGGGTGTCAGAAAAAAGATCGAGGATGACTCGATTAAAGCGTTTCGAGCCTTAAATTTACGCGATTATGCACGTTTTGATATCCGTTTGGGAAACAATAGCGTGCCGTATTTTTTAGAGGCGACAAGTTTGCCCGGCATGACCACTACAAGTTGGATGCCGGCAATGTTTGAGGCGGCAGGTGTTGATTTTGAGCATTTGGTAAAGTATTTGGTTTGTTTGGCATGGGAAAGGGGAAAGAATGAAAAAGTATGACTTGAGTAAGCTCGCTTTGGGATATGAGGCTAAACGGGCTATTCCACTCCAAGTCGAGAATGAGATTGTCCGTTTTGTGAAGAAATGGTTGAGATTTCGGGATGGAAAGTATTGGGATTTGGGTTGTGGTTCCGGAAGAATAATGGTTCCCTTGGCTAAGAGGTTATCGATGTCAAGGTGGGTGGGGGTGGATGTATCCCCCGAGATGGTAAGTAAATGCCAAGAAAAAATTGAGGAGGAAGGGTTATCAAAAAGGGTAATGATTAAATGTTTATCAATGGAAGACCCGGGGGTATTTGAGGGCAGTAGTTTGATAGATGGGATGCTTTTGTATCATTCATTTCATATGGTAAAAAATCGGGTTGAATTGGTGAAAGCAATTTATGACAAGTTGAGAAATGGTGGTCGGGTTGTTGTGGCCAATACTACTCATAGTCAGTTGGCAACTACATTAAATTACAAGTGGTTGCCAGAGGTGCTTGAGTGGGAATATTTAAGAACTCCGGACGGCCCCGATGTGATTAAAGTGTTTCGAGAAAACGGTTTTGATTTGAAAGCAGTGAAGGAGATATGTATTAAAAAAAGCTTTAGATCAATTTCCGAATGGATTGTTTGGCTATCTGGTAGGCCAATATCCGCTTTGACATTTTGGTCGGATAGTGAACTTAGGGAGAAGCTTGATGAATTAAAACAGAAAGTGATCTTGGAGATGGGAGATCCTGAATTGGAATATGCTTATGATTTTCATACGTTATATGTGTTTGAAAAAGTATGATTTTAGAAATTCCAGAAGCTATAAAAAGGGTTCAAGGTGGAGAAATGTTGATAGTTGTTGATGATGAAGACCGGGAGAATGAAGGAGATTTGTTTGTGGCGACTGAGAAAATAGATCCGGATAAAGTTAATTTCATGGCTACTTATGGTAAGGGGTTGATTTGTGTTAGTTTGCCGCAAAGTAGACTGGAGAAGTTAAATATTCCGCCGATGGTTCTGAATAACAGTTCAGTGCATCAGACTGCTTTTCATTTGTCGTGTGAAGCTCGACACGGAACAACGACGGGAATTTCGGCTTATGATCGGGCATTGACGATGCAAAAAATAATCGAGGTGGGGGTTACTGGGGACGATTTTGTTTTTCCGGGTCACGTTTTTCCTTTAGCTGCAAAAAGAGGTGGGGTTATTGAGCGGACTGGTCACACCGAAGCATCGGCAGATTTTGCTGCGTTGGCGGGGTGTAAACCTTCTGGAGTGATTGTTGAGATAATGGATGACGATGGAAGGATGGCGCGAATGTCTAAATTGGAGACTATTTCGATTAGGTTTAATATTGGAATTGTAACCATAAAATCCTTGGTCGAGTACAGACGTGCAAAAAATCTTACTGATTCTCTTTACGTCGATTGGTAAAATACTATTGTGCAGAAAGTAATTGGAGAAATATTGGTTAATTATCAGGTGGTAGGGAGTGGGAAAAAGGATATGGTGGTACTTCATGGTTGGCAGGCAAGCATTGAGGAGTGGAAGAGGGTGGCTGACAACTTTTCGGAAGATGGCTACCGGGTGTTTCTCATAGATTTGCCCGGGTTTGGAGGAACCAGCCGGGTTCAAAGTGATTGGGGGGCGTATGAGTATGCAGATTTTGTGGTGGAGTTTTGTAAAACGATGGGGGTAAAAAATCCGGTGGTAATAGGGCATTCGTTTGGGGGAAGAGTGGCCATTGTTTTGGCCGGTTTTAAAAAAATAGCCATATCCAGGTTGGTGTTGGTGGATGCGGCTGGAATGGAGATGAAAAGTTTAAAAACCAGAATGGTTAGGGTTTTGGCTCCGTGGTTCAGATGGTTACCGAAAAATATCAAAAGGATCTTGGGGTCGGCCGATTATAAAAATTCAGGAAACATGATGGAAATATTTAAGAAAGTTATTAATCAGCCATTGCGCTACTTGCTGCCGGAGATAAAAGTGCCTACGGTGGTGGTGTGGGGTGAGCGGGATAGTATACTTCCGCTGTCCGAGGCCAAGATGATTCATAAGGGTATCTTGGGGTCAGTGTTTCGGATTGTGTGGGGTGCAGGGCATAGTCCGCATGTGGAAAAACTTGATGAGTTTATTCAGATATTAAAGGAAGAAGGAATATGAAGAATCTATTACTTTATCTAAACATCTTGCAGATTGAGGAGTATCAGGTCGATCGGTTTATTAGTTGGGTCAAAAGTCATCCCAACCCCAAGCCTCTGGAGGGTAAAAAACCGATAGTGTGGACATTGAAATTGAAATTAGTGTATTGGTTTAGCTTGGTTGTGTGGCCAGTTACATATTTTTGGCCGTGGATTGGTTTGGCAATGGGGACGACACTGATACATGTATTTGAGAGATGGGTTTTGGAGTATAGAAAAAAGCAGACCAAATTAAAAATAGCCGGACTAAAAAAGACGGGACTTAGGGTGGTGGGAATCTCTGGAAGTTTTGGTAAGACCAGCACAAAAGAGGTGTTGTATACATTGCTGCAGGGAAAATACCGCGTTTACAGGACCCCCGAAAGTTTTAATACGGTAAAAGGAATTGTTAAAGCGGTTGACCTTGAATTAGATGAGGGCTATGAAATATTTATTTGCGAGATGGGGGAATACAAACCCGGAGACGTAAAAGAACTGTGTGAGATGGTGGATCCGGATATGGGTATTGTTACCGGCGTAAACGAGCAACATGGAGAAAGGATGGGGGGGGTGGAGAAAGCCAGGGCTACTGTATTGGAGCTGGCGGATTGGGTGGCTACTAAAAATGGTTTGGTAGTAGTAAATGGCAAAAGTGTAACTGGAACAGGCTATTTGGAATATGGAAAGAACGTTTACAGGACACCTTTGGAGCAAAATGTCGAAGGGGCTGGGATAGTGGCCGCCAAGCTTGGTATTACACCAAAAGAAATAAAGGAGCGAACGAAATTAATTAAGCCTGTTAGGCATCGGTTGGAGGTTAAGAAACATGGAGAGTTGACAATATTGGACGATACTTACAATTCAAATCCGGATGGGTTTGCTGTTGCAATTACGTATTTGGGGGATTTTTCCGCTCCAAGGGTAGTGGTTACGCCAGGGATAGTGGAACTTGGAAGCGAGAGTGGGCGTGTGCATCGGGAATTGGGGACGAAAATGACAGGAGTGGTGGATTTGCTGGTTTTGGTGGGCAAAAACGAGCGGACAGAGGCCCTGGTGAGTACTTTTAAGGGTAAGTGTGTGTTTGTTTCGAGTGTGAACGAATGGCGCGATGTGGTTTCCCTAGATAAGGGAGCGATTCTTTTTGAAAACGATTTGCCGGACAATTATTAAATGTGTTAAAATCCTTCGCATGGCATATATGTGTGATTATTGCGGTAAGGGTGTGCAGTATGGTGAAACAGGTGTTCACGGGCGTGGTGTGGCGGGTGGAAGGTGGAAAAAGAGAGCTCAAAAGACCAGGAAAGTGTTTAAGCCGAATTTGCACTATAGAAAAGTAACTATTAAGGGTGAGGCAATTAGGGTTAGGTTGTGCACCAAGTGTTTGAGAAAGATCGGGAGTCTGGATGAGAAAAAGTGGGTAGCGGCAGCATAGGATAGTTTTTGTGAAGAGGCGTTCACTGGATTTTGACGGGGTATAGAGGGAGAATGTGGAATCTGTATGAAGCAGCAGATCAAACAGTTACTTCTAACCCAAAAGGCAACTTTAGAGAAGGCTCTTGAAGGGGCACGGGAGGCTCAGCTAAGTGCCCCGTCTGCCATGGAGTCTCATTCTGATACAACTAGGTCGGAAAAAGAGAAATTGGTAACTGCATTGGAAGTGGATATAAAAAGGGTCAGGACTTTGATGCAAAAAATAGATGGTAAAGAGTCTGGTGATAAGTTGTGGGGAGTAAAGACGATTGAGGTTGGAGGAAAGCTACTTCAATGCTGTTTGGTGCCGTCTGGAATGGGGGGGATGAAAGTTGGCGATTTTCAGCTGGTGTCTGTGGATTCCCCGATGGGAAAAAGATTGTTGGATGAAATATGAGGTGAATGTAGATGGGGGGGACGGTTGGTATAAAATAGAGCGGTGAATCAAATACAAGCTGACATTCTTACGAGTTTGGCTAAGTGTGAACAAGGGCTGAGATATTCGCAAATCAAGCCGCGGGAACTTGAGAGCGATAAGTTTAATTACCATTTGCAGACACTGGTGGGAATGGCCTGGGTTGAAAAGAATGGAAATGTATACACCCTGACGATTGAAGGAAAAAAGTTTGTTGCGAACATGGATTTGTTGGGCAACTTGAAACAGACGTTCAAAGTGTCGGTAGTGTTGTATGTCGTAAATGGCGCTAAAATTTTGGCACAAAAGAGACTGCGACATCCGTTTTTTGGAGATATTACTTCGGTGGCCGGCAAGGTATTGCCCGGAGAAAAAATAGAAGCTGCCGCAAGTAGGAAGTTGAAGGAGGAGACTGGTTTGGTGGGTAGTTTTAAACTGTTGGGTGTGCACAGAAAAATTAGAAAAACCAAACAAGGTGAGGTGATTGAAGATACTTTTTACAATGTGTGTGTATGTAGGCGTCCTGAAGGTGAATTGGAAGAAAAAAATATGTTTGGGGAAAATTTTTGGGTCGAGTTTGGACAGATGATTGAATGGGAAAAGAAAAATGCGGACACGGGTAAAACCGATATAGAGATCATTGAAAGGATTAGAGATAACAATGATGAGTTGTTTTATTTTGAAGAAGAAACTGTGGTGGAGAGATATTAAGGTTTGATACGCTGTCCTTTTGGATCGATGCTCCAGATGCCAGGCCAACCTGAAAAGGCTCTAAGTTTTCTTTCAATTTCTAAATTCGAAACTCTAAGCTCCAAATAATCCTTTAATTGTTTGTAGTCAATGAAACCGTCCTGGCGGGTGAGCTTGTGGGTGTAAGTCGCAAGACTGTCGTCTTGCTCTTTTAGTGCTAAGTGCGAAGTGCTAAGTGCTAAGGATAGAAATAGATCTGCTCCAAGTTCAAAGAGGCGATTACCCAACGTGATCCAGGTGTCGGTGGGCAAGATTGTATCTTTTTGGACGGCCACAATTGGGCCATGGTCCATTTTTTCGTCCATTTGGATAATGGTGACGCCGGTATCGGAAACGCCATCTAATATCTGCTGTTGAAGAGGAGAAGCTCCTCTATATTTGGGTAGTAGCGAAGGGTGAATGTTGTAAATATGACCATTAAATTTATCCAAAATTTCTTTGGGGATTATCTTGCCGTAGGCGGCGACTAAGCCAACTATATCACCCTCTTCGGTTCCCCCTCTTAAATTCTCACTTTCGGCTCGTGCCTTCGTCGTAAGAGGGGGAAAGGGGGTGATATTTTCAATAACTGGAATGTCATTTTTTTGGGCAAATACTTTGACTGGGTTGGGGGTGAGCCTTAGATGTCTTCCGGCCGGTTTATCGGAGTTGGTAACAACACTTAGTACTTTGCACTTAGCACTTAGTACTTTCTCAAGGACTATGATGGAAAAGGGGGATGAGCCAAAAAAGACGATATCTTGCATGGGAGAATTATACCAAGTTAGTCGTCGTCCCCTTCTGGTGGTTTATCTTTCTTTTTCTCCCTTTTGGGTCGGATTCGTTTACTTGCGAACTCATCTCGGATGGTCGTTAATCCTTCTAGAAGGTCCTCAACATTGGTAATTTGGTCGTCGATATCCCCAACTTTTTTATCCACGCCTCGATCGTTATCAGAAATACTAACATGATTGAATGCGTTTAGGACTAAATATAATGAAGAAAGTGCTACAGCACCGAAGGCGATTAAGTTGGCTGCGTCAAGAGTGGGGGAATCAATTCTCATTCCATGTTGGGCGGCTAGATTTTGAAGGCCTGTAGAAATAGCCATTTCCGCAAGACCCAAGACAATTAAGCCAATTGCAACTTTAGTTGGTGTTGAGAAACCACTTTTTTCAAGTTTTTGATCTGAATCTTTTGTCATGTGATTTACCTTCCTTGTTTTCTATAACTTGCGAATCGTTTGGCGCGTTTTCGGCGATTTTCTAGTCCGATATTTTTTTGTGATCTACCATGAGAAATGGGGTGATCTTGGACATTCTGGATGATCCCGGGTACTTCGTTTTTGGTGATACTAGGACCGTGGGAGGTAAGTGCTCGAACGATTGCGGAGTGAGCTAGTTGGGGATCGGTTCTTGCTGTTTCAGAAAACAAAGATTCAAGTTGACCCAATGGAGTTTCTCCAAGTATAAAACTGTCTTGTCCTCTGCCGGTTAAGGATTTATTTAATCTTCGAAAAATTTGCAAATTTAATTCTTGGGTTTCTGGGTCAACGGTCGATGGATGGAAACCGGATTTTATTCTTTTTACTCCTTTATAAAGTAAAAAACCCGCCAATCCAAGAGCAGCACTTGAAAGGCAAAAACCCAATGCACTGATTGTTTTTGTCCCCACTAATTCTGTGGCAAATTCGCCAAGAGTCACCGTTTTGAGTGTGTCGGTTGTAACATTGGAGGAATCGAGTTGATTATCGTTAGTCGTTGTCGAATTTAGGGGTTTTGGGTCGCCCGTTTCGGGTACTGGGTTTTGGGGTGGGATGAAATTGGGGTTGCTGCAGGTTTCTGGAGTAAGGATGGTGGCATAAAGAGTCCCACTGATCTCCTCAAGTTTTATTTGACAAGTAGTGGGGTCTGCTCCTGCGTGCCAGGCTAGGGAATTTTTAAAATCGCCTTCGTTTAGGCCAATTGGGCCAGAGGCGCTTACCCCACCTACTGCGGAGGTTCTGATCCCTTTGGGATCGGTACAAACCGGCTCTTGCCAGACACTACACGCCTGGACAGTTTGAGGAGCTTGAGCTTCGGTGAGCATGCCCTATAGTATACACCTAAAGTAAAAAATGTCTAGATGGATACCTCTTCCCAGTCTTTTCCGGTGACGTGGAAGATTTTGGAATCTTGTTCAAGTGCCCGGTCGATGAAAAGGATGCCGTTTAAATGATCCATTTCGTGTTGGATGATATGCGCAGAGAATCCTGAAAAGGATTCTTGCACAGGACTAAGTGTTAAGGGCGAAGTGCTAAGTGTCTGGTACTTTACGGTGACGCTTAGGGAGCGTTTGATGGGAGAATAGTGGGCGGGAATGGATAAGCAGCCTTCATAAACCCCGTTTTTAGTATCTGGGATTTGGAGGCGTTGGGAGTACTTGATGATTTCTGGGTTAATGAAAAGCTGGGGCTTTTTTTTGGGATTGGGGCGAATAAAGAATATGCGGAGGGAAATGCCTACTTGGGGAGCTGCAAGGCCGACCCCGACCGGGTTTTTGGCAGCCAGCAAGACTTTTTGCATGTGGGAAATGATGTCCAACACTTTTTTATCAAGTGTGGTGACAGATTTGGCGACTTGGCGAAGAACGGGTTCGGGAACTGTAACTATGTCTGACATGAGCCTATTTTAACTGAAGATTTAAAAATTCGGCAGATTCGGATGCATTTGCTGCTTTGAGAGTTAGGTAGTCTTGAAAATATTTTTTGGCTAACACTTTATCACCAGCGTATTTGGCGATTATTCCCCGGTTGTAAGGAATTTTGGGATCTGTGGGTGAAATTTTGGTTGCACCTACCAATGCTTCGTCTGCTTTGGCAAAATAGCCTTGGAAATAAGTGGCAAGAACAAGCATGGCCCGGGATTTTGTCTTGTAATAATTAGGATGGTATGGACTTATGCTTATAGCTTTGTTGGCTGCGGCTTCGGCAATACTTACAAATTTGGCCGAGGTGGTGGCGTCAGTTTCGGCGGTTAGTAAGGCCATGTAAGCTGCTGGCACAGAAAGCTCGGAAATGATGGCTGGTTCTTGGGGGTTTAAATTGTAGGCTTGGGAAAGGTGTTGATATGAGGATATGGCGTCTTTGGGGTCCTGGGTTTGGGAAAAGATGCGAAAGTCTCTTTGGCCTTTGGCAAAGCTGATGTCTGCAGACCAATAAGTAATTATTGCATATAACGTATAGCTTAGCGCAAATAATATTAAGGTGATGGAGAAAATTTGGGATTTCGATATTACAGATTGCGTATTGCGTATTGCGTATTGCGTATTTAGAGACATCGCAATTGCGGGGAGGAGGAAGAGGAGGATTTGAGTTATGACAACCGAAAAACCCCAGAAATTCATGACAGAAATCGATGTCCAGCCGGCCGCTAGTCCGATTATCAAATATTTACAGTCTCGCATGCTCGAACTCCCCCGCACGGCGGGGTCTCGCTGCGCGTGCTCGCTTTGTAAATATTTGATAAATACAGTTGCCATGAACCCCAATAATAATAGGTATGCTGATAATCCAAACAGGCCGGTGTTGGCCAAATAATTTAAAAATTCATTGTGAGCTTTGTTGTAAAGAAGCTCCCATTCTGATGTGTAATTGTGTTCAATAGGGCGAAATTGATAGTAAGACTGCGCAAATGTTTCCGGGCCAGTTCCGAAGATAAAATTCTTGAGGGACGCTTGCCAAATACGTAAGGCGCCTGTCCAGACAATTTTTCTGATATTGCCGGACTCTGTCCCCCCGCCTTCCAGAACAGGGGTAGATGAAATACCAATTTCTAAATTCGAAGAACCAAATATTTTGTCGCGGATCGGGTTTTTGGTGACCAACAGAAGGAGTATGAATATCGTGTTGAGGATCAGGAAGAGTCGGATTTTTTTTGTTTTGAACGTATAGAAGCCCCAAAAGAATACTGAGGAAGTTGCAAAAGCCAATAACCCTGAACGGGATTTGGTGAAAAGGAGGGTGAGAAAGAAAACAACGCTAATAGCATAGTGCATAATGCCTATAGATCTGTTTTTTGTTGAAGTAGCGAAAGATATGGGGATGAAGATGAGTGCTACTAGATAACTGGCTAGCCAATTGGGTTGGCCAAGAGTGGAGAAAACCCGGTTTTGGACGTCTTGAACCCAGGAGGCCGAGTCGATACCAAAGTGTTGCAGAATTCCATATACTGATACGAGTGCTGTAGTGCTAAGGGCTAAGGACAAAGTCCTAAGAGTTGATCTCTGATCCATATAGGTGACATAGGCCCAGTAAAGAATGCTGTAGCAAATCAGAGAAAGCAGGCCGCCGTTGAATCTGCTGTAGTAGCCAAAAATGGACATGTGGGGGTCGATGGAGAAGAAGAGACTAAGAGATTGAGTGATTAAGAAGATTAAGATGGCCAGATCCAAAATTGTGCGTTGAAAGACGAGTTTTTTTTGGATAACACTGTCAATGGCCCAGGAGCTGGTAATAATTGCCGTCAGAAAGTAGACGACGATCATTTTGTTGAATTCGAAAAGTTCGGAGGTAAAGGGGAGAAAGATAAGTGGAGTAATGATAAAAAGCAGATACATGCAGATGCGGATTGTTTTTTGAGGCCAGTGCATGGTAGTAATTAGTTTAGCATGGTGTGTGATAGAATTTCGGATATGGCCAGGAGGGTTGTGGCGAAAATAAGAGATAATGACGGAGTTTGTAGGGGTCGTGGAAAAGCAAAGAGATCGGGTGAGGCACAGGTGCGGGCTGCTTGGGCTTATGTGTCTTGGTTGAGGGAATTTAACGAATTGTGTTTGGAATGGGTCGAGTCTATGGAGGCAAGGAGGGAAACAAGAAGAAGAATAAACAGGGCGATGAGGGAAGCACTGGATAAGTAGTGTATGATTTGTTTATGCGGAAGAGGGTGACGAAGGCGGTAATACCGGCGGCAGGGTTTGGAACTAGGTTTTTGCCGCAGACGAAGGCAATGCCAAAGGAAATGTTACCGATTGTGGATAGGCCAGTGATCCAGTATGTGGTAGACGAGCTAGTAGAAGCTGGTATTTCAGATATATTTATTGTTACCGGGTATCATAAGAGGAGTATAGAGGATCATTTCGATGCTCCGTCTTCAGAATTGGAAGACATATTGAGGGCCGGAGGGGCAAAGAAGGCGGGATTGTTGGCGGAAGTAGAAAGAATCGGGAATATGGCAAATTTTGTGTATGTAAGACAAAAGGGGCCGTATGGAAACGGGACGCCGTTACTTAATGTACGACACCTACTCTCTGATGAAGCCTTTTTATATATATGGGGAGACGACTTTATTAAAGCGACACCTTCCCGAGTTAGGCAATTATTAGATGTATATGAAAAATATGGCACTTCGGTTTTGTCCGCGTTAAGAGCAAAATCTGATGAGGACTATGACAGGTATGGCGTTAGTGCCGGTGAATTTATAGAAGAAGGGATCATGGATATTAAGACTATTGTCGAAAAGCCAGGAAAAGAAAATGCACCTTCGGATATGCTGAATGTGTGTGCCGGACTTTTTACGCCGGACATCTTTGAATTTTTGGATGCGGCTTCTGAAAAGAGGAAACCAGAGGATGAGTTGTATTACAACGACGCACTAAAATTGATGCTCTTGGCGGGTAAGAGAATTTTGGCTAAAGAAATAGTAGGTGGAAAATATTATGATACGGGTAATAAATTGGAGTATTTAAAAACGGTAGTTGAATTTGGTCTGGAACACCCTGAGATTGGTGAAGAATTTAGGGAGTACTTGAATAAAAGGGTTTGACCCCGTATATTGCGGTTTAGGCTATGTTTGATTATTTTTTCGGATTACTGTCCTATGATATTGGAATAGATTTGGGTACTGCCAATACGTTGGTTCATGTAAAGGGCAAGGGCATTGTAATTAGGGAGCCTTCGGTGGTGGCTCGGCATAAAAAAACAAAACAGGTGTTGGCAATAGGCGAAGAAGCTAAAAAGATGTTAGGTCGGACACCGGCAACAATAGAAGCGATAAGACCATTAAAGGATGGCGTGATTGCGGATTTTGATGCGACAGAGGTGATGCTAAAACATTATATTTTACGGGTACACGAGTCGGGGAAACTTATTCCCAGAGTACCCAAGCCGCGGGTAGTGGTAGGGATTCCGTCGGGTGTTACTGAAGTAGAACGGCGGGCGGTTCAGGAGGCTGCTTTGTCTGCCGGAGCTAGACAATGTTGGTTAATTGAGGAGCCAATGGCGGCAGCGATTGGGGCCAACTTGCCTATTTCTGATGCAGGTGGGGTAATGGTGGTAGATATTGGGGGCGGTACTTCCGAAATTGCGGTGATTTCATTGGGTGGGATAGTCCTTAATAAGTCGATAAGGACTGCGGGGGATGAGATGGATGAGGCGATCATTCATTTTATGCGGCTAAAATACAATGTATTGTTGGGTGAACGGACCGCGGAAGAGGTCAAGATTAATTTGGGTAATGCTCACCCGATGGCGTTTTTGGGCGAGGGGGAAGATAGCAAAAAACCTAAGGTCAAGTACATGGTGGTTAGAGGTAGGGATTTGGAATCGGGGTTGCCTAGAAGTTTAAAGATTTCATCTGATGAGGTAAGGGAGGCATTGCTACCGGTGCTAAGGGAAATTACTTCGGCTACAGCTGATTTGATAGAAGAGACACCGCCAGAATTGGTGTCTGATATTTTGGAACGGGGAATTGTGATGGCCGGAGGTGGAAGCATGATTGCAGGGATTGATAGATTTATGTCTGAAGAAACACGGATGCCGGTCTATATTACCGATGACCCCATGACGGCAGTGGTACGAGGATGTGGGAAAGTGTTGGACGATATGCGACTTTTGGCGAGAGTGAAAGTGGTGGGGGGATTGAGGTAGAATTTGGGAATGAGGAAGTTTAGGCCGGGGGTGAGTTTTTCTGATTTTGTAGTTTCGGATATGCGAGCTACAAAATCGAAAATAGAAGATGACACTCCTAGGGATTATCGAAGAGGGTGGTTGATTTGGGTGGGGGTGGTTGTTTTGATGGCAGTTTTGCTTGTGAGACTTTTGACCATTCAGGTTTTCTATGCAGCGAGATATAAAGTATTGGCGGACCAAAACCGGATTAAAAAAATTAAACTTACGGCCCCCAGGGGCATAATTACTGATAGGAATGGAGTTGAGTTGGCCAGAAATGTGCTTCAGGGCGATAGTTATGTGCGGGAGTACCCCTTGGGGGAAGCGGGTGTTCATGCGGTAGGTTATGTGGGACAAGTTAAAGAGGACGAAGTGGGGATATTAAAAGAGGCGGGTGGAAAATATGATCCCGGCGACATGATAGGCCGGAGTGGAATTGAGGCGGTGTATGAAAAAAGATTAAGAGGGCTTGATGGGGGAAGGCTGGTCGAAGTGGATAATGGGTTGAACGAAGTTCGGCAATTGGGTAAGAAGTTGCCAATTGCTGGCGAAAAATTGCAATTAACCTTAGATGCAGCTCTCCAGAGGGTAGCCTATGAGGCTATGGTGGGAAAGAAGGGGGCCGTCGTGGCTTCGGATCCGAGAACTGGGGAAATATTGGCATTGGTTAGCTCGCCAGGATTTGATCCAAATACAATCAGTGCACAGTACGCAAGGCTCAGTGCTCAGAATGATTTGCCGTTTTTTAATAGGGCGATTGGTGGAGTGTATGCTCCGGGGTCGACTTTTAAAATGACGACCACAATAGCGGCGTTGAGTTCTGGAAAAGTGCCCTTTGGTTTTACTTGGGATGACCAGGGGATTATTAGGGTCGGAAGTTATAAGTATACAAACTGGTTATTTACGTCTAGTGGAAAAGTGGAAGGAGTGATTGGTTTTTCCAGAGCCATTGCTCGGTCGACAGACACTTTCTTTTATAAGGTGGGTGAGGCGGTTGGACCTGATGAAATTGCAGATTGGGCAAGACGGATGGGATTTTCAAATAAAACGGGAGTTGATTTGCCGGGTGAGGTTGGGGGATTGGTAGTAGACCCAGAGTGGAAACAAAAACATAAGAATGAATCTTGGTTTTTGGGAAATACGTACCAAATGGCAATAGGCCAGGGAGATACTCTGGTTACACCTATTCAGGTCAATTTGATGACAAATATTATCGCTAGTGGTGGCAGAAAGTGTGGACTGCATTTAAACTCAATGCTCAGTGCTCAATGCTCAATGCTCAATATTTCACCTGAAATTTTGAAAGTTGTGAGGGCAGGGATGGTGGGGGCTTGTAGTGCTGGGGGAACAGCGTTTCCTTTGTTTGGATTTGTACCCCAAGTGGCGTGCAAAACGGGTACTGCAGAATATATGGCTGATTCAGGAAAGATTCGGACACATGGTTGGTTAACGGCTATGGCTCCCGCTGATAATCCAACGATTTCAATTTCCGTATTAGTCGAAGCCGGTGGGGAAGGATCAAACTCCGCTGCTCCTGTTGTCAGAAAAATGTTGGCCTGGTACTTTGGAGTGGAGGACAATTACAATTATGCAGCAATCCCAAAGGGTGAGGGGGAATAGTTTGCAATGGGGGTTTGAAAAAGAGTAGTATAAGATTAATGGCCGGAGGATTTAGTGTAGAGGAAATTCGAGATGCAATGCAGCAGTTGAGGGATGTGGTGCGGACAAAGAGAGAAAAGGTGGTTAATATGTGGCAAGATCCGCCACCGCCGGTTATGTTGGCTTATGGGGCTACGGTGCTGGTGTCGGGGGTGTTGATGGCATCAATGGGGAATTGGTCAAATTTAAAAATGCCAAGGGGTGGGGGTGGGTTGGAGATTTTAATGGAACTAATGGTTAATTCTGATGGACTAAGTGGATAAAGCTATGAAATTAAAAGAAATAATAGAAATTTTTGTTTTGGGGATGGGTGTAACCGAGGCGTTGGAAGTTAAGGAACTGTTTTTGGAATTGGTTCAATGGAATTTGATTGAGGCTGTAAATCAAGATTTGACTAGTGAGGATAGGCAGGCGCTGGCTGATATTTTAAAAGGAGGAGAAGCTGGTGGAAGAACATCTCAGGTCACTTCAGTTTTTTTGCGAGATAAGGGAGTGGATGTATTTAAGGCTAAGAAATATTTAGATTTTGCGGTGAGAGTGGCACTTAGAAAACTACTGGAGATTTTGGGGGGTGGGTTGGATGTCGAAAACAGGGGTAAAATTGAAGCCGTTTTGGGTTAGTACATCGGGTAAATGATACAATTGCGGATATGGATTTGATAATTGTAGAGTCGCCAACCAAGGCCAAAACCCTGTCCAGGTTTTTGGGTAAGGGTTATGAAATTGAAGCTTCTTATGGTCATATAAGAGATCTGCCGCAAAAGAAATTAGGTATAGATATGAAATCTAATTTCTTGCCAGAATATGTGCAAACGGATAAGCAGATTAAGAGGACTGAGGAGATTAAGAGATTAAGCAGCAAGGCTAAAACGATATATCTGGCAACTGATCCTGACCGGGAGGGTGAGGCAATTGCTTGGCATGTGGGGGAAGTGCTAGGTACTAAGGGCAAAGTACTAAGACGGGTTACGTTTCATGAAATTACCAAGAAGGCGATAGAAGAGGCGTTGAAACATCCCGGAGATGTAGACATGAAACTTGTGAATGCGCAGCAGGCAAGGAGAGTGTTGGACAGATTGGTTGGATACAAATTGTCTCCATTACTGTGGAGAAAGATTAGAAAGGGATTATCTGCCGGTAGAGTGCAAAGTGTGGCGGTAAGGCTCATTGTAGATAAGGAAAGAGAAATTGAAGCCTTTGTTCCCGAAGAGTATTGGGATATAAAAGTAGAGTTGCAAAAGTTGCACAGTTTACCAGTAGAACAGTTAACAGTTAAGTTGGTAAGTGAAGAAGTTAAGAACGGAGAAGATGCGAGTAGGGTCGAAAACGATCTTAGGGTGGCGGAGTTTGTGGTGGTGGGGGTGGATAAAAAGAAAGTAACTAGACTGCCGTTGCCGCCGTTTACAACTTCTACCTTGCAGCAGACTGCGGCCAATAAATTGGGTTGGAGTGCGAAAAAGACGATGCAAGTGGCGCAGAATTTATACGAAGAAGGATTAATAACCTATCACAGGACTGACTCAGTGAATATAGCATCTGAGGCAAGTGCTCAGTGCTCAGCCCTCATAGTTTCCCAATTTGGAAAAGAGTTTGCGTTGAATACGCCGAGACTATTTAAAACCAAATCTAAGTCGGCTCAGGAGGCGCACGAAGCAATAAGACCGACGGACGTCGGGCAAATTGCAGATCGCTTATCGCTAATTGCAAATAAGGACCAGGGGCGATTGTATGAACTGATTTGGAAAAGGTTTGTGGCTTGTCAGATGGCAGAGTCCATAGGGGAGAGTGTAAAAGTAAAAATTCAAGCAGGAAGATATGGATTGGAGGCCAGAGGATTAACTATTAAGTTTGAAGGATGGCAAAAGGTGTACGGTGTCGATAAAGAAGAAGATGAGGGGGTGAAGTTGCCGGAGCTAGAATTGCAAGAGAAGTTGGATTGTGTGGATGTTTTGAAAACTCAGAAATTTACCCAACCGCCAAGTAGATATAATGACGCCAGTCTAATAAAAGCCTTGGAAGAGATGGGTATAGGTCGGCCTAGTACCTATGCGCCGACGTTGTCGACAATTGCTGAACGTCAGTATGTAGAAAAAGTGGAGAAAAGGTTTAAACCAACGGCGTTAGGGATTGCGGTGAATGATTTTTTGGTAACTAATTTCGAGAAAATCGTGGATTATCAGTTTACTGCCAAAATGGAAGAAGAGTTGGACGAGATAGCTGGTGGTGAAATGGAATGGCAGCCGGTTATCGCCCAGTTTTACGAACCGTTTGAAAAAGAATTAGACCGGGTACAGGAAGTTTCGGTGAGAGTGAAGGTGGAGGCCGAGTTGACTGGAGATAAGTGCCCTGATTGTACTTCGACGGGCTCAGTACAAGTTGGTGACGTGGTGGTCAGGATCGGAAAGTTTGGAAGATTTTTGGCATGTAGCCGGTATCCGGAGTGTAAATATAAAGCTAATTACCAACACAAGGTGGGTGTAAAGTGTCCGAAATGTGGGACAGGTGAAGTGATCATGAAAAAGACCCGTAATATGAAGACGTTTTTTGGTTGTAGCAATTATCCACAATGTGAATACGCGAGTTGGAATAAGCCTGTTGTTTCAGCGACGGTAAGTGTGTGATATATTTGAAGCATGAGAGCTAGGGGTTTGTTTGTAGTGTTGTATGGTCCTGAGGGAGTGGGTAAAAGCAGACAGGCGGGACTTTTGGAAGAGCGATTAAGAGACGAAGGGGTGTTGGTTAGAAGAGTCAGATATCCCGTATATGAAGCCGGAAAAACGGGAGCGCAATTGGATGAGATGTTGCATAGAAAAAAGATTTCTTTGGATGAAAAGGATATGCAGAAGTTGTTTGCGAAAAACAGGAAAGAATTTGAACCTACCTTGAAGGCCTGGCTTAACTCAGGGATGACAGTGATTGCCGAAGGTTACAAGGGGACCGGGATTGTGTGGGGGGTGACCAGAGGGCTAACTGTCGAGCAGATGGATGAGATAAACGAGGATACTTTGGATCCTGATTTGTCTATATATATTGATGGACCAATGAGAACAGAAATGGCCGATCCGGCCCATCCGTATGGGGATGAAGAAGAATGGTACCAGCTGAGAAAGACATATTTTCAAATGGCAGATAGGTATGGATGGATTAGGGTGGGTGGAGATGCGCCGATACTAACGGTGGCTTCCAGGATTTGGGCTGTGGTTAAACCAGTTGTGGGATCGAGGTGACTGAGTGCGAAAAATCTAGGTTTGTTTGTTGGCTTGATAAGCCGGATGGGGATTACGAATCGGCTGTGTGTTTGGTGTGTCAGGCGGCTGTGAGGATAGCTATGCAGGGAGGCCGTGCCGTTATGACAAATGAAATGTGTGTGGGGCATAGAAAAAAGTGTATGCAAGTGTGGCTTCTGACCGTAAAATCCGCCCTCGAACGGGAAGGAAGAGTGTAAAAGGCTTGGGTGTGGTATATTTGGCGGGATGGCAAAAGTGGAAGAAGAGTTGGCTGAAATTACCTGCGGCGTTGGAGCTGAAAATATGGGTAGGTATCGGGACTTGAGGTGTTTGGGAAGTTCAGTGTTGGCTATCGCAAACCAGGTCGATGGAGGTAGTGGTTCGATGGGTAATTTCTTTGCCGAACAGGATGTTTTAAGTAGATTTGGAAGAAGTATTGGCAGGAGTGATCCTTTGTCCAGGGCAGTATTGGTATCT
Source organism: uncultured Gammaproteobacteria bacterium (assembly GCA_964633995.1). Classification (GTDB taxonomy): domain Bacteria; phylum Patescibacteriota; class Microgenomatia; order CAZETR01; family Amesbacteraceae; genus CAZWKN01. Next base: position 91,847 of record CAZWKN010000001.1, read on the forward strand.
ATGGTTGCTGCCCAAAAGGGTAGGGTATTGGGTGGGAGTAGGGCTTGGCAATTGTTGACGAATTGGTTTGACAGGTCGACGGCAGGATTTTTGTTGGAAGCAAAAGAAATGTTGGATGAAGTAAAACCCAGAATGAGTGGAGCGTTTACTCGCGTATCAGAAACTCAGTTGAGAGATACTAGTGAATCTTTATTACGATCACCAGTAAAAACAGAGCTTTTAGCTGTGTTGGGTCTGAACGGTTGTGGAAAATCGACAATGGTTGGGGCATTAGTAGAATTTGGAATAAGATTGGGCATAGGGGTATCAACGGTAAAGTTTCCTCGGGATGGTGAAGTGGGTACGGTTATAAAGAAGCGATTATCTGGAGGGACGTCGCTAGACGGAGCAGCATTTCAGATGTTATTTTTGGCCGATTTATTTGATTATTTAGCTAATATTGATCTGAGTAGGCCTTTATGTGTGGCAGATCGACTAGCGATGTATGATGGACAAGTATATAGTCCTGAAGTTACTCGCTTGTTGAGCTTGTACGCAATGGAAGCGTTGGATTTGCCGGTTACTGCGCTAGTTGTTGATAGACATCCGGGATTGTGTCACGAAAGAGTTTTGAAAAGGGAAAATAAACCGCGAGTGTTTGAACAAGGTGTGAAGCAAATGGCGCTGCAGCAAGTTGAGTTTTGGCGATTGTTGGGTTTGCCTGGGGTGCATTTGTTGAATGTGGATGTAGCTGATCCGTCTGCCGAAGGTCAGGTGGCTTGGGCAAAATATAATGTTGTTAACTCTGCGGCAAGAGCAGGAGTTTGGCAGAGGGCGTTGATGCGATCCGGTATGGCAGGCAATTTGTCAACGGCTGATGGGATGGTGTTTGACCAGGTGCACGGATATTTTATGGATATGATGTTTGGACCGGATGGAAATTATTTGTACGGAAGCGATGCGCAAGAGGTATAATTTTGCAATGGACGACGTGGTGTTTGGGTTGATTGAAAAAGAACAGCGAAGACAGGGGGAGACGCTGGCTATGATTCCTTCTGAAAATTATGTTAGCAAACAAGTGCTCAGGGCTCAGGGTTCAGGGCTTGGTAACAAATACTCTGAAGGGTATCCCGGAAGACGGTATTATCAGGGTAATAAAATAATTGATGAAATCGAGAATTTAGCCATAGAACGAGCTAAAAAGTTGTTCAATGTGGATTATGTAAATGTCCAACCCTATTCGGGTAGTCCGGCGAATTCGGCAGTGCTGATGGCTCTTTTGGAACCCGGAGACAAAATAATGGGTTTGAAATTGTCAGGCGGCGGACACCTGACACATGGGCACCCTAAAGTAACTTTTTCAGGAAAATTTTTTAATTCGGTGCAGTATGATGTAAATTCTGATGGGTGGATTGACTATGATGAGGTAGAAAAATTGGCGAAAGCAGAAAAACCCAAATTAATGATAATTGGAACGACTGCGTATCCTAGAATATTTGATTTTAAGAGATTTAAGGAAATCGCGGATGGGGTGGGTGCAAAGGTTTTGGCTGATATTTCTCATATTGCGGGACTTGTGGTGGGTGGAGTGCACCCTAGCCCGGTAGGGTTTGCCGATGTAATTACCACCACAACCCATAAGACTTTACGGGGGCCGAGGGGGGCGATGATTATGACAAATGACGTTGAACTGGCGAAAAAAATTGACAAAGCAGTGTTTCCCGGACTGCAGGGTGGACCACACAATAATACGACGGCGGCGATTGCTGTTTGCTTGGGTGAAGCCGCAACGCCAGAATTTACATACTATGCAAAGCAGGTGGTAAATAATGCGAAGGCTTTGAGTGAAGAACTCGTGAAACTTGGGTTTAAATTGACTACGGGTGGGACGGATAATCATTTGATGGTTATCAATTTGGGTGGTGGAGGTAAGGATGCGGCTGAGGATTTGGAAAGGTCGGGAATAATTGTAAATTATAATACCGTGCCGCATGATCCCAACCCCCCCGCTAATCCATCGGGAATCCGACTAGGAACTCCGGCTTTGACTACCAGGGGGATGAAGGAAGGCGAGATGAGAGACATCGCCCAGATGATATTTGAGGTGATTAAAAACAAGAAACAGGTTAGTGTGTTGGAGTTGTGCAGAAAATTTCCATATGATTTTTGACGGAGTAAAGTTCGCCAGACAAATTGAGGAGGAGTTGCCTAGAAAGAAGAAAAAATTGGTGGTATTTGTAGATCCTGAAAACATGGCCGGGATGAAATATGTGGAGATGAAATGGAAGATGGCGGAACGACTTGGGGTAGAATTTGAGATAAAAAATCTAAATTCTAAAGTCGAAACTTCAAATAATATTAAGATTCTAATTTCAAAATTAAACGCGGATCCGGTTGTGGATGGGATAATGGTACAGTTGCCGTTTCCGAATTCTGATGAGTTGATAATGTTGATTGATCCTAAAAAAGATGTGGATGGGTTGAGGGAAGATTCACCATTTGTGCCAGCAACTGTGAGGGCTGTGGTCGAAATTTTGAATTACTCTTTTAGTACCTCACCCTTACATCCCTCTCCTGAATTCAGGAGAGGGAATGAGGGAGAGATTGTAATTGTGGGCAATAAAGGCTCGGTTGGTAGCGGGCTAATGAAATGGATTCCTGGTGCAATTGGAATGGATAAGGAAGACTTTGACCCTTCGGCATTGCTCAGGGCAAGTGTGATCATTTCGGCTACTGGACAGCCGGGGTTGATAACGAAAGAGATGGTTAAAGATGGTTTTGTGGCAATTGATGTAGGGTACCCAAAACCTGAATTTACACAAGAAGCGTTGGCAAAGGCTAGTTTTTTTACTCCAGTGCCAGGTGGAGTAGGCCCGGTAACGGTGGCGATGTTATTTAAAAATTTGTTAGAGGTTTAGAAATAATATGAGTGACGCGATGGAGACTGTGATGGAACAACGTTCGCAAGAACGAAGAGTGGATACCTTGAGGCCGGGGTCGTTGAATTTTTGGCGCGGAAAGGTGGGTGAAAAAACGCGGGGATTTATGGAGCGAATGGAAGTGGCAGGTGAGGTGTTTGATACCTGCGTGAAAGAGTTGGTGGATATGACCATGAATCTGGAGGAGAAGAGCCTGCGTGATTGGATGACAGGAAGTTTGCAGCGGGGGCCATTTTTAAAAGAAGTGGGGATAATGGCCCAACTTTCAACTGGTCATCCTGAAGAAAAGGGGTGTTTGGCGGTGATGGACTTGGATAATTTTGGAAAATTGGTGGCCAAGAGAGCACCTGATGGTAAGTTGACAAAGACAGATATTGATAAGCAGGCTGATGACACATTAAGAGAATTAGTGAAACTAATTAATGGATTACAAAAAAGAAAATTGGAAGCACCGGGTGGAGAAGCGTGGAAGAACGTCAAATTGGGAAGATTGGGTGGCGAGGAGTTTGGAATACTTATTGGAAATGCCAGTAAGGCTCAAGTCGGTGAGATGTTGGAAGAGATTAGAAAAGAGATTGAGTCGGAATTGGCAAAAAAATCGAATGTCCCGGGCGTAGACAAGTTGACTGCTAGTTTTGGGGTGGTAATGCTAGATGAAAATGTGGAGGTTTCTGATGCGATGAGACAAGCGGATACAGCCTTGTATTTGGCAAAAGAACAAGGAAAAAACAGAGTGGTTTTTGTTGGCGAAATCGGGCAAGAAAAAGTTGTGTCGTCAAACCGGACGGTTGAAAGAAAACAAGTGGTTTTGGAAACGTCTAAGAGGCGAAAACAAATGTTGGCGGATGAGATTGAAAAAGGTTTGCGCAGTCGGCCATTTGAGTACGCGGAGACATTGGTGAATAGGTTGGCGCAATTGGAACAAAATTCATTTTTAGATAGTTTGACCGGAGTTTTGCATCGGGGGGCGGGTGACCAAGTGATTATGGACATGATCCGGCATGCGTCTACTATAAATGGGGATGAGGTGCGAGTGGTGGTGATGGATATCAATAATTTTAAGGGAATTAATACGGAGAAGGGACATGATGGTGGGGATAAGGTGCTTAAGGAAACAGCAGATGTTTTGCGGGAAGTGGCGGTTTTGGTGGCTGGTGAGGGTGCGGTGGTTATCCGGTGGGCTCCTGGGGGGACATTTGTAATTGTGGGAGCTCATGGAAAAATGGCGGAAGCCGAGGTAGTTGACCGGATAAAATCGCTTGTAAAGCAAAAAGTGGGAGTAGGGTCTGATGTAGTGATGGCTAATGTGTCAGGTTTACTTACCTCATCTGATGTGGCTAACGCTGTTGGAAATGCTTTGGGTGAAGAGAAGAGAAAAAGGAAGGCAAAAGTTGAGTAATGGTGTAAAATTTGAACATGGATGTTGACGTTGAAGGAGCTGGCAAACTGGTAAAAGTTGACCCTAAGGTTGGGGGGCTGGAATTGGGCAAAAAATTGGATACGCTGCTAGGAGAAGGGTTTAATTTTGAAAGCCAGGCTTTGGAAGCTCAAAAAAAGCTTGATGGAACAGATATGGGTCAGACCGAAGCAGTTAAGTTTTTAAAAGATTCGGCGTTGTGGAGATGTAGGCAGGAGTTGATTGATTTTGATCCAGATGCGAATGAGGAGATTATCTTGAAGGTTGACAAAAAACTTAAGGAAGATAGAGATTTACAGAATGAAGTATTAGGGGTGTTGAGGAGTTTTAAAAAGAGAAGAATGAAGCACTTGGCAGTAAGTGATGTGACCATTGCTAAGGCTGTCGAAAGAAACGATCCCAAACAGCCCCGGGGACACATTGAAGCTGTGGTTGCTGAGCTTGATGGTATTCCTGAAGGAGCTGGTTTGTTGGGTTGGGCCGTAGAAACTCACGATGATGCAAAATATGCAGTGGCAGATGGGAAGGAAGTGTTTTTACTGGGTTTACATGAGACAGCAAGTGGGGTATTGGCTTATTCGGAGATCAAAGCAATATTGGAGGATTCTGAAGTCCGGCAGAGATTGGATATAAAAAATGATCAGGAAGCTGATGCGGTGGCTAAGTTTATTGGCAGAGCAGTTTTGGGACATGGATATGAGGAGTTTCCAAAAAAAATGTCCAGACCGATAGCTGGAGAAGACGAGGTGAGGTTATTGTTTGGGCGAGAGTTGTACGTGGAGAATTATAAGCCACCCCAAAACGGAACATTGAGAGAAATATATGAGGGGGTGGGGGAGGCGGACATGATGGCAGGCGTAAGACTGGACTCTTTGGTTAAATATCATTACGAAGCCCTGATGACAGGTAATTATTTTGGGAATAATACGTCGGCCGATTATTTACTTAGTTTTGCCCCGACGGTGGTCGATTATCAGATGGATATGCCGAAGAATTTAGGATTGCTTGAAAAAAATAAACCAGCAGTATGCAGGTCAGTTTTGATAATGATGTTGGCTGAAAAAATGAAGGGTTCAGATGAATGGGATGGAGTGGTATCCTCACTTTTGTCCAGCGGCGTGGATACGAATAGCATTTTGGGTAAATTTCAAGAAATGGGAGAGGTGTTTGGTGCGGACAAAAACAAGCATTTTGAATTGTTTGTAGGTGTGATAAGCGATCTAAATCAGGTCTCTGATGAGGTTATTACACAATGTGTCGACCCAAACATTGTCAAGATGGCTCAAAAACGATTGGGTGTGGCGTAAAAAAAAATTTGTTGACAGAAAATGGGGTTATATATATACTGCGACTATGTTTGATGGCGGGTTACCAGGTGAGTCTGATGCCGATTTCTCAAGCGGGTTGCGAAAAAAGAGGATTGAGAAGATAGTTGAGAAGAGGAAACCCCAGAAATAGAATTAAATTGTTGCAATAGAGCGGGAAGCGGGTTAGAATACAGTCTGTTTAATTCACACTTCGCCGGGGGTTCTCCTGAATTTAATCTGGCGGAGGAGGTATAAGGAGAACAATCAAATGCAAGAAATAACACTAAAAGATTTGTTGGAGGCCGGATGTCATTTTGGACATCAGTCGAGACGGTGGAATCCTAAAATGGCTCCGTATATCTACGGAGAGAAGGACAAGGTTCATATTTTTGATTTGGCGAAGACTAAGGCGGGCTTGGATGAGGCGTGCGAGGTTTTGAAAAAGATTGTGGCCGAGGGTGGGAAGGTATTGTTTGTAGGAACCAAGAGGCAGGCTGCGGACTTTGTAAAATCTGAGGCTATTAGAGCTGGTATGCCGTATGTTACTCAGACTTGGATGGGGGGCATGATGACAAATTTTGGCCAGTTGACCAAGAGTGTGAACAAAATGAAGGATTTGAAGGCAAAACGCGCAGCCGGGGAGCTCAAGAAATATACCAAGCACGAGCAACTACTTATTGATCGAGAGATTGCAAAGCTCGAGAAATTTTTGGGGGGAGTCTCGGATATGGACTCACTTCCCCAGGCAATGTTTGTAGTCGATACACATAAAGAAGATGTGGCCGTCAAAGAGGCTGTCAGAGCAGGCATTCCGGTTATAGGGATGGTGGATACAAATGGAGATCCCACGGTGGTGGATTACGTGATTCCTGTTAATGATGATGCGGTAAAGTCGATAGAGCTAATAGTAAAAGCGGTAGCAGACACTATATTAAGTACTAAGGGGAGAAAGGCCAAAAAAGATGAAAGTTAATATTGAGGATATCAAGAAACTGAGAGAGCAAACGGGGGCTGGTGTGTCAGATTGCAGAGCAGCTTTGGAGGAGGCAAAAGGGAAATTTGATGAGGCGATTGAGATAATTAAGAAATTAAGTCTTGACCGGGCAGCCAAAAAGACAGAGAGGGAAGTTAAGGCGGGATATGTCTTTTCGTATATTCATCACACTGGTCGGGTGGGGGCCGTTTTGGGACTGGCTTGTGAAACAGATTTTGTGGCTAAGACGGATGATTTTATGCATTTGGGTAAGGAGTTGGTTATGCAAATTGCCGCTTCAAATCCAGCGAACGTAGAGGAATTTTTGGATAGTGAGTATATGCGGGATGGTTCCAAAAAAGTGTCAGAAGTAATTAAATCGGTCATTGGGAAGCTTGGGGAAAACATTCAGATATTGGACTACAAGGTTGTGGTAATATAATAAGTGAGATGGATTTGGCGGAAGTAAAATCGAAGATGCAGAGGGTGATTGAGTTTGTGAAGTCTGATGTGATGACGATTAGGACAGGGCGGGCAAACCCGGCTTTGGTGGAAAATGTGGTAATAGGCGCATATGGCGGCACTGCAAAGATGAAGGTGTTGGAATTGGCCACGATTACTGTTCCTGAAGCGCAAACTTTGGTGATTACACCTTATGACACCTCGATAATCGGAGATATTCGAAGGGATTTGGAAGCTGCGAATTTGGGTATACTGCCAGTGATAGACAATAGTGTAATCAGGATGACGTTTCCTCCGTTAACTACTGAGCGAAGACAGGAGTTTGTGAAGATGCTTCATGTCAAGCTTGAGGATGGTCGGGTGAAGGTGAGGCAAGTTAGGCATGAAATGATGGGGGAGTTAAAGCGGGATTTTGAGGCTAAATTGTTGATAGAGGACGAACGAAAAAGGGTCGAGGAAGAGCTGCAGAAATTGACGGATAAGATGATGGAAGAGATTGAGGTGATCGGTAAGGCCAAAGAGGCAGATTTGACCAAAATATAAGCCTGTAGTAAAATGGAGTTGTGAGCTCGATTGATTCACTACATCGCTTTGAAATGAAACGAAATTTTGGGCCTATGGTCGCTCTTGCCGTGCTATCTCTTCCTTTGGTCGCGCTACTGTGCAATTACACTACACAAATTATTGTTGCATCGAGCTTTTTTGATAAACAAACAAATTGTGAAGTTGCTGCACGGGCTGCAGGACTTGTGGTGAGTATGGTTTGTGGTGGTAGTGTTACGCCGTAATTTTTGGTAGACTGGGGGACATGGCAACGTTTGTAATCTTTTTGGGACTTTTGTCTATTTTGGTTTTGATACATGAGTTGGGTCATTTTGTGGCGGCTAGGTTGTTTGGAGTGAAAGTGGAGGAGTTTGCTTTTGGATTACCGTTTACACCGCCGATTTTTAAGATAAAAAAGGGAGAGACCCAATATTCCATTTACCCTTTGGTGTTTGGTGGGTTTGTAAGGCTCCATGGAGAGGACCGTGAGGGGGACGATAAGAAACGATCATTTTGGAACAGGGGTAAAAAACAGAGATTGATGGTGATACTTGCGGGAGTGATTATGAATGTAGTTTTGGGTTTTTCCGGCTTTATGATTTTGTATGGCATGGTTGGGGTTCCTGTGGCCAAAAAAGACAAAGTTACCATTACTCAGGTCATTTTGGGGTCCCCGGCTGAAAAGGCGGGGGTAAGGGAAAATGACAGGATTTATTCAGTCGAAGGAAAAGAGATTGTGACCCTTGAGGAGTTTTCGAGACTAATGAAGTCGTGGGCCGGACTTACCGTCAATCTGGTGGTTGAACGAGGGACGACTACGCCTTTGTTTGAGGGTATTGCTGAAAAAAAAGTGGAAAGAAAGGCAATAGTGGTAACACCACGAGTCAATCCGCCTGCCGGTGAGGGAGCTTTGGGGGTGGGGATTGCCGCCTTCCCGTATTTGGAAACAAAAAAAGTCGGAGAGGTTTCCGGAGTTGAATTTGTAAAATTGGCGGTCGGGCAAAGTTTGGATAGCACTAAAATTTGGATGGGGAGAATCGTAGATGGACTTCGTAGTATTGGCCAGAGTTTGTCGAGAGGTAAAGCCCCGGAAGGGGTGTCCGGGCCGGTGGGAATTTATAAACTAACCGAGGTGGTTATCGCGGAAGGATTGGCTCCGCTTCTGGAGCTTATGGCTATATTGTCGATTAATCTTGCGGTGTTTAATGTATTACCGATTCCAGCTTTGGATGGAGGTAGAGCACTGTTTATAATTTTAGAGTGGGTAATGAAAAAACGAATTTCAGCTGCTACTGAACAAAAAGTTAATTCGTGGGGCATGGCGTTTTTGCTAGGACTTATGGTTTTGATATCACTGCAGGATGTGGTGAGGTTGGGGTTTTTGGATAAACTAGTGGGGAAGTAGGTTTGGGTGTAAAATACGTATGGTATGGGGAAAAGAAGAATCGCTGAAGGATATGCGAGGGACAAAGAGCGTCCATTGGTTGACTTTGTGACTCATTGCGGAAGAACGGACTGTTTTTTCGCCTGGATTTGTGTGCCGTTAAATTTGCTAAGGAGAATTGCCGCTATGGGTTGGTTTACTGACGAAGAGTTGCCTAGGTTGGAAGAACTTGCCGCGAAACAGTGTGGGGTGGCAAAGGATGATTTGAGATACTGAGATGAGACTGGGTGAGTTTGATTACGAACTGCCGAAGGAGTTGATTGCTCAAGTGCCAGTGGAACCCCGGGATAGTAGTAGGTTGATGGTGGTAAGCCGAAACACGGGGAAAATCGAACATGATTATTTTTATAATTTGCCAAACTATTTAAATTCCTCTGACCTGATGGTTTTTAATGAAAGTAAAGTGTTTCCGGCAAGACTTTTTGGAAATAAAAAAACCGGAGGCAAGGTGGAAGTGCTACTACTTTCTAGGGTAGATAATACTAGTTGGAAATTTATTGGGAAAAATCTACGAGGGGTTAGAGAGGTTGGGTTTGAAGGAAACTTGACTGCTAATATTGTTCGACCCGGGGTAATAAAATTTGATTGCGAAGATACCGAAATGATGCCTTTATTAAATCGGATTGGGTACACTCCGTTACCACCTTACATCATTACAAATCGCTTATCGCATAATGCGAATATAAGGCGAAGGTATCAGACGGTGTATGCAAGGGATATGGGAAGTGCGGCGGCGCCGACGGCAGGACTGCATTTTACAAAGAAGTTAATTAAGAAATTAAGAGATTTAGAAATTCAGCAGGAGTTTGTAACTTTGCATGTGGGACTTGGAACCTTTTTACCCGTAAAAGCTGAAAATATTGAGGAACATAAAATGCACTCTGAATTTTTTAGAATAGACCAAGAAACAAGAAACAAGATACAAACAGCAAAGAGGGTTGTAGCAGTTGGGACGACGAGTGTAAGGGTGCTGGAAAGTGATTGGTCGAAGAATGAAACTGATATTTTTATATATCCGGGTTATAAGTTTAAAAATGTTGGGGCAATGATAACTAATTTCCATTTGCCCAAGAGTTCGCTTTTGATGCTGGTGTCGGCATTTGCAGGGAAAGAATTGATTTTTGAGGCTTACCGTAAGGCCATAGAAGAAAAATATAGGTTTTTTAGTTTTGGGGATGCTATGATCATTTTATGATCTCTGAAGACGAAACACGGAATGCATTTGTTGTTTTTTTCAGAAAATTATCAAGGGCGGGGCTGAATGGTGAAGCGGTGGGAGCAGCAATTGACGAACGGTCGGGAAGGTCGAATGGTATTGTAGCGACTGTTTTGACGTTGTTGGGGAAAGAAAGAAAAATGAGAGCAGCGAGGAGATTAGTCGATCGTAGACATTGAGGTAACGGTGTTGACCATAAACCTGAGATTGTGGATGGAGGCCAGGCGGTAATAGAGCAGCTCCTTTGATTTGAAGAGATGGTGTAGATAGGCGCTGGTAAAATTTTTGCAGGTGTAACAGTCGCAATTGGGATCGATAGGGTTTTGGTCTAGTTGGTATAGAGATTTTGAAATGTCGATGCGTTCGTTTGAGTTTATATCCTTTGAGACATAGAGTGAACCGTTTCTGGCTAGTCTGGTTGGCGCAACGCAATCAAACATGTCGAAACCTGCCTTGACGGCTCGGATAAGATCTGATGGTCGTAAACCTAGGCCCATGGCATAGCGGGGTTTGTCTTTGGGTAAAAGATCTCTAATCCAGTTCATAACCTCTTCGGTTCCATCCATGTTGTAACCGATGGTTTCTCCTCCAACAGCAATTCCCGGTAGATCTTGGTCTACTACAAAATTTGTGGCTTGAATACGCAAGTCTTTGTGCATAGCGCCCTGAATAATGCCAAACAGAGCAGGGGAGCTGGAGAGTGGAAGAGTGGAAGTGTGAAGCTGATTGATGCACCGGAGCAGCCAGTTTTGGGTAATTTCCAGAGCACGTTTGGTTTCTGATTTGGTGGCTTTGTCCGGAGTGCATTGGTCGAATGCCATGATAATATCTGCGCCAATTTGAATTTGGGATTGAGTAGCCAATTCTGGGGTAAAAAAATGTTTTGAACCGTCAATATGGGATTTAAATTCCGCACCTTGCTGATTAATTTTTGAATTTAAAGACCAGATTTGAAACCCTCCGGAATCAGTTAAGACGGGGTGTTGCCAATTCATGAAGTTGTGGATACCGCCTAAGTCTGATATGGATTGAGATCCGGGTCTAAGATAAAGATGATAATTGTTGGCAAGTATTATTTTTGCCCCGAGCGTTTCAAGATCACTTGGGGATAATGATTTTACCGAAGCCGAAGTTCCTACGGGCATGAATACTGGGGTGGGAATATCGCCGTGTGGGGTGTGAATAATGCCCGTGCGGCCGTTTTCCGCCAACTTTCCGGTTTGAGTAAAGGAAATCATAGAGAAATGTATTTTAGCGTATTAACTTGACAGAAACACGCAAAATATGGCAATCTGGAGCTACTGAAAATTAGCTGTTAGTTGAATTGGACGCTATGAAAAAAAGCAAAAACGACTTTTTTCTGATGGTGTTGCTGTCTTCCGCTGTTGTTCTGAGCGGGTTTGTGATATGGAGCAAGTTGGTGGGTTCAAAAAATGCTCCTGAGGTTGCTGGGGCGAAGACGGAACTAAGCACAAAAGGTCAATAATTGGTATAATGGCAGTGTAAGGAAGGACGGTGATTTTTAATGGCCACTATTGTGCGCAAGAAACCAGGTCAATCAGAAGATAAACTTATTGCCGATTTTCGAAAAAAAGTTCTCAACGACGAGATTCTTTTGGAGCTTAAAAAGAAGGAGTTTTATAAAAAACCTTCTTTGGTAAAGCAAGAAAAGTTAAAAGAACGTCGAAAAGGAAAGCGGAGAGTCTATTGATGTTTGACCGAATTAGGACTGATTTAACACTCGCAATGAAAGCGTCTGATGCGCTGGTTGTGTCGGTGCTTAGGATGCTGTTGTCCGAGTTAAATTACAAAAAAATAGATCTTCAGCGCGATTTGGTGGACGATGATGTGTTGGCCGTATTGGCTCGGGAAGTAAAAAAACGTCGGGAGTCTATTGAATCTTACACTGCGGGTGGCCGGATGGAGCAAGCTGAGCAAGAAAGATTGGAACTGGCTATTTTGCAAAAATATATGCCGAAGATGATGAGTGAGGATGAGGTGAGAGAAGAGATTAAGCGATTAAGCGAGAAAGAGATTAAGGGGTTGAGTGATTTTGGGCAGATAATGCGTGTGGTGTCGCCCCTGTTTAAGGGCAGGGCGGAAGGGTCTGTGGTGGCTAAGATTGTAAAAGAGCTGACATGATAGCAGTTTCGATCACATCAGAATCGAGATACAAATTTGACAGGAAGATGGTGAGAGAGGTGGTAAATACAACTCTTATGGCGCATGGAGTTACGGGAGATGTAGAGGTGGGGGTGGGTATGGTAGGTGAGAGAAAAATGAAACTATTGCACAAAAAGTACATGGAAACCGAGGAGACAACAGATGTGTTGTCCTTTCCAATAGGTGATAGATACCCCGACGGGCGATTAATAATGGGCGATATTGTGGTTTGTTATCCAGTGGCCGTAAAACAAGCTATGGAAAACAATAGGAGGGTAGACGAAGAGATCGCTTTTTTAGTAGAACACTCCTGTCTGCATCTACTTGGAATTCACCATGAGTGAGTCAGGTGAAAAGAAAATAAAGACCTAGTAAGGACACAAATAATCCGAAAATAGTGAGCAGTATCCGCCAAAGTAATGCCTTGGTAGTTTCTTTGGTAATGCTTTTTTGGGTGACAATATATCTTAGTCCGTATACAGTTGGAACAAGGCCGCAGATAAGGCAAATTATCGATAAAACACGATCAAGCATTTAACTAGTGTAGCATTTATTTTCTACTTTTTTTCTTTATACTGATAGGCGAATGCAAACCTTTTACTTAAAATATCGACCGGCAAGAATAGCTGATTTAGATTTGGTATCGGTCCGAAATTTGTTAACATCCATGTTGTCTTCCGGAAATTTTCCACACGCTTGGTTGTTTACCGGACCCAGAGGTACCGGGAAAACTTCGTCGGCTAGGATTTTAGCAAAGGCAATTAACTGTATTGATCGGCAAGGAAGCGAGCCGTGTGGAAAGTGCGAGTCGTGTGTAACTATTGCGTCTGGTAGTTCGGTGGATGTGATAGAAATCGATGCGGCTTCGAATCGGGGGATTGATGATATTAGACAGCTTCGTGAACAGGTGGGGCTATCGCCCATGAAAGCCAAATACAAGGTGTATGTGATAGACGAGGTACACATGTTGACTACCGAGGCTGCCAATGCCTTGTTGAAGACCTTGGAAGAACCACCGGCTTACGTGGTGTTTGTGTTGTGTACTACTGATCCAGAAAAATTACCAGAGACGGTAGTATCAAGGTGTACACGGGTCCATTTCCTTAAACCCACTATGGTTGAGGCCGTGGCTTCGCTTGCAAAAGTGGTGACAGGTGAAAAGATGAAAGTTGCTCGAGAGGAATTGGAATTAGTGGCCAAATCAGCAAAGGGAAGTTTTAGAGATGCGACAAAAATCTTGGAGCAGGTGTCATTGTCTGGGATGGACGTTAAACAAGTATTGGGACTTTTGGAAGTAGCGGATCCTGAGAAGTTTGTAGATTTATTAATCGCGGGTAGTGTAGACGATGGTTTGAAGACAGTTGCAGCTATTTCGGAATCCGGGGTGGCTCTTAGGGGGTTTGTGGAGCGGGTAGTAGAAGTGGCGAGAAAGAGATTGTTGGCCGATTTGGCCGAAAAAGATAAATGGTTAAAAATAATTTCGGATTTAGATTTGGCATATGATCAGATGAGAACCGCGACGGTAGTCTCTTTGCCATTGGAAATAGTGGTAATAGAGAATTGCAAAACTTCAAAAAATCAGGAAATAAAGGTCCAGGATCCACCCGTGGTTGCCAAAAATACAACAATAAATAACTCACGGCCAGATGTTGGTACTGACGATTTGAAGCAAAAATGGCCAGAGGTGTTAAAAGCCGTTAGGCCGATGAATCATTCGGTTGAGGCGTTACTTAAGTCCACGCGCGTAGTCAATTTTGACGGGCGGGTTTTGACACTGGAAGTCTTTTATACGTTTCATAAAGACAAACTGGAGACAGAGAAGTGCAGAAAAATAGTAATTGATGCAGTTTCCGCAGTTATGGGATCAGGAGCGGTGAACTTAAAATTAATTCAATCTATCGGAGCAAAGAAGCCGACGGTCGAAGACTTGGCGACGGTTGCCGAGAACATTTTTGTTGACAAGAAGGTGGGTAGTGCGTAGAATTGCGGTATGGGTATCGGTGATGCATTTGGAAAATTGGGTGATCTAAATAAGCTTCGACAGCAGGCCATGACGATACAGAAGAATTTGTCGGCCCAACAAATCACTGTCGAAGAGAACGGTGTGAGGATTGTTATTTCTGGTGACCAGAGGATTTTGGAACTTGAAATATCTGGGATGTCAAATGACGTTTTGAACGACGTTTTGAATAAAGCTATCAGAAAGAGCCAGGAATTGGCCGCTAAAGAGCTGATGAATATCTCTGGTGGGCAAATGTAGGGTAAAATAGGGGGGTGAGAGTAGCAAAAGCGGTTACCAATTTGATTGAGGCATTTGAGCGGTTGCCGGGTATAGGGCCTAAATCTGCGGCTAGGTTGGCTTATTACTTGTTACATGTCCCCCAGGGTGAATTGGACAAGTTTTCTGAGGCGGTTAAACAATTAAAAACCATGACTAGGGAGTGCTCTGTGTGTCACAACATAGCAGAATCTGACCCCTGCGACATATGTAGTGACTATTCCAGGGATAAAACTACTATATGTGTGGTTGAGCAGCCCCTAGATGTCCTGGCAATGGAGAGAGGGGGCAAGTATAAGGGGGTTTACCATGTATTGAGTGGGGTAATTGACCCGTTGCACAATATCGGACCGGAGGAGATAAAGATCGGAGAGTTAATGAAGAGATTAAGTGATTCAGAAGTAAAGGAGATTATTTTGGCTCTGAACCCAAACATGGAGGGAGAGGCGACTAGTATGTATATTGTGAGGCAGTTGAAAATTGACAATGGACAATTAAAAATTACTAGGTTGGCGCATGGGTTGCCGGTGGGAGCGGATATTGAATACGCTGATGAGGTAACACTCTCAAGGGCGCTTTCTGGGAGGGTAGCCTATGATTAAGCCCGTGGCTGTGGTGGCTGGTGATGTAGTGGGGGTAATTGCTCCTTCGGACGCAGTGGATAGGTCAAGCGTACAAAAAAGTGCCGAGATTATTGAGAACTGGGGACTAAAAGTTAAGTGGGGAAAACATGTATTTGCCAAAGTGGGAGATTTTATGGCGGGTACTGCCGAAGAAAGGCAGGAAGACCTAAGATCAATGATCTTTGATCCTGAAATCAAGGTCATTTGGGCGGCAACTGGTGGATATGCTGCTACGGAAGTATTGCCGGTATTTAACAAAGAGACTATTGAATTCTTGAAAAAAAATCCGAAATGGTTTGTGGGATACAGTGACATATGTTTGTTTTTAAATGCTTTGCTTTCGTACAACATAGTGTCTTTAATGGGGCCGTCGGTGTGGGGGCTTCCTGGTTGGGATAGTTTTTCCCAAGAGTTTGTAAGGAAGATGCTGTTTGGCGAAAAAGTCGACGGTTTTCCACTTAAGTCTAACTGGCAGCCTGCATTTATGGGGGAGGCGGAGGGTAAATTGGTGGCGGCTGATTTGGAAACACTTTTGTTTTCATTTGGAACCAGATTTGATCCACTGATGTATGGTTCGTCGGACGTGATACTTGGAATTGAGGAGTTGGATATCGAAAAAAGCACATTACAGCGCCAAATTGACGTTATTTTTAACCATAAGAAAGTTGAGAGAATCAAGGGCATGATTGTGGGCAGATTGGTAAATATTAAAGAAGTATCGTATCCGGAATGGGGTAAAAAAATGTCGGTTAGAGAATTGGTAATGAGTCGGGTGAAGCACGCTGGAATACCGATGGCCTTTTGTGATGATTTTGGACATGCAGAATGGGATTATCCTCCATTTGAGGAAATCAAAAAGTTTTTTTACAACCGGAGATTTTTAACAGTTCCAAATGGAATAATGGCAAAATTAACTGTTGCCGAAAAGGATACAAAGCTCCAATTTTTAGAGAGTATTTGTGGTTGAGAGATCGCCACGCCCGCCTGCGGTGAGGCTTTGCAATGACACGATTTTAAAACCTCACCCTCATTCCCTCTCCTGAATTCAGGAGAGGGAGGCCATTTGTTTTTTGTCATTGCGAATGTAATGAAGCAATCTAGTTTGAGATCGCCACGCTTTCGCCTGCCTGCCGGCAGGCAGGCGATGACAACGCAGAAACCCGTGATATCATAAGTTATGGCAGTAAGAAATGTGTTTCAGAATCCATTTGAGTCGATCGAGGGCATTGCCAAGGCAGCTGTTCCTCCGATAAAAAAGGCGGTAAAGGCAGTAGTACAGGACGCAAAACAACAATTGACGGGTGAGTATTCTGCGCAAAATGAGACTCCGGGCGGGGTAAAGGAGATTCCGGTGTATGAGCAGAAACAAATCGAGGATGATTCCAAAAGACTGTTGGACGAGACCAGAATGCGGCTTGAGAGAATAAATGCAGATATCAAAAGGGCGCGGGAGCAAAGACTTTCCAAAATTCAGCAAAAAGAGCAGGCTAAGGCCCAAGAAAAACAGAAGAAGGAGTTTGAACAGAAAAAGAAAGACGAGGATCCGGCATGGAAAAAAATGCTCAAAGGTAAAACCGGGTCAAGAGAGGCCGGACGGGGTAGTGGATGATTTGCTACTATACAAACCCCTTGGGGACTGTATAATCATGAGTAATGCAAAATAGATTGTATGTAGGTGGACTTTCCTGGGGGACGACTGATGATTCATTGGCCGCTGCTTTTTCACAGGCTGGTAACGTAGCATCGGCTAAAGTAATTGTAGATCGTATGACCGGCAGGTCAAAGGGATTTGGGTTTGTGGAGATGGCGTCGGAAGCTGAGGCACAAAAGGCGATTGAGATGTTTAATGGCCAAATATTGGATGGCAGAAACATTACGGTAAATATAGCTAGACCAATGGAAGACAGGCCTCCGAGAACTGGTGGATTTGACCGAGGGCCAAGAGATTTTAACCGTGGAAGTAGGGGAAATTTTGATAGCCGTGGTGGAAATGGAAGCGGATTTAGAGGTGGGAACAGAAATAGCGGTGGGAGTGGATTTAGGCGCGGATCTAGGTAATCTTTTCTTTTTTGCAGTATTTTTTACGGAGGACTTCTGTGTCTGCGTGCGGCTGTATAAGATCGGAAATTGATTGAGTTAGCCTTGCTATTGAAAGAAAAAGTGAGGCCAAAGCTGTGTTGCCAACGGCCCTGTGTTTCTCTGATCTTTCTGTTAATCTTGACCAAGTACGATTGGATTTTTTTAGTAATTCAAGAATGGCCATGGGTGTATTATACTGGTATTATGCGTATTTTCAATTCTTTGAGTCGTGAAGTCGAGGATTTGGTGCCGGTTAGAGCTGGGAAAATCGGAATGTATACTTGTGGTCCGACTGTATATGACTATGATCACATTGGGCATGGCAGGAAATATACATACGATGATTTGCTAAGAAGGACATTGGTGTACAACGGTTTTGAAGTAATGCATGTGCAAAATATAACTGACGTGGGACATTTGGTATCCGACGCCGATGAGGGTGAGGATAAACTGGAAAAAGGGGCCAGAAAAACCGGCAAGACAGCTTTTGATGTGGCTAGGTTTTTTACTGACGCGCATTTTGCATCTATGGATTTGTTAAATATCCTAAGACCTTCGATTTCATGTAAGGCCACAGACCATATTGCTGAGCAGGTGCAGTTGGTGCAAAAGCTTTTGGATAAGGGGTTTGCATATGAAACACCCGAGGCTGTGTATTTTGACGTATCAAAATTTCCACGATATGAAAGTTTGTTCGGAAAGCGGGTTATTTCAGATAAGCAGGTGGCGGTGCGGGATGAAGTCCAAACCGGTGAACATAAAAAAAGTCCTGAAGATTTTGCGTTGTGGTTTAAGCGGGTAGGAAGATTTTTGGATCATAGCATGCATTGGGATAGTCCATTTGGAGATGGGTTTCCAGGATGGCACATTGAGTGCTCTGCTATGGCCATGAAGTATTTGGGGGAGACGTTTGATATTCATACCGGGGGTGAAGATCATTTGCCAATTCACCATCCCAATGAAATTGCTCAATCTGAAGCGGCGACCGGTAAGGTATTTGCTAAATATTGGGTTCACTATGCTTTTCTGACAGTGGACGGGACAAAGATGAGCAAGTCGTTGGGTAATTATTACCGGGTAGAAGATGTGGTGTCTAAGGGATTTAACCCATTGGCTTTGAGGTATTTATACCTGACCGCTCACTATCGGAAGCCCTTGAATTTTACCTGGTCCAGCCTGGCCTCGGCCCAGACGGCATTGGATAAGTTAGTTCAATTTGTCAGAGATACTAGATCTAAGATGTTGGATGCTAGTAGGACCGAGTTGTCTAGGGAAAAATTGAAAAAATTGGATGGATTTCGGGCGAAATTTTTGGAAGCGATAAATGATGACTTGGGTTTCCCGCAGGGTTTAGCTGTGGTGTGGGAAATGTTAAAAAGTAATATTCCTGATTATGACAAGCTGGATCAACTATTGGATTGGGATGAAGTGTTGGGATTGGGTTTATCTAAAATTGGAGAAGATGTGGTGCCAGAGGATGTAAAAAAAATTGGGATAGAAAGAGAAGTGTTGCGTAATTTGGGAAAGTTTGTGGAGGCGGATAATTTGAGGATGCAGATTGAGCAAATGGGATTTACAATAAAAGATACTGCCAATGGAACAATTTACGCTAAGAAATAAGGTGTTTAAAGTAGTTCTCATATTAGATTTAGTTCTGGTTAACGTTGTTTTGGGGTATTTAGTTTACAAATTTCAATCACCAATTCCCAAGGAACAAACAACTTCCAATAACCAAATTACAAATTTAAAAACTGAGTATTTGGATAAATGTGGGGAGGAGTGTTTGAAGGTAATTCGTTTGGAAGTAGCGAAGTTGGAACCTAGTTTACCGGTAGCTACTGTAAGTCCGACTATAATTACGAAGGTTGTTAAATCTAAAATTCGAACCGTGCAGTATGTGACGGTTCCGGGATCTGGATATACGTCGGCAAATAGTTGGAGTGATGTGCCGGGCACCGATTTTTATTTTGACACCAAGGATTACCCTGGGCTTTTGGAAGTGTATTTTGAGTCTACGGAGAGTCTGTTGAATGGGAATGGGGTGGCATATGTGCGACTTTTTGATGTTACTCACGGAATTGGAGTACAGGGGAGTGATACGCAGACATCGGCCCAGACGGCGGGGGTAGTGACTAGTGGCAAGGTCAATTTTTGGTCTGGAAGAAATTTGATTAGGGTGCAGGCCAAAAGCCTGACCGCCGATACTGCAGTTTATGCAACGGGGAGGCTAAGAATAGTAACAGAAAACTAATTTACCAGATTTCGCGGCCGCGAAAAATGGTAAAAGTTTGGATGCAATAATTTGGGGATGGATGAAGGGGGGAAATCGGAGGGATCGCCCAAAACCGGGGATAGTCAAAATTATTATGAACGTTTGGGGGTTGCGCGTGGTGCGTCTGAAAAAGAGATAAAGGTTGCATTTAGAAAAGGAGCGAGAGGTGTCCACCCGGATGTTAATAAAGGCCCGGATGCAGAAGAAAAGTTTAAACAGATAAATGAGGCATATGGGGTGCTTTCTGATAAGGCAAAAAGGGCAGCATATGATGAGAGTCTTGATAGGCCAACACCATCTCCAATTCCCGAAACTTATGAACAACAACTTGCCAGGCAGGAGAGGGAGAGGAGAGCGCAAGAGGCAAGAGATGAAGCTGCACATAAAGAACGAATGGCGGAATTTGCCAGGAAAAAAGCAGAAAGAGAGAATGCGAGACAGGAAAAAGCTGCGAAAACCGAAGAATTATTAGAAGCGCGATCGAAACTGGCTGAAGTGAAACTGGCTGAGGAAGCGAAAGATTTGGCGAAAAAAGCAGGTGAGGTTGTTGGTAGAAGACTTTCGGCTTGTATTTATGATCCAAAGCGGATTATCCAGGCTGATGTTGATAGAGATTTTTTGGCCAGGACCCTCCCATTGGGGCCTTTGGCGACTATCGCTACGAGAAGATCAACCGTAGATACTGTTCTCTTGAATCTTTCTAACAATAATAGTCTGAGAGAAGCATTGGGGCAGCATTGGGCTGGAGTCCAGCCAAAACTGGTTTTGGATAATACGGAGTCTGTTTTAGAAAGCCGATTGACGGAAGTTGTTTTGGCAAAAAAATATGAGCAGCTTCATGGGAGTGAGATGGCCGTGCCACACGACCCACTATTTCCTGCAAATAGGATGGAATATTTAGCAGGATTTAGAAATGGGTGGAGTGCGGTTGAGGAAGAAAATGCTAAAATTAAGAAATGAAAAAGGTTAGTGTGAGGGGGGTGATATTTGATTTGGATGGGACGGTGTTTGATAATGAGGGAGAGTGGGAAGCAGCCTTTAGGGTCGTAATGGACAATGGACATTTGACAATTGACAATGGAGGGAGGAATGGGTGGGTGCATGAGCCGGGGATTGGGATAGGGCCAAATTGGCGGAAGTTGATACCCCATGATCCAGCAAAGATTGAGAAACTGACATTGGAAACATGCAAAGTCTATCAGGAACAATTTGCCAGTTTGAGGGTAAGGGATGGACTATTAGATCTCGTGGAAAAAATTAAGGAGAAAGGACTTTTGACCGGACTGGCGACGGGAAGTAGTTGGAACATGGTGGAAAGAGAATTGGAAGAGCTTAATTTATACTTGGCTTTTGACGTTACTACTACTGGCGAAGAAGTATTGGTGCAAAAACCTGATCCGGAAATATATTTACTGACTGCAGGTAAGTTGGAATTGGATCCAACTGAGTGTGTAGTTATTGAAGACGCCGTTGCTGGCGTGCAGGCGGCGGTAGAAGCCGGGTGCCGGGTGGTGGGAATAAAATCTGAATATGCCAGTGAGGAAATGCTTAAGAATGCGGGGTGTGAATGGGTGGTGGAAAGTTTGGAAGAGGTGGCAGATTTGATTTTAGTTGACGAGGGGAGTATACTATAAGACATATGAGCGTAGTACAAAGTGCATTAGGATTATATCTCTCTGGCGTGATGGCATTTATTGGAGCTGAGGGGGTAGGGCCTAGGGGAATTGAGATCATTAATGTTGATGGTAGTAGAATATTGTGTCCTGCTGGAAAAGAAGTGGGGATTTACATGCCACCCGAGGGTAGCGTGACCTCAACGGTTTCGACAAATTGTAACCGTACGATGAGGATTGGTCCTGGTATGAGGGTTTTACGGGATGGAAAAGAGTGGCGCGTAACTGAACTTAATCCGCGTAGTGTTAGGTAAGCTAAATAGTGCTGTATTGAATTGGGCTTGGGGAATTCGTATCATTGATGGGTGAAGTTTTTGTATTTGATATTAGGAGTGATTGGGGTGGGGTTGGTGGTGGTGTTTTTGAATTTGTTGGTATTAAGTCCCAAGAAAGTGCAAAAAGGGGTAGAGCTACTTAGGCAATCTAGCCCGCCAAGTTTGGCCTGGAAACAGGAGTTGAAGGCTTTGATTGGTGCTGACGTTGGTAGACATGTAATTGACACCGATCCGGATTTTTTGATAGTTTTGGGTACGGTAGATCGGATTGAGCCGCATTTGGTGCTTAAAGCCGGTAACGCGGAAATTGAGATAGTGACATCGCCGGAGACGGAGTACCAGAGAATTGTTGGAACTAACTTGGCTTCAGCCAGACGGGCTAGTATGGTAGAGATAACAAAGGGTGCGAGTTTAATTGTAAGATTGGTAGCAGCGAATGGGAAATATGTGGCGAAATATATTCAGATTCAGCAGTAGTCTGGTAATAATCTTGGTGTTTGGGTTGATTGCGTTACCCGGACGGATTTTGGCGTTGTCGTATGGTACATCGTGTGGTTGGACAGGGACTCAATGTGGAGTTTCGGTGTGCACGGCCTACGAAGATATTGGTAAGCCATGCGCCATGTCTGGTGGACAGTGTTGGTGTTCGTATTCTGTGGGCTGTACCAGCTCCGGGTGTTGGCCGGCTGCATGTACCGGAACAACGGTTTTTACAATGCAGCCGAATTCGTATTGTGCGCCCGACCCCACCAATACTCCGGTGCCGACTGATATTCCTGGCGGAGTGATGTATTGTGGTAATTGTGATGCGGGTACATGTGGGTTGATGGACGCGGCTGGTTGCGCTACGGTTGGAGACACAGATGGAAATGGGGTATGTAGTGGAAATTGCGCCGGCACTACTCCTTCGGCGTGTAATCCTGGAACTTTTATCGGAAGTACGATTTCGAGCACTCAATTAAACCCGGGTCAATCTGTAAACGTAAGCTGTGATTATGGAGTGACGCCTGATTGTATCTGGCCTGATTTGCCAACCCCTTGTACTTGGACGGGTAATTCGGGATCGGTGATTAACTTTAACTGTACGGCACCATTGGTTAACGGTAGTTATAACGTCTCGTGTGGCATGCATACGGGAACCGGGGGAAATTGTTGTGCATCCACTAATAGTGGTCCAGCGTTTAACGTGGGTCCGACGCCAACTGCTATACCAATACCTACGTGTAATTTGACTGGGCCTGTGAAAGTTTGTCAAAACCAATCATTTGGCCCGTTTGGGGCAACAACCAATGGTACTGCCGGTGGGGTGACTAGTGTGGGAATATATGAGTCTTTGGTTTCTACTCCAAATGCCTGGGATACAATTGTGACGACTAATGGTACAAGTGTATCTGGTAATTGGGTGTTTAGTTCTTTAGGAAATCATTACGCAGTGTGTAACGCGTATAACACTCCCGGGGGAACTAAATGTTCGGGAAATGCGCCAGGAGGAACTATGGATTTGTGGGGAAATCCATTGATTAGTTGGTCTGACTGTGGAAGTTTGGATGTACTAACAGTGACAAGTGTGACTAATCCTTCGGCCCCTGGAAGTGTTTGGGGGGTAGATGTAGGAAATAAAATTGACGTTCATTGGACTGCTGGGGCCGGAATGACTGGATATAATGTATATCGAGGAACAGACGCATCGGGTGTACTTTTGACTCCAGTTCCACTTGCTTCGACCACCACTAGCTTTGTCGATGCCACTGCGATTTGTGGTTCGTTGCAGTCTTATTATGTTGAGTCGGTAAATTCGGCTAACCCAGTTAGTTGTCAGGCTTCGGGTAGTGTAGGATTTGGGAGCTGTATAAATTATCAACCTTGGTTTTCGGTTTTTGGTGGAGGAGTGGTGGGTGCAAGTGGCAATGTAGGGACGACAATCCCGTCAGGTAAATTTATGATAAATGGATCGGGAATGGTTTTTGGGCGGGATTGGTATGGCAATTTAAGCTCTGCAAACGTGTCAACAAATGCATGGATGGTTAAAAATGATTCCTGGGTAGACATCGCTTCAAAGAATGAAAATAAATATTCGGCACTAAAGGAGCGCTTAATGGTGCAATCGATGCCGATAACAATAAATGCAGTTGACCCTAATTTAATTACCGTTATTGATTCGGCTTCTAATGGAAACAAGATTTCGGATGTGACTGTGGGATATTCCGGTGCGGGCTTGACTCTAAATTCTGCACAAAATTTAAACGGACGGAAGATGGTGATTTTGGTGGAAGGGGGGAATGTTAATTTGAACGGCCAGGTTAGGGTAGGGGCGGGGGGATTTTTGGCTATTTTAGCTAAAAATGACATTAATATTTCTACTACGGTTGGGGAAGGTGTCCCTGGTGATATTACTCTTGCGGGTTATGCTCCTCATCTTGAAGGCATATTTTATGCTCAAGGCAGTATCTATACTGGAGTTGGGGTAAAACAATTGCGAATAGACGGATCTTTGGTGGGAATGGGTGGTGTGTCTTTACAAAGAACGTATATGGGTCAATACCCGGCAGAATATGTATATTTTAGACCTGATCTTGCGGATATCATGACCAAATTAAATTTGAGGAAGAAAGTTTTACAAGAACAAGTAAATCCCTAATAAATATATAATGAATAGACCATGAAGAAGTGGAATGTGGGACCGGGAATTGTAACTGGGGCTGCAGACGATGATCCGTCTGGGATTGCCACATTTGCACTGGCAGGGGCAAGATTTGGATTTTCCATGTTGTGGGTGAGTCTTTTTACAATTCCATTTATGGCGGCGGTGCAAGAGATGTGTGCTCGGATCGGAATGGAGACAAAAGTGGGGTTGATGGGGGCTTTGAAAAAATGTTTCCCTCATAAAAGGGCTAAACCGTTTTTGGTTTTATTGGCTGGTTTGGTGTTTTTGGCCAATACATTGAACGTGGGAGCTGACGTGTCGGCGATGGTTGCTACCACCAGATTGCTTGTGGCAGTTCCTGAGGTGGTGCTGGCTATAATATATGTCGTAGTATTGGGATTTTTGGTGGTAGTGGGTTCATATAAAACGGTGGCCTCGGTGTTTAAGTGGCTGAGCATGATTCTGTTTTTATATATATTTTCAGCTCTTTTGGCCCATTTAAACTGGAAAGATGTGCTGATGGGTACATTGTTTCCGAAGATTTCGTGGACGAAAGACTACTTTATGATGTTGGTGGCTATGTTGGGTACCACTATTAGTCCTTATTTATTTTTTTGGCAGGCTTCTGAAGAGGTCGAGGAAAAAGAGGAGGATGCAAGACTCCGGGGGATTTCTAGAATAGAGTTGACGAAAAAGGATCTAGGGATAATGCGTAAAGATGTGCTAATTGGAATGGCCTTTTCGAATATAGCAATGTATTTTGTGGTTGCGGCAACAGCCGGAACCTTACATGCGCATGGTATTACCAATGTATTGACGCCGGTAGATGCGGCAGTAGCGCTGGAGCCTGTAGCCGGAAGATTCAGCGCTCTTTTTTTTACTTTAGGGGTATTGGGTACTGGTATGTTGGCGATCCCGGTTTTGGCAGGTTCTGCGGCTTATGCGGTTGGTGAAACCTTTGATCTTAGTACGGGTCTCAATAAATCGTGGCAGAAAGCGAGGGGTTTTTACGGGATATTTATTGCGGCTTTGGTGGGAGGGCTAATTTTGTCGGTTGTGGGTTTTGATCCAATTAAGTTGCTATTTTATACTGCGGTGGTGTTTGGTGTGATTTCTCCACCGTTGATAGCGTTGGTTTTGTGGGTTGCGAACTCAAAGCGTGTGATGGGGGATCGGGTCAATGGAGGGATAGCAAACACCCTGGGATTTATGACGCTACTAATTATGTCTGTTGCGGCGGTTGTTATGTTTGTGGTAACCTAAGTTCAATGCCCAATGAAGAACCAAAGACTGATAAGCCGAGTGTGAGATTTGAAACCGTGGTTGAGGCTCCGGTAGTGGAGAGCCCGGTGGAACAACTAGCTTCGGTACCTGAGACTTCGGTACCTGACCATATTTATGTGAAGCAAAGTAAGAGAGTTGGCGGAGAGTGGTTGTGGGTTGTGTTGGCTTTTGTGTTGGGAGGCGTGGTCGGTGGTGTGGGTGGATTTGTGGTTTGGGGAAAATCGCAGGCTAAGATAGTTCCTAGTTCGTCGTTTTCCCAAGAAGAGGCAACAGTGGCTCCTACTGCCGAACCAAGCCCTACCATCTCTGTAAGTGTGAAGAGAAGCGATTTAAAGGTGAAGGTGTTGAATGGGAGCGGGGTCGTTGGGGCTGCGTCTTTGGCAAAGACTTTCTTGGAGAGTATGGGGTATAAGGGCGTGTCAACTGGTAATGCAGATAAGACTGATGTGGAAAAAACGAGTATTGCAATTAAGGTCAGTAAAAGAGAATTTTTGGATACTTTGCGGTCGGATTTGGGTAGTAAGTACACTTTGGAGGTTGGTGGGGATGATTTGGACTCCGATAGTGTTTATGATGTAGTGGTGACCTTGGGGCTTAAATAGTTAGATTAGAAGGCGGACGGTTGTCCCGGCTCCGGGTGATGAGGAAATGGTTATTTCGAGACCGTAAAGCTTGCAAAGCTTGTTGACGATTGACATGCCCAACCCCGTTCCTCGGCCGACAAATTTGTCGAATATTTTGGCGACTTCTTCACTCGTCATGCCGATGCCGGTATCGGAAATTGAGATTTCAAGTGATTTGCCGATTTGGGAGGCTTGGATAGCTATAGAACCCTGGTCAGTATTGTACTTGATGCTGTTGGAAATAATATTTCCTAAGATAATTTCCAAGACGTGTTGATTGGTGTGAACATGTAAATTGTGATCAACCATGTTGTGAATGACTAGTGATTTTTGCTCTATCTGATGCGAAAGGTTTGATAGAATGCGTGAAATAACGGGTGAAAGTGTGAAGGTGGTAGATTTGGATGGAGACGCATTGGGGTCTGTCGATTTGGCCAGGGTTAGTAAGGTTTCCAAAATTTGGTTAAGTTCAAATAACGAGTTTTTGACTTGAGAAATATATTTGTGCTTGGAGTCTTGGTCTTCTTTGATCAGGGCGAGTTCAAGCGAAGACACGGCCTGGGTAAGAGGGGTTTTCAGTTCGTGAGAAGCATGGGCAATAAAGTCTTTTTGTTTGGAAAAACTTTCGGAAATCCGATCGATCATGGAATTGTAGGCCGAAGTTAGGGTGAGGATTTCTGGGGTAGACTTTGGTGGTAGAACTATTTTTTCAAGTAGCTCGTGTGATTTTGTCAGCTGAAGTTTTTTGATAACAGTTTTTAGAGGTGAAAGTGATGTAGTGCTTACAAAATGGGAAATAAGCCAGATAAAGAAAATGCTTACTGGAAGGAGGATGGATAAAATAGTGATACTCATTCTGGTGATACTGCGAATGAATTGAGTTTGCTTGGCAACTTGGATAAGCCCTACTGTATGGCCGTCAATGACCAAGGGGGCGGAATAGGATTCGAAATCTATGCCATCTGATGAAGTAAAGTCAAAGAAAGTTGTTTTGGACAGGCTGATATTTTTTACCGAGTCCAGTTTATTTGAAGTTTCTAGATCATGATAATATCCATAGGTGCTGATTGGGGTGAGGTTTGAGTCGTAGATGATTGCCGATAGATCAGATGATCTTAACCTGCTGGATATGGTCTGACCTGATGGGCCATATTTATACTTAATTTGATTGTCAGAATAGGTGATTTGGTCGTTTACAAGATCTATGGTTTGGTTTTGTAGAAACGACCTGATGTCTTGTTCGACCAACCAGTAAAATGAAACACCAAACGCAATGGCAGTAGTTAGCAGGATGATAGTCACGAACAAACTATTGAGTAGGGCAATTCTGGTAGAAATAGTTAGTTTGAACATAGGACATAACCTTTACCTTTAATGGTTTGGATAAGTTGGTGTGACACATCACCCAACTTGTGACGTAAGTATCTGATATGAACATCGACTGTGTTTGAGAGCTGATTAGTGTCTTCTCCCCAGACGTTTGAAAGAAGTTTTAGCCGATCTTGAGATTGGTTTTTGTATTTGGCCAAATATTCAAGCAAGGCAAACTCTCTGGGGGAAAGATTGATCTCGTGGTTGTTCTTTGTTACCACTCGAAGGTTGGTATCAATAGTGATGTCTTTTATTTTGATTATTGGATCTGGCAGGGTCTCAGGTCTTCTCATTAAGGCTCGAACTCTTGCCAGCAATTCATCGATATTAAATGGCTTGGTGAGATAGTCGTCTGCTCCGGCGTCTAAACCCTCGACGAGATCTTCTGTCTGGGATTTAGCTGTGAGCATTAAAATGGGAGTTGTGCACTCTGCGGATCTAAGGGATTTGGATACTTCTGGACCAGGAAGATCTGGAAGCATCCAGTCCAATATAATTAAATCGTAATTTTCCATTAGTGCCTGGTCAATTCCTTTTTCGCCCGTGTGTGCTAAGTCTACCGTATAAGTAGATTCCACGAGTAATTCCTTTAAGTTTTGGGCTATTTGGCGATCGTCTTCGATGATGAGTATTTTCATATGGCGTATTTTTGCATTTGAGAAAAAATCCTATCGTTGTGCTGATTGTTAAATTCGGTAGTCATATCCGTATTGCATGTAAATACGTCTCCCCCTGAATGGATTGACCTAAAGGTTGTGATGTCGAATTTTTGCCCTCTGACAACTACGATGCATCGGTTGTCTTTGGTGGGTTTTGGGGCAAGTGGCGTGGGTAACGATGAGGTGGCGGGTTGGGAGGGGGATGGAGACGAGGAAGTGGGCTGGGGGGTGGGTTGTTCTGGTTCCCAAACAACCGGTGTTGTTTTAATTGGTTTGGGGGAAAGTGACCCAAAGGTAATGATAGAAACTAACACTGTAATGTTGATAAGGGAAATTGAGACAGCTGTTTTTAATGTGTTCATGTAAATTTATAGAAAATTAAAGTCTTCGAAGACGATATGGCTGTTTTTTACTTTGAGTTTGAGAAATTGGTTACGTAGATTTTCCATCATCGCCAAAGGGCCACAGATAAAAATATACGTGTCTGGTGTAAGTGGTGCTTTTGATGCAATGTGGTTTGCATTTATTCTAGAATCAGTGTCTGTGGAATGAAGATAATATGTAAAATTATTTTGTGAAGCCAGCGACTTTAGATCAGCATCAAACGCGGCTTCTGAGCTGGTTTTTACTGAATAAAACAGGACGACATTTGCGGATGGTTTTTCTGATAACATGCTCACAAACGGTGTAATGCCGATGCCGCCCCCAATGCAGATAACCGATTTGGCGTTTGTATATTTCCGATAAAATTCACCATACGGTCCCATGACATCGACGGCGGATCCTGGGGTTAATTGTGAAAGCTCTGAGGTGTAATCACCTAATTGTTTGATGGAAAACCTAAGATGGTCTGAGTTTTGGTTTGATGAAAACGAGAATGGATGGGATTCTTGGAAGCGTTTTAAGCTGGGAAAAGAAATAAAGGCAAATTGCCCTGGGGTAAATTTTAGTGGACGTGTTATGGGAGTTAGAATAAGATCTATAATCTGATTTGATCTGTAGTTTATTTCATCGAGTCGGTATTCGAAT
Organism: uncultured Gammaproteobacteria bacterium; assembly: GCA_964633995.1. Taxonomy (GTDB): domain Bacteria; phylum Patescibacteriota; class Microgenomatia; order CAZETR01; family Amesbacteraceae; genus CAZWKN01. The sequence continues at coordinate 121,100 of CAZWKN010000001.1, forward strand.
TTTGGACCCAAGAGTTTGTAAAAGAATTTTTTATATATAAATGAGACGCAGGCCAGGGCGATAAACAATAAACACCAAATTTTTAGCGGGAAAAATACTGAAATATCGCTATCAATTGTCAGTGAATGAAGTCCGCCGATGATGATAACCAGCCCCATAAAGTCGTGTGTTCGTTTCCAAATGTGATAGGGAAGTTTGACGTAGAAGGTAATGAATAGCAAAACGATCATTAAATAAAGAGCGTAGATGCCCAGGTTGTAGGACAGTATTTTTCCTGGAAAAAGATATAAAAACGATGTCGAAAAATTGGGTAGATTTTTGACGGCCAAGAAGATTGGGTGGTGAAGTAAAAGGAGAAATGAAACCCCGCCCATCAGATGGTGAAATTTGTATACTTTATCCAAACCGCCAAATAATTGCTCGACAAATTTTAACCGGCTGGACAGAAAAAAAGAGATGCATAAAAGGATCAAACCTTCCAATGCAAATAATTGAGAGAGTGTGCGGAAAATATCAGAGGTTATGCTAAATGGATTTTGCTTGGAAATAAGGTAAAGAGCTAGTGTGGTGACGATGCTAAAGGTGATTAGGATTGGGCCAGGATTTTTTGCAATCATGTTAATTTTCTAAAGTGCCTACTATTTTATACTTATTTTTGATAATGCCCCCGCCCGCAATGTGGAGCATGGCAGACGAGTCTTTTCCCGCCAAGTCGTGATAGGGGCCACCCGGGATGTAAAACTCCTTTCCTGGGGTGATGTCGTAAACATAGCCATCCATAGCCAGATATATAGGAAGGTTTGCGTCCGATCCGTCGTACTTGCTTAGTTCTTGTTTGGAAAACGTTTTTAACCCGTCGGGTTGTTGTAAAGAGGGAGTCGGTTTTTTAATTGGCATTAGAATTACAGCCAGGGAAATGGCTGAAAGTGACAGAAGTAATAAAATACTAATCTTCTTTTTCATATCGATCGTGGTCCTCCTGGTCCTCCTGGTCTTCCTGGTCTTCGGACTCTTTGTGGTCTTCTTCCTCAATTTCATTCTTTGGGTTTTGCCTGATTTCGGGTGTGGGTTTGGGGGTTGGGGACGGATTGATTGGGAGGACACCAAGTATTGGTGTGGGTAAGGGGCTTGGTTGTAGTGGAGCAGCCGTTGGGGTGGCGGAGACGACAATGCGACGGTTTTCGGAATGGTTTTTTTTGATGACTGAGCTGGTAGTAACCGCAGTCAGCGAAATACTGGCTACGGCAAGAGCTATAAGTAGAAGTTCCTGAAACATATAGTTTAATCGTCGTCGTTGTCCTCGTATTCTCTGCCGGTGGGAATTGGGTTGGGAGTAGTACCGCCGCCAGATGATAATCTGTAGCCTTGCATGCGATTGACACTTGTACCATGTTTACCCTGATAAATACTGGTCATATCTGTGCCGCAGTTGAAAATATTTCCGCCAGAATGGGATGATTGTAACGAAGTAACGTCATATTGAATGCCCCATAGGGTTATTATACATGCCGATGAGTTGGGGGTGGGAGTGGAGGTCGGGGATGTTGTTTGGGTGGGTGCGGGTGAATTTGTGGGAGAACTGGTGTTAATTAGATATGCCTGCATACGACTGACACTGGTGCCGTGTTTGCCTTGGTAAGAACTGGTCATGTCTGTACCACAGTTAAAAATATTGCCCCCGGAATGGGTAGACTGAAGTTGGGTGACGTTGTACTGTTTGCCCCAAAGAGTGATGATACACGAAGATGTGGATGCGTTAGGTGTTGAAGTTGGAGTCGCGGTTTGGGTGGGGACTGGCGTGTTTGATGAGGACCCGGATGGTGAGTTGATGAGATATGCCTGCATACGACTGACACTGGTGCCGTGTTTGCCTTGGTAAGAACTGGTCATGTCTGTACCACAGTTAAAAATATTGCCCCCGGAATGGGTAGACTGAAGTTGGGTGACGTTGTACTGTTTGCCCCAAAGAGTGACGATACACGAGCCTGATGTTTGTGCTGTGGCTGCAGTGGTGGGGCGGGGCTTGGAGGTAGGAAACGGAGAGGCGGTGAGTTTTTTGGGGATGGATGTGGTGGATGGGAAGGGTGATGGCTCGTCTGACGGAAGGGCGTTAGTTTCTGGGGTCGGAGCGACTGTTGTTTGTGCCGAAAGGACAATCCCGGCTTGATTTTTGGCGTCAACCTGGGAAACGTGGATGATTTTATAGCTAGCCGTCCCTGTGGTGGCCAGGGTAATAGTCGTGAGGGCCATGAGGCTAAATTTGGAAAAAAACCGGTTAAGCATGGCTTTTACTATATAGATAGGGGATTAAGACTGGATTAAGGCTATATAATTGGCAGATGATGAATTTTTGGAAGAATTTTCCGGGTGGGTTTTTGGCTCTGGCCCCAATGGAGGATGTTACAGACACTGTATTTAGGCAAATTGTAGTAAGTGTGGCACGTCCTAATGTGATGTTTACAGAGTTTGTAAATGTGGAAGGGTTATGTCATTGGATGTCATCCCGACCGCAACGAAGTGGAGTGGAGGGATCCCTCGACTTCGCTCGGGATGACAAGCAAAACCCTGTGTTGCAAAGACTGGTGTTTGCTGAAATTGAGCGACCGATTGTGGCTCAAATTTGGGGAACCGACCCTGATAAGTTTTGCGAGGCAGCTAAGCATGCTAAAAAACTTGGGTTCGATGGCGTAGATATTAATTTTGGTTGTCCAGACCGTAAGGTAATGAAAATCGGGGCTGGGGCTGCACAAATTTCCAATAACCAAGATACAAGAAACAAAGTTAAAAACATTATTGAGGCCACCAAAACTGGGGCGGAAGATTTGCCGGTGAGTGTAAAAACCAGAATTGGAATTAAAACAATTGTGACTGAGGAGTGGCTGGGTTTCTTGCTTGAACAGGATTTGGCCGCTATTACGGTTCACGGGCGAACGGCGGCTGAAATGAGTCTCGTTTCGGCCCATTGGGATGAAATTGGGAAAGTGGTTAAGTTGCGTGACAAGATGAACTTGCCGACAAAAATTATTGGGAATGGAGATGTGGAGTCAATGGATAATGCAAAATTGAAAATTGACAATTATGGTGTGGATGGGGTGATGGTGGGAAGAGGAATATTTAAAAACGTTGCTGTATTTAGTGCTAAGGGCGAAGTGCTAAGCCCTAAGGATAAAAGTAATTTATTAATCAACCATTTGATCTTGTGGGAGAAAACGTGGGGGGGGAATAAGAATTTTGCCGTTATGAAGAAATTTGTAAAAATGTATATTTCTGGGTGGGATGGGGCTGGGATGTTGAGGGCAAAGCTAATGGAAGCGCAAAATGCTTTGGAAATGATGAACATGCTTAATGTATAATGAGTGTATGAAATTTATGGTTAAATTTTGGGATGATTTTATGGCTCGCCTTTGGGGTAGGGATTTGTCGGTGGACGAAGGAGTACGCTATAGTGTAGGCAAATACGGTACGACATACGAAATGTTGGAAAAATATGATAAAGAAGCTACTAAAAACCCCGAAGTATTGGCTCACCCAGGTAGACTGCGAAAAAATGTACGTGTCGTTTTGCGAAACCGAAAGGTTAACCGCAGAACCAATGCCTCCGTTTGATGATCGTTATTTGGGGAAATTAGAAGGTATTTTGGGATCAGTTAGGGCTACTTTTGGAAAACAGTTTTTGAATAAGCATGTTATCGATGCATCGGCGGCGTATTTTAACCAGTTTGTGAGAGGACATGCGTTCAGAAATGGAAACAAGCGGATGGCAGTGTTGTTTACACATTTTTTCTTGCTTAAGAACGGAATAGACTTTACACTGTCGCCCGACGAACTGTATAATTTAGCAGTTGGAGTTGCTTTACAATCTGAGTCGGGTGAGTCGTTTGAGGCGACGAAGTCCATGGTTCGGGATGTGATTTCAAAGTTTACAGTTGAATGGAAACCGGGTAAATATGTTTAAAACTAATAAAAACTTATTTGTTATCGCCGTAATCGCGGTTGTAAATGCTTTGGGTTATGGAATCGTTATTCCTATTTTGTATCCATATTCTCAAAAGTTTGGGCTTAGTGACTTTCAAAACGGGTTGTTGTTTGCCAGCTTTGCTGCTGCCCAATTTTTGGCAACGCCATTTATAGGCAGAATGTCTGATAAGTTTGGGAGAAAACCACTACTACTTATTTCGCTTTTGGGAACTTTTGCCTCCTTTGGAATGATGGCGGCGGCAAAGTCGGCTGTGTGGCTTTTTGTGGCCAGAACATTGGATGGGTTAACGGCTGGTAACATCTCGGTGGCACAAGCTGTGATATCAGATTCCACTGACGAGAAAGGTAGGGTGAGGGCGTTTGGCATAATAGGTGCGGCTTTTGGATTGGGGTTTGTATTGGGGCCAGTAATTTCTGGCCTGAGTGTGGGGTTTGGGCTTGGAGTGCCGTTTGTGATTGCTGCAATGGTGACCGGTGTTTCTGTAATTTTGACGTTTGTATTTCTCCCTGAGACCAACAAGCATAAGGGGCAAATTAGGGCTGGAAAGTTGTTTGACTTGGTGGGGTTAGTTAAGGCGGTGGGGGATAAAGCTGTCGGCAAAACTTTACTGATCACATTAGCCTTTTCGACCGCTTTTTCGTTGCTTATTTATGCTTATCAACCCATGGCTGCAAAAGTGTTGCATTTGAATGCGAGACAGGTGTCGATGAACTTCACCATAATAGGTTTGATGGGGGTGGTGGGCCAGGCAGTAGTAGTGCCGTTTTTGATAAAAAGATTTAAAGAAAAGGATTTGTTGGTTGTGTCGCTTATTGGGCAGGTGGTAACTTTTTGTGGTTTTGCATTAGCTGGAAATTGGGGGGCTTTAATTTTGGTTTCAATAATTAATTCCTTGGTTGGTTCGCCCGTCCAACCGGTGATAAGTTCGTTTTTGACCAAAGAGGCGGACGTAAAATCTCAAGGGGAAATATTGGGTATAAGTGCATCATATATGAGCTTAGGAAACATTTTTGGGCCATTGATTGGTGGAATTGCTGCGAGTTTTACTTTGCGAATGCCTTTTTTTGTAGGAGCTTTTTTGATGGCAGTTTCAGCCTTGATGGCTAAGACGATTGTGGTGCACCGGCACGCGGTGCATTTGGAGTAGCTGATTTGGTGGATTGGTACCACACGAACATATCATGGGCTGATTTGGAAACTGTCTCCAGAGCGGTTACAACAAGGTCGCGGATATTAAGTGATGTGGTTTCGGTAATGTTTTTGTCTTTGAGTTCGGTCTCGACATAAGTAATTATTTTTTGGGCATCTTGAGGATCTAGTCCGGCTGCAATTACCACTCGGCTGATTTTTTCTGGTTCGAATAGTTCTTTCGAGCCATCTCTTTTGATAATTTGGATATTCACGATTTCATTTTAACTCTTGAAGTTTGATTAAAACAGTACCATACTTGGAGTATGGCAGCGAAACAGACGGGATATTTAGACCAGTTGGATGTTTTGTTGGAACAGTATTTAGTAAAGAAGGCCCCGTCTTTACCGGAAGGATTTAAGAATTTTGTGGTGGACTTTGGACCCTGGATCAGTTTGGTATTGGGGGTAATGCTGTTGCCGGTCGTTTTGACTGTGTTCGGATTGGGGACGATGTTTGGAGCAGCGGGAATGATGTTTGGAGCCCGATTTGGCGCGGCATATATGTTTGGAGCAGTGGTAACTCTGGTACAGACGGTGTTGCAGTTTTTAGCTATCCCAGGACTTATGAAAAAACAGGTTAGTGGTTGGAAATACGCTTTTTATGGAGTGTTGGTGGGAATGGCTGCTTCATTGGTCAGATTTGATTTGGGTGGATTGATAATAGGTGGGGGGTTGGGGTTGTACGTTTTGTACCAGGTAAAGAGTTATTATAAATAATTTTTGAGCGTTGAAGTTTTTGCACAAGATTATGGGCAGTTGGATGATTTGGTGAATCCAGCTTTTTCGGCTTCCTCTTTGTTTCTTGACAAGAGTGTAACCAGTAGCTACAATGTAATTACAATGATAGCTAATCTTATAAACATTGGAAATTCTCGGGGAATACGAATTCCAAAGACAATGCTGGTTGAAAGTGGTATTGAGGATGAAGTCGAATTGAAGGTAAAAAAGGGTGAGATAAAAATCGTGGCGATTAGTAGGAAAGATAAATCAAATATAAATACAATGCAGCTTTCTGAAAAATCACTCGGTGTTGATTGGGATAAGCCAGAGGAGGATGAAGCATGGGCGAGTTTACAGTAGGTGAAGTGGTTATGGTGGTGTTTCCCTTTTCGAATTTAAAAGGACAAAAGTTAAGGCCGGCTTTGGTGTTGGCTAATGTTGAATTTGGAAATTTGATTTTGTGTCAAATCACCTCAAAACAGTATTCTAGTAAAATTTCAATTCCATTAAAAACGAAGGATTATGACAGAGGTGGATTGCCAATTGATAGCTATGTCCGGCCAGATAAATTATTTACCGCCGAACCAAGTATTATAAGAAACGGAGTAGGCAAAGTGAACGCATCAACCATAAACGTTATATTAAAAAAAATTCGAACCTTATTCACTTTAAAATAAAATGGATAAGTTAGTTTTTGATTTTGACGGAACAGTAGTTCAGTCTATGCAGGTCTTATTTGGGATTTTAAACAGTCTGGCGACCAAAGAGGGATTCAGGAGTGTAAATGAAAATGATGTAGATATGTTTAGAAATAAAGGTAGTAGGGAAGTGATAAAAAGTTTGGGTTCACCCATACGAGGAAGTAGCGTTTGATATTTACCCACTTATTTTGGAGGAAGAAATATAAGGGATTCCTCGACTGCGCTCGGAATGACAAGATGGAAGAATGATAGAATTAGGCTATGGAAATTGGAATTGTGGGGTTGCCGAATGTGGGCAAATCGACGCTGTTTAACGCCCTTTTGAAAAAGCAGGTGGCCTTAGCTGCAAATTATCCATTTGCAACAATAGAGCCAAATGTGGGGGTAGTACCGGTGCCAGACAAGCGGCTTGAAAAGCTCGCTGAGACCGTTGAGAAAGAGATTGCTTCGCGTTCGCTCGCAATGACAAAACGAGTCCCAATTGTTCCGGCGACCGTGAAATTTGTGGATATTGCGGGATTGGTGAAGGGGGCTAGCCAGGGGGAGGGTTTGGGCAATAAATTTTTGGCGCATATCCGAGAAGTGGACGCAATTTGTTATGTGTTGCGGGATTTCTCGGACGAAAATGTAATCCGGGCGGGATCGACTGATCCACAAAGCGATCTTGAGTTACTAAGATTAGAACTGGAACTGGCGGATGCCCAGGCTTTGGAAAACAGAAAAGCCCGAAAAAAAGAGATCGACGAGCCGTTGCCATTGTTGCGAGATAAACCAGAAATAGTGGTGTTTAACACTGACGAGAATAAATTGAATGGCGAAGGCCTTCGAATATCGGCAAAACTGGAGGAGGAGTTGGCGGTAATGTCTGCGGAAGAACAAAAACAATATTTGGCGGGGTTGGGAGTGAGTGAAAGCGGATTGGAAAAAGTGATTAAAAAAGCTTATGAGATATTGGGATTACAGTCATTTTTGACGGCTGGAGAAATTGAAGTGCGGGCCTGGACTATTAAAAGGGGGACGAAAGCCCCCCAGGCGGCGGGGGTAATTCATGGAGACTTTGAGAAGCATTTTATCAAGGCCGATTGTGTTAATTATGAGGATTTTATAAATTGCGGTGGGTGGGTGAAGTGTCGGGAATTGGGTAAGGTTCGGACTGAAGGCCGGGAATATGAGATGCGGGATGGGGATGTAGTTGAATTTAAAGTGGGGGTTTAGTAAGATGTGACCATGTCGAAATCTCGGGTTACATCTTTGCAGGATGGAAGGACCATCGTTGTGCAAGAGGCGTCTCCATTATTACGATATACATCATTTTTTGTTCGAGGAGTGTTGGTGAAGATGGAAATGTTTCTTGATGGTCATTTATGGCAAAGATCCGGTAAAGAGGTTGAAAGTTTTAAAAAATACAGAAAACTGTAGAATTAGTGCTTGAGTTGTAGTAAAATGGGCGAACATGAATAAATACGAATTGACGGTCATAGTTAAATCCGCGGCGGGAGTCGTGGAAAAAATTGAAAAGCTTGTGAAGGCTCTGGAAGGTAAAACTTTAAATGACGTGGCAATGGGCAAGAAACAATTGGCCTATCGAATAAACAAGTTGTCTGAAGCTGAATATTTGAATTTTACTATTGAACTCCCGGCTCCTGCTGTAGTACAATTGGAAAAGAAGTTGGTTGTGGACAAAGACGTCATACGGCATCTTTTGGTAAAGGTGGAAGCAAAATAATGGCTACAAGATCATTAAACAAGGTAATGCTGATCGGGAACCTGACTCGGGATCCCGAGTTGCGTTATACCCCCCAGGGAACGGCTGTTTGTACTTTGGGATTGGCAACAAACAGAACCTGGGTAACAGATAATGGGGAAAAACGGGAAGAAACAGAGTTTCACCGGATAGTGGCTTGGAATAAATTGGCAGAACTTTGTTCTCAATTGTTGTTTAAAGGCCGTAGGGTATACGTAGAAGGAAGATTGCAAACCAGACAATGGACTGGCCAGGATGGCAGTCAAAGACAGGCCACTGAGATTGTTATTGAGGATATGTTGGTTTTGGATTCAAAAAGACAGGGTGAGGAAGTGGTCGAGGAAGCCCCGCAGGCACCTCAGGAGGCCCCCGCGCCAGCAAACACTGAGGTGGCGGACGATATTCCGTTTTAAATACTATGATTCAGAAAAAACGCAAAATTAAAGTAATGGTGAATTGTCCTTTTTGTAAGGAAAAGACCGAACCCACATTTAAAGAAGTGGCGAGTTTGTCTAAATATGTTTCCGAGAGGGGGAGATTGGTAGGTCGGGACAGAAGTGGTATTTGTGCTAAGCATCAGAGAAAAATAACAATCGAAGTAAAGAGGGCTAGGCATTTGGCTCTGTTGCCTTTTGTGGCGGGATTGTAGTAGGATTGTTGGACTTATGAGAAAAAGTAATTTGGTCTTGGTTTTGGTATTGGTTCTTTTTTCGGGGTGGAGTGGATACTACTTAGGACAACAAAAAATCAGGATTGATTTTAAAAATTGGAAACCCGCGGTAGTCGTCAATAAATTTCCTTCAGTTTCCGGTAAGCAGTCTGACGTAGATTTTACGTTGTTTTGGACAGTTTGGGATAAAGTGTCGGAAAAGTACGTGGACAAAACCAAAATTGATTCCAAAAAGATGGTTGACGGGGCAATTGCCGGAATGGTCGCTAGTTTGGGTGATCCTTACACTTCGTATTTGCCGGTAGTTCAGAATAAGGAAAGCCATGAAGATTTAGGAGGTGCGTTTGAAGGAGTGGGGATTCAGTTGGGGTATAAAGATGGTCATTTGACTGTGGTGGCTCCACTACCAGAGACTCCGGCGGCCAAGGCGGGCGTTAAGGCCGGTGATTTTATTGTCCGGATTAAGGACTCCGCGAACAATGTTGATCGGGACACGGAGGGGATCTCTTTACCCGAGGCAGTTAAGCTAATACGGGGTAAAGGGGGAACGAAAGTGTTGCTGACATTGGTCCGTTCGGATGTGGATAAACCATTTGATGTAACTTTGGCAAGGGACACCATCGTTGTTAAGAGTGTGGTAAAGGAATATCGAACAGTCGGTGGCAAGAAAATTGCATGGGTGAAATTATCCAGGTTTGGTGAAAGGACTCAACAGGAATGGAACGAAATGGTTAATCAAATTGGCAGTGATACGAAGGGAATGGTTTTGGATGTGCGTAACAACCCTGGCGGCTATTTGGATGGGGCCGTTTATATTGCCGGTGAGTTTTTGCAGCCTGGAAAACTGGTGGTGGCGCAACAATATGGTGACGGAAGCAGGATTGACGATAAGGTCGAGAGAAACGGAAAACTACTTAAATTGCCGTTGATTGTATTGGTAAATAACGGCAGCGCCTCGGCGTCGGAAATTTTGGCGGGAGCGTTGCAGGATTATAAGAGGGCCAAAATAGTTGGAGAGTTGTCTTTTGGGAAGGGCAGTGTACAACAACCCGAGGATTTTCCGGACGGTTCCGGAATCCATATTACGGTAGCAAAATGGCTTAGGCCTTCGGGAGATTGGATTGATAAGAAAGGTATTACTCCTGACGTCGAGGTTAAGTTTGAAGCAGACAAAAATGACGACACTAAAGATAATCAATTGGAAAAAGCCTTGGAACTATTTTAATATTAGAACATGAAATATTTAGTAGGGTTTGCCACTGGAGTGGTTTTGATAGTGGGTATTTTTGTTGGTGGCGCAATAGACCGAATGTACGGGATTGGGTGGCTGGATAGATGGGTCCCATATGCGAAAACTCAAAAACTAAATACTAACAGACAAACAATTACAACGGAGGAAAATATGGTTACCGGGGTGGTGGAAAAAGTAGGTCCTAGTGTGGTAACTGTGGGAATTAAAAAGACCCAGCGAGTGCTTAGAGACCCATTTGGTATTTTTGGCTTACAAACCCAAGAAAAGAAGATAGAACAGGATATTGGATCTGGCTTTGTAATTTTAGCTGACGGGCTGATAGTTACCAATAAACATGTAGTATCTGATACTTCGGCTAAATATAACGTCTTTACAAACGATGACAAGTCTTACGAGGTGAAAAAAATTTATCGGGATCCAACTAACGATTTGGCAATTTTAAAAATTGACGCATCTGGACTTAAGCCTGTGGAGTTGGGTGATTCTGGTAAATTAAAGGTGGGCCAATATGTAATTGCAATCGGGACGGCGTTGGGTGAATTTAGGCATACTGTGACGACTGGGGTAGTGTCGGGACTGGGTAGAGGTTTGGGAGATGGACTGGATAATGTGATTCAAACTGACGCGGCAATTAATCCTGGAAATTCCGGTGGACCACTACTTAATTCGGTTGGTCAAGTCATTGGAGTAAACACCGCAATTTCGTCCGAGGGACAAAATATAGGGTTTGCCTTGCCTATAAATATAGTCAAAGATGCGATAGACAACTTTAATAAAACCGGACAGTTTACGAGGCCTTATCTGGGGGTAAAATATAAGACCATTGATCAGAAATTGGCCATCTTAAACGAGATACCTACGGGGGCGTATGTGCAGGAAGTGGTACCAGGATCTCCTGCAGAGAAAGCAGGGATTTTAGAAGAAGATATCTTGACTACTATGGATGGTAAGAAATTGGCCGATGATAACGCCTTGGCGAAGCTGATTGCGGGCCATAAGGTCGGTGACAAGGTGACAATTGAGTTGTGGAGGGATGGGGAAACGAAGAAAATAACAGCTGTGTTAGAACAGGCGAATTAGGGGTTGATTGAGGGAAAAACTTGGTATAGAATTCCAAATATGACCAGAGTTCGAAGTAGATGGACCGATGTTAAGCCGTGGAAATGGGTTCCTGTCGCTTTGTTATATGAGTTTTTTGATCTCTATTCTGATTTGAGGATTAGAATAGAATCAACTGGTTCTAGGAAGGGGAAATTTGAGGGTCAACCTAGGGGGAGAGGTAGGCGGGGGAGTGAAAGTTGGTCGTAGGTTGTGGTAAAATGAGGTTATGAAGACGGGTATTCATCCAAAATATTACGATTGTACGGTGACGTGTGCTTGCGGCAATTCGTTTACCGTGGGTTCTGTAAAACAGCAAATTGCGGTAGAGATTTGTTCGAAATGTCACCCATTTTTTACCGGTGAAATGCGGTTTGTGGATACTTTAGGGCGGGTAGAGCGTTTCCAACAGAAGATAGCCGCTAGTTCCGGGAAAGTGGTTATGTCTAAAAAGGCTCGTAAACAAGCTAAAATAGCACAACAAGAGGCAGAAGAAGCGGCTAGGCCAAAGAGCCTAAAAGAGATGTTTGATAAAGTAAAGGTTGCTTAGGTAATGGACGAAAGTAATAAATATCTTGAGCTGGAGATCGAGGCTATTGATGCAAAGATCGCTGAAGCTATGGGTTTGGTCTTTGAGTTTGGTGATGAGGCCAAACTGGAGGTAGAAAGATTAACAAAACAAAAAGACGAGTTGCAAAAGGCTTTGGTGGGTGAGAAATCTAGTGAAGATGAGATCGAAAAGGATGAGAGTTTTAATTCGGTGATTGTGGAGGTTCGGCAGGGGGTGGGAGGTGACGAGGCCAAGATTTGGGCAGATGATTTGTTGCGAATGTATGGCCGCTTTGCGGGCTTCCGGGGTTGGAAGGTGGAGGTGCTAGACGAGGGAGTAATAAAGATTAAGGGCAAGGGTTCTTTTGACGCTTTGAAATTTGAGACTGGTGTTCACCGGGTACAGAGGGTTCCGGAAACGGAAGCTGCTGGACGGATTCATACGTCTACTGCTTCGGTAGTGGTACTGCCTGAAGTTCCCGAAAGTAGGATTGAAATAAGAGAAGATGATTTGTTGTGGGAATTTTCCCGAGGGGGAGGACATGGGGGGCAAAATGTGAACAAAGTGTCCACCGCCGTTCGATTGACTCATAAGCCAACGGGGGTGGTGGTGCAATCTCGACAGGAAAGATCGCAAGAGCAGAATAGGAAGATAGCTTTGGAATTGCTTCGAAGTCAATTGTGGGAAAGAGAAGAAGAGAAAAAGTACTCAATACTCAGCGCTCAGAGATCCAAAATAGGGCGGAGTATGAGGTCGGAAAAGATAAGAACCTATAATTATCCCCAAAATAGGGTAACTGACCACAGAATAGCTAAAAGCTGGCATAAACTAGACAAGATAATTTCCGGGGATTTAGGTGATGTGGTTTCGAGTCTCAGCGAAAATGATGCCTCCGGCGATAATACAGGATCCGACGATGAAGGTAATAGTTAGGGGTTCGCCGAGCCAGAAGAAGCTAAGAGGGATAGAGAATAGAGGCTGAAGATATGAGAATAAATTGGCTTCGGTGGCCGAGATTGTGCGTTGGGCAAAATGATAAAAGAAATACGCCAAGGCGCCTGATAAGATGGCCATGTACAGGACTCCCACATGAGCGATGACTGGCGCATGGGCGAAAGTGGCGATTATGGAGGAGGGTGAGTGTGTGAGAAGTAGGATCACAAAGAAGGAAATGAACCCTACGGCAAACATGATGGTAGTGAGAAAGAGGGGGGAAACGTGGTCACGAAGCAGTTTTTTTGTAAGAATTATACTGGCTACCCAAAAGATATTGCCTATTAAAATCAGAGTATTTCCGATTAGATTGCCGCTGAGTAATTTTCCGGTTTCAACCAAGGGTTGAAGCATAATGGTCAGTGAACCTAAAAACGCTATTATAAGGCCGATTTTTTTACGGCGGGTTATGTGTTCATGCAGAAAAATTGCCCCGGCGATAGAGACTAATATTGGTGCGGTGGATGATAATAGTGATCCGTCGAGCGATGTGGTAAGGGAAAAACCCCAAAATAACAGTCCCAGCTGAAAGGTGGTGGCAAATAGTCCGGAAAGAAGGTGGATGGTCCAGTCTTTGGGAGAAAGCTGACTTAGGGTGTGAAAGATTTTGGGATGGATGAGGATAACCAAGGGGATCAAAACACAGCTGGTGATGAAAAAACGATAAGTTAAAAAGATAACCGGGTCGAAATAGGCAAGTGTAAATTTAATGATCGGTCCTGCGATACCCCAGATGGCAACTGCAACGATGAGCAAAACATAGGCACGGTTTCGGGGAGACATGGCAATATGATGGCATACATTGTAATATGAGAGCAAATGCTATATACTATAGGGTATGAGATTGAGAAGATTGGATTTGTCTTTACGGGGTTTGTATGTATTGGGATTGTTGGCCACGGCGGCTTGTGGGGAAGTCCGGCACCTGATCGTCATGCCGGAGTCTGCCACCGCAACTGCTTTGGCGGCTACGGATAGGGCAGAGCAGACAGCTGGGGCTGGTATGCTTTTGACTGTACAGTCTGAAATGACTCATCCACGGCCGACTGTAACCCCAACTAGTACTCCCACTTCAACACCCACTTGGGAGGAAGCGATGTGTCGTACACAGAGCGAAATAGATGAGGCGGCTACGTTGGCTCCTACTGCGTTATCCTTTGTGATGACTTTGGCTGCTGCCGATCCGGTTTCGGGAGCTACAGCTGAGGTCGTGCTCACCCAAGTAGCTGCGAAGCCAGTTTGTCAGGTGACACCTCAACCTGTTGCCCCGTAGACATGTTTTTTAGGATGACGGCGTGCTTTGCAATTTCTTCTGGGCCAACTATCACGACGTAGGGGGTATTTTTTTGGGAGGCGTATTTTAGCTGTTTGTCGAGTTTGATATTTGGGTCTGGGAAGAGTTCAACGTTGATACCGAGGGAGCGTAAGTTGACTGAGAGATTGAGAGATTGAGAGACTAAGTTGGGTGAAAAAATAGTGACAAGCGCTTTGGTGGAGTTTGTATTTTCGGAGTGGAGTTTTAGTTCGGTAATTACATCGACAATGCGATCGAGGCCGATGGTGGATCCCACTGCAGGTAGATTTGGTCCACCTAGGTTTTCTATGAGGTGATCGTATCTGCCGCCGCCACTAACCGACCCTATTTTAGGTTCCTTGACCACGGTTTCGTAAATGGCCCCGGTATAGTAATCCAAGCCCCTGACTAAGGTGGGATCGAATTTGAGGTGTTTGGTACCAAGAGCTTCGGACAATTTGATAATTTCAGACAAATTCGTGTCCGGTTCGGCGGATTTTAAATAGGAGAATAAATCTAGAACCTGAATTTTACTGAGGCCTTTTTGCATTAATTCTTCCGAAACCTCGTCGGTTGATTTTTTGTCTAATTTGTCGACTGACTGAAGTACGGTAAGAGATAAATTGGATGGAATATTGGCTTTGATGATAATGTCGAACAAAATTTGCCGGGAATTAATGCGAATGGTGAAGTCTGAAAATTTAAGGTTTGTCAGACAATCCGAAATAATGGCGGGAATTTCGGCATCAGCAATGGGTGATTCCGTGCCAACAATGTCGAAATCACACTGATAAATTTCCCGATACCTACCTTTTTGGGTATTGTCTGCCCTAAACACGGGTTGGATTTGATAGCGTTTAAATGGTTTTGGAATATCTGGATACTGCGCCATAACCCTGGCCAAGGGAACAGTAAGGTCATATTTTAAGCCCACATCCCGGTTGCCGCGATCTTTGAAGAGGTACATAAGTTTTTCCGCCTCTTCGCCATATTTGCCTAACAAAACGTCGGCGTATTCCAGAGTTGGAGTTTGTAGTTCGGAAAAACCATACGATTCAAAAACTTGTCTAAACGTTGAAATTACCTGGTTTCTGATGGCCATAACCGGAGGAAGAAAATCACGGAAGCCTTTGAGAGTTTGTGCGGTTGCCATAGCCCTATTATATGTAAATTACTGGGCGATTGCTACGACGAGGTGGATGATTTTTGCGGTCGCCGCGTTGGCAGAGGAAAGGGTGCCTATAACTATTATTTTATCTCCGGCCTTTAAAGAAGATAGCTTGGTTTTGTTGGTTAATTTAACTGTCGCGGAAGTTTTGACGGTCCATGTCTTTTGGGATGGATCTGTAAGTTCTAGAGTGGTTGCCGTCGATTTTGTGATGGTGCCAAAAATCATACGCCGTTGGTCCTCGACTGGTTTGGAAATAACTATTAATCTTTTGCCGGTCATGGTGTTTTGACTATCGACGTCTCCCATAACGATAACGAAGTCACCGACCTTGACATCCTTTGGTGTCGCTTCTTTTCCACCCAATAGTTTGACAGTCGTGTCGGTGGTGATAGTAACTGTACGAGATTGGTTTTTGAGGTTGGTTAGAGTAAGTGTGGCTTCTGATTTGGATATAATTACGCCCACAAAAGCTCGTTTGGCTACGGCCTTTTTTATTTGTGCCAATTCTTCGGCAACTTTTTGTTTGACTGAGTCACGAATAGAACTGCTTTCGGTGGCGGAGGGGGTTTGAGCCAATACGTGAGTGCTAAGGACTAAGTATGAAGTGCTAAGGGCCAATAATGATATAAACTTATTTTTCATATTTTGGCAGTGGTGTAGGTAACTATTAATGTTTGGCTTGTTGAGTTGCCTGTTTTGTCAAAGACGGTAACTTGGATGTGATTATAACCACCTTCAAGGTCGATATCGATTGAAAAGTTGCCGGTTGAGTCTGATTCTAATATTTGTTCTCCGCCTTCGAAAGTCATTGCAACAACACTGTTTGGAAGGGTCATGCCGGAAAGAGTGGTTTTGGGAGTGTTGGTTACGAATTCGTCGTCAGGGGTCGTTATTGATAGAGGAAGTGCGTTGGCGAGTGGTTGGGTGGTTGGGGTGACGGTTTTGGGTGAAGGAGTTGGGGATTGGGCAATTTGCTTTTGTGAAGATAGGCCTTTTAGGCTTTTGTTGGCTGTCCAGATGCCAAAAGTTATGATAAGACCAAGGACAAATCCAATGGTAATGGCCAAGAAAACTTCTTTCTTCATAATTATGGCCTTGAGATTAACAACAGAAGCTGGTATTGTCAAGAATTATGGAAATCACATATTTAGGAAACTTGGCCTTTAGGTTGAAAACTAAAACTTCATCGGTTGTTACAGAGCCGGTGGGGAGTGTTGATGCAGATATTGTTGTTACTACGGATAAGGATAAAAAAACTTCTCCAGCCACATTTGTGATTAATGGTCCGGGTGAATATGAGGTGAGGGGAATATCGGTGGTGGGGGTTTATTCTGGGATATTTGTAATTGAGCTAGACGGATTAAGGATTGTGCACTTGGGTAAGTTGGATCAGAAATTGAGCGAAAGGCAAATGGAAGAGATCGGGCCTGTAGATGTAGTTATGGTGGGGGTGGGTACGGGAGCGTTGGAACTAGTTCGACAGCTTGATCCGTGGGTGGTGATCCCAATGGGTTATGATGAGGCAAAATTAGAAGAATTTTTGAAGGGGATGGCGAGAACTGAAACAACCCCACAGCCCAAATTGGTTTTGTCGGCAGATAAGTTGCCAACTGTACTTTCGGTGGTAGTTTTGGAAAAAAAGAGTTAGGATGTGGCTATGGCAGAACCACGGGTGCCCCCACATTCGCAAGAAGCTGAAGAATCGGTAATAGGTGGATTGTTGTTGGATCGCGATGCGGTGGTGGCGGTAGTAGAGTTTCTGAGACCCGAGCATTTTTATCAGGAGAAACATCAACTTATTTTTGAAGTAATAATTGAGTTGTATCAGGAGCGGGAGCCGATTGATGTGGTGACGGTTGCGGAAAAATTGAAAAAGAAAAAGGTGTTGACTGAAATTGGTGGGGCTACTTATCTTTCTGACTTGGTGTCGAAAGTACCAACTGCGGCACATGCCCAACATTATGGTCATCTGGTCCAGGACCACTTTACAAAAAGGCAACTTATTTCTGCGGGTACTGCGATTGTGGACATGGCGTTTGATGCAGGAGGTGACGTAAGACAGATATTGGATACGGCTGAAGGAAAAGTTTTTTCATTGGCCCAGCAGCATTTGAAGCAGGTGTTTGTGCCCGTAAAAGATATCCTTGCTGAATCGTTTGACCGATTGGATGAGTTACATAAATCAGCGGGTTCGCTTAGAGGAGTACCCACGGGGTTTCCGGATTTGGACGATACATTGGCGGGGATGCAGGATTCTAATTTGCTTATTTTGGCTGCTAGGCCTGGAGTGGGTAAGACAGCATTGGCATTAAATATTGCCCAGCATGCAGCTTTTGTCCATAAACTGCCGGTGGGATTTTTTTCTTTGGAAATGAGTCGTGAGGAATTGATGGACAGGTTATTGGTGGCTCAGGCAGAAATTGACGCCTGGAAGATGAAAACTGGTAATTTGTCTGAAGATGAATTTTCCAAGTTGTCTGATGCAATGGGAGAATTGTATGAAACACCACTATATATAGACGATACGCCGGGAATTTCGATATTGGAAATGAGGACTAAAGCAAGAAGGTTGCAAGCGGAGCATGGGTTGAAATTGGTTGTAGTTGATTACCTACAATTAGCCAGACCTACAAGAAGTTTGGATAATAGGGTGCAGGAAGTGTCGGAAATATCTCAAGGGCTTAAAAACCTCGCCCGGGAACTTAAGGTGCCAGTTTTGGCATTGTCCCAGTTGTCTAGGCAAGTGGAGTCACGGGGGATCAAGAAGCCCCAGTTGGCAGATTTGCGCGAGTCGGGGGCAATTGAACAGGATGCGGACGTGGTGATGTTTTTGTGGAGGGAAAACGACGAGGATTTGGAAAATATGAATCTGGACATTGCCAAACACAGAAACGGGGCTTTGAAGACTGTTAAGTTTAGATTCCGAGGGGATAGATATAAATTTTACGGGGTGGAGGGGAAAAGAAAAGAGTAGTTTACTGTATTCAGCGGAGATCGTCACGGCCGATGTACATCTGGGTTTGCGATGACATATTAATAAAACCTCACCCTCGTTCCCTCTCCTGGATTCAGGAGAGGGAGGCTTTGTAGAGATCGCCACGGCCGCCAAAGGCGGCCTCGCGATGACACTGAAGTGCCGAAGGAGGGAGTCGAACCCTCACGGGCGTTTAGCCCACACGATTTTGAGTCGTGCGTGTATGCCATTTCACCACTCCGGCGTAGTTTAAACTCTGTTTTTTAAATAATGCCTACCGAACTGCTTCTTAAGGCATATGTGTAAAAGTACTGCATGAGCCTAGCACTTACAGTGTAATTTTACTTGCTAGTAGTTATAATTACCAGATGTGGGCAATTTCTAAAATTTGGGACGTGCTAGCCTTTTTTGTTTTTGGTTTTTGGGCATGGAAGATGATGCGATTGGATTATGACGAAGAGAAAATTATTACGATGACTATAATTTTGGGCGTGTGCGGTTTTTTTGGGGGTGTGGGATTGCAGTTGGTGGGATTGTATTGGTGGTGCAAGCGAGTCAAATGGGATTTTTGGGAGTGGTTGGATGCGCTAGGTCCATTGTTACTTGTAATGTCTGGATTTTTAGGAGTAACTTTTGGGTCAAAAAAAATGGTATGGGGGATATTGGGGATTGTGGGGTTTGGGTGTGTTAATTGGATATCGAAAAGATATCGAAAATTTGGTTGGTATAAAAGTGGAAAACCCGGATTTGTAGGGATTGTTTCTATAATGCTATGGAGTTTGTTCGAAATTGTGGTTGCAACTTTGGTTAGGGGTGGGATATACTTGTGGGGCTTGTCCGTACAGCAATGGGAATGTGTGGTTTTGCTGTCGGTGGGAGCTATGATGTTGTACCTGAGGGCAGGACTGGATGTTAGTTATACGTTTAAAAGTTTATGGCGCAAAAAAAGACCAAAATTGATTCCCAAGTAAAATATCCCGATGAGGTATTAAAGCCGGTGAAAGAGCATTTAATAGGTAGGTTGTTTGGATTGGAAAAACGGAAGAAAGAGTTACAAGAAGAAGACCCGTTTAAGGACAACTCACGTCTTGAGGATAACGCTGCGATGGATGCCGACGCCGAGGAACAGGTGGGACACATGAAAGTATCGGCCATGAGGCAGGCAATAGACAGGAGCATTATCCAGGTTAGAAAGGCCTTATCTCAATTGAAATTTGGAAGATATGGCGTGTGTGAGCGATGTGGAAAAATGATTGATACGGACAGATTGGTCATTATGCCTGAGACAACGGTGTGTATTGATTGCGAAAAAAAGAGAGAGAAATAGTGTGAAGCCTGATGTAATTTTTGAAGATGATGCAATTTGCGTCATTAACAAACCAGCGGGAATGGTAGTAAATGATGCGGAAACTGTTAAAGGAGAGACTGTGCAGGGATGGTTTTTTCCTAAATTGACAATTGACAATGGACAATTGACAATGGAATCTGAGTTTTATAAAAAAGGGGGAGTAGTTCATCGGCTGGATAAAGACACTAGCGGGGTCATGGTGTTGGCTAAAACGTTTAAGGCGTATGAAATGCTTAAAGCGCAGTTTTTGGAAAGAAAGACGCAAAAAAAATATTTGGCTTTGGTGCATGGAAAGATGTCTGAAGAGTCTGGAATATTGTCTACCCCCATAGAACGGCATCCAAAATTTAGATTTAAATTTGCAGTGGGAGGTGATTTGGCCAGAACTGCAATTACGGAGTGGAAGACGGTTAAAGTTTTCAGTTTTCAGGGTTCAGTTATCAGTTTGGTGGAGTTGAGTCCGCATACGGGAAGGACGCACCAGTTGAGGGTTCACATGCAGCACTTGGGACACCCGATAGTTTCTGATCCAATTTATGGTTTTAAAAAGAGAATAGAAGAAGATTTGATATGGTGTCCGCGGCTTTTTTTACATGCTTGTGAATTACAATTTGTACATCCTGTGTCAGGTGAAACAGTAAAATTCGAAGCCCCTTTGCCTTCTGAGTTGGAAAAGGCCTTGGATTTGCTGGTACACTAAATACATGGCGGAAGTTTTTGGGAGTTTGGCGGTAATATTTGGAATGGCGGCTTTGGGTGGGGTTTTGGCTAGGGTGTTAAAGCAGCCAGTTGTTTTGGGGTATATTTTTTCGGGTGCCTTGTTGGCTATTTTTGGACGAGGATGGTGGCAGATGCCGGAAAATAGGCAGATTGTAGATTTGATGGGGCAGTTGGGGGTGACGTTGTTGTTGTTTCTGGCTGGATTGGAATTACCTATATTGGAGTTGTCTAGGGTAGGTAAAGTATCTGGAGTAGTGGGGGTGTTGCAAGTACTTATTTCTGGAATACTTGGGACGTTAGTAGCTTTCGGGATAGGTTGGCCATTGCCAGCGGCGATGTTTTTGGGAGTGGGCTTAACGTTTGGAAGCACAATTATGGTGGTGAAGTTGTTGACAGAAAAAAGAGAATTGCAAAGTTTGCATGGAAAGATTGCGGTGGGAATACTCCTGGTTCAGGACTTTGTGGCTATGGGGATTTTGGTTATGTTGTCATCTTCAAGTAGTGCTTTTGTGGTGGTTGTTAAGGGGTTAGTACTTGTGCTTTTGGCGTTATGGTTGGGAAGTGGGATTATGAAAACAGCCATAACTTTTTTAGGCAGATCGACTGAGTTGTTGTTTATATCTGGTGTAGCATGGTGTTTGGTGGTGGCTGCTGCGGTCGGATCAAAATGGGTAGGATTTTCGTATGAGATTGGGGGATTGCTGGCTGGATTGGCGCTAGCTTCCAGCATCGAACAGGAACAAATAGTGTCGAGAATAAGACCGCTTCGGGATTTTTTTCTCACGTGGTTTTTCGTGTCGATGGGTACTAGTTTGTCATTACTTGCGGGATTGGATAGATTGATCCCGATAGTGGTACTGTCGGTATTTGTCCTGGTGGTTAATCCTTGGATAGTGATGAATATTTTGGGAATACTGGGGTTTAGCAAGAGAGCAGCTTTTATGGTGGCCTTAACTGTGGGACAAATGTCTGAGTTTGGTTTAGTATTGGTTTCAAAATTAAGTTCAACGTCCATGGTTTCTCCTCGGTTTGTCCCAGAAATAACAGCAGTGGCCATGATTACCATGACGACATCGTCCTATTTAATTTGGAATTTGGAGAGTATTTATAGCAGATTTGGAAAGTGGATATGGTTTTGGAGGTGGAGGCGAAACACAGACACTCCGGCTCCTAAAGAAGGTTTAAAGGGACATGTGGTGTTGTTTGGACACAACAGGACTGGGGAGATGCTTAGACCGGTTTTGGAAAGATCTGGTAGGAAGTTAACTGTGGTGGATTTTAATCCCAGTGTAGTAGACGACTTGTTGAATAAAGGGGTGAATGTAGTATATGGGGATATGGCGGACGTTGAACTTTTGGACACTTTGGGACTTTCAGATGCCGATTTAATTATTTCTACCGTTCCAGATATTAGGGACAACATGCAGCTGTTAAAATCAATCCCATCGACAGGGAAAGAAAAACCCGTGGTGGTTGTTACGGCAGTGGATAATTTGGAAGCAAGGAAATTATATGTAAGCGGGGCAGATTTTGTTTTGGTTCCAAACACAGTGGGTGGGGAGTATTTGGGAAATTTGTTGGAGCCACTTGCTGGATTGGATAAACTTAGAGAACACGCCATGAAACACCAAAAAAGATTGGGATTGGTATGATGAAAAAAGTGTGTTTACCCGTGTTGGTGTGTTTGGTGTTTGTCGGTGTTTGTGGTATTCAATATGCCAATTCACAATGGATAGGTGGGGAACGGTTTACTCGAATTGGAATTAAAGGAACAGAAGTAAAAATAGAAAGTTTTGACCCCAAAACATTAGTTGGTTTTGAAGTGAAACTACCTGATACGTTGTTGATAGAGACTGTGTCTGGACGGGGAAAATGGCCGGTTGAAGTGTTGGGAAAGATGGGGAACAAGTATGGTATGTCCTGGGCCAAATCATCGGTGGCTGATTTTTTGGGCATAGCTTTTGTGCCGGAACCATTATCATTGTGGGACGAAATAAGATGGTGGTGGTGGAAGGGGAGAGTAAGGTGGAGACAGGTTGATATGGAGAAATCTGGACTAGTAAGGGAGATAAAGGCTCCTGATGGTGATGATATTTTGGTGTTGACTAACGATTGGAAATCACGTGCAGACAACCTGTTTTTGTCCTCAGAACTATCTGACAAAGGAATAACAGTTGCTATTATAAATACCACGGGGGTTTTGGGGTTGGGATCTCATGCCGCTAGGCCAATAGAAAGTGCCGGGATTCGGGTAGTGGATGTAGCAAATGAAAGCCAGGAAATAGGAAAATGTGAAATATTATCAGATAAGCGGGTGGAGCATGATTTGGTGGTGTTGTGGTTAAAAAAGGAGCTGGGGTGTATTTGGAAAGCTCAAGGAGGGTTTATGGGTGCTGACGTTACAATCAGGTTGGGCGATGAATATAAAATCTGGTGGTTGGGAAAGGACACTGATTAATCGTTGTCGTCGGGGGGTGGTTCGGGAATATTTGAGTCCAGTTCTGGTTCTGGGCGAAATCTGCCATCATCTTGTTCTTCGGGGGCTGATGTGTCGGGTTTTTCGTCGTGAATAAGTTCTGGAGGGGTAAATGCCGCATAAGAAAGCTTTTCAGTGATTGGGAATGATGGGGTGTTGCGGTATTTACTTGACCTACTAAGTTCTTTGATAAATATCTTGATGCATTGTTGGTCGACTGACTTTACCCAGGCGTTGTATTTATTGCCGGCTTTCAAAAAGAGTCGCATTTTAGAAGCCAAATCGTCAGGAAGTCGGCCTATATTCTGGGAGTCTGTGGAAACTACTGCTACGATATGTTCTCTGGCTACAATAGTTAATGCGTCTCCTGGGTGTAGGCAGGAAGTTATTTTGGGATCCCCCAGGCGGGTGAGGCTAACAGTTTTGGTAATGCCAGGTTCTTCCAAAAACATTGGGGGAGGTGCTGATGGCGTGTGATTGTGGGAATGTTGGACGCGTGAGGTTTTGAGTAAATCGAGGCTTTTTATGGCTATGGAGTTAAATTTGTCGATTTTTAAAACTTTGGAATAGGTTTCGGACGATTTGGTTTTTTGACCTGTTTCTAGATATGCTCGACCAAGCCTATTTAGGGCGTCTAAATCTTTCGGGTTTTGTTTAAGAATTTGGAGATTCAGATCGATTGCTGTTTTCCAATCTCTTGTCAGGGCTGCGTCGATGGCCTTTTGGGTGGTGTCAGATGGCATATTTACTTCGTGAAAGTATAAGGGGTGTCTGGTGGAAGTCAACCCCCGGGTGGTAAAATTGGGGTCATGTCGGGACATTCTAAATGGGCAACTATTCATAGGGCCAAGGAAGCAAAGGATGCGAAAAAAGGGGCAGCGTTTACAAAATTGGCTATGAATATTACGGTAGCGGTTAGGCAGGGGGGTGGAATCGGAGATCCAGACCAGAATTTTCGATTAAGGTTGGCTGTGGATAAGGCGAGGCAGTTTAATATGCCCAAAGAGAATATTAACCGGGCGATCGAAAAAGGGGTTGGGAATGGGGGAGCAGATAGTCTGACTGAGGCTTTGTATGAAGGATTTGCCCCTGGTGGGGTTGCGGTAATGGCTGAGGCACTGACTGACAACAAGGTGCGAACTGCGCAATTTGTGCGGTTAATAATTGAAAAAAATGGGGGAGTAATGGGAAATTCCGGATCTGTTAACTATATGTTTTCACACTTGGGGGAATTAAAAATACCCCAAAAAGACAGCAAAAATGGTGATCTGGATTCGCAGGAATTGGATATTATCGATTGTGGAGTAGATGACATTGAGGTTGGTGATGGGTTTTTTTTGGCCTATTGCAATAAGGATTTGACTTACGAGGTAAAAAAGGCGGTCGAAGCAAAGGGTTTCTTAGTTGAGTCTGCAGAGTTGATCATGAAGCCTCAAGCTTTGGTGGAGGTTTCTGATACCGAGACGGCAGCCAAGGTCGAGAAAATTCTTGAGGAGTTGGAAAATTTAGATGATGTTCAGAAAGTGTGGACCAACTATGCGTAAGAGGCAAAAGTTGGTACTGACTGCGTGTATTTTATCTTTAGGACTTTTGATAGAGCAGTCGGTGGGATTTGACTGGAAATATCCTATGGTAGCACTGGTAAGTGCTTTAACGTGGGTGTTGGCTTTGTGGGCCTTAAGAGAAGGTATAACCAAAATTGGGTGGTTGATAATTCCGTTGCCATCTGTGTTATTTACGGCTTCAGTTGGGCTTTTTTATGTGTTATTGCCTCAGTCGATGTTGGCCAGATCCGCTATTATATTGTTGTTTGGAATTGGTCAATATGCGCTGCTTTTGACAGCCAACATCTACTCTGTAGCCGCGATCAGGACAATTGCCCTTTTTAGGGCGGCATCTGCGGTGGGTTTTGTGATGATATTGTTGTCGGGATTTTTTTTGTTTGACACCATTTTGTCGTTTAGAATGTATTTTTGGGGGATTGGGTTTTGGGTGTTTGTGGCCAGTTTTTTGCTGATTTTGCCAGGACTTTGGTCGGTTAATTTGGAAGATAAATTGTCTAAAAGAGTGATCGGTTATTCTGCGGTGTTATCGGCAATGATTTCAATGCTGGCGATGGCTATTGCTTTTTGGCCAATCAGCATAGCAGTGTCGAGCCTCTTTTTGTGCGCCATGATTTATGTGTATTTGGGAATTGTTCAACATCATTTTTCCCAAAGACTTTTTACAAAAACTGTTTGGGAATACGTGACTGTGGGAGTAGTCGTATTAATTACCATGTTGCTAACAGCAGGGTGGGGAGTGTAAAATTTTGAAATGTTATTAGAAGCACGGGCGTCCACTGTAAAGAAACCGGTTGTTACGACTGTTAATGGGGTCAGGCCTGATGGTAAGCCTGCTTCCCATTCAATAACTACATCAAAAAAACGAGTTGAACAAGAGAAGAAGAAACCTGCGAAACAACCGACTTTGTTTCCAGGGTAGTTTTCACAAGGGGAGAGGAGTAGTTTTCACGGGTTCAACCTCAATTTTAGCTTTGAATGATATAGTTTGATGGGGTTAGAGGAAATATTATAGGTCATAATCTTATCACCGATTGTGGATAACTGCTAAGAAGACAACTTCGGAATGCGCCGGTAGGGGTGGGGTGAGAGATTGAGGTGTTAAGACATTGAGTAATTAAGAGATTAAGAGATTGAGTGATTAAGTGGTTAAGTGGGAGGGCGCTTCCCTGGCCTGAGTTGACTCTAAAAGTTACTCATGATATAACTGAGTATAATATCTCTTATGCTCTGTTTAGGAACATTGGAGAAGTGCTGTATTATTAATTAGTAGTGTTGCATTAAAGTTTTCTATCATGACAAGCCGGCCTGATATCAAAGTTCCCATATTACCCTCTTTGGACGATTTTCTACTATTTCTTAAGACCCAAAATTATTCCGAAGAAACAATTTACAATTATGAACGCGATCTTAAGCAACTCCAGAACTTTTTGGCAAGTTGTCAAAAGGAGTTTTCTGGCTTAGATAAGGCGTTAATTAATCAGTATAAGGCCTACTTGGTCAGCAGGGATCGAGTTTTGCCGATTACGGGGCTTACAGCGGGTCGTAGGCTCGAACCACGCTCCTTAAACAGGAATTTATCGGCGATCCGTGCCTATTTAAGATTTCTGATTGATTTGGATATACCAGTGCCGATTCCACCCGATGCTTTGAAGATGGTTAAAACAGATAGAAAGCACCCGCAGGTAGCTGAACTTGCTGAATTAATAAAACTGATTGAGTCTCCTATGAAATTCGAAAAAGATGAATTAGTAGGCTTGCGTAACAGAGTTATGCTTGAAGTATTACTGGCGTCCGGAATGCGCATTTCTGAACTGGTGTCAATTAATAAAAATCAAATTGATAGCACGGGAAGGATTTTCATTCGAGGTAAGGGTCGTAAAGAACGATTTGTGTATTTAACTGAGCGGGCACTTTATTGGGTGAACCAATATTTAACCCGAAGACAGGATCTGGCTCCGGCTTTGTTTATTCCATATAGAGGAAATAATTCGGGAAAACAAATAAAGAGAATATCGACTAATTATCTTCAGGCAAAAATAAAGGAATACAGAGAGAAATTGCGAATAAACGTGCCTACATCTGCCCATTCATTGAGGCATGGGTTTGCGACTTATTTGGCGGAATCTGGGGCCAATCCTGCGGCTATACAGGTACTTTTGGGACACGAATCGTTAGACACTACAACCAGGTATGTTCATGCATCGGATAAGTATGCGGAGGAAACACACCACAAATTTCACCCCGTGAAGTAGAGATTTTTGGCATGCATGGCTGCTTCTGCTGCACAGTTGGTGGCAATAATGGCAAAGAATGCTGCCACTAGATCAAGCGTCTGGCCACTACCGGGAGGGATAATGGATCTTTCGTTTGCTATTAATGCACCCAAAGCAAATGCAGATGTCGCTGCGCCGAGAGCAAGTGACAATCTGCGGTTTTTGGTTAGCATATAACAAAGCCCTGTCGAAACTAATCCTAAATAGGCAACTTGGGTACCTAATGTAAAATCACCAGAAAACTCCCCTATTGTTGTCCCAAAAATATTTCTTAGCCCGGGGATGTGAATTAATTGTTCAGTCCCTATTCCTGCAAAATAAATGAGTGACCAACCAACTCTATTTATTTTGTGCAGTTTGGTCGTTTCCATGAAAATGGATTATACCCGATGGGGATCGAAGTCGTTGAGGAATGGTTCTAATGGGTCTTGAGAATTAATATCGTAGTTGTAGTTGATGAACAATTCTTCCCCTAGATTGATATTTTTTAGTGCAGTAAAAATTAATACTTTTTCTTTGTAATTAAATCCATATCTAACGTTTGGGGTGTATGAATGATTAATCAGACTTCCGTAACCTAAAGCAATACAGTGATATTTTGCGTTCCATTCAAAATAGTAGCGCCACAAAACAGTTTTTTTTAAAAATTGAGATTGATTTATTTCGACCAAAATAATTGGGCATCTTTCTAACTCTTGTCCTTTGATGATGTCTTGGGTTGCGATAATGCCCCTAATTTTAAGCGTAGGAGACTCCCCTACTTTGAACGGTAATAACATTTTGATAATTATATGCGTTATTTTTTTTAAGCAAAATTTTTTTGTATATTTTTTTGCGCACAAATTAATTAAATAATGGCTGATTGAAGACTAAAAAATATTTGACAATAGAGTTTGCTTTTTGCAAACTAACTTGATCATGTTTGAAGCAGTTAAGTCATTAATGAAAACTTCGTGAAAGTAGCAGTTCTTTTTAATTCACCAGGACCTTCTTCGTCCTTGCAAATTGCTGAGTCTGAAGATGATACGCGCCAGTCCGCGAGTGAAGTTTGTGATGCTTTGAAAGAATTGGGACATGCGGCGACCTTGGTGGAAGTTGGTGAAAAAGACATCGAAAAAATATCACTGATAAGGGCAGATTTTATTTTTAATTTAGTTGAATGGAGTGGACGCGAGACGACTTTGGGGGTAAGGGTGGTAAATATGTTAGAAAGAATGGGAATTGCTTTTTCCGGGTCGGGTTCTTTTGGATACGAAGTTTCTTGTAATAAATTTTTAATGAAAAAAGCTTTGGTGCGAAATAAAATTCCGACAGCCAAGTATCAAGTACTAAGTGCTAAGGATGAAGTGCTAAGGGATGATTTTGTTTTTCCTGTAATTGTAAAACCAGTTGCTGAACATTGTGGAATTGGGATATCTCAGGATAGTGTTTGTAAAAATATCCAAGAAACAAGGAACAAGATACAAATTTTGTTTGAAACGTTTGGACAGCCAGTGTTGGTCGAAGAATTCATTGAAGGGAGAGAGTTGCATGTGACGGTATTGGAAAAAAATGGAAAGCCTTGGGTATTGCCGCCAGCGGAGGTGATTTTCAAGAAAAAAAAAGATTATTTTCCGATTCTTTCATACGACGCTAAATGGAAAACAAATACATGGGAGTGGAAAATGTCTGAGATGGTTGATGCCAAATTGGACGCCTCCTTGTTAAAAACTGTGACTAGTATCTCGACTAAAGCATTTACCAAGTTGGGTGGAGCTGATTATACGAGATTGGATTTTAGGGTTAATAAAAAAGGAGTTTATGTGTTGGAAATAAATAATAATCCCGGGATTGGATTTGACTTGGAAAGTGGTATTGGAAGATCGGCGCGGAGAGTGGGTTTTGATAAGTATTCTAAATTGATAGATCACATTGTAAAAAACGCAGTTGTTAGATGGTCTAAAAGATATGACGCCTTTGCATTTTGATTATCCAGTGAGTGTGGCGATCTTGTATTACGGAGATGGTTCTTCTAAGGACGACGTAGATACCGTCGAGACTTTGGCCAACTTGACGGAGGCTTTGGAAAAAAGAGGGCATGTGGTTAGAAGCATGAAAGTTAATAAAAAAAATTGGCGGAAAGCTGTTCGAATACCCGGTGAAATCGTGTTTAATTTGGTTGAAGATCCTGGATGGATTTTGTACAACAAGGTTGGTGAGTTGTTGGAAAGACTGGGAAGGGCTCAAGTGGGCCAAAATATGAAGACTTTGAAATATGGATGCAAGAAGGCGTGGATGAAGAGGAGGATGAGAAGGCTGGGAATTTCGACTCCAGAATTTCGGATATTTAACAGGAGGAGTAGGGTGACCCAGGTTCGTGGATTGGAGTATCCCTTGTTTGTAAAGCCTTCAGGCCAACATGCGGGGATAGGGATATCGCAGGATTCAGTGGTGATCGATGAAGACGAGCTTTCTGAAAGGGTGAAATACTTGTTTAAGTATTTCCCAGGAGAAGTGATAGCTGAGCAATTCGTCGACGGTAGAGAAATTCATGTTACTGTTTTAGGTAACGGTAAGCATTTGGTGACACTTCCCTATGCCGAGTTGGTGTTTGTAGGCGAGTACGCCGATAATTGGGAAATATATACATTTGAGGCCAAGTGGAATGATGAGTCATGGGAATATTGGAGTGTGCCGGTTATTAGTCCAATTAAAATGACTAAACAATTGGGGAATAGGATCGAGAAACTGGTCAAAAAAGCGTTTAGGGCTTTTTCGTGTAAAGACATCGCCAGGTTTGATTTGAGAGTAGATAAAAATGACAAGCCATATATCGTCGACATAAACATTAATCCCAGTCTGGCAAAACAGGAAACCGATGCGACCTGGAAGTCTGCCGTAGCTTTAGAGTGGTCTTATGAAGATTTGGTCGAGACAATAGTGGGGATTACTTACAAAAGATATTACGGAAAGATGCCGGAACGAATTAGGGATAGGCAACTTTTACTAACGGCATAGGTTATAGTTTTTTGTATAAAGTTACACGTGTAGAGTTGTTGGTGTAAGTTTTGATCCAGTTTGAGTAGTTGGTTGGTAGAACTGCATCTGGTTCACGAAGAAGAATAAAGTCAAAATTGTTCGGATCATAAATAAAGTTTGCGTAGTAAAGATTATTGATTCCTAGAGTTAAAACGCGATCGGTTGATTTTACGTACTCCCCTATTTTGCCGTCACAATCATAATAGTCGCCAAAATTAAAATTTAAACGTGAACACAGAAATTCTGTTTGGGACTGAAAACTGAAAATAACAGGTAAATATTTACTATTAGCGGCTACGCGATAAAGTATATAAAAACAAGATAGAAGTAGGGCTAAGGTGAGTAAAATCTTGGATCTTAGAATGTAGATAACAGAGGCTGTTATGACGGAAAAAGCTGGAAGATACGGCAATATAAAACGGCCACCTCCGGCATGTGGAATAAAGTACCAACTAGTGAGTCCAAGAAAACTGTAGGTAATCAACAAATTGAGAGAGGATAGTTTTTTATAATTTATGACTATAAATGGTATGGTAAATAAATATATTAAGTTTATGGGATCCGCTGCGTAAGAAAATAACATCCATAAGTCTGAAATGTGACTAGAAAAATTTTCGGTTAAAACAGGTGAAAGAATGGGGTAAATAGGATTACCTGTTGATAAATATGCTCTGAGGAGCCAGGGGAATACAATAACAATTACCAAGAAACAAAATCCAAGATACAAACGGATTTTAGTTCTTCGTATCATCAGCAACACTAAAAATATTGGGAGTGAAGAAATTGCGAGAAGTTTGGTACATATTGCAAAACCAAGGGAAATGGCAGATTTATAAAATTTGTTGTCGAGAAAAAAATACAAGGCCGATGCTTCAAAAAAAGTTCTAGCCAGATCGATATATGCCGATGTCGATTCCCAACCGAAAACTAGATTGGTTCCCATAATGAGTGTAGCGAGTAGTGAGTAGTAGGAATCAAGCGTTTTATTGGCTAATTTGAATGTCATTACGAGAGTAAGTAGCCCAAAAATGTAATGAATAAGTTTTCCGGGGACCAAGAAATAAAACATCTCCGTTAACAGGGGCATAGCAGAGTATTTGAAGGTGGAATCTGTTAAAAAAAATATTTTATGATGAGATAACCAAATTTTTGGAAGAGTAAGGTGGTACCACAGGGCATCAAAACCAATTTCGGGTCCAAGTGCACCAATTAGATTGGTTAAGCACAAAACTACAAGCATTAATATAAGGATTTTTTCTGGAAATGTTTCCGGTTTAATTAATTGAATTGTGCGAATGTTGGTAAGACCAATGAAAATATAAATTGCCGACACAATAAGAATGTTTAAAGGAGTGAGAATTCCCAGAAGACCGATTAATAGTATTGAATAAGAGTAGAGCCCAAGGAGAATGATTAGTGTGAACACGGAGTAATTTTACAATTCTTTTTCAAGACATGTGACAGCTGCTACGGTGTCTCCCTTTTTGCTAAATCTCATCAAGATGACTCCCTGGGTATCACGACCCAGTTGGGGAATGTTTTTTAGTGGAAGTTTGATGATTTGAGCTGATTTGGACGTCATGACTATTTGGTCTATGGTTTCGTCTACTGAGACACAGGTAATTATTTTGCCTGTCTTGGGGGTAATTTGGGCGGCTTTGACACCGGAACCAGCTCTTTTTTGAAGAGGCCAGTTTTTGATTGAAGTTCGTTTGCCAAGACCGTTTTCAGTAACGATTAAAACGTCCTCAAACGTCTTGCGTCGTTTGTCTGATGGATCTGGTTTGTTAGAAGGATAAACTTCCATGCCGATCACAAAGTCTTGGCCCTTGAGGTCTATTCCTCTAACTCCCATGGTGTCGCGGGCAGTGTGGCGGACATCTTCTTCTTTGAAACGGATGGACTTACCTTCGTGAGACACAAGTAAAACTTGATCTGAACCGGTTGTGGGTTTAACCCACTTGAGGATATCCCCTGTTTCGAGCTTGATGGCAATTTTTCCGCTTTGCCGGATATTGTCATACTCTGATAATTTGGTTTTTTTGATAGTGCCTTTGTCTGTTACCATGAGCAGGAATTTGGCTTGATCGTCTTTGCCTAGTGAAAGGATGGTTTGCAGTTTCTCGTCTTGCTCGATATTTATGAGGTTAACTATGGCCTGACCTTTGGCTTGGCGTGAACCTTCGGGGAGATCGTAAGTTTTAATTTTGAAAACCCGACCTTTGTTGGTGAAGAAATACATGTCATCGTGAGTATTGGCAGTTAAAATATGTGAGATTTCATCTTCTTCTTTGGTGGTCATGCCAGTTACTCCCTTGCCTCCTCGGGCCTGACTCCTAAAGGCGGTCGGATTTTGGCGTTTGATATAGCCAGTGGCAGTTACGGTAACTACTGTATCTTCGGCGGGAATAAGATCTTCTTCAGAAAATTCTCCGATAGGATTTTTGTATACTCTGGTGCGACGTTCATCGCCAAATTTTTGTTTGATTTCTGCTAGTTCTGATTTTATTAAAGCTAATATTTTTTCAGTATGAGCTAGTAAATCTTCTAGGTGGTTAATTAATTCCATTATGGCCTTGTATTCGTCTTCAATTTTTCTGCGCTCTAGGGCTGCAAGTTTGCGAAGTTGCATGTCTAAAATAGCTGTGGCTTGTATTTCCGATAAATTGAATCTAGCCATAAGATTCTTTTTGGCAGTATCGGAATCTGCTGATTCACGGATGGTTTTGATTACGGCATCTAAGTGGTCGAGAGCTATTTTTAGACCTTCAAGGATGTGGGCTCTGGCTCGGGCCTCTTTAAGTTCAAATTCAGTTCGACGGGTAATTACCAATTGACGGTGCTTGATATATTCGGACAAAATCATCTTAAGGCTGCAGGTTTGAGGAGTGTCGTCAACTAGGGCAACAAAATTTGCAGGGAAAGAAGTCTGGAGAGCTGTGTGTTTGTAGAGGTTGTTGAGGAGTGACTTGGGTTTGGCATCACGTTTTAGCTCTACTACTACCCGGATGCCATGACGATCTGATTCGTCGCGCAGGTCGGATATTCCCTCGATCTTTTTTTCATGAACTAAGTTTGCTATTTTGGAAACCATTTCGGCTTTGTTGACCTGGTAGGGAATTTCTGTAATGACTATTTGGGATTTGCCCGATTTGGTTTCCTCTATTTCTGCTTTTCCACGAACAACGATACGTCCTCTGCCGGTGGCGTAAACTTCGGCAATAGCTTTGGTGTCGTAGATGGCACCATAGGTTGGAAAATCAGGACCTTTTACAAACTGCATAAGGTTTTCTATTGTGGCCTCTGGGTAATCAATCAGATAATCAATCGCATCAATAAGCTCCGATAAATTGTGAGGTGGAATTTTGGTGGCCATACCAACGGCGATACCGTCAGACCCCATTAGTAATAAGTTGGGGAGTTTTGCTGGAAGAAAAACTGGTTCGTTGTGGGTGCCGTCAAAGTTTGGGGCCATATCGACTGTATTTTTCTCAATGTCGACAAGCATTTCCTCGGCTATCTTTGAAAGTTTAGCTTCTGTGTAGCGCATTGCAGCTGGGGAATCACCGTCAATGGAGCCGAAATTTCCTTGGCCGTCAATTAGGGGGTAACGCATGGAAAAATCTTGGGCTAAACGAACCATGGCGTCATAGACCGGCATGTCTCCGTGAGGATGGTATTTTCCTAGGACTTCTCCAACAACCGTGGCGGATTTTTTGTGTTTACCGGAAGCTTTGAGGCCTGTGTCCCACATGGCATAGAGGATGCGACGATGAACTGGTTTTAGGCCGTCGCGGACGTCTGGAAGGGCGCGGGCGACAATGACAGACATGGCGTAATCAAGGAAGTTTTTCTGCATCTCTGTCGAGATGTTGATGGTTTGAATTTTGCCGATGGGGTTTAAATCTTGCGCTTCTGCCATAGTTTTTTAGGACTCGAATATATTAACCGTTTTATATACCTAAAGCAAGGGTAATTCGAGTTATTTTGGGGATAATTTCTGAGGTGGTTTGTTGTTAGTCTTGAGGGGGCGTGTGGAATCGCTCCACACATTCGTGAATGATTTTTTTGGCTGCTTCGACATCTCCCCATCCGAGTACTTTAGTGGTGCCTGGTTTTTTGAGGTCTTTATAGTGATTAAAATGAAACTCAATTTTTTCTTTCCAACGAGATCCTAGGTCTTCCAGTGTCGAGTATTTGTTGCCCAAATTGCGATCGTCTGCTACGACAGCTACGACTTTATAATCCATTTCGCCATCGTCCTCAAAGTTTAATATGCCTAAAATTTTGGCCTTAAGGTGGACTCCGGTAGAAATTGGTTCGGCACATACTATCAGAATGTCTAACTCGTCGCCGTCTTCGTCTAGGGTGCCTGGGATGAAACCATAATTAGTGGGTTTTTTGAACACATCGGGTTCCACCCTATCTAATTCGAAGGTGGCGGTTGCGCGTTTGTATTCTAATTTTAAAGTCGATCCTTCTGGAATTTCGACAACTGCATTTACGGTGCCATCGTCAATGTTGCCGGGTGTAAGAAGTTTGTTGAAGTCTGACATGGTTGTTATTTTAACAGATTTTTGAAATGTGTGTTTTTGTTGAAACGATGCAGCTGCATTGTTTAGACAAAAGATTACTTGGTGAAGCCGATGTAAATGTAAGTAACAATGAATGACGGGATAATGTATAAAATAGTTAGAAATAGGTTTTTGCGATTATTTTTGATGCAGTAAAACCCTGCAAAATAGGTCGCTAGCAGTGGGAAAAGTGAAACTAGTTTCCAAAACGGTGCGTTTTCGTATGACAGTATTGAGGTGGTGGCAAGTAGATAAATCATAACTGCAAATGTGGCGCCAAATGGGACGAGCCAAGTAAGGAGAAGAAACGTGATGGACTTGATCATATGTCCAGATTAGCGGTTTTGGCCCGACTATTTTTCCCGTTCGACTTTACAGATCTATTCGATCACGTCTCACGGAGCAAATTTAGTCGGACTTCGAGTGCCATTAAATGTCTAAGCTTGCACTCTTAGCGTGGGTGGTGATGAATTTTTTCCTTGGGGGAACTTCGTCGCCCATCAACATGGAAAATACTTGGTCTGCTTCGGCTGCGTCTTCAACTGTTAC
The DNA here is from genome assembly GCA_964633995.1 of uncultured Gammaproteobacteria bacterium. Lineage (GTDB taxonomy): Bacteria > Patescibacteriota > Microgenomatia > CAZETR01 > Amesbacteraceae > CAZWKN01. Next base: position 155,959 of record CAZWKN010000001.1, read on the forward strand.
CTGTTTTAAGGTTCGGTTTTGGGGGTTCATGGTGGTTTCCCAAAGTTGCTCAGGGTTCATTTCCCCTAGACCTTTGTAACGTTGAATGAGTACTTTTTCGCCAGGGTGTTCGGACAAAAGTTGGTCTTTTTCCAGGTCGGTGTAGACGTAATATGATTTTTTGGCGATATCAATTTTGTACAGTGGCGGCATGGCGGCAAAAAGATGGCCATTGGTAACGATGTATGGCAAATGGCGATAGAAAAAAGTCATAAGTAGGCATGCGATATGGGCTCCGTCTACGTCGGCGTCGGTCATAATAATAATCCGATGGTAGCGAAGTTTTTCTGGGTTGGTGGTGTCCCCTATCCCCATACCAAGAGCAATGGTTAAAGCCTTTAGTTCTTCAAAGGCAATGATTTTGTCCAACTGAGCCCTTTCTGTGTTTAAAACCTTTCCTCTTAGAGGCAGAATGGCTTGGAATTTTCGGTCCCGGCCCTGCTTGGCTGATCCTCCGGCAGAGTCCCCCTCTACTATATATAGTTCGGATTCGGATGCGTCTTTACTTTGGCAATCGGCTAGTTTTCCGGGAAGGGTCATGCCCTCGAGGGCGCCTTTTCTTAAGACTGCATCTTTGGCGGCACGGGCGGCAAGTCTGGCGCGAGCTGCCAAAAGTACTTTTTCAATGACTTTTCTTGCATCGGCGGGATTTTCTTCGAAGTAAGTGTCTAGGCCTTCTTTTACCGCGGTATTGGTGTAACCTTGGACTTCGGCGTTATTTAATTTGGCTTTGGTTTGGGATTCAAATTGAATGGCTTGGGTGGGCATTTTGACATTGATAACTGCAGTGAGTCCCTCGCGCATGTCTTCCCCGGTTAAAGCGGCGTCGGATTCTTTAAGCGCGGAGATTTTTTTAGCGTAATCGTTGATGGCTCGGGTTAATGCTATGCGGAAACCGGTGACATGGGTGCCGCCATCGTAAGTGTTGACTGTGTTGACGAACGATTGTAAGACTTCGTTAAACGAATCGTTGTATTGGAGGGCGACTTCGATTTCAACATCCTCGATAGTTTTTTTAAGATATAGAGGCGGGGTGAGGGTTTTTTTGTTGCGATTTAGGTGGGTGACCAAAGATTTGATACCGCCTTCAAAATAAAATTGCTTCGTTATGCCGCTATTTTCATCCAGGAAGAAGAAATGAATACCGGCAATTAAGTAGGCAAAATTTCTGACCATTTGTTCGATGGTTTCATAATGCCATTCGACGGTGGTAAACATAGATGCGTCGGGTTTGAAAAGCGTAAAGGTTCCGGTCTTGGGGGCGAATGGCGAAAGGGAGATTTTGGTAGTAGAAACCGGTGCTTGCGGCACTCCCCTTTTGTATTCCTGAAAAAAAATTTTGTCGTCGCGTCTGACTTCGACTCGGGTGTAATCCGATAAAGCATTTACAACAGAGGCGCCGACACCGTGTAACCCGCCAGAAACTTTGTATGCGGTTTCTGAAAATTTTCCGCCAGCGTGGAGTTTGGTCATGGTTAACTCCAAGGCTGATACGCCTGATTTGTGCTTATCTACCGGAATCCCCCGGCCCTCATCTTGGACTGAAAACGAGCCGTCTTTGTGAATGCAGACGTAAATGGTTTTTCCGTAACCTGCGAGAGATTCGTCAATACTGTTGGTAATAACTTCGTAGGCCATGTGATGTAGGCCTTTGGTATCAGTGGAGCCAATGTACATGCCTGGGCGTTTTCTTACTGGTTCCAAACCTTCGAGGACTTGAATACTGGATGCATCGTATGCCATAGCTTTCGTATATTAGCAATATTAGCCCGTGAGTTCAATCACAAAGTGGTCCAATATAAGTTTGACATTACAGTTGGATTTGAGATACTTGCGAGTGTCAGAGACTAGATGATAGATCTTAGATGCTAGATGAGGGTTGGAAACAATTAAGTGTTGGTGAGTGTATTGTTCAAGGTCGGCTAAAAAGGACAAAGAGGACTCTCTGGTAAAAGCTTGAGCTTCCATTAGAGTAAGGCGAGTTTGAAAAGAATCGGCTGCTAAAAGTGAGGTGATAAACGAGAAGTCGGGGGTTTGGGGGGTATGGATGATAGTTGGTAGTAATTCTACCCGGGATAAAATGGTAGGCAGGAGCGAGTTTGGCTGAGAAGTAAGCAGGTATATTTGGGAATTTCCAGGGGGTTCCTCGAGAGTTTTGAGAATGGCGTGTTGGGCGGTAGTAGTAAGAAGCTCGGCGTTAAAAATGACTACGGTGTTGCGGGGTGATTGGGCGGGTTTTCTGGATAAAAAATTTTGGATGGTCCGGATTTCTTCTATTCCTATGGAGGTGTCGGGGTGAATTTCCAGTGTGTCAGGTGAAGCTGGAAGGTCAATTTTGTCGGTGAGAAATGCGTGCATATGTTGTATTATTGATTATATGCCTCCTGCCCAATTAAATGGCGGTTTTGTTTCGGATGGAGAAGTCGCTCCGGTGGTTGATTTGTTGGTGACCATGGGAAAGATTACGGCTGCTGACAGGGATAAGGCCAGGGAGAATTTTGTGGCTTCGGGAAATTTGATGACGGATTGGTTGCTTAGGCAGGGACTAATAAAAATTGAAGATTTGGTGGAGGCCAGAGCGAAGTATTTGAATGTGCCGTTTGTAAAATTGTCGGATAAAGCGGTGTCTCCCGTCGCACTTGGGTATGTAGATAAGTCGGTAGCCGAGAGGTTAAAACTGATTCCTTTTGAGTATAAAAGTCTGACAAACGAATTGTGTGTGGCGATGGTAAACCCAGTCGATTTGACGGCAATAGAGTTTCTGGAGAAAAAAACTGGTATCAGAGTAAAAGCGTTTGCTGCGATTCCGTCCGAAGTTACGGAAAATATTGCTACACAGTATCAACAGAGTTTATCTACAGAAGTTACGGCGGCGTTAAAGGAGGCCGGGGGCGGAGGAAATGTTGATGTTAAGACGGTTAATATCCGAAAGGTAAACGAGTTGATTCGAGAAGCCCCGATTGCAAAAATAGTTACCACTATATTAGACTTTGCGGTTAAATCCCGGGCATCCGATGTTCACATTGAGCCGTTGGAAGAAAGAACCAGAATAAGATACCGAATTGATGGCATTTTGCATGAAAAATTGGTATTGCCCAGGAAGATTCATGATTCGCTGGTGTCACGCATCAAAATTTTGTCTGACATGAAGATTGATGAGAAAAGAATACCGCAGGATGGAAGGTTTAATTTTCAAACTGAAAATGACGAGGTCGATTTGCGTGTGTCTACTCTGCCGACCGTTCATGGCGAGAAGGTGGTGATGAGATTGCTCAAAAAATCTGGGACGGTTCCCAGTCTGTCCGACTTGGGACTTCGTGGCCGCGCGTTAAAAAATTTGGAAGAAGCGATTCTTAGGCCACACGGAATTATACTGGTGACTGGACCTACTGGATCCGGTAAAACAACCACTCTTTATTCCGTGCTATCGAGAATAAATACCGTCAAAGTAAATGTGGTGACACTAGAGGATCCGGTGGAATATCAAATGCCTGGGGTAAATCAGGTGCAAATTAATCCTCAGGCTGGATTGACATTTGCCTCAGGGCTTAGGTCGTTTTTGAGACAAGACCCGAATGTAATTATGGTGGGAGAGATACGTGATCAGGAGACAGCAGAATTGGCTGTACAAGCATCATTGACCGGCCATTTGGTGTTTTCTACGTTGCATACTAATTCTGCTGCGGGAGCACTACCTAGAATGTTGGACATGAACGCTGAGCCATATCTGTTGGCATCTACTATTACGGCCATAGTGGGACAAAGGGTGGCTAGAAAAATTTGTAATGTCTGCCGGAAAAGTTATGTACCCATTGGTACGGTGATAGAAGATGTGAGACAAGTATTGGACAAATTATGGACGGTAGATCCGAATAAAGGAGTCCAATTTTTCCGCGGAGAAGGGTGTGAGCAATGTGGAGGAACCGGATATCGTGGACGGGTGGGAATTTATGAAGTATTGCCGGTCTCTGAAAAAATAGGGCGACTTATTTTGGAAAGATCACCGGCTGTTGAGATAGAAAAGCAAGCTATCTCTGAGGGAATGATTACCATGAAACAAGATGGTTATATGAAGGTGGTGGAAGGATTAACTTCTATAGAAGAAGTCCTGAGAGTGGCTCAAGAATGACGATAACTCAACTTTTGACATACGTTTCCGAAAAAAAAGCATCCGATTTACATTTGGTGGTGGGGTCTCAACCGCTAGTCAGAATAGATGGAGAACTGATAGCTGTTCCGGGCGAAGGAGTTTTAGATGCTTTTTCTGTGGAGCAATTGATGAATGGTGTACTGTCGACGGAACAAAAACAACTTTTATTAGCAAATAAGGAATTGGATTTTTCATTTGCAGTGGGCAATAGCTCAAGGTTTAGGGTCAATGCGTACTTTCAGAAAAACACGATGGCGGGAAGTTTTAGGGCCGTGCCGGCCACCATTCCCTCCTTGGAAATGTTGGGACTACCAAAAATTTGTAGAGATTTAACGAGTTTAAAACAGGGTTTTGTATTGGTAACCGGGCCAACGGGTCAGGGAAAATCAACGACATTGGCTGCAATTTTAGAGACTATAAATCAAACCAGATCTGCGCACATTGTGACAATTGAGGATCCTGTTGAATATGTTTATACACCTGTTAAATCGGTAATTACCCAGCGGGAGATGCATAACGATACTCACTCTTGGAGTGTGGCACTAAGATCGGTATTAAGAGAAGATCCTGACGTGGTGCTGGTAGGAGAAATGCGGGATTATGAAACAATTGCCGCTGCTTTGACAGTCGCCGAAACTGGTCATTTAGTGTTTGCGACGTTGCACACTAATTCGGCCGCCCAGACGATTGATCGGATTGTGGATGTTTTTCCGGAGAATCAACAACCTCAGGTTAGGTTGCAACTGTCCAACAATTTGGAAGCAGTATTTTCTCAGAGGTTAGTGCCAAAGATTGGTGGAGGTAGGGTTGTGGCTTATGAAGTTATGCTGGGAACTTCGGCGGTCAAAACGGCAATAAGAGAGGGCAGAACTCATATGTTGGATAATATTATTATGACTTCTGGAGAAGTGGGAATGGTGACACTGGAAGCGGTATTGGCTGGGTTTTATAAGAACGGAAAAATTTCTTTGGACGTGGCGAATGCGTATGCTTTGCGACCTTCTGACATTGCCCGATTTTCCAAAGAAGGTGAAGTATGAAATTTGCATATACCGCGAAGTCCATGGGGGGGCAGAAGCAAAAGGGTCAGGTAGACGCCGTTTCGGTGCAGAACGCCGTTGAGTCTATCAGAGGTCAGGGTTTGGTACCTATTACGGTAACAGAAGTTAAGATGGGGATTGGTTTGGGAGAATTGGGAATAGGAATTAGTGGAGTGAAATCGTCTGATATTGCCAATTTTACGAGACAACTTTCGACTATGATTACGGCTGGGTTGCCGTTGACCGATGCGCTTTCTTTGTTGAAAGCTCAATCCCCTCCTCCATTGGCGAAGGTGGTCTCGGAAATATTACTGGATGTACAGTCAGGAATTTCTTTATCGGCCGCGATGGCTAAGCATCCTAAGGTCTTTTCTAAAGTGTATGTAGCGCTGGTTAAAGCCGGAGAAGCGGCTGGGGTGATGGAGACTGTCTTAAATCGATTGGCAGAAAATACTGAAAAGAGCCGAGAATTTTCGGGCAAAGTGAAAGGGGCGATGGTGTATCCGGTGATTGTATTGATAGGCATGGCTATCGTTATGGCGGTAATGGTGCTTTTTGTGGTACCGAAATTAACAGCGATGTATGCGGATTTTGGAGCTGAGTTGCCGATTGCCACAAAAATGGTGATGTCCATATCGGATTTTTCAATTCATTATTGGTGGTTGGCGGCCATAGTGATCGTCGGAGGTGTATTTGGAGGAAAAGCGTATCTACAAACATCGATAGGCAGGTACCAGTGGGACGAACTGGTCTATAAAATTCCTGTGTGGGGAGCTTTGGGTAGGCAAATAATGTTGACTGAATTAACCGGAACATTAGGACTACTTGTGGGGTCTGGGGTTTCGGTGGTTGAGGCATTAAATATCGTTTCAGGAGCTGTGGGGAATGTGGTGGTGGAGAAGGATGTAAAACGAATTGCTAAACAGGTTGAAAAAGGGTTTCCGGTGTCAATTAGTTTTTCTGAAAGTTTGGTGTTTCCTCCGATTGTGGGGCAAATGGTGGCAGTGGGAGAAGAGACGGGAAAGATGGATGATGTGCTGTCTAAGCTGGAACATTTTTTTGGTTCTGAGTCTGAGCAAAAGGTTAAGGCATTGACAACAGCGATAGAGCCGCTAATAATAATCGTATTGGCAGTCGGTGTGGGTTTTTTGATGTATGCCATCGTTATGCCTATTTATGGAATTACTAATAAGTTTTGATATGTGTAGAAGGGAGGTGAGCGAATAATGTTTAATATTAAAAAGGGTTTTACGTTGATTGAACTTTTGGTAGTAATTGGTTTGTTGGCTGTTATTTCCGCCGGAGTTGTTGCGCTCATCAACCCACAGGATAAATTGAATGCCGGTAATGATGCCGGAGTTCAGAATTCTATTGGTGAAATTGGGACAGCTGCTCAAGCATATGCTGCTACTCATAGTGGAAATTATCCCGGTTTGGATTCCGATACGGTATTGGTTACGACAGGAGATTTGACTGTATGGCCAACTTCTCCAAACGGAACCATTACTGATGGATCTACGTGCGCAGTTTCCGGAGGAGCCGGATGTACTAGGTATACAGTTTATGCGCCAGTGAAATCGAAGAAGTACGCTTCTTCGTTGGGAGTTGCGACTGGAACTGGAGGCACTGTAGCTGCTTGTGGAGCTGCTAATGCTTACTGGTTGTGGACATCAAATACTGGTAAGGCATGTTTGTATTGTGGAGCGCCAGTTGCTGATGGGACAATGAGTTGTCCGTGATTGGTTTAGTAAGTTTTGTTACACCGGCCGAAAGGCCGGTGTTTGGGTTTAGGGAGATACATGTCATCGCGAACCCCGCCAAGGCGGGGTGTGGCGATCTGACGAGATTGCTTCCATGTGCCCGCAACGACACTCCCCTTCCCTTTCCACCTCACCCCTGCCCTTCTCCACAATTGTGGAGAAGGGGGTGTTGCGGTTAGAATGGAGGCATGGAAGTTGTGTTTTTTGTGTTGGGGGCGGTGATGGGGAGTGTGGCGAATGCCATTATTGATAGACTTCCTCGAAATGAAGCATGGAGTAAGGGTAGGTCTCATTGTGATAAGTGTAATCATTCGTTGGGGTTATTTGACTTGATACCATTAATTTCCTTTTTAACCCTTGCCGGTAAATGTAGGTATTGTAAAAAACAGATACCAAAGCGTAATTTTGTCGTGGAATTGTTTTTGGGTTTGGGCTTTTTGGTGATAAGTCGGATAGGACACATGGGACTGATAGGACAAATACTATTGATGGGGATGTTGTGGGTGACGACGATAATCGCGGTTATGGATTGGGAAACTAAACTAGTATCCGAATTATTGGTGTTTGTGTGGTGGATACTAGTAGTTTTTCAGTTAAACAGTTTTTCAGTTCTTCAGTTGACGGGATTAATTGCTGGTGTTGGTGTAATTGGGGGAATATGGGCGGTGACGCGTGGGAGAGCGATGGGGTTTGGGGACGTAGAAATAGTTGCTGTTATGGGATGGTGGTTGGGGTGGCCAAAGATTGGGGTGGCTTTGTGGATGGCGTTTGTAGTAGGGGCAATATTTGGCATTTATCATTTGACATTTAGACAGTTGAAATTGAAAAGTGAGATTGCGTTTGGGCCGTTTTTGATTTTGGGGACATGGGTAGCTTATTTTGGAGGAGAGACTATAATTAAATTACTAAATTTTTAATTTTAAATTTTTAATTTTTAAACATGGTGAAAGATTTTTCTATATTCGATTGGACTAAAAACGAGATAGTGTTTGTCGGGGCTGTTTTGGTAGCGATTGTGGTGATTTCTACTAATCAATTACTGACGTCCCAGATGAGAACTAGGGACGCACAAAGAAGGGCCGATACCGAGCTGGTAGCCAGGGCGATTGGAGCTTATTTTGAGGACTATAAAACACTACCTCTGTCTGAAAATGGAAAAATAGTGGCGTGTGGAGATAAGGGATTATCGATATGTGAATGGGGGCAGGGTCAGATAGTTGATAAAGACAATGTAACCTATTTGAAAAAATTGCCGGAAGATCCATGGAAATATAAAGGATATAAATATGTGTATGAAGTGGATGAGAAAAACCAGACGTTTAGAGTGTATGCGTTTTTGGAAAATTTAAGCGACAAAACCAGGAAGGCGCATTTGACAGTGCAGTGTGGAAACAATGTACAATGTAGTTGGTATGCACCGAACTAATATATTGCGTATTGCGTATTACAGATTACATATAAATTTGGGGTTTACTCTAGTTGAGTTGTTGGTGTCGATTGGCCTGTTGGCGGTTTTGTCTGCCGGAGTGGTGTCTATTATTGGTACTGGACCTGCCAAAACCGGCAGGGATGGCAAACGCCAGACCGATTTGCAATCAATTGCTTCGGCATTGGAGCTGTACAGAAATGATAACGGGACTTATCCCCAATGCACTGGCGGGGTCACTGGATGTACTGCAGGTTCGTTGGTTAATGGGACTGGTATGCCGTCGTTTTCTGGTTATTTGTCAACTATTCCCGGAGATGTAAAATCTCCGACGAGGGAATATCGATATGCTCCACTTGATTCAAGTTCTAACGCCTGTGATGGCACCTTGGGTGATAAGTGTGTAAAGTATTCGTTGTGCGCCGCATTGGAAAATGGTACTGGTTCGGTGGTGGGCTGTGGAACTTGTGGTGCAACAACGTGTAATGTTTTGGTCCTTAGTCCATGAAAAAAGGCTTTACCCTCATTGAGTTGATGGTCGGGATTGGGTTGGTGACAGTTATCACCAGTTTTGGAGTGGCTAGTTTTCGAACTTCATCCAGGAGACAGGCGGTGGATACGGCAGCTGATAGATTGAGACAAGTCTTGCTTCAGGCGAGAAGTAATGCGTTATATGGAAAGAAGGAATGTACTGGTGGGCCATTGGACGGTTGGCGGGTAGTGGTGGTAGGTAGGACGGTTGTGTTAGAGAACGTGTGTGTGGGAAATATTATATCGAGACCCCTAGAGACATTTGCTGGTACCACAGTTAGTGTTTCACCCAATGCTACGATCTTGTTTAAGCCCATTGGGCAGGGAATTGAGAACGGTTCGGCGTTGTCTACAATGTTTTCTGTGGCCGATTCTTCGATTTCTTACACTAAAACCATAACAGTTACACAGAAGGGGGATGTAAATTGAAAAGAGGGCAAATGATTGTGGAAGCATTAGTGGCGTTTGCCATAGCCATGGTGGCTTTATTGGGACTGGCTCAGGTGACAAATAAATCCGTAGGTAATTCCGGATTGTCTAAGAGGCAATCGGAAGCGACAGCGTATGCGTCCAGGGTTGTAGAATATCTACGCGATCAAAAAAATACCCAGGGGTGGAGTGGACTTAAATCTAGTTATTCTGGGAGCAATTATTGCTATGACGGCTCGACATTAAATGCCTTAGCAAGTTGCGTGATAACGGGAACTGAATTTACTAGCACCGTTACTGTCGCGTACGTGACCCCTACCCCGCCAGGTCCTGCCGGATCTGAAATTATGAAGATAAGTTCAAATGTTTCGTGGGTGGAAGGAGGATTAACTCATTTTGCTAAACAATCTGCGGAATTGGTTAAATACTGACATGAAAGGTTTTTCGTTGATCGAAATAATTGTCGGAATTGGGTTGATGGCTTTGATTTCGATGACGGCGACATTGCTACTAACCTCTTCTTTGCGTAGTGCCAGAAAAGCGGCGGCAATTGCACTGGTTAAAAACGAGGGTAATTGGATACTTAATTCGATGGTGGGGATGACAAAATACGCGGCTAGTATTTCGACTTGTAATGCGAATCAGTTGAGTGTACTTAGACTTGATGGAACAACGATTGATTATACGTTTTCCGGGACATCAATAGCATCGAACGGGGCCAATCTGAATTCGAATGGAGTAAGTGTAAGTAGTTGTGCTCCGGTGTTTACGTGCTCGTCTTCTTCTAGCGTGACAATTTGTTTTAATTTGGAAAAAGCGGGAGCGACGGATGTAACGGATAGATCTTCGGTGTCAGGAATTCAGTTCAAAAAACAAGTGGTTTTGCGCAACTTCGGCAATTGACAACCAAGTCAGTAAATCAGCATAATGGAACCATGAAACGCGGTCAGGCGGTATTGATGGTGTTGCTGATAATGTCGGTGGCTCTAACTTTGGGTTTGGCGGTGGTATCCAGAAGTGTGACGGAAATTAATGTGTCTACCACTCAAGAAGAATCGTCTAAGGCTTTGGAGGCTGCGGAGGCCGGAGTAGAAAATGCGTTGGGTGGAGTGGTGGCTGGGCCGTCGGGTGGAGGAACATTGACTGGAACAAATGCTACGTTTTCGGTAGCTAATACTAGTGTGGGTGGGGGCGGATCGTATAGTACAGTTGATGCAATTGAGCCGGGTGATGTGATAACGGTTGATGTGACTGGTACCAGTCAAAATATTAAACTATGCTGGGGTACTGAGACAGGAATTACGCCTGCGGTTGAGGTTATGTTGTATTACGACAATTCGGGTGTAAAGGTGGCCAGATGGGGGTATGATCCTCAAAACAGCCCGGTCAGGCCAAATGGTTTTGATAATGGATCTGACGGTAATTGTACTGGTGGGTTTAATTATTCTAAAAATATGACCTTGACCGTAACAGGAGCCCGAAGATATTTGAGGATTCGGCCTTTGTATAACTCGACTAAATTTAGTTTGGTAGCAGCCGGTGGTGATAGTTTCCCCACACAAGGTCAGGATATAACATCGACCGGACAGGCAGGATCAGTAAGTCAAAAGATCCATGTGACAGTTTCTAATTCTGATTTGCCAACAATGTTTGATAACGCTATTTTTTCCGGGACGAGTTTGACTAAATAATATGAGTGATCTGCCCAAAATAGGAATTGATATAGGTTCCACGTCGATAAAACTGGTGGAGCTGATGCCAAACGGCCACAACAAGTGGAAATTGTTGTCTGCTGCCACAATGGGATCTCCAAAAGGTGGGGTAATGGGAAACCAGAATAATTTGGCGTCTGTGACGGCGGCAGTGGTTAAAATTTTAAAAGAAGCATCTGTTAAAAGTAAGCGGGTGGTGGTGGCCCTGCCGGAAGAGCAGGTATCTTCACACGTGGTGGAGATGCCCCTGATGAATGACGATGAGATTAGGCAAGCTTTGCAGTGGCAGGTAGAACAATATATTCCGATTCCAGCAGATAAGGCGGTTTGGAGTTATGAAGTAATAAAAAAGGATCAGGCGGGTGGGGGCATGGAAGTACTTTTGGTGGCTGCTGCTAAGAGTTTGGTAGCTTCTTATACCCAGGTGCTTGAACAAGCAGGGTTAGAGGTTGTAGCGCTTGAAACAGAATTGATGGCCTCTACCAGGTCCGAGGTGCCGGATAACTACCCCCTGTCCATGCTAGTTGATATAGGATCTAGGAGTACGGATTTGGGAGTGGTTAGGAATAGTCAGTTGGTATTTACCCGGACAATTCCAACAGCTGGTGATGCGTTTTCGAGGGCAATTGAGTCCGGTTTGGGATTGGATAGTGTACAAGCTGAACAATATAAAAACACTTATGGTTTTATACAAGGCAGGTTGGATGGAAAACTAGTCGCCGTAATGACACCGGTTTTAAATATTATCGGGGCGGAGATTAAAAAAACGATAGACTTTTATACGTCTAAGCACGCAGGCGAAACGCTGAAAGTCATTACTTTGTCAGGCGGGGTTTCTTTACTGCCTGAAGTCGTGGGGCTGATATCGGGATTGGTGGGCGTAGAAGTGTCGGTTGGTAATCCTTTTGCTAAGGTGAGTTTGGACCAAAAACAATCGAAGTCGCTTTTGGGGAGTGCACCTTTTTATGGTGTTGCGACAGGATTGGCAATGAGAACAATATGATCAATCTAAAGCCTGAGAAACAGAAAAGTTCCGGACTTTTTGAAAAATACAGGAAGCCTGTTTTACTACTGACTACACTTGTTTTTGTAAGCTATATAGTTACGATTTCGGGTTTGACTGGATGGTGGGTTTATTGGAATAGGAAAGAAATAGTGACTACGGCAGAGGAAGTGAGCTTGCAAAAGCAGATTAATGCAATGGTTACAAAAGAAGTTTTGTACCGCAAACAGGAGGGTCGGGTGAGGGATCTGGATAGATTTTTGGGGGAGTTTGTAAGTACTGCTAGTTTATCGGGAATGTTGGTAGACGATAGTATTGAGGTACTGGCGTGGGATTTTGATTTAAATACGGCAAAACAGAATATTTCAGTTAGTTCGAGAAAAAATGCTGATTTGGTGAAGTTTTCTGACAAATTGGCTAACAGATACTCGTCTGTAGTTGCCGGGCCAATTACATTAGATGACAATGGAACTTGGGAAATGGTCGTGAGCGTGAAAGGAGACAAGTGGAAATAATTAAGAAGAGTTTGTGGATGGTGTATCCATTGATGGTTATGGTATTTATATTCTTGAGTTTGAATTATTTGTTTGGAGCAGGTCAAGAATTTCAACGCTTTGTGGATAGGCAAAAAAATGTAGGTGATTTGGAGGTTCGGATAGCAAGTTTAAAAAACAAGTTGGCGGTGGTTTCGGGGGTGAATGTGGTAGAAACTGAAAATAATTTAAAAACACTTTTGGAAGCCATGCCGCCTGCAAGACGGTTGTGGGTGGTGGTAAGTGAAGTGCGATTGGCAGCATCTGAATCAGGGTTGGTGGTGGATGCGTTTAGGGGGGTAGGGGGAGAAGTAAGGGAGTCGTCTGGGGCAGCTGAGGCCTTGGTGTTGGATGTGGATTTGAAGGTGGGAGGCGTCGGAGAACTTAGAGATTTTCTTTCAAAGCTTGAGAGCAAAAAACCATTAGTTAAGGTTAAGAAAATTAAATATGACGGGAATCAGGTGACTGTATCGGTGGAAGGGGCGTGGTCTGCGTGGACTAAACTGACTACCGATACTAATTTACCACTGAAACCTTATGGGTCCCTTTTGGCAGCCGTGTTAAAAAAGCTGGAGGGTTATGAAGGATTGGGGAATACAAGCCAAGGTGTAAGTAGTGGATCTGGAGAGGTAAATACTAATCCGTTTTGAGTGGTTTTTCGGGGGAATTGAGTATGAGGTTGACGGTCGGAAGCTGGTGAAGGGCACAGTACGTTTTTACCAGGGTGCGTAGACTATGAATGACTGAGCCGTGTTTACCGATAATTTTCCCTACTTCGGCATCGTCTACTTTGACTACAACCGTGCGCTCTTCTGTGGTGATTTCGAGTTTGTCGGGTTGTTCAAGAAGTGGGGTAATAAGAAAACGGACAAAATCTTCCATATTATTTTGCTTTTTGGATTAATTTGGCAATTGTGGGAGTGGGCTTAGCACCTTTACTTAGCCAGTAGTCCAAACGTTTTTTGTCGACGACTAGTTGCTTTGATAGGGGGTGGTAATGGCCAATTACGTCAGTGGCGGTTCCGGTAATTTTCGAATGTTCTTCGCACACAAAAATCCGGTAGTGGCGTTCCCCTTTTTTTCCAAACGGCGAAAGCTTGATTTTTAGCATAGTGTCGATTTTATCATTGTGGAAAGAGTTTGGCTAGAGCGGCTCCTGCAGCATCGGTTTCTGCACGTTGTTTACTCGTTCCTGAGCCGGTTGCTATTTCTTTGCCCGCGACACTGACGCTAATGGAAAAATGTTTGGCGTGATCTGGACCGTCTGTGGCTATTATGGCGTAGATGGGCGTCCCCCATCCCTTGGATTGCGAGAGTTCCTGAAGTAAGCTTTTGGGGTCTTTGGTCTGAATGTTTGCGGTAAGTTCTTCGTCTGGAAAAATCTCTTGTAAATATGCTTGACAGGCCTCCAGGCCCGAGTCAAGAAAAAGTGCTCCAAGTACGGCTTCGAAGGTGTTTGCAAGAAGGCTGACATTAGTTCTGCCGCCGGAGTCTTCTTCGCCGTGGCTTAATAAGATTAGTTTATCAAGACCCAGGAAAAGCGATTTATTTGCCAAAGACGAAGTTTGGACCAGAAAAGATCTGCGGCTAGTCATCTCGCCTTCGGGAATAGTAGGCAGAAGGACATATAAACGATGAGAAGTAATAAGTGATAAGACAGAGTCGCCCAAAAACTCGAGTCGTTCGTTTGACTCTGTTTCAGAGTGTTCGTTGCAATAAGATCTGTGGATGAGTGCTTGGTGAAGAAGGGCGGGATTTTGAAAATAAGTAGCAAGAGGTTTCATTTAGGTAATGTCGTTGTCCTCTTCGTCGTAGCCAAAGGCGAGTACGAGGTCTCCAATGGTGGTAATTTTGGGGATTTTTTCCTCAGCAAGTGTGAGACTTAAGGCGTCTTCGATGCGATGAAACAAGTCGGCTAATTCATCCGGGGTTTGGTGGAGGTCGTGTATAAAGTTGGTATCGATCGTAAGGCTTTGACCGGATGACTTGAATTCATCTGATAAAAATTCAAGAATGGCTGATTTAAGATGATTGTTCATTGGTGTGGATGATCTTTCCCAGGACCCCGTTAATGAAGGCCGGGCTACTGCTACCGCCGTATTCTTTTGCAAGTTCTACGGCCTCGTCAATAATAACTTTGTAGGGGGCAGTCTTGTCAATACTGAGTTCGTAAATTGCCAGTCGGAGGATGGCTAGATCGATTGGGTTGAGCTTGGCAAGTGGCCATTCTGGGGCACTGGCTGCTATTTGAGGGTCGATGGTACCTAAATGTTCCCAGATATTGGCTATGGATGGGTCGGGTTGTTTTTGAAATGAAGATGAGAAAAGACGCTGAATTATTTTGGCCCGGTGTTGATGCCTGGGATCTGAAGATGTTTTCATTAACTGACCTTTTTGCCTTTATAGAAACCACAGTGGGCACAAGCCCTGTGGGAGCGGGTGGGCTGGTGACAATTGGTGCATTCGACTAAAGAAGGGATGGCAACTTTGAGAGTTGCGCGACGTTTCCCTTGACGGGCGGTTGACCAACGGCGTTTTGGAAGTGGTGTCATATTAGTTTGGCAATACAGAGTCGATTTTACCTTGATCGACGAGAGAGCGCAATACTGGCAGTTGGGAAAGTATGGGAAAAAGCTTGTCTGAAGCGTTTTGAGCGCGAGCAATAGCCTCGATATCTGAATAATCGGCTATTTTTAGTGCAGAAGCGCCGTGTTGGGAAATGCCATATATTTGGCCTGGACCGCGTAATTTTAAATCTATTTCGGCCAAATCTAGGCCTGAATAGTGGTTTTCCATGGCTTTGAGCCGCATGTTGGGGGTTTCTGAGAATAATAAACAATATGATTGGAACTGGCCACGACCAACTCTGCCTCTCAATTGATGTAGTTGAGACAAGCCAAATCTTTCTGCGGCTTCTATGATCATAATATTGGCATTTGGAATATCAATTCCGACCTCTACGATTGGTGTGCAAACCAGAATATCAAGTTGATGTTCTTTAAATTGCTGCATAATGGCATCTTTTTCTTTTGGTTTCAGTTTGCCATGCAATAAGCCTAATTTTTGATCTTTAAAAATTGATTTAAGGTGGTTGAATTCTGTTGTGGCAGATTTAATAGTAGCGGCAGACTCACTTTCGGTTATAAAGGGGCAGACCCAAAAAGCCTGGGAGGAGTTGGTAGTGAGTTGGTTGGTTATCCAAGTATAGGACGGAATGCGTTTAGTTTCTGGGACCACCCAGGTTTTGACCATTTTTCTACCTTTCGGAATTTGGGAAAGTACCGATAGGTCCAAGTCGCCGTATAGGGTTAAGGCAACTGTTCTGGGAATTGGTGTGGCTGTCATGGTCAAGACGTGTGGGGATTTTCCAAGTTGGGTTGCTAGTGCTCGTTGGGTGACTCCAAAACGATGTTGTTCGTCAATAACAACCAGACCTACTCGGTCAAAGTCCAGGTGTTTGGAAAGAAGGGCGTGGGTGCCTACGATTATTGCATATTGCGTATTGCTAATGGCTAATTTTTTTTGTGATGTCACAAGGCCAATTTTTATATTTAACTGGTTGAACAACGACGACAGGGTGTCGTAATGTTGTTGGGCTAGGATTTGGGTAGGAGCCAAAATCACGGTTTGGAAGGAGTTGAGATGGCTGATTAAAGCGGCGATGGCTGCGATTACAGTTTTGCCGCTACCAACATCTCCTTCCAGCAATCTATTCATCGGGGTGGTTTTTTGAAGGTCACTGGTTATTTCTGTAAGCACCTGAAGTTGGGAGGTGGTAAGAGTAAATGGAAGAGTTGAAATAAAATCCTGTACCTGTTGTGTTGGAATAGTGAATGGATGAGTAAGTACGGTTTTTTTCCACAGTGCTTTGCGAGATAGTGAAACCAGCTGAGCAATAAGTAGCTCATCAAAAGCTAGGCGATTTTTATAGATATTTGATGCTAGGTCGTAGATCCTGGAGGGTATGTGGATTTCACGGATAGCATCTTGCCAGGAGATCGGATGAGTTCCTGTGGGAAGAAAATCGTTAAGACTAAGCGAGGATAACAGCTGGAAAATTTTTGTTCTTAGGTATTTGGAGCTTATTCCTGCCGTTTCGGGATAGACGGAAATAATTCTGCCCATATGCAGTAGTTCGTGGTTTGTAATAAGTTCGTAATCTGGAGAGATCAAGGCTTTGTTGTGACCATAAAATTCTACTTTTCCAAAAAGAGCTATTTCTGATCCAATAGTTAAAGTCCGAGTGAGGAAGGGCTGGTGGAACCACAGAATTTTGATAACACCTGTGGAATCCGAAATTGTCCCCGTTTGGATGACCCTGCCCTTTTTTGTGTAATCATTTTTGAGTGAATCCAGTCTGCCAATTATAGTAACCTGATCCCCTATTTTAAGATCTGAGATGTGTTTGATGAGACTGCGATCCTCATAACGGAATGGAATGTGGTATAACAAATCAAAGACTGAAAAGATGTCTAGTTTATTAAGTTTTTTGGCCATAATGGGGCCTACACCAGAAAGGTCGGTGATCGGAGATGTCAAGTTCATTACAAGGTGACGCTTATGTAGGGCAAGATTGTACCCAGGATGAGAGCAAGGCTGGAAATGACCACGATGATGCTCCAAATCCGGCGTTGTTTGCGGGTAAGCATATGTTTGAGATATTATATCGCAAGATGAGGAATACGCGAAGGATAACAAAGTCTCGATGGATGATTTGGTTGGCCGGAGGAACATTCTTAAGCTTAATAGCGGGTGTGGTCGCGGTGGTGGCCGTATTTGCATATTTTGCTAAGGACTTGCCTAACCCTGATCGGGTGGTAAGACGTGAGGGGTTCGCCACTAAAATATACGATCGCAAGGATCGGTTGTTGTATGACGTTTTTTCTGATCAGCGACGGACGCCGGTGGATTTTTCGCAGATGCCATTGGTGTTGCGCCAGGCGACGATTTCAATAGAAGATAAAAATTTTTATAAACACCAAGGGTTTGATTTGTTGGGTTTGGTGCGGGCATTGGTGCTTCGGCCACTATTAACGGGCAGGTTTGAGGGTGCTTCGACACTAACCCAGCAGCTGGTTAAAAATACTTTATTGACTTCGCAAAGATCGGTGACCCGAAAACTTAAGGAATTTATTCTTACGTTACAGGTTGAGCGAAAATATTCTAAGGACCAGATTTTGCAAATGTATTTAAACGAAGCGCCATATGGTGGAACGGCGTGGGGAGTTGAAGCAGCGTCTGAAACTTATTTTGGAAAACCGGTCGCACAAGTAAATTTACCTGAGGCGGCGATTTTGGCAGGTTTACCCCAATCGCCAAGTGCATATTCTCCACTGGTGGGCAAATTGTATTTGGACAGGGCGGTTTCGGTACTTAGAAGGATGCGAGAGGATGGGTATATAACTTCTATTCAAGAGCAGGAGGCCAAGAAGGCTCTTCCTGAGGTTAGTATCTCCACACAGTCGGGACTATTGAAGGCTCCACATTTTGTATTTTATGTTCGGAATATGTTGATTCAAAGATACGGTGAAAGAACAGTTGAGCAAGGTGGGTTGAAAGTAACAACGTCATTGGATTTGGATTTACAGGAAGTAGCTCAAAAAACAGTGTCTGAGGAAATAGATAAAGTTAAATATTTAAATATCACTAACGGAGCGTCGGTTGTCATAAATCCCGAAAACGGCCAGATACTTGCTATGGTTGGTAGTCGGGGGTGGGACGACGAAAAATATGATGGAAAATATAATGTGACCCTGGCAAAAAGACAGCCCGGATCGTCAATTAAACCGGTAGTATATCTGACAGGGCTTAGGAAAGGTTATACAGCAGCCACAATGTTAATGGACGTAAAGACTGTTTTTCCGGGCGGGGATAAACCTGAATATGTGCCGGAAAATTATGACGGCAAGTTTCATGGACCTATGCTTTTGCGTGATGCATTGGGGAATTCCATAAATGTGCCGGCTGTAAAACTCTTAGCAATGGTTGGGATCAACGACTCACTTAAAATTGCCTATGATATGGGCTTTACTACTCTGGAACCCACGCCCGATTTATTGAAAAGAGTCGGTTTATCTATGGCATTGGGGGGCGGAGAAGTGAGACTGCTGGACATGGTTTCTGCTTACAGCGCTTTTGCGAATGGCGGGAAAAGAGTTGAGCCGGTGGCGATTTTGAAAGTTACCGACGCGTCCGGCAAGGTTTTAGAAGAATGGAAACAGGGTTCCGGGCGACAAGTAGTGACTCCTGAGGAGGCCTACATAATTTCTTCAATGTTGGCTGATCCTGCGGCCAGAACAATTACGTTTGGGCCAAGAAGTGCTATTACTGTAGCCGGAAAAACAATTTCTGTTAAAACCGGAACAACCAACGATAAAAAGGATAATTGGACCGTCGGATGGACACCAAGTGTGATTGCGGGGGTTTGGGTAGGAAATAATGACAATAAACCCATGAAGGAAGTGGCGTCGGGAATAACGGGGGCTGCGCCGATTTGGAAAAAAATAATAAGCTTTGCCCTTAAAGATAAACAGGATGAACAGATAGCAACTCCTTCGGGAATCGTGGCGATGGACATTGATAAAATTTCTGGTTGGGCATCCCATGATGGTTTTGAGAGTCGGAAGGAATTTTTTGTCCGAGGTACTGAACCTGCTGGCGAAGATCCGGTACATAAAAAAATAAAGGTATGTAAGGGTGAGGGAAAGTTGGCAACACCGGCTGATATTGCGTCCGGAAATTTTGAAGAAAAAGAAGCCTTGTACTTTAAGGAAGAAGATCCGTTTGAAGCTTATAATAAATCGAATAAGTGGCAGGAGGGAATTTTGAATTGGCTAAAGGACCAACAGGATCCTAAGTATCATCCTCCGACGGATATGTGTGGCAATACCAACCCTTTGTGGATAACGATTAAAGATCCGGGTGAACATGGAAGGATAAATAGTAACGACGTAAAGATAGTAGTAGAAGTAACCAGTACCGCAAATGTAAATAAGGTGGAATTTTATGTGGATGGCGTATTAAAGCAGACGCTAAATAGTTCGCCTTGGGAATTGACAGTTAATGTTTCCGATGGAAACCACAAGGTGGATATCAAGGCATGGGATGAACAGGGACATGACGGATCTAGATATGTGGAGTTTGGGGTAAATAAGGACTGGCAATCACCCTAGTTTTTCACGGATGGGAGCGATATCTTCTTTGGTGAGCTGGCGGGTTTGGTCTAGGAAAGTCAGGCGAAGAGTAAGTTTGTCACCATATTTTTCTATAAATTCTACCGACTGAATCAGTGGGGATGTTTTGTAAATACGGGATTCAAGCTCTTTATAAGAGCCGGTGTGGGTAACGTTGATATCCTCTATGATGGGGGCAAATTTGGAAATTGGTTGAAATTGCTTAATTTTAGTGGCAGAGGTATAGACTGATGATAAATCGATTTCAACACACGTAAAGTTTGCCTTCGTGGTGACGACGGAATGTATTTTGCAGCCTAGGTCTTTTTGTAAATTATCAATAACTCCCATAAGGTGGGGCAGGCCGTTGGGTTTTGATGTGGCGATGGCCAGATGAAGAACTTCTTTTGGTAAATCCTCTTTTTGAGGAAGATAGACATTGGCTATTTCAAAAATATTTATTTCGGATACCCGACCAAAGTTTTCAGTAACTACGGCCTTGAGGGATGGGCTAAGGGTGGTGCGGAGAAATTTCCAGTCCTCTGTAAGATAATTCTTTAGTGATAAACCTGTGTCGTGTGGAACGAGAGAATATGTATAAGTTTCGGTGTAGCCCCAGTATTTGAGTGCCGATTTAATTTCTGAAATCCAATGAAATTCTTGTTCGTTGGGTCTTAATGTAGGTAAATCTCCGGACATAATTTTGCTTGGGATATTATGATAGCCGTAGATTCTGGCCACCTCTTCGACTAAATCCTCAGGCAGTAAAACATCTTTGGATCTGATCCATGAAACCCCGATTTCTTTTTCCGAAACAACATCGAATTCTAATGATTGAAGGATTTTCTTAATTTCCGAAAAAGATAAATTAACACCCAGGCGGGTACTTATAAGTTCTGTGAGCGAGGTTTGAAGTTTGATTACTGAAGTTTGTGGTTTGATATTGAGAACGTCTAACACTTTAGCTTCGGGAACTCCCTTGGTAAAATGTTTGAAAAGTTGAAGACCTAAATTTAGAGTGGGGAGGACATTTTCCACTGATAGTCCTTTTTCGAAAAGAACTGCTGCGTTTGTTCTGTGGGCTAGTTTCATCGAGGTTTTCCTAATGGCGGTTGGTTCATAAACCTGAACAAAAAGTAGAACGTTTTTGGTGTGTAAGTCTACTGCAGAGTTGGCCCCACCCATAATTCCACATAGGTCAATGATTTTTTTGGAACCATCTTCTATGACAATGTCATCTCCCGGAAGAATGTGGGACTTGCCGTCTAAGGTGGTGATTTGCTCCCCAGATCTGCTTTTACGCAACGTCATGTGAGCACCCGATATTTTGTCGTAATCAAAGGTGTGTACTGGTTGGCCCATTTCGAGCATTAGGTAGTTGCTGATATCTACAACATTATTTAGACTTCTTTGACCAGCTAGCTCTAGACGTTTAACGATAAAATCAGGAGATTTGTCGACTGTTACATTCCTGATAAGTACAGCGGAAAACCTGTCACACAAGCTTTTGTCCAGGGTGACTTTGAGATATTCGACGTGGGGATAGGTGGTTAAGCTTAGCTTTTCTTTGTACGGATCCCTTTTAAGCTTAGCGGTATAACCAAATCTAGGCAGAATGGCAAGACATTCGAAAGCGATGCCGGTGACTGACATCATGTCTACCCGATTGGTAGTAACCTCGATATCGTAAACGTAATCCCCTTCTTTTTCATACAACCTTTCAATTGAGGGGCCACACAAAGATAAGGCGTGCTGAATTTGTTTTGGGGTAGCATTGGTGTCGAGATAATCTCTAAGCCAAGAATCTGGTATGAGTATTTGCATAGTTAAAATTGATTTAGAAATCTAATATCGTTGGAATACAAAAGTCTAAGATCCGGGATTTTCAGGCCTGATTTCATCATATAGCTTCTTTCTACGCCCCAACCAAAAGCGAACCCGGTATAGTGTTTGGGGTCTATTTTGCCGGCCTTTAGGACATTTGGATGAACCATGCCGGCCCCTCCTAGCTCTAGCCAACCTTCCTTGCAGAGTTTGCAGCCCTGCCCTAGGCAAATGTCACAACTAACATCGACCTCGAATGAGGGCTCAGTAAACTGAAAGTGATATGGTCTTAGGCGGGATTTTCGATTTGGTCCGAAAAATTGGTTAACAAAATAATCAATCGTGCCCTTTAGGTGGGTGATGTTGATGTCTTTATCTACTACCAAACCTTCAAATTGGTGAAACATAACAGTGTGTGAGACGTCTGACTGTCTCCTGTAGCATTTGGCGATATTAATCATTCTGATGGGTGGACCGCCCAGGCGTTCCATTTCCCTGACTTGACCGTTTGAAGTGTGAGGGGTTAGGACCATTTTGCCCATTTTTGGGTGATCCTGCGTGTCTACAAAAAAGGTTTCCCATTCGTCGCGAGCCGGGTGGCTTTTGGGCATATTTAATGATTCAAAGGCATAGTGATCCCAATCTACTTCTGGATAACGAACACGGATAAATCCAATTTTTTCGAAAATGGTCGAAATTTCTTTGATGGCAGTGGTAACTGGATGCAGATGGCCAAGGGGAGGGCGAATACCGGGGAGGGTAGGATCCTCGGGAATTTGAAATTTTAAATTTGAAATTTTTAATTTTGAATAAAGTGTTTCGGTTATGGAAATTTTGACGTCGTTGAAGAGTTGGCCGATTTCGGATTTTTCTTCTGCCGAAAGAGAGGAGAAGTTTTGGGCAATTTGGGCCAGAGATCCTTTTTTGCCAAGATATTGAATTTTTAGGCGGTCTAGTTCGTCCTGACTATTGGCGTCCAATATTTGGGCAATGGCTGAATTTTTGAGATTTATGAGTTGTTCGCGCATAGATTGATAATAACAAAAAAATCCCCTTTCGGGGATCCTTGAAATTTATTTCAAAGTCCCCTACTTGTGAGATTTAAAGCCGGCGATTTTTGTTATTTCTGCAAATACCTTGGGTTGGTTGGTGGCTAGTTCGGATAATATTTTCCTGTCCAGGCTAATATGTGATTTTTTGAGTCCTGAGATAAAAGTAGAATAAGTTAAATCCATAGATCTAAGAGCTGCGTTGATGCGGACTATCCAGGTGGATCTTAAGTCACGTTTTCTAAGTGCTCTGCCGCCAAAAGCGTATTGGCCAGCATGGGCTAGGGTTTCTTTGGCTACTTTGTAGAGCCGGTTTTTGGTCATCCTAAACCCTTTGGCTCGCCTTAGGAGTTTTTTATGTCTTTGTAATCTGGGTGATTTGACTCTCATAATGTTTGTTAGGCTAGGCCCATCAGGCGTTTAATTCTCCTGCCTACTCTTCCTGTAACAACTTTGGTTAGTTTGTATCCTCGTTTTTGTCTTTTACTCTTATTTCTTCTGATATGACGGCCGAAGGCAACACGTCGTAATACCTTGCCGGTAGCGCTTATTTTAAAACGCTTGGTGCTGGATTTTTTTGACTTTTGTTTGACTTTCATATTATTTTTTCTTGATAGGTGTAACTGTGGCAATAAATTGCCTGCCTAGCCATTTGGCGGGTTGGTCTACGGTAGCTATTTCTGCAAGTTGGGAGAAGGCCTTTTGCATGATGGTGTCCCCAAATTCTCTATGGCCAAGTTGTCTTCCGACAAACTTGACACAAATACGTAATTTGTGGCCATCAGACAAAAAATCTTTACCTCGGTTAATCTTAACTTGAAAATCGTTTTCAGCCATAAATGGCGTTAAGCGAATTTCTTTGAGATCAACTTTTTTGGCTGCAGATTTGGCTGCCTGTTCTTTTTTGGCAAGCTGATATTTCAGTTTTTTGAAATTGATCAGTTTGACTACTGGTGGAATTGCCTGTGGGGCAATTTCTACAGCGTCGGTACCTGCTAATTGGCTTTGGGAAAGTGCTTCTTCCTTGGTAACTATGCCGATTTGGGTGCCATCTTCACGTAGCAAACGAACCTGTTTGGCTTGAATTTGGTGGTTGATTCGGAATGTCGGTGTAGTCACTAGGCGAAGGAAATTATATCATGGCTGACGGCAGATGTGAACTCGGACAGTTTTAGGGTGGTCGATTCCTTTGAACCCCTTTTACGAGCCGAGACGGATTCTGATTCAACTTCACGGTCCCCTACTACAAGTATGTATGGGACTTTTTGGAGCTGGGCATCTCTGATACGGGCGTTTAGGGGCTCATTTTTATCATTTAGTTCAATCCTAATTCCAGCTGCTTTTAACGATGCACCAACCTTATTGGCGTAGTCGGTTTGTTTGTCTGAAATAGGCAAAATGACAACCTGAACAGGTGCCAGCCAAACCGGAAATGCCCCGGCGTATTTTTCGATAAGAAAGGCGATCACGCGTTCGATTGCCCCGATTGAGCTTCTATGAATAACAATTGCTTGTTCCGAAAGCCCTTGTTCGTTTGTGTAATTTAGACCAAATCGTTGTGGCATGACAAAATCGTATTGCACTGTAAAAGCCGTATCCTCTTTGCCATTGATGTTTTTCATTTGAATATCGATTTTTGGCCCGTAAAAAGCTGCCTCGTTGGATGCTTCTACAAAGTTTGAATTGCGTTCGATAAGGACTTGCCTGAGAACGTTTTCGGCAAAATCCCAGGAAGCATCGTCTTTATAATATTTCTTTGAATCTGATCGGTCTCCCAAGGAGAGCCTGTATGTGTAATCATTTCCGGCTTGTAGACCTAGGACCGAAGCCAGTCGTTCTATGAGATCCAAGACAGAGTTAATTTCGTGTTTGGCTTGATCTTTTCTGGCAATGATGTGGGCATCGGCTAAACAAAACGAGCGGACTCTCTGTAAACCCATAAGCTCTCCGGATTTTTCGAACCGGTAAAGTTTGGCGAGTTCAGCGAGGCGTACGGGTAATTCTTTGTAGCTGTGGGGTTTGGAAAGATATAGTTCAAAGTGGTGAGGACAGGTCATGGGGCGGAGCATGAATTCTTCGTCTTCGATCTGGATGGGAGCATACATGGAATCCTTGTAATAAGGATAATGCCCTGATTTTTTATAAAGATCTAGTTTGGCAATGTCTGGGGTGTAGACATGTAAATAACCATCTTTTAATTCCTCGTCCACGACCCAACGCTCTAGCTCCCTGCGGATTACTGATCCCTTGGGTGTCCACAAAGGTAAGCCCTTGCCGACTGTGTCGGAAAAAGTGAAAAGATCTAATTCACGACCAAGTTTTTTGTGGTCGTTTTCCTTTAGTATGGATTGGTCTTGATTTGTCATGAATAAAAATGCCACTCAGTTCGTTACTCCCAGGGTTCCAAGTAACTACTTTGGTGGCTCAATATATGTTTCGGATTGCGCGAGTTGGTGAGGTTCGCACCGAATGAATTAATGTTAATTATCTGCTAGTGATTTGACGATGTCAATGTCTTTTTTTCTGGGGCCGGACTTGCCATCTCCGGGGACTTCCAAAATAATTGGACAATTGGGAACTTGGGATTGGCATTTGGACAGAAAACTTTTTAGATTGTCTGAACCGATTTTTCCTTCACCGATGTTTTCGTGGCGATCTAAGTGGGAAGCAAATTCTGTTTTGGAATCGTTGAAGTGAATAGCGGATAATCGCTTGAGACCTATACTTTTATCAAATTTCAAAAGGACTGATTCCAAGCTTATGCCACTGGCAAAACAGTGCTGGGTATCCAGACAAACGCCGATTTTTGATTTGTCCCCCACTCTACTAATTATTTCACCCAATTCGTCAAAAGTAGAACCTATGGTACCTGCATGTCCTGCCGCGTTTTCTAAAATTAGACGGACGCCTTTGGGAGAACTGTCCAAAACATAATTTATAGAAGCCACGATTTGGTTGATAGTTTTATCTAGGCCTACGCCTTTGTGGCTGCCTACATGAAAGATGGTGCCTACGGCCCCTATTTCTCCGGCCAGTTGTTGATAAAAAATCAGTGAATCGATGCTGAGTTTTAACAACTGGTCGTTATCTGAAGCTAAATTTACTAGGTAGACTCCATGGAAAAAATGCGGACCAATTGCGTGTTGGGTTTTTTTGTCTAAATACTTTTTTATAATTTGAGGGGAAACCGGGTTGGTGGTTAATGATCTTGGGGAAGATGCAAATGTCATTAAACAATTTCCGCCCAATTCAACTATTCGGTCAATCGATTTGTCCAGTCCTCCGGCTATTGATACATGCCCGCCAATAAACATAAGAAGTGATTCCATTATATACCTATTTTAAGGTATTTTGTGGAGAGAATGGGTGGACCCGACAGGGCTCGAACCTGTGACCTCGGCAATGTCAATGCCGCGCTCTAGCCAACTGAGCTACGAGTCCGCTGGGGATATTATATCAGTTTAGATTTTGAATTTATCTAAATTTATTTGTAACTTCTTCCAAGCTAGATAAGCCTAGAGGTCTACGCGTAGCAAATGCCTCTCCGTATTTTGCTCCTGAAATGTATCCCAACCATCTGGATCTTGCCACCCACGCTTCCATGAAATCAGGATCGAGCAACTCTTTTGTGTAATTGCCATCACTGTCTTTTTTGAATAATTGTGATTTATGGCAATACAATGCTTTCATCTTTGTAACCTGTGTGCTTGAAATATCAAAGATGAATGACGGCTCAAACTCATAGTGAATCATGTAATAGAGTACTAGACTTATTTTGTGGG
Organism: uncultured Gammaproteobacteria bacterium; assembly: GCA_964633995.1. Classification (GTDB taxonomy): domain Bacteria; phylum Patescibacteriota; class Microgenomatia; order CAZETR01; family Amesbacteraceae; genus CAZWKN01. The sequence goes on from CAZWKN010000001.1 coordinate 182,409, forward strand.
GTAGAATGTGAGGAATGATTTTGTGGTATTTTGCTGATTGTATCGCCCTTTCTATTAATATTGATGCATCTCGGTGGGCGCGATGACGATCGTGCCAGTGTGGGACAATGACTGTGTTCGGCCTATATTTTCTGATTATTTCTATAATTCGATCTTCATTATTAGCCGTAGGGACAAGCTCTCTGTCTGGCATATTTAGATTTTCTCTAACTATTACGCCCATAATTTTGGCCGATTCTTGTGCTTCAGATAGTCGGGTATTGCCAGCTGCGGTTTCGGAATTATCGCCCTGAGTCAGGTCAATAATACCTATCTTTTTCCCCTGTTTGGAAAGAGCCGAGATGGTACCACCTGCACACGCTTCTACGTCGTCGGGATGGGCTCCGAAAGCAAGAATGTCTAATTGATCAACAGTATTCATAAAAGTGATTTTAACATTAATGATTTTGGACCCTCAGTTCCCAGATCTTTGACATAATTGATGAGCTCGTGAGCTGGATGGATTGGAAAGTCGGATGATCGACGATGAATGTGGAGATAACTGTAGACGGAAGCCGTTTTTACGGCTATTTCTTTGTTGTTTGTGATAAGGTATGTTGACAGATATGCAGCCCCGAACGCTTCTCCGGCTCCATTTGTGTCAAGTGGATGGTCAACTCTTCTAAAAACCGGAAAGTGCTTATTTTCAGAATTTGTAACTAGGTCACTGCCGTTTTTTCCATTGGTTATGGTCATGCTTTCGACTCCGTATTTTAGGGGAGAACCGATTTGCGAGAAAAGGAGTGAATATTCTTCTCGTGATAACGTTATGTGGTTTATATATTTTAGCTCGTTGATTAATTCTGCCGATTGTAAACAGTTCTGTTTATGTGGAGCCCACATTATATATGGTTTATTTTTGGCTGTTTGTGAAATGGTTTTCATAATTTTGGCTAAGGTCCTGTTTGGAAATGACGTAAGCACTAGGGCGCGGGATGAAAAAACACAAGATAGATCTTTTTTGTTTGGAGTCCAGGTATTTGACAAGTTACGGATCGACGCGACACTTTTATGATTTTCGCCATCAATGGTTATATAGGCGTGATCCGTAGTAGAGTTTTTAACATGCCAGGATGGAGTTATGGTTGATCCCCGTATGTGATTTCTGATTTTGGAACTAAACTCGTCGTTGCCGATACAAGTTTGAAGTCTGACAGAATAGCCAAGGCGTGACAATGCAATGGCATAGCACAGGCCGGTCCCACCTGGATCGTAATATTCTTCAGTTACTTCTGTCGATCCATCAAGAGAAAGTTTGCCACGTACCCTGATCGTGTGGTCAATATATGTTGGTCCGATGACTGTAATTTTTTTCATATGGCTATAACTTTTTCAAATTTTCCACATGGTGGAGGACAGATAACTGTTGTTGTTGTGGTTAAGTTTTGAGAAACAGTTTCGGTTATGACATGATTGAGCGCCGATACTCCAATTGACAAAACTAGGTCGATGGTTGATACGCCGTTTTCCTTTACTAATTTAGTGGCCCTTTCCACATTTGGACCCTTTTTAGAAGCGGCGTCACTGGAGTAGTCAAAAATTGGTTTTTTTTCGCCACTTGGTATGGTTCTGTCCATATGAATTAGGGGAAAATAAGGCAATCCCATAGCCCGTGTGACATCAATTACTGTTTTTTCATACACTGAACCTCCTCCGGTAATGTGACCGTCAAAAAGTCCCAAAGTTGAATAGGCGATAACTCTGGGTATGGCTCTCCAGGTGATGGGAACTTGTGTTTCAATAATTTGTTGGGGAGAAGTAGATGTTTGATATCCACATTCCATGCAGCGGCAGGAGACAGCGGACTCCATATTGGGATTGGTAGGTTTGGAGAAAGATGACTCCATTCTTCCCATGCAATACGGATCAGTATGGTACATTTGAAATGGGGTTGCGTCTGGTTGCGGAACCGATACGCCGGGGTGTTGGTGAGCTTGGGCTTGTTGAATAATTTCCGGCCACAAATAAAGCAGTAATTGCATGCCACCATGTGTTGCTATTAGGGTGTCGAAATCCTGTTCATAGACCGTTTCTGGAATATCTAAGCCGATTTGTCTTTCAAGGCTTCTTAGTATGAGCGAGTTGCCTTCGGCGTAATTTGGAGCACTACCGTGGTAATGTAGTAACATCTGTTCTAGGTGGTGGGTTTTTGACGGCCTGTATCCGGCTTCTAGGGGTTTTACAAATGTCGATATTTGTTCGGGTGTTGGGCATGGAAAACCAGCAGTCGCAGAATTTTTTCTTTTTTTCCACCCAGGAAGCGTGTTTATGGAGCTTACCCCTTCAGGGTTACTAGGGTCAGGTATTTGATAGCGATATATGGCCGGTTCTGATCCAACTACGTCGTACGCAGCAAATAACTCGATTGGTTTTATCCCCAATCTTTGTAGGGCCTTTGCAATTAATCTTTTTCCCAAGACTTTTGGTCTCTCGTTTAAACCATAGGTTTGTTCCCCAAAAACAACCACGAGGTCGTCTGGAGTTGCGTGTAAGGTGGCGCGGAGTTGAAGTTGAGATTGACGGATTACATCCGCTAATTCCGTGGGAAATTTCTCATCAACTGAACGTGCCCAAGCTTGTTTGTGCTGATTGAGCTGGTCTGCGTATTCGTATATTGATGTTGGTTGTATTTCTGACATAAAAAAACCTCCTATTTTGTAGGAGGTGCTTGTGGGTATATTTAATTAATTTAGGCTGTTTTTGTTCCCACAAGCCCTCCCCTCATAAAGAGGATGAAGAGGCTAATGAGAATAAACAATTGCGACATATTATCCAGTAGATGTTACCATATAACGTTCGGATGACAAGAGGAAGGAGGTGCCGGATTTTTTGACACTGCCCCAGAAATAGCTCTGTTTTTTGGCCCGGGAATTTGAGGTGGCTAGCCAGTTTTTGGAACTTTCCACCTTGTGTCTTAAGGCCGCTATTACTGATCTTAGGTGGGCAAAGAAGTTTTTGTGATAGACGCCTGGGTTGACTGTGGCTTGCATGGTGGCCACTTGAACTTCGGATGATAGTTCGCCGGCTGATTTGACTAGTTGTTTGAGCTCGGCTTGGAGAGCTTTTAATTGTTCTTTGTTGGCTGATTCTTGGCGCAATAGTCTGCTTCGTTCCTCCGCCCGCATTTGCTGGAGTTCCCTGTCAAATTTATTTTCGGCTTTTTGCTGGCCGCTTTGTTCCGCTTTGCGCAGATCGTCCATGGAGAATGATTCGTTGGGGGAGAGTGTGCCGGAAGATGATCCCAGGCCAAATGATTGGGGGATATCACTAGCAACGATTTTGGTAATTTGGGTTTTGGCTTCGGAGATGGTTTCCCGACTGAGCTCGCGAAAAGCCTCCAGGAAGTTGGCTGGATTGGTTTTTCTTGACGCTGATTTTGAGCTAGATTGGGCCATATACTATGGGATACAAAGATAAGCCCTATTATACCAGATTTTGCAAGAAATCCAAGGTTTGTTTTCTGTCTTCGAGTTTTTGATCGGTTTTTATCTGGTTTAGAATGAATTCGATTTCCAGGTCTACTCTGGCTTCCGCGGCTGTTTGGGCTTTGAGTGTTTCTGGAGTTAGCTTTTTGGTTTCAAGATATTTTTGGGTATCCATGCCCAGTTTGGAGATGTTTTCTACCAAAGCGGCCAGCCTGTGATTAGCTTCCTCTTCTACCAATAGATCCGGGATGGCAATTTTGACCTGACTTCTTAAAAATTCGACTATGCCGGTAAGTTTTTCGTCCGGCTTTTCGGGTTTGAGTTTTTTGATTTCATCCTGCCAGTTGAGTGGTAGTGTGACAGTGGGGGTTTCACAAGTAGTAGCCGTAAATTCCCAGTCCTTGCCCTCTTCGCCGGAGACGAGTTTGAGCTGGGGGTATAGGATGGGTTTTAGATTATGTTCTTTGATGGCCCGGGCGTAATAATCCGGTAAAACATGTTGAATACTATGGGTTAACAAATCGTTTCTGTCCAGTTTGGCAAGAACCAGGTCTTTGGGGGCCATGCCCTTACGAAATCCCGGAAGTTCGGCGTTTTTGACCGCCTCTTGGATTTCTTTATCTAGGGCTTTTTGAATGTCTGGCCAGGATAGTTTGAGAGTAATATCTATGGAACCGTTGGAATTTTGTTTCATTTGCTAAGAATTGAGGTGGATAAAATTTTGTCACCTGCGGCTAGGGTTTTTATAACGTCCATGCCGGATACGACTTTGCCAAAATAGGTGTATTCCCCATCCAGGAAGGACGAAGCGTTTTTGACAATGAAAAATTGGGAATCATTGGACATGTCTTTGGGGAATGCTTTTCTGGCCACACCTACGCTGCCTTCCAAAAATGACTCGGAAGAAGTTTCGGTGGGGAGATTGGTAAGCCCGCCCGTGCCATCGCCTTTGGGGTCACAACCCTGGACTACCCAATCCTCAACCCGGTGAAAGGTTTTGGCATCACAGTAACCTGAGTTCCATTTGGAAAGAAAATTGACGACTGTTTTGGGGGCGACGTCCGGTCTTAGTTCTATGACAAACTTGCCTTTGGATGTGGAAATCTCGACTCGAGGTTTGCCTTTGATGGGTTCTGGGGCTGTAGTGGTCTGGGTTTGGGGCAGATCGGCATCCTGAACAACGTTGCCCGTGGGGAGAAGTTTACTCATCAAATTCTGGTTTTTGACAAAGGGAATGGCAATTAGGGCTGCCAAAATGATTGCGCCAACGATTAATCCTTGTTTGTTCATACGAGGGATATTACTACAAAATGTGTATAGGGGCTAGGGGCTAGGGGTTAGAGTGGGGCGGAATTTGTAGCCATAAACAATCATTCCTTTATTTCCGTCTTCGCTTAATTTTCTGGTGACCATTTCGACTTGCGTGCCGATTTCTACCTTGCCATTATTTATGTCTGTAAGCATTGCGGTAACTAGTGGGCCTTCTTGAAGTCTAATGATGGCAACAGTGTAGGGGCCAAAAAAACCTTCGGGTGCCTCGTATACCGTGGTGTAAGAATAAACCTCGCCCTTGCCGGAAAACTGATATGGGGTTGAGGCTTCTTGATTACAGTTTGGGCAGATATCGCGCGGGGGAAAGATCTTGTGGCCGCTTGGGCAAATTTCCCCTTGTAGGCGATATCGCTGTGGTTGCAACCGCCAGTGACGAGAGATCTCCATAAATTATGGCAAAATATTTTTAAAAAATATCCAGTAAAGCCATTTTTCCAAATACCATTCGTTATGTTCTCTACTGCCCGGGTATTCCCACCACGGCATTTTGTTTGGACGATCTACGGCTCTTTCTGCCATATTTGTTTGACGCATTACGGGACAAAAACCCACGGTTTTAAATTAATCTCCTTGACATTCGGGTTTGTTTCGGATACAAATAAAGGTATGCAGGATGTAAATGAAATGGTGGGGGTAGATGTGAGTTTTTGGGGAAGTAGGGTGGTTCCTACTAGATTTGTATGGGATGGCCGTAGACATGATGTAAAAAGAATAAATATGAAATTTGAGAGAAAAAACGCCGGAAGAAGGTATTTGTGTTTTGCGTTAGACACGGGAAGTATGTTGGTAGAGCTTGCTATGGATCGGGAAGATTTGAGCTGGAGGGTCACACGGTGCGCACCATCTTACACGTAGACATGAATTCATATTTTGCGACGGCGGAGCAGCAGGCGAACCCTTTTTTGAGGGGGAAACCAATAGGGGTGATAAAAGCTTTGAACAGGGGGTGCATAATCGCAGCTTCAGTGGAGGCGAAAAAATTTGGAGTGAAAACCGGCATGAATGTGTGGGATGCCAAGAAGAAATGCCCGCATATTATTTTGGTACCGTCGGATATGGACAAATATTTTTCTATTACTTGCGGGATGGTGGAAATTTTGAAATCCTACTCCCCTGTCCTGGAAATTTTTTCAATAGATGAATGTTTTTTAGATGTGACGCAGACAAAAGGTTTATATTGTGGAGGTGCGTGGGAAATGGCTTTGGAGATAAAGAAACGGATTAGGGAAGAGTTGGGAGAGTGGATGAAATGTTCGGTGGGGATTGGCTTTTCCAAAATTGTGGCTAAGTTGGCATCTGAAATGCACAAGCCTGACGGATTAACATGGTTGACGGTTGATAACTATCTTGAAAAGACTGAAAGTGTAGAAGTTTCTGAGGTGTGTGGAATTGGGTTTTCCCGGACGGCGTATTTAAGAACCAGGGGGGCTTTTACGTTGGGACAAGCAAGAAGATTGGAGTTGCCTGAGGAGATAAAAGATTTGGTTTTTTTGAGAAACGATGACGATTTGGTAACTGTTTCGGAGTTGGAAGCTGCTAAGAGTGTGTCGAGAACATACACCACATATAAAACTCTAAACTCTAAATTCGAAATTCTAAAATTGGTGAGAAATTTGGTGGAAGAAGTGTGTGCCAAATTAAGAGAAATGGAAATGGTGGGGAGAACTTTTATTTTAAGTTTATCAGGTAACAGTTGCCAGTCCTGCCTGCCGGCAGGCAGGTTTTCAGTTAGGAAAACGATAAATACACCGACAGACGATCCCCTTCTTATTTATGATTTGTTCGTTAGGGAATATGAAAGAAATACAGTAACAGAAGTTAGGCAAGCGGGGGTGTGGGTGACAAATTTAATGGACAATGGCCAATTGACAATTGACAGGTCGAGAACAAGTTTGTTGGGGTCGGTAGATAAGGTCAATCAAAAATTTGGATTGTTTACGTTGTATCCGGCTAGTTTGTTGGGAAATGTTTTGATCAGACCTGAAGTGACTGGTTTTTTGGGAGATAAGTGGTATAGACTAGGTGGGCCGAAGAGGACTTGAACCTCCATGCCTTGCGGCATACGCTTCTGAAGCGTACGTGTATACCAGTTTCACCATCGGCCCAGAAATATGGCATTTGAGACTGCGCTTCTCAAATCCTCTTCGAGATCTTTGCGATGCTCGCTTTCAAATGCCTGGCAGCATTATATTTCTTTTTTTCCCATAGAAAAAGCCCCGGCTCCTGCCCGATGCCGAGGCTTTTATAATCCCGCCGCCAGACCTTTCGACCTAGCCGCAGAACCTAAATGCATTGTAGCCACTATAGGGCTATTTGTCAATATTTAAGGATGAGGGCTTGTGGGCCATTATGAAGATGCTTGGGCCAAAATTGAATTTTGATGCTAGATCTTGGATTCTGGATTCTAGGATGAGTAGTAGTTTAAGGGGTAAGATTTGCTTGATGAATCCCGAGCGAAAGTTGGAGACCGAAAGCGTTTTTTCTAGAATGAAACCTGTTTTGGTAAGCAGCTTTATGATTGATTCAGGGTGGTGATTAACAAAGGGAATTGTTTTTTTTCTGATATTAGTGTTGCTTCGTTTTTCGATTGGGGCAGTAGGTATGGGAATGCCGGTAATAAGGCTGTGAAGACGGGCTTTGAAGTGGATGGAATTAGCAAATTCGAGAATCAAGGTACCTCCAGGTTTGAGAATTCGGAAAAGCTCTTGGACTGATTTTTCGGGTTGGGGTAGGTGGTGCATGACCCTAACCATGAGTACTAAGTCCAAAGATGAGTCAGTAAGATGTGTTTGTTGGGCGGTTCCAGAGATGATAGATGTGTTTTTGAGGTGATCAAGAGTTTTTTTGGCCAATTGACGCTGTTTGTTTGATGGTTCTACTAGATAAGTTTTTTTGCTAAATCGGGAAATGAGACTAGTGAGGCGGCCGTAACCTCCGCCTATATCGGCGCTGGAATCATACCTGAAAGAGCCGATGAGCTTGGTTATGGCTAGGACCTCACATTCGTGTTCGTAATCACGCCCTGACCAATAATTCTGATAGAAAAATTTTGGATCGTCGTAATGGGCTGGCATAGAATGAAAGTGTATTTTACTCCAGGTCGTCTAAGAATTGCGAAACTCCCTTTGCCCACGAGCCTTGGGATGGTGGGGTATATTTGGCCATAATTTTTTCTGGAGTGTCGAGACCCTTGTCTAAGTATTGTTTTTTTAGAGTTTTGGCGACAGTTTCCATGGCTTGAGGGTAATTGTCGAAGCGGGTGACTAGGGTGCCATAGATGCCAAAACCCCAACAATTGTGTGAATTTTCAGGAATCTTTTTGCATAAATTGGATTCTTGTTGAGCAATGGCTACCAAAAGTCGGTAGTCTAATGAATATTTGTCGCTGGTTTGGACAATAGTTTCGGCATAAGGAACAAGGGGTGAGTTGTAACGTGTTAAATACTTTTTGATGATTACCGGTCTGGCGTCGGAAGTGGTGGCCTGACCGTGGATTTCGGGAAGGATTTGGAGTGGGGATGATTCACTGGATGCACCCAACACTTGGGGTACGATGGAGGGTGTTTGAGAGACGTTAAGGAGAATAAAACCTGAAACTAAGATTACAAGAGGGGCTCCGGTAGCAAAAGCAATTATTGACAGGATTTTTTTCATGCTGTGGACGATGAGGGATTCGAACCCCCGACCTCCTCAGTGTAAATGAGGCGCTCTAACCAACTGAGCTAATCGTCCATCCCTTCTTTATTTGAGCGGCTAACGGGAATCGAACCCGTATCTCATCCTTGGCAAGGACGTGTTCTACCACTGAACCATAGCCGCGAATCTGCGATTCGCGTTGAAAGGAACCTACTATTCGTTTACACTCATAGATCCTTTCATATCCCTTCGCCAATTGTTATTGGCTGGTGATAGCCGCATTGCGGTGTGCCGAGAGAGGGAATCGAACCCCCATGAAGCGCTCTTCAGGCGCCCGCCGTGACCAACTTGGCTATCTCGGCTTGGTCTGTATTATATAATATTAGCAGATGGGCCGATGGTGAAACTGGTATACACGCAGGTTTTAGGAACCTGTCCCGCAAGGGGTGGAGGTTCAAGTCCTCTTCGGCCCACTCTGATATATAATATAGCTTGTTTTCCGGGCCGATGGTGAAACTGGTATACACGTACGCTTGAGGTGCGTATGCCGTAAGGCGTGGAGGTTCAAGTCCTCTTCGGCCCACATAAACAAAATATATATGCCGAGGTGGCGAAATGGTATACGCAGGGGCCTTAAGAGCCCCCGAGGTTAACCCCTCATGCGGGTTCGAGTCCCGCCCTCGGCACACATGAAACAGATAATATTTGTCACGGGAAATCAGATGAAGGTTCGGCACGCTAATGAAGCAGTCAGGGATTTCGGTTATGAATTTGTAGCGAAAAAATTGGAGATTATTGAGCCCCTTGAAGAAGAGTTTGTGAAGTGACTCAAATCAGTGATGTAGCTCCCGACTGCCGGGTATTTGAGGTCTGCCAAAAGAGTTTACGGAAACACCGCCTTCGTGATCAGCAGCTATTCTGTATCTGGTGCCACCGACTTGGCGTTCCCGAGTTATTTCTGATATTCCCCACTCCCTGAATTTGATCTCGCTTCTGCTACAACTGCCTGAACCACGGTCCAAAGTGTCCTATTTCCTGCCATGTGGAGAAATATAACACGATGTGGAAAATTGTGCAAAAAGAACTATATAAAAAAAGATATTAAGTAGATTATTGGGCTTTGATAGGCTATAATCTTTGGATGGTTAAAAAGTTATTAATTACCGGCGGTATGCATGGAGACGAGTCTGAGACCGCAATATTGGTGCAAAAAATTATAACCGAAAATCCAGATAAGTTTGCCGGGGTGACATATATCCCCTTTTTGAGTCCGAGCGCGTGTGCGGCAAAGACCCGTAAAAATGCAAGAGGATTGGATTTGAACCGAAGTTTTATCGAATTATGCAATGACCCGGAGGTTTTAAGTGCTAAAAATAGTGTGAGGGGAAAAAAGTTTGATTTGGCAGTAGATTTTCATGAGGATAGAGATAGAAAACGGGGATTTTATGTTTATGATAATAATGGAGAAATGTCTGACGTGGAGAAGCTGCAATTGTGTGAGTTGGTGGAGCGGTGTGGATTGAAAATGTTTAGCGGGATAGATGACCCAGATGATATTCATTTGGGGGTAAAAGTGATTGATGGCTATGTGCGGACACCTTTTGACAAAGCCGATCCAAATGCTGGTTTTTGGTCTACGTGGCTGATTGGGAGTGGGATATGCCCAAGGGTATTGGATCCGGAGATACCGGGTAAGGCTTCTTTGGAAACTAAGGAGCTGATAGTGGCTGGACTACTGGATTTGGTGTTGGGCTGGTATGAAAGAAACTGACCTTTCGTAAAAGCTCAAGGATTCTTTCATATATCTCGCTATGCTCGCTATAAAATAGCTTTCTTTGCGGGTATAATTAATTATCGGGGTGTATCGGAAGGACTTGGGGCCCCTGCCCCAAAACTTCCTCTATCTCTCGCAAAGCTCGTGATAATTCATCGGCTTGAAAATTTCGGGGTGTAATTCATCGGTAGAATGCTCGGTTTGGGACCGAGATGCACGGGGTTCAATTCCCCGCACCCCGACAGATAGATATTTTTTTGATATATAGGTTAAAATCAAGTGGTGAGTAGCCTTGACGTATTATTGAGAAAATCGGGTAAGACGTTTTTGTCGATTTTTGCGGTCTCAGCTATTTTGCCGGTGATGCTGTTTGGGGTATTGGGAAAGGGAAATTTCAACTTTTTGACCAAGGCTGATCAGCCAACAGAACTTCAGATTTGGTTTGAACCGGATGAAGTTGTTTCCCGAGTTGGTCTGCCTGTACGGGTAAAGGTAATGGGACTGTATGATGACAAGGCCAGATTAATTCCCAGTGTAGAAGCGGTTGTGGATGGCGGTGGGGAGGTGGCGATTTTTCCATCAAAAATTGAATACGGGACAGCATTTACCGGGCAAGTAGTCTTGGGTGAAATTAGTTTGGTTTCAAAGTCTATGGGAAAGTATGAGGTAACAATTCCTCAGGAGAAGGTTTTTACCGGTTTGCCCAATTTGACGATTTTGTCCAGCCCATTGACGGTTGTCGCTAAATAGATTTTTTATGAAATTAAATCCTGCCCTGACACTTATAGAAGTACTTGTGGTGACGGCATTGATTGCAGCTTTTTCGGTTGGGTCGTTGATTGCGTATTTTAATATTCAAAGCAAGCAGGCTCTGCAGTCGTCTGTGGATAGATTTGCCAACGTGGCCAAGAGTGCCAGAATTTACGCAAGGGAAAGCAAGGGAGGAAAGGCGTGGGGAGTTAAATCGGTTGATTCTAAATCTTATTCTTTAGTTTCCGGAAAAAAAGAGGCACCTGTCTTGGAGGGGCAGTATGGACTTGAATCGCCCGTTGAGTTTGACTCGGGGTTTGAATTTTGGTTTAACCAGGGCGAGGGTACATTGAACGATCCGGTCTCGGTTAGGTTTAGGGTGGAGAGAAACGCTACGTATAAACAAGTGGATATTTCTTTGACGGGAGTCGTTCAGATTTTATAGTATGAAAAAAGGAACTACTCTATTAGAAGTATTAATATCGTTGGCCATCTTGGGGATTTTGATGGGAAGTTTTTTCCCGACAGTGGCTTTTTTGACACGCCAGTCAAGAAAATTTCAATATGACAGTGAGGCTTCTTCTGTACTACAAGAAGGAATGGAAATTGCTTATAACGTTTTTTTGACTAACTGGAATGCAGTGAGTGACACAGGGACATATCATCCGGTTTTGAATGCAAGTGTGGACCCTAACATATGGGGTTTGGAACCGGACGAAAAGATGGTTCGGTCGAGGTATACAAGAAAAATAGAGGTATTTCGGGTATGCAGAAATTTGAGTTCTGGTCAACAAAAAACAGGAGAATGTATAAGTGGTAACGACTATGATCTCAATAGCAGGTTAATCAAGACAACTGTTATCTGGAAAGAAAATCAGGTAGATAGGGAAATTGCGTCCGAATTGTTAATTACTAGATTGCCGGATAATTTATGAAGAAGGGATTTACATTAATAGAATTATTGTTGGCTGTTTCTTTGTCGGGGGTAATTTTTGTCGTAGTGAGTTCCCTGCTTATGTTTGTGGTAACTTCTGACTTAAAAAATAAACGCCAAGAAGCCTTTGAACAAGTGAAAAACGATATGCAAATAGAACTATCGAACGCTGTAAGATGGGGGAAGGAGATCTCGTATAGTGCGGGAGAACTAGTGATAGATGGGGTTACGTACCGACTGTTGGATGGGCGGATGTATAAAAATGCCGACCCGATCACATCAGCCGGAGTAACTATAAAAAGTTTCGGAATAAACAACTTCAGTAATGACCTGCGGTATGTGAGCCTTAGTATTGACCTTGAGATGGAAGATAGAAGTTATGCACTATCAAACGACGTATTGACCATAGTTGTTTCTCAAAGGAAAACGCAGTTGGGAGAGAGTATATGAGAAAGGGGTTTTCGAGTTTGATTGTTATCTTTGTTTTGTCTGTTGTAGCTATGTTTGTTTTTGTAGCCTGGCAATCACGGATATTACTGTCTATTTCTAGGAGCCAGTCGTTATCTGATATGTTGAAATCTACTTACATTGCGGAATCGTGGATTAATGACGTGATAGCGCGATTTGTTGGCAATTATCCTGCTGCGTTTAGTTTTCCTTTTCTAAATACCAACACACTTGGGGATGGGACGGTGGTGAAGTCTGAAGGGGTGTCCGGCGAAGGAGTCGAAAAAATTAAAGTTACTGCCTCGAGGCAATTTGCATCCAGTGGAATAGAGCTGGAAAGACGGACTACGGCGTTGCCGGTGAATGCCATAGATAATGTAAAAATAGTTTTGAACATTGACTGCACCAGAAGCATGAACAACAAAGCAGATGCGGCGTGTACGACTGGGTGCACTAGCAGAATGCATGAAGCAAAGTTGGCGGCCAGAAATTTTGCAGAAGCCGTAAAACAATTTAATACCACACACGCCGCTCCGGTGTTGGAGTTGGGTTTATCGACATTTGCGTTAAATAGTAAATGGGTGACGGATTCGGTGGGAAATGAATTGGTCCCCGGAAGCGATATCGATAGAATTATAGAAGGTATTGATGATAACTTTTCGGACACTCAGGAGGACAGCAGGGCATGCAGATCCCCTCTTAACAGTGGGGCTACTAATATTGGTGTAGGGCTGGAGTTTATGAATAATTATTTTGTGGGCGTAGGAGCAAATATTCGGGAAAAAAGGATCGAAGTGGTAATTACCGATGGGGAGCCTAATTCGACTAACGTGAATGATTATTGTGGCGCTACCTCTTGCACTTTGCACTGTGCTGATGCTGCCAGAAGACTTCTGGCTTGTGATTTGGCAAAAGATAGTGTGTTGGTAAGTGAGGTGGGTAAGCTTGGTCTACGGCCGGAGGGGGTGGAGGCGTATTCGGTTACAATCTCTAATGAAGTAGCCCAGGAAACTAAGGATATTTTGACGAGTTATTCTAATCAGTATTTTGATTCTGCCAACGCAACGAAATTAAATGGGGTATTACAAACATTGCTGTCACAAATAATTGAAAGTTCCAGCGGTATCACAATCAGGAGGGTGTTACCTTTATGAAAAAGTTGTTAATTTTTTTATTGGTTGTGAGCAGTTTGGTAATGGTGGTTGGAAAATTAATTATGAAAAAACAAAGTGTGGATGTTTTACGAACCGATTGGACAAGGGGAAATGCCGGTGCTTCAGTCCTATTGGTTGAATATGGCGATTTCCAGTGTCCGTCGTGTGGGGCTTATTATCCGATAATAAAGCAATTGGAGACCGAGTATAAAGATAAATTGGCTGTGGTGTTTAGACAATACCCACTAGAACATGTGCATAAAAATGCCCTTGCTGCCGCAAAAGCTGCTGAGGCAGCGGGAGAGCTGGGTAAATTTTGGGAGATGCACGATGTGTTGTTTGAGAAGCAAAAGGAGTGGGTTGATTTGGATAATCCCCTGCCAAAATTTAATGAGTATGCCCAGGGGTTGGGTCTTTCCAAAGATAGATTTAACAGCTTGATGAATGACGCAAAAATAGAGACAAATATAAGAGCAGATATGGCAACAGGAGACAAGGCAAATGTAGAAGGAACCCCCACTTTTTTTGTAAACGGAAAGATAATAGGATTGCCGGGAGGGCTAGAGGGGTTTAAAAAAATTATTAATGGGGCTTCGGTCGATACTTCTGAAAAAGTACACGATCATTTCGATTTTGCAATGTATACAGATTTGGGTGATAAGATGAATTTTGCCAAGCCTGAATTTATGGAGAGGGACGAGGCTATTCACATGCATGACAACAATGGCGAGGTGGTGCATATTCATTCAAAAGGCGTGACGCTTGGTCAGTTTTTAAAATCAATCGGCGAAGAAAGTCCGGCAGAGGCGGCTTGGTATGTAAATGGTGTAAAAATGAACGGTCCCTTGGATAATTATCAGCCGAAAGATTTGGATAGAATTGTGGTTAATATTATGGGAATCGGGCAGACGTTAAATAATGCGGTGTTAGATAAGATGGTGTCGGACAAAGCCTGCATTTATTCCGAGAAATGTCCGGAACGGGGCAAACCTCCTACGGAAGAGTGTGTGGGTGGTTTGGGGACAGATTGCAAATAAATATGACTTCACGGACCCACGATTTGTTTGCTTTTACATTCCTGGCCGGAACCGTAGCTTATTTTCAATTGGGAGCTATGAGTTTGTCGACTGCCGTAGTAGCTCTGGCGACTGGATTTTTGGGAGGGTTGGCGCCGGATTTAGACGAGCCTGGGTCTGCTCTGTGGCGAAGACTACCAGCTGGATCTGGATCGATAGTAGGAAGAATAGTGGCCCCGATATTCGGATCACATAGGTTTATTTCCCATTCCATAGTTGGATTATGTTTGTTTGGATTTGGAGCTAAAAGATTGTTGGATCTCGTATCCCCTGTAGTGCTAGTAGACATGAATGTGGTGTGGTGGGGCTTTGTGTTGGGAGTAGTTTCCCATTTGGTAGCAGATTCACTAACCGTGGAGGGTGTGCCGTGGCTGTGGCCTTTGAAATGGAAATTTGGTTTCCCCCCATTTGCGTTTTTGCGAATAAAGACGGGAGGGTTTTTGGAAAAATTTTTGGTGTTCCCTGCTCTACTGGGTTTAAACGGAGCGCTTTTTTATTACCGTTATCAAATCTTTTTAAATTTTATCAAGGGGTTGGTATAATAAGGGGGTTCGCGGGTATATCAGAAAGACTTGGAACTGATGTTCCAAAATTTCTTCTATACTCCGCTCGCCACGCTCGCGGGTATAGCTCAATGGTAGACCTGCCTGCCGGCAGGCAGGGCACAGTTTTCCATGTATTTTGTGTACATAATTCAAAGCAGTTCAACTAAAAAGTTTTATACTGGAATTACTAACAACATTGACAGGCGGCTTGAAGAGCACAATCGGATTAATTCTAATTCAGTGGTATCTCGTGGGTTGACTGATTTCGAGTTGGTATATACAGAAGAAGTTTGTGATAGAATTTCAGCACGAAAACTCGAAAAATACTTAAAATCAGGAGCAGGTAGAGAGTTTCGAGATGAAATAGTAAAATGACGGTGACGCTCGTTTCACTCGCGGGTATATCGGAAGATCTTGGGGCCCCTGCCCCAAAACTTCCTCTATTCCCCGCTCGCTACGTTCGCGGGTATAGCTCAATGGTAGAGCACTAGTTTTCCAAACTAGGTACAGGGGTCCGATTCCCCTTACCCGCTCTCGTCTTTCGTCGATCCGTCGCCTTTGGCTAGGACGACTACGGACGATAGTGGGTGATATGTCTAGATCAGAAGCAGCTGCTCAAAGAGTAAGAAGAAAAAGAGTGGAGTCTGGGGTAATGAATTGATTGTTTTGGGATTGGCGGGTTTGCCGATTGCCGGCATTATTTCATTTGTCATGGCCAATTCCAGTTGATAAAAACAAATAGTTCGATACTTAAGATATTTCCACGCTGGTGATGGTGATGGGGACTAAGGGGGAAGATTTTTCGCCGGAGGGGCCGAATTTAACTGGACCATTGGCGATTTTGTCTACAGTGTCGAGGCCTTCTGTAACCTGGCCAAAAATGACATAATTTTTGGGAAGAGGGACATCGGAGTGCATGATAAAGAATTGGCTGCCGTTGGTATTTGGTCCGGCATTGGCCATGGCAACAGTACCTCTGAGATATTCCCCCGTAAAAGGTTCGTCGTCAAATTTGTAACCTGGTCCTCCACTGCCAGTTCCAGTAGGATCTCCACCTTGGATCATAAAACCGGAAATAACCCGGTGAAACACCGTATTGTTGTAAAAATTTTTTTTGGCTAGGGTGGCAAAATTATTGGATGTAACCGGTGTGGCTTCACTAAGTTTGATGACAATTTGGCCTGCTGTGGTGTTGATAGTTGCGATCATTGAGGTTTTAGTTTACATCTGGTATGTTGGTTTTTGCAATGATAAATAATGTAGTTTGTCCGCATTGTGGCAAACAAGTGGAGATTTCTGAGGCTCTGGCTCACGAGATGCAGGAACAGGTGTTGGTGGATGCGAAAAAAAAATACCAGGCGGAACTGGATGAAACGATCGGGAAATATGTTTCGAGATTGACCGAAAAAGAAAAAGAATTTCGGGAATTGAAACGAAAAGACGAAGAGCGAAGCTTGGAAATGGAGAAAAAAATAAGTGAAATGGAGGAGAAAGTAAGGAAAGAGGCCAGTCTGAAAGCGGAGGAAGGCCAGCACTTGAAATTGTTGGAGCTACAAAAGCAGTTGACCGATGCGTTGAAAGTAAACAAAGAATTACAACAAAAATTGGAACAGGGATCACAACAAAATCAGGGCGAGGTGATGGAATTGGAATTGGAAACGTTGCTTCGGACGGAATTTCCTAACGACAAGATTACTCCAGTAGCCAAAGGAATCCGGGGGGCAGATGTGGAGCAGGAAGTCTGGGATAGAAATGGGACCAGGTGTGGGGTTATTTTATGGGAATCCAAGAATGCTAAATGGAGTGACGGGTGGATAGATAAATTAAAGGAAGACCAGCGAGCCCTAAAAGCCGAGCTGGCGGTAATAGTTAGCGAAAATTTACCAGCCGATGTAAAAGTAGCTTCTTATAAAGATGGTGTGTGGGTGGCCCAAAGAAATTTCGCTACAGGAATTGCCATGGCCTTGCGGGCAAACCTGATTCAAGCAAGTTATATAAGACGATCGGTGACGGGTAAAAATGAGAAAATGGAAGTCCTGTATTCCTATCTATCGGGAGTTGAGTTTAAACAGCGCTTGGAGGCTATTGTGGAGGCGTTTACGGTCATGCAGGAAGAAATGGAGAAAGAGAGGAGATGGTTTGCCAATAAATGGGCTAAACAGGAAAAATCAATCCGGGGAGTACTGGACAACACTTCCGGCATGCATGGCGATTTGCAGGCCATAATGGGAGCTAGTTTGCCGGAGATTAAAAGTTTGACTGGGGTTTAGGAAAAGGTCATGCGCTTGTAGATGCTTCTGGTAACCTCGACATCTTTGGCGCAGTAATCGCAGATGAGATTAATTTTTCCTTCTGCATAGGCTTTGGCTACGGTTTTGCCTTCTACTTCCCCTCCTTTTGATGATGGGATGCCCATGGCACGAGCCAAATTGTCCAAGCTAATTCTTGATCCTACTCCCCCACTCCATTTGGCCCACTCGTATAAAATGTCGTAGATTGGATGGCTCCTATATCTGGCAAAACTTAGTTCGATTGAGGGTTTGATTTGAAGAATTATGGAACGTTGATAAATAAACTTGAGGTCGAAATCCATAACATTAAAACCGATAAACAAATCTATATTTTTGGCCATAGCCCAAAAATCCTGAAGCATTTTTTCCTCCGGGCCACAAAGTGTTTGGGCCTTGTCGTCGTTTATGGCAAAGCCGATGCAACAGATCCGACCAAAGGCACCATTGAGTCCCGATTCTTCTATTACTTCTTCAAATGTCTTGGTGGTCTTGCCATCTTCTACCCGTTTTTTATGAATTTGCCGCATCAAATCATGCATGGAGTCGTCGGCTGGAAGCGTCTCTATATCCAAGTACATTTTTTGCATGCTTATGATTATACCAATGTAGGGCCCAAAGGATAAACACGCCGTAAAATTGGTGTGACTGAAATAAGACGGGTACAGATGCTGGATCCTTGATGTTAGATGCTAGAAGTAGATAGCTGATTATTAGCCATAATTTGGGAATATTTTGTGACCATAAGATTATTAGGGGGATAACGGCAAAGACAAAATGGTGCTGCCAGGTGAGTGGGTGGAGAATGAGATAGAGACAGGTAGATAGCGAAATTGACAATTGATAATTGATAATTGACATTTTTTTTAGAGAAAGAAGAAAAAGAGCAATGGCTAGGACGGGATAAAGACTGGCAATGTTGGATCGGGACAAAAAACCTAACAGAGATTGGTTGTAGTAGACTCCCTTGCCATCGAAAGACGTGGCTCTAAAAACAATGTCTGAATAATATAGATGCTGAAATCTAGCTGGAATTACTAGAAATGCCGTTGCAAATAATATGGCTAGGGTGGTAAAAAATTTGGCGACAAACCTGTAATCTTTTTTGAAAATAAAAGCTAATATATAAACTAGTGGTACAAGCTTGATAGATGTGGCCAAGGCTAAAAGTGTGGCGGCTGACCAGGTTTTTCCCCTAAAATACAGATAAAAACTGGAGACACACATTAGTAAAATAAAATTATTAATTTGACCATTGCCCAGGTTGAATTTTTCGGGAAAAAACGGAAGAGTGAAGAGGGCGATGGGGATTAGGGATTGGGGGATAGTAAGATAGTTTTTTGATATTTTTAAAATAATTAAGATAGAAAAAATAAAAGATAGAAGTGATGCGATATTCCAGATAACTCCTGCCAAATTGTAAGGCAATAATCCCAGCCAAAATAAGAAAAATACTGATGGTGGAGGATAATTGAAAGGACCTGGGGAAGTAAGGAGGGTTTGGTAAGGATTAAGACCTCTAATAAACATTACTGCTGCTTCGTAATACTGAGGAAAATCTATGCCAATGGGATGAAGAAGTTCGAAAAAAACCATGGGTGCCTCCGGCAGGAATCGAACCCGCATCATCTCGTCCGAAGCGAGATACTCTATCCATTGAGCTACGAAGGCTTAGGTAACAAGCAAATTTTAACATTAAATAGTAAAATGTAGGGGTACTGGTGAGCATGGTGGATGTAGCTCAATGGTGGCGTCTTCGCCTAAACCATTGAGCTCTGTTCATTGACATTATGGTGGATGTAGCTCAATGGTTAGAGTTCCAGATTGTGGATCTGGCGGTTGCGGGTTCGAATCCCGTCATCCACCCTATAGTATTTAGTGAGGCCCATTTATGGGTGATATCCATACCTTTCTTAATCATCCAAAACTTTCCTTTTTCATCTTTTTCAGCCACTTCTGCTACTAGTTTCGCTACTTGTTCTGGTGTATTTGCGCCTACCGTATCCTCTGGAAAATATTTTACATACGCTTCTGCGGCTACATCTGAGGTGGAAATGCAGTTTACTTTAATTCCTTTGACTTTCAATTTTGTTTTTCTTCCCAACTTTTAACCAAATCTAGCATTTCTTGCTCAAAGTCTGGAATAAATACTAATTCAATTTTATTGTTGTTATTTTCATTCAAAACATTGTTGTCAGTTAAACCTTCATAATAAAATTTCTTGACCATTTCAGGCGTTTTTCTGCATGCATATACAATTCTTTTAATTCCTGCCCAATTGGATACTGAAAAACACATGTTACAACACTCCAAGGATTCATAAAGTGTTGCTCCGTCAAGATAGGAGCCAATATTCTTACACGCTTTCCTTATAGCTGAGGTTTCTGCATGCTCTGTTGGGTCATGAAGCTTTCTGCCAAGACTAACCCCTTCCGCAATTACTTTTCCATCCTTAACTACAACCGCTCCAGCAGGAAAACCACCCTCCTCAACAGATTTTATTGCTTGCTCAACTGCTAATTTCAGAAAATCTTTATCTTGCATATTATTCTAAAAACCCTAATAACTTTTGTTTATATTCCAACCTTTCTTTAGGGTCAGACAAAAATTTATCTTTCATGTTTTCTTCTAGTTTATCACCCTCATATCTTGGAAAAATATGTAAATGATAGTGAAAAGCGTGTTGCATTGAAGCGGGTTCATTATTTTGTCTTATTGTTATTCCATCACATTTGTATGCTTTCTTCATGGCAATCGCGATTTTTTTCGCTATATCAATTATTCTATGAAGGTAATTTTCATCAATTTCATATAAGTTTTCAAAATGTTTATTCGGAACTACTATCACATGACCTTCAGCAGTTTTTATCCAAAATGAGTTTATGTACACCGATACTAAATCGTCTCTGAAAACTAAGTCATCTTTTTTTAGTAATGTATCCGGTGATTCAACATCTTGCACACCTAGACAAATCGGGCATGCATAATCTTTAGGAGCATGATTAAACATTTACCCCGACTCCTTTCAATTGTTCCAAATATTTTTCAAAGCCTTCGTATAAGAATGTGGTAATACCAAGTTCCTTAGCTCCTGTAAGCGCGTCTTCGTTGTCATCGGCGTAAATTATTTCGTGCGGTTCAACCTGTGACTTTTTGACCAGTTGCTCAAATATTTCCTTTTTGGGCTTGCTAACACCAACCTCGTAAGAAATAACTTTAATATCAAAATTGTCCAAAAAAGCGTACTTTTTCTGTAAACCAGATATTCTTGCCGGAAAGTTGTTGGTGCAAATTGCTGTTTTATATCCTCTACTTCTTAATTCCTTAACAATATCTACCACTTTTTCATCTACATCATATCCGTCAATCATCATCTTAGGTAACTCTTTCCAAGGTAAATCTAAACCCCATTGAGTCTTTGCCCAAGTCCAGAATTGTTCATCTGTCATTTTGCCGTTCTTGTATTCCTGATTCATCTCCGGAGACTTTAGAAACACCCTTTTAGCTTCATCCTCTGAAATCCCTAATCTTTTAAGTGCAGAAATAAAATTTACTTTTCCGTTTGGAAAGTAAACTCCATCTAAATCAAAGGTAATAATTTTAATTTTCATCTATGACAAATTGTATCATCAAACATTTTTTGGGAGTAGGTGCATACTTTTTAGACCACTGACCATTTAGGTAACAAAAGTAGCCTCAAATAAGTTATCTCCTTTATATTGTCCGGAGAAGTAAAGAAGTCGTATAATTGCCGTATTGACCGGTCAAACAGAGGTTCTGAGATTGTACGCTGTTTGACCCCAAAACCCAAAAGACTGACATGGTATATGGTTTACTGTGTACTATACGGATACTAGAATTAGGACGGTTGTTTTTATTTGACGGGCTTGGGGTATATGATGGAAGTGTGGTGAAGTTGGGCATGAAGTGGGGGTCTGGGGTGGAGGCGAAGTTGGCGGGTTCGATTCCCGTACACCACCCACTTGTTTTTAGTGTCCCCTGTGTGCTTTTGCATACTTCTGTCTATTTTTTTCTGCTGTTTTGTGGTTGTCAAACCCCTCTTCCTCTAAGAGATTAATTTGCTCGATGCCCCCTTTTGCGTGGTCACTCTTTAAACCGTAATATCCATCTGGTCCTGGGTCAATATAATCCGGATTCCAGTCCTTAATAGTTTGGTAAAGAGCGTGGGTACATTTACCAACATAAGGAATAGCTACCATTACCAAAGGAGTCAGGAATATTGCAGCCTCGTTGGTTGGGGCGATTAGTGCGTAAGTGAGACCCGCCGACACTCCAACGGCAACATCAGTTTTATTTGGTTTAAGAGATTCAAACATTGCTCGAATTATATCATAGCCTATAGTCATATATCAAGTTAAACTTACTTGAGTGTAAGTCGATAACAGCATGTTTTGTTTAGAATGAAAACGGGACTTTTCTTTGGGTACGAATTTTTTTACGATTAGAGGTATATGATGGAATTGTGGAGAAGAAAAAAGTGGATTGGAAAAACAAAGTAGTGGTTGCTGGGAGTGCGATAATATTGGCAGGAACTGGTTTTTGGGTGGTAAAGAATGGCAAAATTTTATGGCCACTTCCCTATTACACCGTGGCCAGGGTGATTGATGGGGATACGTTTGTAACAACCGAGAAGCAGTATGTTCGATTGTCTAGCACATATGCCCCCGAATTGGAATTTTGTGGAGGTCTGGAGGCCAAACAAGCTTTGGAGAAATTGGTTTTGAACAAAAAAGTATATTTAAAAGTTTTATACCACGATACTTATCAAAGATTAATTAGTTTAGTTTACACCCCAGACGGCTACATTAACGAAAAAATGATCCAATCGGGTATGGCCTATTACTTTCAAAAAAATGATCAAGGGATACGGGAATTAGATCTGGCAGACAAAACCGCCAGAGCGAGTAAAATAGGCATTTATTCATCGACGTGCACTCAAGAAACAAATCCAGGAGATCTTAAATGTAACATCAAGGGAAACGTAGTCCAAGATCGAAAAACCTATCATTATCCGGGTTGTCGATCGTACAATATTAGTTTGGTACAACTCTACCTTGGGGACCGTTGGTTTTGTACAGAAAAACAAGCCCAGGTAGCAGGGTTTACCAAAGGGGGAGACTGCGCGAAATAATTATCGACTCGTGTTGGCTTGAGAGTCTGGGCTAGGTAAGTTTCTCCCTGCTTGAGATGACTAAATACCTGTGCCCGTTTCTGGTTTTGATGGCCACTGAGGTGGTTTTGTGTCCTTCGAAAGTTACAGTCTCAGCTATTCCTTTACCATCTCGAACAAGTGTGCGTATTTGGTCTTCGTCGATGGGAACATCTGTCAGTTTGCGATAGCTTTCGCCGCCGGTATGATATCTCAGGTGTCCCGTTGGTAAAACTTCTCCGTCTTCCCCTTGGTGCAGGCCGGTGACAATGGTGGTAAGGCCCTTTTGGGGGTCTGGAATTTCAACTGGGCTATTAAGTCTTATTTCTTTATACATGGCGCAATTTTACTATTTTAGGTTTGTTTTGCAATGAGACTGGGTGTCGATTGATTATCGATCGAGATGTTCTTTAAAAGGGTGGATAAATTTCAGATTGGAAATATATCCGACCAACGGTCCTAGTTTTAGCAAGTAGAGTAGGTAAATTAAGTGTTCTTTGTGATCAAACAATTGGTGGGATTTAATGGGACTATTGGTGATCGACTCGGTGGAAATAACGTCCACACGCCGATTTTTTGAATTGTAAATATGGTTTATCCTGTGATAGTGTTGGTGGTTAGCAAGACTGGCAAGAATGGATAATGGTGAGCCAAATGTTTCTAAAAACAATGCAATTTCTTCGCTAGTGTTATGGGCTGTTTTGGCCACTGGGGTGACAATTTGGTCATGTGTGACGCCGCGGGCAAGTAGCCCATGTACAACATTGTTTGAATAATTAGGGTGAGCCGGGATGAACAAGGTGGCAGTCTTGCCAGCTGATAATAGTTTTAATACTGCCAACACCTGAGCTTCGTTTCGGGGTGACGATTTGGGTAAATGAGCGTAAGAATGTACTAAAATGGCCTCGTATGTTTCGCGCATTGTGGGCTATTATATTTGACGAGGAGTATTCTTGACTAGTCTTCAGATATTTAAAATGGTTCGCTCTTCCGGACCTCTTCCCGGGTCTGATCCGTGGACGATATCTACAGAAAAACCCAACCTTAAATCAGAAGTCAACTTTGCTATTAAGGGTGCTTCGTTTGTTCTAAATTCTTGTTTGGTCTTGGCGGCACTGTCCCACCCCGACACGACATTAATTACACACATACCAGATGCCATGTGTGTGACAAATTTATCGGACCATTCAAAGCCAAGTACGTGAGACCAAAGCCTTCTTATTTGTCTTTCGGTCAAAGTCACTTGTGCAGAAGCAAGAATGGCTCCCTGGCTCAAAATTAAATTATTTAATTCTGAGACTAAATTACGATCATCTACACTTTGGTGTTCGGGTTTTAGTATTACTACTGAGCAACCGGGACATCCGACTGAACAGATATTTTCTTTTGAACACCTTGCGTAGTTCGGCATATCAATTTATGAATTTTCAATTATGGTTTCTTTAATTATAGTTGCGTAATCTTTAAGTACTTGTCTGTATCGTTTGGTCTCGTAGATATCTATGGGAAACTTGATTGCGCAAGAAAAAAACCCTTCGGCCACTGGAAAATCTCCTGGTTTATATTTCACCTTTTCGGCATAGTTTGGATACAAAACACCCGGTTCCTGAAACAATTTCAACAAGTTGAGTGGGCAAGTGGATCCGGGCATGTCTGCGGACTTAATGCCTTTCTCAATTAGTTTCTCGCATAGTTGTTTTGTTGAAATTTTTAACTTTTTGTTGTCAATCTGAATTACAAATGCATACCAGCTTGGTTCTATCCCGTCTTTAAATTCAGGAGTTTTTATAGCAGAGATTCCTGACAATTGGTCTGCAAAATATTTTGCGTTATCATTCATTATTTTATGCCATTTATCAATGTGATTGAATTGCTCGTTTGCAATGGCTATGGCCAAGGGATGAGCCCTCAATTTTAATCCGAAGCCCGTCATAAAATAAGGGTAGTATTTAGATTGTGGATCAATTTCTTGCTTGCACCTTTTGTTGTAGTGCCCAAGAAGTAAAGCTCTCTCGTAGACCTCAGTTTCGTTGGTGATGATAATTCCCCCCTCCCCTCCTGTAATAATTTTTTGACCCTGAAGGCTGAATGCGCCCACATGCCCAAATGTGCCCACTTTTTGACCCTTATATACAGCCCCATGTGCATGTGAACAATCTTCAATCAGTTTTAGGTTGTATTTACGGCAAATGGCAGTAATAGATTCCATTTCGCACGGAATTCCCCACATATGAGTGATTATTACACCTTTAGTTTTGGAAGTAATAAGTAATTCGATTTTTGCCGGGTCTATATTTCCGTCTTCGCGGCAATCGCACAAAACCGGTACTGCGCCAGTTTGAAACAAAGGGGTCACTGTAGCGTAAAAGGTGTAAGCGGGCACGATAACTTCATCATTGTGAGAAAAACCACAAGCTACCATAGCTGAATGGAGGGCGGCCGTGCCTGAACTGGTTAGTAGTGCGTATTTAACTTTATGAAACCTGGCAAATTCGTTCTCAAATTTTTCGAAGATTCCAGATCTATTGTAAATAGATATTTCACCTGATTTTAACTGGTTCAAAACTGCTGCCACCGTCTTTTTGGTTATGTGTGGCCAGACATATTCATACGTCTTCATGTTTGTGTTTTTCCTTTTGCAATTAGATAACATCTTTCAATAAATTTTAAATTCTCTGCGTTTCTCTTTATTACCTGATAAAACCCTTCCCCTTTTTTGACTGTCTCAACAAAATATTTAAATTGCGCATCTAACATTTTGCTATCACTATCAACTTCCATTTGCTCTAATACAGTACCGGTTTTGTTTTTAATTACCAGTGTTTTTTTATTTCCGATTATAGAACCGCCAGATCCGTGGATTGTATATTGTTCAAATTTTTCCCCTGCCGATCGGGACAGGGTAATACATCCATGCAATCCTTCAGGATAACTAAAAGCGATCGATGCTGAATCCTCGGCATAGGGTCTCGCTCCCTCAACGGCCAAACAAGACGTAGCGGCAAACACTCTTTGCGGCATACCAAACCACCATAACAATTGATCCACTAAGTGATATCCCATATCTAGCATACAGCCCCCCCCTGCCATCTCGAGATCTCCCCTCCAACCTTCATTGGGATTAGGGATATTTAATTTGTATGTTGCGTTAAACATGTATATTTGTCCAATATTCTTCATTGCATCTTTCGCCTTAAGATAAAGTGGGTTAAATCGTCTTTGAGTGCTTACAAAACAGTTATTTCCGAAGTTTGGCAGGGCCATTAACAAATTGAACTCACTCAAATTTCTGGCTAAGGGTTTTTCCTTAAATATCCTTATGTTTTTATCACAAAGATATTTAACTATTTCATAGTAATCACAATGGGGGACGGCAACTATGGCTGCATCAATGCCTTCTAGTTCCGACAAACCCTCTGCGATGGTCACCTTGTTGGACAACTCAGAAAACTGACTTTTAAATTTGTCTATTGCTTC
Organism: uncultured Gammaproteobacteria bacterium; assembly: GCA_964633995.1. GTDB lineage: Bacteria > Patescibacteriota > Microgenomatia > CAZETR01 > Amesbacteraceae > CAZWKN01. The sequence goes on from CAZWKN010000001.1 coordinate 208,456, forward strand.
CTTAGATGGATCGTATACGGTGTTTAGCTCAACGTCTTCGTTTTTCAGAACAGTCGGTATGTGATCACTTAAACTTTGGTTTCCCAATCCAATAATGGCAATTTTTAGCTTAGATGGATTAGTCATGGGTTCTATGCGTACTAACTACGCACTTAATATTAAGACCTATAGTCTAGATTGTCAAGTGATTCTTTTTGCTAAAACACAATCCTTTGGTATTCAAATGTCCTCAAATTTGTCTCAATATCTGCGTATGTTTTGCCGCAAAGCATACCACCAGCTATGAAGTCCTCTTGGGTTACATCTTCTAAGCAGAAATCCGGAATTTTAAACGCCTTCATTTCTTCTACGCTTTTAAACTCAAAATCGACCAGCACCAGTCCGGACAGAGCGTCCTGAAATACATCGATTTCGGCCCGGTGTCCCTGGTAATCATAAAAATACCTGAATTTGTGTACTTGTTTGCTTTTTACCACCGACAATGCCTCAAATTCACTCTCGTCTAACGGTATTGTTTGTTCAGTATGGGCAGAAGCGTCTCCAGCCGAAAGTGGTATTTTTTTTGTAATTTCAAACTTTGAGCCCTTTTTGCGAATTCGTAATCTTGGGAATTCGACATCCTCCGGAACATAGATATCCAATAGCTCTCTTTTCTCGCATTCAAAAATTCCCTCCGGCAAGTATTTTGCTAAATATGTTTTTTCTAGCTCAATCTCTTCCATAAAAGTACGTATGAGTATATCATATAGTCATAACAAACGAGGCGCAATGAAAGTTCTTTTTGAGTTCTCAAGAGGTGGTTTACCTAAGAATGCTTCTTACCTTTCGTTTATTCGTAGTTTTCTTCTTGATAATGATTTTCGTCTGACTAATGATTTGCTTAAAGATAGCGAAACGACTAAAGATTATTTACCCGAAAATACATTTTTTAACCTTCAAAAAGCTATTTCCCGAGCCGATTGTGTAATTATTGAAGGAAGCGTTGTCAGTATTAGTTTGGGCTATGTTCTCACTGAAGCCATAAATTTGGGAAAACCGGTTTTGTTTCTTGTCAATAGAGATCAGGTTGGCACCACGAACAGATTTGTTTCTTCAATCAAGTCAAAACTACTTTCAAATAATACCTATTTGAACGAAACCGAACTCGAAAAATATTTGAGTGAGTTTTGTACTAACAATAAGTTTATTAAAACAAGATTCAATTTGGTTTTGCCTCATAGGGTGGACAGTTTCATTATCGAACAAAGTCAGGCTAGGGGTATTTCAAAAACAGAGTACATTTTAGATTTGGTTAATCAGCAAATGGGGGAGAGAGAATAATTTGTTGTGGCTTGAATTGTGAGATAATAACAGAGTGGAAACGATTAACATATTGGATCAAATAAGAAGACTGTTTGGAGGTTGGGATAACGGGAAGTTTGCGTTTGGCGATGACCAGATTGAACATGCTCACAAATTACAAGTATTTACCCGCGAGCAACTGCGGGAATATGCCAAGCAATTGCCACCGACGCACGAGACCGGAAAAATGGACGATCGGTATTATAGGCTAATACTTTCTGGACTTAAGAGAAATAAAAATTTGTTGGATAGGATACACAAAGAATTTGTAGGGGCGTTACGCGATGAACGGAATTTGTTGCCGACTTCAACAGAATGGTTTATCGATAATTATTATATTGTCACTGACCAAATACTGTCTGTAAAAAGTGACTTAACTTTGGGATTTTACCGTGATTTGCCGAAACTGTCTGAAGGCTTGTTTAGGGGGTATCCGAGGATATATGCGATAGCTTTGGAACTTTTGACCCACTCTGATAGCAGATTGGATAGAGATTTGATTTCAGAATTCGTTTTGACTTATGAATCCGTATCGCCTTTGACTAGTGCCGAATTGTGGGCACTGCCAATAATGCTTAGATTTGTGTTGATCGAAAACTTGTCTAGGTTGATGGAAAAGGCTAGAGATACGTTTGAAAAAAGGAAAATGGCCAGTGAATATGCTGAAAGATTTGTGAATCTGAAATCGCTTTTTGAGGGTGAGATAGCAGGCGAATTGGGTAAAATGTTTAGGAGTAATAAAAGTTCTGATCCTGTCTTTTTGATATGGCTACTTCGGGGGCTTCGGGATAGAGATTCGAGCGTGGCCATGGTAATCCGGTGGTTAGAATTGTATGTCGAACAGGAAGACATCAATGTCGAAGAGGTAGTAAAGGCGGAAAATCAAAGACATGCGGCTTACCGGGTGTCTACGGGCAATATTGTAACGAGCATGAGGCTTATTTCCAGTTTGGATTGGACGACTCTTTTTGAAGAAACCAGCATGGTGGAGAAGGTGCTTCGGCAAGATCCTTCCGGCATATATAGCAAAATGGACTTTTTAAGTCGGGACACATATCGCCATGCTGTGGAAAATTTGAGTAGGTATAGCAGATTTAACGAACAGGAAGTGGCCAGGAGGGCAATCAAATTGGCGAGTTCTGAAAACACGTTGAATACACACGTGGGATACTATTTGATTGATCGCGGGATTGGAGAGTTGAAAGCAAATCTGAGTTATGCCCCGGCATGGAATGTGGCTTTGAAAGAGATTGTAGACAGACGGGCTACGCTTGTTTACTTGCTGGCGATTGCGGGTTTTACCATTTTGGGAGTTTGGGGAATTGCTGCCTATTTTGGAAGCTTTGGAATTGGGTGGGCATGGGCCTTGTTGTCAGTGGTAGTTGTGTCGGTTCCGGTGGTGTCTGTGGTTAATGATATCGTGGTTACATTTTTCCAACCCACTACACCTCCTAAGTTGGAATTTAAGGAAGGTGTCCCGGATGAGTTTCTAACCGTTGTGGTAGTTCCATGGGTGGGTGGGGTCGAAGATGTGGAAAGTGTGATGGTTAAGATGGAAAAAAGATTTTTAGCCAATCGAGACAGGAATATAACGTTTGCACTCTTGGGGGACTATCCGGATTCGTCCTTACAGACGATGCCATATGACTCAGATTTGCTGTCGAAATTGAAATCGGCAACCAACGATTTGAATGATAAATATAAAGAGGAAGCAGAGCCTTTTTATCTGTTTATGCGGGATAGAAAATATAATAAACAAGATCAAGTGTGGATGGGTTGGGAGCGCAAGCGGGGCAAATTGGAAGAGTTCAACAGATTTTTGTGCGAGGCGGATTTGGGCGGGTTTAGCACCATAGTCGGAAATATAGACCGGATCAAAAAAAATAAATTTGTAATTACCCTGGACGAAGACACTCTGATGCCGCTTAATACCGCAAAAAAGTTGATTGGGGCGATGGCCCATCCCCTAAACAGGCCTGTTTTTAACAAGGAGGGTAATAGGGTGGTGGCGGGATATGGAGCTATTCAACCGAGAGTAGATGTGCATGCGCCGTCTGCAATCAAAACCTGGTTTACGAAGATTTTTGCAGCCGAAAGTGGCCTTGATCCGTACCACAGCGTAGTTTCTAATGTTTATCAAGACTTGTTCCACAATGCTTCTTATGTGGGCAAAGCGATATATGACGTCGAAGCCTTTTACAAATGTTTAGATAAAAGATTTCCGGATAATTGCCTATTAAGTCATGATTTGTTGGAGGGGTGTTATGTCAGGGTGGCATTGGCTACCGATATAGAACTGTTGGAGAATTTTCCGTCAAGTTATGAGAGTTTTTCCAGAAGACAGCATAGGTGGATTCGGGGTGATTGGCAGATAATTTTTTGGTTACTGCCGTGGGTCAAAAACGGACACGGCAAGTTGGTAAAAAACGTATTGGGTTGGCAAGAAAAGTGGAAGATTTTTGATAATTTACGACGTAGTTTGGTGATACCTTTTGGAACCGTATTGTTAATTTTTGGATGGTTGATGATGCCAACAATCACAGCTGGTTGGACGGCGTTTGTATTTGGTCTGATTTTTTTTCCAATCAGTCAAATGGTCCTAGAGGGTCTTTTTAGAAAAATGACCGGAGAGGGTGTAAAAAATTATTTAGTTTCTGTCTGGGACGACCTGAGCTTGAACTTTGTTCGCTTGGTGGTTTCTGTTGCCAACATGGCTAACGAATCGTTTAGAAATATCAACGCTATAGCCCTTTCTGGAGCGAGAATGCTTTTTGGGGCTAAAGGAGCTATGCAATGGACCAGTCAGGCCATGGACGAACTCCACAGGGAGATGGGGGTAAAGAGCTATGTTTTGATGGTTACCGTATTACTGACGGCGGTGGGGGCCCTGGCCATTAAAGGTGTAGAAATAGTCCCCGTGGGAGTTTTGACTTTGTGGGCGCTTTCGCCTATTTTTGATTATTTAATTAGTAGGCCGATTGTAATTAAAAATTCGGTTCTTTCGACTGACGACCAAATTGGTCTGATGGTGACCGCGAGAAGAATTTGGAGGTTTTTTGACGAGTTTGCTTCGGTTGATAATAACTTTTTGCCACCAGACAACCTTCAGGTCACGCCAGGTCCACAAGTGGCCAGACGGACCTCCCCTACTAATATAGGCTTTTTGTTGTTGTCAACCGTGAGTGCGGTGGATTTTGGATTTATTCCTCAGAGTGAGCTGTACGAAAGATTGCAGAACATCGTTACGACTTTGGAAAAATTACACAAACACCGGGGCCATTTGTTTAATTGGTACAGAACCGATACTTTGGCAGTCATGAATCCTGCTTACATATCGACGGTGGACAGTGGAAACTTGGCGGCCTGTTTGATAACGGTTGCTCAAGCGTGCCGCGACTTTATTGGAAAGCAGGATAGTTTGGAAAAGCGATTGGTAGGTTGGAAAGTGGCCTGGAGAGCGTGGATTGAAGATTGGCAAAGATTGGCCCCGAAGTCGCCTGTGATTGAAAAAATAGTAAAGGCAAAAGCGGGTTGCGACGGTTTGTCTTTAGAAGAATTGGAAAAATTGGGAAAGGAGATTGAAGATTATGAACAAGACTACGGTGAATTGGCATATTGGAGAAAAATCGTGGTCCAGTTTGATCAGACGAAAACGACTTTACCGATAGCGGCTGAGCAGTGGTCTGGTTTGGCGGCCAGGATTGACGCATTGGTAAGCAGTAGTGATTTCAAGTTCTTGTTTGACGAGTCCAAAAAGGTGTTCTCGATTGGTTTTAATGCTGACGAAAATAGATTGGATGACAGTTATTACAATTTGTTGGCTTCTGAAGCCCGGCTTGCCAGCTTTGTAGCGATTGCTATGGGGCAAGTATCTGAACGACATTGGTTTGACTTGGGTAGGCCGGTAAAAAAAGTCAAAGGCAAGACCGTATTACTTTCTTGGGGGGGTACGATGTTTGAATATTTGATGCCTGAGTTGGTAATGAAGAGTTTTGAAAATACCTTAATAACACAGACAAACAGAGAAGTGGTGGATAGGCATGTAGATTACGCTAAAGCCAAATTTATACCTTGGGGTATTTCTGAGTCTGGGTTTTTTGCCTTTGACTATAATTATAATTATCAGTACCAACAATTTGGTGTGCCCGATTTGAGTCTGAAATTGGAATTGACCGAAAACCTGGTCGTTGCTCCATACGCGTGTCTGTTGGCTTTGGCTTTTAGAGCTTCGGATGTGATTGCCAACCTAAACCGATTGGCAAAGATGGGGGCGTATGGTACGTATGGGTTTTATGAGGCAGTCGATTTTAACCCCGATAGAGTAAAGAAACCCAAAGAGTGGGAGGTGGTGTTGACATACATGTCTCATCATCAGGGTATGAGCATGGTGGCAATAGATAACGTTTTAAATGATGGAATTATGCAAAAAAGATTTCACGAAAACGGTATGGTGGCATCGGCCGAATTGTTGCTAAGCGAAAAAATTCCACGGAGGGTCTCCAGAGTCGAATTACCAGAGAAAGAATTTAAAGCTATAAGCAGGGATCCGACTTTGACTGATTTAACCGGATATAAATTTTCCGGGAAAACAGAGACAATTAGAACTACTGTATTGTCGAACTCTGAGTATTCGGTGGTAGTTTCAAACGGAGGCGTAGGTTTTAGTAGTTGGAAAAACATAGACATTACCAGATGGCAGGTAGATACGGTAGAGAATAATTGGGGTTGGTTTTGTTTTGTAAAAGACTTAACCAGCAAAGAAGTTTGGTCTGCTACATACCAGCCATTTTTAAAAAAACCTGATAAATACGAAGTCGCATTTTTACCCCACAAGGCTGAATTTGTCAGGGTGGATGGTCAATTGGAAACCAAGACAACGGTGGTGGTGGTTTCTGATGGTAACGTAGAAATAAGAGAAGTCAGTATTACAAACAGAGGTAAAAAGACCAGGGGTTTGGAGATTACAGACTATGCGGAAATAGTAGGGCTTAAACATCGTGATGATGTTTTTCATCCGGCACTTGGTAAGTTGTTTGTAGAATCTGAGTTTGATGCAACCAGGCAAGCGTTAATATTTAAAAGGAGACCGAAGAGCGAAACGGATCCCGAAAGATGGATTTGGCACATGATGAGGATGGATGGGGAAAAGGCCCCGATTAGTGAGTATGAGACTGATAGGTTAGGCTTTTTGGGTAGGGGTAGAACTATTTTGACTGCTTCTGCATTTGACAACCCTTTAACTAATACTGTAGGAGCGACATTAGATCCGATAATGAGTGTGAGGAGCAGAGTGTTTATCAACCCCGGGGAAACTAAGAGGCTTTTTTTCCTAACCGGTATTGAAGAATCCAAAACTTTAGTCGACGAAATGATAGGTAAATACTCGGAGATGGGTGAAATGGAAAGGGCGTTTAAATTATCGGAAATCTATAGCCAGATTGAACTTAGACACTTGGGGATTAAGCCTGACGAGGTTAGGTTATTTCAAAAAATGGGATCGAGAATTATTTACCCCGATAGATTTTCCAGAGCGGCCCAAGACATATTGGCCCAAAATGTGTTGGGACAGACGGGCTTGTATCCGTATGGTATTTCCGGAGATTTCCCAATCGTATTGGTAAAAATTAAATCACGTGACGGGTTGAGACTTATCAAGCAAACACTTCTGGCTCATGAATTTTTGAGAATGAAAAATATTTATTTTGATTTGATTATTCTAAATGAACAAATTCCGACTTATTCAGGTGATTTAAAAGAAGCAATAATCGGGATGATAGACACATCTTTGTCTCGACCAAGATTAGACAAACCTGGGGGAATATTTGTCAGAGAAACGGCGACTATGCCTTCCGGTGATAGAGTCTTATTCGAGACGACGGCAAGATTAGTAATTGATTCCCAATTAGGTGCGCTGGAAGACGCGTTTGATTTGGCGCTTAGGACAGAAGAGAGACAATATAATTTTGAACTAGATAGAAAAAAACTTAAGACTACCGGGCAAGCCAAGTATAAGTTGGGTGATGGTAGTGTGAATATTATTTCCGATTATGGAGATTTGACTCCAATACCCTGGAGCAATGTAATTACTAATAGTCATTTTGGTACATTGGTAACCGGTTCGGGACTTGGATTTACTTGGGCCAATAACAGTCAGCAAAATAGGTTGACTACCTGGTCAAACGATCCAGTGTCCGAGAAACCTGGGGAGGTGGTGTATTTTAAAACCGATAAAGGGGCTGGTTGGTGGTCGGCTACTCCCCTACCCAGCAATGGAATCGGAAAATATGTGATTAAACACGGATTTGGATATTCCGAATACCTGTGTAAAACCGACGTAGCTACGACTGTAACTGAAGTGTGGGTCGATACCGATGATCCGGTCAAGATAATCAATGTGAAGGTGACGAACACCTCGGGTGGAGTGTTGAGGATCAAACCCACGTATTATGCAGAATTGGTTTTGGGTGACGTCAGGGAACAAAATCAATTTTTTACGGTGACCGATTTTGATAATGCACATGGGGCAATCGTTGCTAAAAATAGCTATAACCACGTGTATGGACAAAATATTACTTTTTCAATGACAACTACGCCTGCGGTTAGGTATTCTACCGATAGGATGGAATTTTTGGGAAGGGGGGGTATGTGGTCTCAACCTGTTTATATGGAAGCGGATTTTGAAACAGAATTGGAAAAGAGGGTGGGAGCTGGATTGGATCCGGTAATGGTTTTGGAAACTGAATTGGAACTCGTAGCCGGCGAGGAAAAAAACGTGGCGTTTGTGTTGGGCCAAGCAAAAGATAAAAATGAATATCAAAGGTTGGTACAAAAATACAAAAACACAGCCAATATTGGTGAGTCATTGAAAAGGGTAAAGAAAAGTTGGAAAGATAGGTTGGGAACTATACAGATAACAACCCCGGACAAAAATCTAAACACACTGGCAAATGGTTGGTTGGTTTATCAAGCACTTGCTGGCCGGGTCTGGGGACGAACTGGGTATTTCCAGTCCGGAGGAGCTTTTGGATTTAGGGATCAATTGCAGGATATGTTGGCGTTGTTATATTGCCAGCCTGACTTGGTAAGACAACATATTTTGTATGCTTCTGGGCATCAGTTTATTCAGGGGGATGTGATGCATTGGTGGCACCCTGATACTAATCGTGGAGTCAGGACTAAAATTTCCGACGACTTTTTGTGGCTACCATGGTTGGTTGAAAAGTATGTTTCTGTGACTTCCGACACGGGAATTTTGGAAGAAATGGTGAGTTTTATGGATATGGCACCATTGGCCGAGACGGAAACGGAAAGATATGACGAAGCCATTCCTACTCACGATAAGGCGAGTGTGTATACTCATTGTTTGAGGGCTTTGGAAAATGGGATGAAAGTGGGTATCCATAAGCTACCGTTAATCGGAAGTGGCGATTGGAATGATGGGTTGAACAGTGTGGGTGAAAAAGGAATTGGGGAAAGTGTTTGGCTGGCTTGGTTTGAGTATGGAGTGTTTTCTGATTTTGCTCAAATTTGTAAAATTAGAGGCGATAAACACAATGCTTTGCGGTATCTAAGATACGCTAAGGCGTTGAAAGAAGCGGTTGCTAAAACAGGGTGGGACGGTAACTGGTATAAAAGAGCCTATTTTGATGACGGTTCGGTGTTGGGGTCCGAGGAAAATGAGGAATGCAAAATTGATTCAATCAGTCAAAGTTGGGCGGTAATATCAAATGCTGAGACGGGTAGTCGGGCAATTACTGCACTGGAAGCGGTAGACAAACAACTGGTTTTGGAAAAAGACAAGTTGGTTTTGCTTTTGACCCCCCCATTTGATAAAGGAACTACGTTTCCGGGATATATTAGAGGTTATATTCCAGGCATTAGAGAAAATGGATCACAATATACTCACGCTGCGGTTTGGTTGGCTCTGGCGCATGCAAAGTTGGGAAATGGAAGCATGGCTCTTAAACTTTTGGATATGATTAACCCCATAAATCACACGGATTCTGACACCGGGGTGAAAACTTATAAAGGCGAACCCTATGTGTTGCCTGGCGATGTATATTCACACGCTCAACATGTGGGAAGAATGGGCTGGAGCTGGTATACGGGATCGGCTGCTTGGATGTATAAAACCATAATTGAAGATATTCTGGGATTAAAACAACAGGGTAATAAAATTATTTTTACACCGGTAGTGCCTAAAAATTGGGATAGTTTTGAGCTTAAATATGTCTGGAAAGAGACAACTTATGACCTTAAATTTAAAAGATCTAAAGAAGTCAAAACTATCCGACCTAAATCGATTAGGCTTATTAACGACAAGAAAAAGCACGTGCTACGAATAGCATATTAGCAAATCCAGGATCATCACTGGTGACAAGCATGACAAGTGAGTCGAGTTTGTCAAATGGGTTGCCGTCGGATACGGTGAGTCTGGCGTGTGAGGCTAATTGAAGCAATTGATCCTTCGTCCAACCTGCTTGAGGGTTTCGTCGCACATTAAAAAAACCTTTCTTTAAATTTAGTGAGGCTTTTTTT
>CAZWKN010000001.1:218434-226300 GCA_964633995.1 uncultured Gammaproteobacteria bacterium
AGGGTTTCGTCGCACATTAAAAAAACCTTTCTTTAAATTTAGTGAGGCTTTTTTTGTCATGAATAGATAATGCGATGATGGGATAGTCTAAGTTAGACAACCTTTCAATATGCGATGAAATAACCCCTGGGGTTACCAGGTCGGTTTTGGTTAGAACTATGACTTGGGGTTTTTGGACTAGGCCCTGGCCGAATTTGGTTAGTTCGGCAAAGATAGTGTTGAAATCGGCCAAAACATTTTGAGAATCACAAGCTATACAATGGAAAAGCAGATTAACTTTTTCAATATGTTTTAAAAATTTGATTCCTAGTCCCCTGCCGTTTGATGCGCCCTCGATAAGTCCTGGGATGTCCGCTAGTATTTTGCCGTTTAAAACACCCAAGTTTGGTTCCAGGGTGGTAAATGGGTATGCTCCAATTTCAGCTTTGGCGTTAGTAAGAGCGTTTAACAAACTGCTTTTGCCGGCATTTGGTAAGCCTATGAGGCCGAAATGGGCAATGAGTTTAAGAATAAGTTTGGCATTAATGGTCTGACCTGGCAGTCCAGGTTGAGCTCTAAAATTGCCCCCTCGACCGCCTTTTCCACCCCGACAAATTAGGATATTTTGGGGTAATTGGTCGAGTTCTACAGTTTCTCCGGTTTCGATATTTAGTATGGATGTTCCGATTGGAACCTCGATTTGGGTGTCTGGACCAGTTTTTCCTGATCTACGATTGGCTTCGCCTTTTTGTCCGTCTTCGGCCTTGATTTCGGTAATCCCTGAAAATTTATTTAAAGCAGACAGATCGGAGGTTGTAGACACATATATGTCTCCTCCTTTACCACCATCTCCTCCGGCGGTAGCCGAGCTAAAACGATTGATAGGGACAAGTTTGCCTGGACCTCCATGGCCAGCTGTCAGAATGATGCTAATTTCATCTGTAATCATGGGCTCATTATACCTAAGTAGCCTTTGGATGATGTAAAATGAGTAAATGCATGCGGCAACTGCGACTTTATTGAAGTCATTAACACACGGAAAGAGGGAGATTGAGGGTAAAAAGAGCGGTGGGGCCGACCCGGTGGGTAATTTGGCCCGGGTGTATGAGGTAGCCAGAAACGCGTTGGAGTATCGGGCGGATCACCTGGTAAGAAGGGCTGCGATTGAGCGAATTTTACGAAGACAACTGGTATTTGGGCAGGATATGGGCCGGGTGTCGTCGTCTTTGATGCAGGAGTTGGTGTGGGCGAGATATGTGGGTGATTCTGAGTTACGGTCGATAAACGTGGCTGAAATAAAGATTATATTGGATAGATATGCTCAATTCATTAATACAATTAAAGTGGATCGGGATTGGTTGGTGGGATTGGTTTCAGCAGAAATCGAAGAAAAAATTAATCCGAATTCCGATTACCAAAGGTTTACTAATTTTGCGTTTCATGCCATTAAAAAAAGAATCCCCTATGCTTTAAGTCCCAATGTGGATTTGGTACTTTTTGTCTCCGTAGATCGAATGTTTACTCAGTCTGATGATGCTCAGGTGGCTTATCATCTTTATAAATTGATATTAGGCCAGCTGAAAAATGATCAGCCCGTTGATGAAGTTAAAGTACTGGAAGAAACCTGGAGATACTATTCTTCTGCATTGAAAGATGAAATGCACAATGCAATGTCGGTGTATGTGAGAAGGCAGATGGGACCGATTGTGTTGGTTCGTGATATGTATTTTTCCGACCCAGATAAATTTACCAGTATTATTGAATTTGAGAAACTTTTTAAAGACGAGGCCAGATTGGTTCTTAGGGATCAACTGTCGCTGATGAGAGGTAAGCTGGGACGGGCAACGATGCGAAGTCTGATGTATGTGTTTTTGACAAAGATGTTACTGGTACTATTGGTGGAAATCCCTATTGAGGCCATGTTTAAGGGCAGGGCAAACTATATGACGCTTGGGGTTAATTTGTTGTTTCCGGTGGTGGTAATGTGGTTTTTGACAGCAATTATTAAACTCCCTGACGGGAAAGAGCAGGAAAAGATGGTAACTCGGGCTTGGGAAGTAGTTTATGATATGGACGCTGCGCCGGTGGATGGTGAAGTGATATTGCCCCCAACGTCCGGAACCAAATCCAGATCAGTAGTTTATTATTTATTTTACAGTTTGCTGTTTTGGATTATTTTTTCGGCGATTTCTTTGGGGCTGATTAATATAGGTTATAGCTGGATCAGTGTAATTATCTTTATTTTCTTTTTGTCGGTGGTGTCGTTTTTTGCTTACCGGATTAAACAAACAGCTCAGGCATACACATACAAGCCGAAAGTTGAGCCTAAATCCTCTCTACTCGACGTACTCATGCTTCCGATTGTGGTAGTGGGAGGTTGGCTGAGTCGGGGTGTATCCAGACTGAACTTCTTGGTATTTATTTTTGACTTTGTGTTGGAAGCACCTTTTAAGATAATCTTAAGATTTCTGGATAGTTGGTTTCAGTTTTTGTCTCTGAAAAAGGACGAAATAGTCGGCTAGACATAAGCTCTCCCACTTTTAGTAAATACACACCCCTGCGCTTGGCAAATTGTTTTTTGGACCATCTAAAATAGAATTTTTTATCTGTTGCGGTAAGCATTTTGTGTTCAAAGTAATATTTGGCCATATTAAAGACCTTTTCTAAAAGATCCATAAATTTTTGGGAAGAGCCCAGAGCTTCGTCTACCCGAACGATAGACCATTCTTCCAGTTGATCCAGATCGCGAAGTATTTTGGCTTCCAACGTTCGTTTGGGTAAAAATTGAAAAGAAGAATGTTTTCTGATGGCGTATTTGGTTTTGTTTGATACAAATTTTGTAAGGTTAAATTGTTTTGAGTGTTTGCCAAAAACACGCATGGAACCCAAACCGTCCACTAAATTGTGGTAGAGCATGGCCTTTTTGCTTCTGGGAAATTTTTTGGATTTCCAAGTGTCGTGCCAACAAATTGAAAGCAAGAGGATTTCAAAGTTTATTTTTTTCCAATTTATTTCAGAATCTGAAGTCATAAAAGCATTTAGATCATCTAACATGCGAAAGATATGGTTTTCTGAATGTAGGGGGTCAAGGCTTTTGGTCATAAGACGAATAGCCTTTTGGCAGGCATCCTCCGAGTTTTTGGGAAGGGTAATGTTGGTGGTTTTTAAAAATCTGGATAGGGTCATGATGGCTTGGCTACTAAAAATCGGCGATCTTGCGGGATTACTATCACCAAGTCTCCAGGATTGGCGTGGTGTGTCGGTTCGTCAAATACGGAAGTGTCGGAAGCAATAAGGTCAAAAATAGAATGGGAGGGGTTGAGATCTCCTTTAAAACGTAGTTCTTTCACGCCCCCCAAATACTTGAGCGTCGAACCTTTTGATAGTTTGACAAAGTCCATGGTTTTCCACTGGGGCGGATTGGACGAAACCTTGTGGATAATGCCAATAGTGATAGAGGTGGTGTTTTGACACAACTGGTTTGAGTATAAATAGTGGGGGTTAAGGCGTAATAAGAGTTTGTCTTTGAGTGTTGGGTGCGACATATTGGCTTATTTACAACGAGTTAACTACTATGTTAACATGTGATTCATGGCAACGCGAACCAGGGCAAAAGTAAAAACTGAGACGACCCCTTCTGTCGTTGAAGTACCAGCAGTTTTACCAAAACAATCGTCCAACAAACTGACTTGGGCATTGGGAATTCTAGTGGCACTTGGGATTTTTTGGCAATACACCAATACCTGGCCGGTAGTTGCAGTAGTGGGTTTAAGGCCGGTATTTCGGTTTGAAGTTGATCAGGAATTGTTTAAACAAAGTGGTAAAACGGTAGTTGATAGTATTGTGACTCAACATTTGGTGGAACAAAAAATTAAAGTGTTGGGTATTAAAATCGATGACAAGAAATTGGATGAGAAATTGGCAGAGATCAAAAAAAGCGTAGGCGGAACAGATGCTGATTTCGAAAAAATGATCAAGGACAGAGGTTTTACATTGGCTGAAGTCAAAAAGCAAATCAGGCTTCAGATGTCTATAGAAAAAGCGGTTGAAAAAAGCGCATCTGCGTCTGCAGAAGAAATAGCCGCGTATATTAAGGACAATGGTCAGTACATGACAGGGCTGTCAGATGAACAGAAAAAAACAGAAGCAGAAACAGCTGTTAAACAACAGAATGTGCAGAAGGCTATCAATGATTGGGTTGAACAAGTTAGGAAGAATGGGAAGGTGTGGAGTATCTTTGGCGGGAAGACTCAATAACTTTGGGCGCGTTTTGATTTAGGGATTTGTGAGGCGGGAGCGTGGTGGCCAGAAATGGTGTAGAAACTGTGCCGTCTATAGTCATTTTTAGGGCAATTTGGTGTTTTTGAAGATTAACGAGCGAATTGGCAGAAAAGGTTTCCCCAAATTCCTTTTCCATAATTCGGGCGTCTTCGGCGCCAACTACAAAGCTGATCGTCGTCCCTGCATTGCCAAAAATAGCTTTTTGGATATCCTCGGGAATTTGGGAAATATATTGATTGGCCATGACTAGACCTAACCGATATTTTCTGGCTTCTGATAGGATTTTGATAAACGAACTGGTGGCAAAATTTTGGAACTCGTCAACATACAGGAAAAATTCTTTACGTTTGGATTTTTCCATATCAACCCTGGCCATGGCGGCAAGTTCTAGTTTGGTAATAAGCATGGCTCCCAGTAAAGCAGCGTTGTCTTCCCCCAACTTACCCTGAGAAAGATTGGCGATGAGGATTTTGCCGGAATTCATGACATCCTCTAGGTTGATCGAAGATTTTGGATGGCTAATTAGGTTGTGAATAAGGGGGGAATTTACGAACTGGCCGACCTTGTTTAATATGGATGAGATTTGTTCTGTCCTTGTCTTTTCTTCTAGTCTGTCATATTCATTGTGCCAGAATGATAATAGCTGATCGCTTAATACATATTGCTTATAGACTTTTTTTCTAAAAGTTTCGTCTGTGAGCATTTTGATGACATCCGGAAGCGTGCTGCCGGGAATCTGGGTGAGAGTCAAAAGGGTGTTGCGAAGGATATATTCAAGCCTGGGACCCCAGGAATGGCCGTAGAGCTTGTGGAAAATGGCCACAATGCCTGAGGCTACCAACTCCGCCTGGTCTGGATTTGATACTTCGAGAATGTTGAGTGATATGGGGTGATCTTTGTCGGCAGGATTGAAATAGACTGTGTCGTTGATTCTGTTTTTGGGAATATAATTCAAAAGATTTTCACAGGCGTCTCCGTGGGGATCTATGAAGGCTACTCCCCTGCCCTTTTTGAAATCGTCTACCGCCATGTTTTCCAAAAGAGTGGATTTACCGGTGCCAGATTTGCCCAAGATATAAACATGCCTGAGGCGATCTTCAAGTTTGATGCCAAATGTGGTTTCCTTGTTGCGAAAGGTGGTTTTGGCAAAGAAGTTGGTGTCGGGGGCTGAGTCTGCTATATAAATTGGCAGACTTTCTGGTGCTTCGACAAGTGAACTGCTGGTGGCCCAGGCGACATTGGGAAGTTTGGTATAGACGCCTGGCAGGTGCCAGAGTGAAGAAAGCTCCATGACGTTTAAGATTGAATTGCCAAAGGGTGATCTATCTTTGATCGAGGAGAGAAATTTGTTTTTTTGCCATGGCCAGATTTTGCCTGGGACTAATGAGTTGCCGTCCGGGCGATTTAAAACTGATATGGCCCCTGCCAAATCACGTAGCACTTCGGGCCTTGAAGCCGCAAAGCGGATGGAGACACCAACTAGGGGTTGGGAGAGCTTGTCCTCGATAAGTTTTTTGCCTTCGGGAGGAGTTTCTTTGATTACTTGGCCCTCTGAATCAAATTTGGGTTTGGGGTGTAAAAACTTGTGAGCTTGGGCTTGGATGGATTTTGAACTCGGGTAAAGAACAAATTGGACAAGAATTTTGTCGGTTTCGTTTGCCTTGGAAAGAACACCCAAAAGTGGCAGCATGGGATCTACTTCTTTGTAGTCGGCATAATCGCGGAGAGGGAAATAGGAGGCGAAGGCTTGTTTAATTAATTGACAATTGACAATGGACGATGGCCAATGGTCCAAATAATCCTTGGTTTCGGACATCACGACATCGGGATAGGTGGCGAGCATTTGAGATTCAATAAAAGTTTTGAGAGCCTTGGGGAATACTATGGCAAACGTAATTTGGCCGTTGGTAAAAACTACTTCTAATGAGATATAGACGCCGGTATAAAGAAACGAGGCTTTTTTGGTAGCTCTGGCCAGTGAGGCCAGAAGCTGGGCTGTCTGTTCAGGAGTATTTTCCGACTCGCGCGGGACCTTGAGAGAAAGAACCGTAAGGGTCATACGTGTAATCCTTGAGGGCGAAGCTGTTCAAGTTTTTTGAGCCTGGGCTTGATGTCTTTTGCCATTAATTCATCGATTGCATTAATTACGGCATCTACCCCCTCATGAACGTATTGTTGAGTGTACTTTTTTAATCTTGTTTCCAGGTCATCAAGTTTTTGGTCTAATTTTAAGTCCAGAAGCCTAGATATTTTTTGTAGATCCTGATCGGTAAGCATGGTTTAAAGATAGCACATTGACAAGGTAAGTCAATATAACCCTTGACAAACTATAGGTTATATGATATCCTATAGCCGTAGATCTAGATAGCCTAGATTTACATTACTCAGTTTTAATTCTAGCACGTTAAAAATTGAGAGGATTGTATTTGTATTTACTGCGAGTTGCGCGATCTCGACCCGATTTAGAGTGTCTGAACTTCTCCAAAAACCTTGCGTTGGATATCCTCGATTTGTTTACTGTGTATTGAACTTCGATGCGACAGAACTGTTTGTTCTTCGTCAAACTTTTTGACTTGCCCTGCGAAGTCTGTAACAGTTGCACTCAGATTGTCTACTTTTTGTTCCAATGTATCAAACCTGGTTTCAAGAGTGTCAAACCTGGTTTCAAGAGTGTCAAACCTGGTTTCAAGAGCATCGAGATGGGTTTTTAAACCAGAGACCTCTTCTTTTACTACAGTGCGAACAGCATCAAGAATAATTTGTTTGGTAAGCGGCATGATTTTAATTTACTCTTTCTGATTAGATTGTCAATCGGATTTGGATCGCGCAATTTGTGATTTTTATAAATACTTCTTCTCGGTTTTTAAGAGCTTTAAAAGTTAGTAAACGGATGGTGGAGGGGGCAATTGCTGCCTCTAACCACAATCAAAAGACTTTCTTTTAAGTAGCACATTAAAAAGAGAGGTAAAAGAGAATTAGAACCATTTGGGAATGGGTTTGTTTTGTTGTGAACGTAGAACGCAATGGGGATCTGACATATGTCGTCGGGTTTCAATTGCGTTTTACGCCATGACAATTCAACCCCCTAGATTTTTCTAGGTCTCCCCAAAGGTGGAGAGTTCGGGTGTCATGTGTATCCGTGATTTTTTAGTATCGAGAAGGGAATATGCCTAAAAACAAGTACGTTGCATCGATTGTTGCACGAGGACAAAGGGGAAAGAGCAAGAAAGTGCGTAATCAACCAAGGAAGAATTTTAAGTGTCTTCCGCAACACGTAATCGTTCAAGCGATTGCGCCGAAGAGGTGAGGAAATGGCAGAAAAGAGTTTGCTCGATGTTTGTGGACAGTTTTTTTCGAAGCGTAACAAGGTGCGGATGATTTTGGTAGGGGTATTGGCTTTGGCTATGTTTTTTGTTTTGTGGCCGAAGCCCCAAGAAGTTTGTGCCGATAGCGGAATTGGGTATGGACAAAGTTGTCCGGCGCCGACCAAGACGAGCACGCCCAAGCAGACCGAGACGCCTGATGCGACTGAAACCCCCAAGGTGACAGCAACGCCCAAGCAGACCGAGACGCCTGATGCGACTGAAACCCCCAAGGTGACAGCAA
>CAZWKN010000001.1:226400-228483 GCA_964633995.1 uncultured Gammaproteobacteria bacterium
CGCCCACTAGCACAATCCCCCCCGAAATTCCCCCCACGCACGTGCCGACCGTTGAGCCGACCCCCACGAAACCGATTTTCACGGTTTCACCAACCCCGGAGGAAATTTTTTCTCTGGACGTTGGAGGGGGTGAGCCCGAAACGGTTGCAACGCAATGTAATTCATGTTGCTGTTGCAACACGTTATCGGCCGCGCCAATTGTTAATGTCTATGTAACCAACCAGGCGTTGCCTGATTGGTTTTTGGTCGCCCTGGTCTTGGTGCTGGTGGGCTTCCTCGCGTTAGCGTGGTATTTTTTACACAAAGACGCTGAACGGAAGCTTTATCCTATCATCAAGAACTAGCGTTCCAGAAGAAGCGTGTCGGTTTGACATGGCCATCCATGAGGATGCGCTTCTTTTTTCCAAAGAAACCGATGAGCGGTTTCTCTAATTCTCAATTCTATTTCCGATTCTCGGAATGCAAACTATCCTAATTGTGGATAGATAGAATAGCCTCTCTCGCCGACTGTATCGCTTTTTTATGGATACAACTAAGACAATTGCGTCTTAGAATGTGACAGAGAGTGATCTTTGGGCGGGGAATTGTATGGAGTTAGTTAGGGAGATTGAAGAAATTCAATCATTTGTCATAATAAAATTATAATAATAAAAAGACAAATCCCCCAACAACCCCCAGCAATTCCCAAAAGTAGTCTCCCGCCAAGGCGGGACTGATGAGTATCTCTCTTGCTTTAAGCAATGGGGAACGAAACTACTTTGACAATTTATAGTGTTGATTCCGGTGGAGGCTTGAGACTCAAACGAGTAAAGTCGCCTAAAGTGTGCTAGCTTTGGGCTTCCCGCTTGAGCCTCCGCTGGAATCAATAATTCGTTGGGAAAGTTTTGACAAATCGAGTTATAATGTAGTTATTAAACCGGGTGGTTTGGAGCTGTGTGGTAACCATTCCTCACATAACCAAGCAAAACTTTGAAGAAAAGGCCCCGGTTTTTTTATTTGTGTGAGAGGTTGGGTATTGTTTCTTTACGTAAAACTCCGATTGCTAGATAATGAGCTGGAGAATTTTTTCCAACCTGTTTGAAACGGATTGAGTAGAAATCATGTGAAATGTGGTGCTGTTTCAGATATCCGATAACCCGATCCTTTATGATTGCTTCGTAGCCACTATATTCGATGTCAATAATTATTACTGAATTGGGTTCTAATTTTGATGCGACGATAAGTTCAGAAGTAAATAAGGCAAACATGTAAACCCGAATGAGCGTATGTGAAAGTTGAGGGTATTGATGTTTGTATTTGCGAAACAATGACTGTCACTACCTGACGTAGCTTCTGGACCTTCTGTGGTGAGCCTGACGGTCATTTGTCTAGGTTTGCCATCCACAAGGTCGAATCCTGCGTCAACAAGATGTGTTACATCGTTTTCACCCACTACGTTGAGGCTTAGATTTCCCGATTCTGATTGTTGAAGCCGATTGGATACTGGACCAAAGATTGTCTTAGCCGTTTCCAGATCAAGTTTCCCGGACTGCATGAGTGTTCCAATTTTTTCTCCTAATCTAGCGGCTTCTGATACCATGTGGCCCAAAGTTCCCTGGCCTGCTCCACCAGTAAGTAAACAACTGACTGCGTGAGCTTCGGCAAGTTTGACGGCTCGGGCATGGTTCGTTTCTATTTCAGCAGCCCATTTAACAGTGGGGTCATTGTCAGATATTCCTATTCCAACCCTGGCATTGTTGAATCTAGTTAGTTCTCTTGCGCTCATATCGTTGGCGGGGTGGTCTGGTCTGTTGACTGCGATTCTTGGAACAAAATATGCTTCTCCGTCTGGCATGTTTTAAGTATATCAAAGTGAACTTAGGTTGGGAATGAGGTAAAATTGGATGGCTCATTAACATTCGCCCTTGTAGCCCTGTCCGCCGGTAGGCGGATCAATGGAGGCGCCCTTCGGGCTAATCCATTTCGCTACTTCGTGCTCATTAACATTCGCCCTTGTAGCCCTGTCCGCCGGTAGGCGGATCAATGGAAGCGCCCTTCGGGCTAATCCATTTCGCTACTTCGTGCTCATTAACATTCGCCCTTG
>CAZWKN010000001.1:228583-264195 GCA_964633995.1 uncultured Gammaproteobacteria bacterium
TAGCTCAATGGATAGAGCAAATCCCTTCTAAGGATAAGATATAGGTTCGATTCCTATCAAGGGCACAAAGAAAGGTGTATTATAATGGACCCTACGGGTCCGTAGCTCAACGGTAGAGCAATTCCCTCTTAAGGAAGCGGTTGTGGGTTCGATTCCCACCGGGCCCACCCAACTTTTCCATTCGCCTTCATGTACTATTCGTACACGGCTCATGGAGCAGTTTTGGGTGGGCAGGCCCACTTTTACAATTTATTGCGGGATCGGCTAATGGTAGGCCAGCAGACTTTGGATCTGTTTATCTAGGTTCGAATCCTAGTCCCGCAGCACAGCACTGAAAAATGGGTTACAATACCCGGAAAGAAGGTATGTCATTTCAAGCATATATTGATAACATTAAAACCAAGACTGGGAAAACCCCAGAGGATTTTATGAGCCTAATGAAGCAGCAGGGTATCTTTAGTCCTGATATGAAAGCAGCGGTATTAGTCGAATTTCTTGCTAAAACATTTAAACTGGGACATGGACATTCTATGGCAATTTGGGCGGTATTTAAAAACAAAAGGTGGGTGAATGTAAAATGATAGATCAAACAAAAATAATAGAAAACTTTAAGAATCATGGGATAGAGGTGGTGGTGGTGGAGAATAAGGAGTTGGCCAAAGAAGCCGTACTTGCCATCATCCCCAAGGGGTCGGCTGTCATGACCATGACGTCGGTTACCTTGGACCAAATTGGTATTGCCGAGGCAGTAAATACATCCGGGGACTTTAAATCGGTAAAAAACGATCTGGCCTCTATGGATAGAAAATCCGAAAGCCGGCAAATGCAGATGTTGGGAGCTGCGCCTGAATTTGCGATAGGAAGTGTGAATGCGATGACTGAAGATGGGTCGTTAATTTGGGCATCAAATACTGGTAGCCAAATCCCCGCTTACGCATACGGTGCTGATAAAGTAGTTTTGGTAGTGGGCAAACAAAAATTGGTAAAAAATCTAGAATATGGTTTAAAAAGAATTAACGAATATGTGTTGCCTTTGGAATCTGAAAGAGCAAGGAAGGCTTATGGTGTGCCCGGAAGCAGGGTCAGTAAAATATTTATCATGAGTAATGAAGTTCGGCCAGGACGGGTGCACGTGGTTTTGGTGAACGAAGATTTGGGATTTTGAGTTTAGTAGTTTATTAATATATTCCCATTGTAACCGAGTGGGCAGTTGTATTCTTTCCCTGAACAATTAATGGTTTGTTTGATACCTAGATATTTCACATCTGGGCTAGTGATGAATAGTTCATTGTCTGATAGTGATTTATTGGGAATAACTGATACCTGTTTATTGGGAAAAAAGAAACGATACTGTTCTTGATAATGCAAGTAAGTAAACTCTCGATAATTGCTCGGAGAGACAATAAATTTAAGGGAAGATAATTTTGATAAAGCAGGGTGTTTTTTGATAGTGTAGATGGTGTTCATGGATAGATAATCTCTTAAGTATTTTCCTTTGTTGGCGGATTGTTGAACAAAAAACATGGTGGCCCGATAGATCAGCAAAATAAGCAAACAGAAATTAAGTAGATACGAAAATCGTTTGAAGGTTGCCAATCCCACGCCTACAAATAAACTCCCGATTGGAAAGAGTGGGCTTAGCCTGTGTGGGGCGTTGAGCATGTCGGTAAGAGCTGAGTTGGTTATATGGGCAAGTAGAAAAGCGATAACGACAAAGACTAAATATTTTTGCTTGCGGGTTATTCCAGTAAATATTCCCGCTGCCATAAGTATTGATATTGGAAGTGTATAGATCGGCTTGTGGTCGGGATAATATTCCCCGGTAGGCTCAGTAAACCAAACCATTAAACTTTTAACGTAATCGGTCACGACGTCTTTGTGTGCGAAAGTCGATGCTCTGGATGTGTGAAAAAATACTTTAGGGTCCAGAGAAAAAAATAACCTGGGTCCAAACCCGACGAAAATAAATACATACAAGATAAGTAGTTTGGTTTTGTGAGAAAAAGCTAAAAAGGTTATAAGTATTAGATAGATGAGGGCTATGGCTTTTATTGACGCATGAAAGTTAAAGGTAAACCCTAAAAGTGCTCCAACAAATGCAAAATCGATGGTGCTGGAAAATTTTCGTTTAAACAAGACAAAAAATGCCACAAGAAGTACCGTAGAAAGTAGACTGCTTAGGATGACTACTATCTCTGTCCTGGAATAATAAAGATGGAGGGGCAAGTAGGCCAGTGACAGAGCGCCAATACCAGACGCCAGTTTGTTTTTTGTAAGTCGGGTAAGCAATATGTAAAGAAGTGTGGCGTCGAGGATGCCCGCTATTGCGGCCGGTAGTCGGTAGACTAAAACGGAACTGCCGAGTAGGTGATAAAACCCAGCCGTTAGCGTGGGAATAATCAATCCGTGAGCATCGTATCTGCCGTAACCAAAAATGTTTTTTGTTAGGCCAGTTGCAATTTCGTAGGCATTTAATCCCCCATCGCGCAACTCGTCGCCCACGCTAACAAATGGGTAGTTGGTTAACATGAACAAACCCGGAAGTGCCGCTAAAACCGCGACTAGTAAAAAAGTCCAGTCTATTTGAAATTTTCCCAGTGATTTTACCCACCGAATGGTAATAATGAGCATGGGTAATAGAGATAAGGCGAAGGAAAGCGAGATGTATGGTACTATCGAAAGATACACACTATCTTTGGCCAGAAGTTGAAGCTTGGACTGCGGTAGGTTTGGAGAGCCTATTGATTACAATCAACGAGGAAATTAGAACAGTGGCGAGGGCCAAAAGAAGTAGAAAATTGTTTTGTTTAGCCTTCATGTATTTAGGATACCACCTACAGTGGACAGCTTGTCAAGTCGGAGAGTTTTTTGAGGGATTGTTCGCCTTCAAATTTTTGACCATCAGAGGTAATCCAAGTGGGATAGCCGTTTACGCCTTTGTCAAGGCATAATTTTGTTTGAGTGGAACATTCGACGTAATTGACATACTTGAATGAGTCTCCAAATAATGCTTTTTGAGATTTACAGTGGGCGCACCAATAGGCGCCATACATGGTCAAGTTTTTTTCTGTGAGGCATTTGGCAAATGTGTCGTATTTTCCGGGATTTTTGGGTGATTTGGGAAGTGTCAGAAAAATGCCTCCGCCCAATATGACTACCGTGGCGAGTAGGATTATTAAAATTATTTTAATGTTCATTATTCTTTGCAACAATCAACCAATTTGGTGGTTATGTCCTGAAGTGTCCATTGTTCATTTTTTACGGCCGGTTTTAAATCCCTAAGACCCGTTAATTTTAGCCGAATCGCCCAAAACATGGAGTAGACTTTGTAGGCGTGAGAAAAAAAGTCTTTTGCTTCTTTGGGTTTATTGTCCGTTTGGAGTTTAGTGCCTACTTCTAAAAGTCGCATAGTCGTTGCTAAAAGGTGTTTGGAAATGCACCAGGTTTCCCCTTCGTGAGCAGGAATCATTCGGCCCAATAATACTTTTCTTAGCTCTCTAGTTTGGGACAATAAATCCAAATATTTGTCGTCACCAGTTTTTTGGCTGGTCATAAAAAAATGTTCCTCAAGACTAATAAGATTCATTACCGCTAAGCTTAAATCTTCTTCAAGAGATAGGTCAAAGGTCTTTGACGACTTGAGGTTTTCAACCTTTGCCATTAGTTTTTTGAAATCAGAGTCTGAACTCATAGCAGGAATATTACCGCACCCAGGATGATCATAGCAAGGGAGGAAATAATATCGGCTTTTTTGAGATTGGATTTGCGCCAATTGGCAAATTTACCCGAGAGAATAGGATTGTTGGCTGTGAACAAGATCGCGACTAAGGGGGCGACAAAGATGAGATTGTAATACAACAGCAGGGCGGCACCGGATAGATATGTAGCCTTGTCGTGTAAAAGACCAAGAATCATGAGGTATGGTCCTCCGGTGCAAGGAAATTCAAATACTCCCACCAAGCAGCCCAGAAAAAACATGGCTGGGTAAGTGGCTTTTTGCATTTGTTTAGCTAACTGAGGTTTTATGAACGATGGAATGGCTAAATGGATGGGAAAGTTTGGTACAACATGTTCAAGCAGACTTAGGAGCCCGGAGAGGATAAGTATTATGGCTCCAAATTTGGATAACCCTTGGGTGATGCCAAAAAAACTTAAGACACTCAATACGCCAAGGCCAATTAACACATAGGAAACAAAAATACCAAAAATATACGTTCCGGCAATCTTTAAAATAGCCTGGGGGGATTTTTCGAGACTAATTAGAAAACCTACAGTGAGAAGCAGAACTGAGATGGCACAGGGGTTAACGCTATCTAGTAGGGCAGCGGTGGTTACGATAGGAAGTGTAGGATGCATTAGTTTTTTTTGATTGTGTAGCTAATAGGATAGTATAAGAAAATTACGGGCACATCTTCTAGTAGGTATTTTTGAAAATCAAAATAGATTTCTTTTCTGGTTTTTAGATCCAGAGTTTTCCTGCCGTCTTCGAGAAGTTTGTCGATACGTGGATTTTTTAAGTTGGACAAGTTGGTAGGACCCTGGGTTGAATGCCAAAGGTTGTACTGATCCGGATCTGATGAAATTGCCTGGGCAATAATTAGTGCCTGAAATTCGGAGGGAATATCTTGTTTGACGACCAGAGTGACATGGAGGCCTATTTTTTCCCAATCGGACTTGACTTGTTCGGCCACTGATAAATAGGTGGGCACGGTGGTAAGGGTTATCTGATCGGGAATTTTTTCTACTTTTTTAAGTAGATCCCGAGATTTGGCTAAGTCTTGATCAAATTTTTTTATGTCGGGGTTAAATGCCCAGGACGATGTGGGAATGGGGCCAATACTTCGATTTGGCCATCTGTCTTTGGCAAGGGAGTAAGCCATGGCCATCCGAAGATTTTTTCCGGACTGACCTGAAAGCCAAGGGTCCTGAGTATTAAAAAAGATCGCAACGTAGCGATTTTCTAGAGGATGTTCGTTGATGTGTATATTGGGCCATTTTTCCAGATCAGCTAGTTCGGGTAAATCTTCGATTGTGTCCACAAGCCCTAATTTGAGGGCGGTTCTGGCCTGCTGGGGGGTGGTGTAAAACTGATATTTTATGATTGGGAGATCTGATTTTTGGTCAGTGGGCTTGAGGGTAAGAAGATCTATAAAATTACCGTTATGGTGGATTTGGGCAATTAGATAATTTCCCACCCCCAAATACCTGGTAGGTCTGAATGGTTTGATAGCCGGAAGCGTTTTGAAAATAGGTCGGGATACTACTGATGGGAGAGGTGCAAATGGATCTCTTAATTTAAAAACAATGCGGGAAGGGTCTGGATATTCCACCATGGCATCTCGGAAGCGGTATTTTATATCCGAACTTTTAATTTTGGTGCCATCGTGCCAGGTAATAGTGGGGTTGAGGGTAAAAATGTAAGTTTTGCCACTGTCTGTTGCCACCCAGGAATTGGCAATCCCGGGAACCGGTAATCCGTTTTCTCCAATAGTAGTAAGGCCAATGCTGACTTTTTGCTGAATGGATAGCGGGAGATCAGAAAAAGTAAATCTGCCAACAAAGGCAATGCGTTGAGTGGGTCTAAATCGGGGTATTAAGTTAATAAATTTGGGAAAACCATAAAAGCCTGCAATGCCCAATGTTAAACCTAAAATAATTGCCAGGTAGTATTTGGCAATCAAGGCCGTGGTAAAGCGAACGTAAAACCTTAGTTTTTTATACATTGATTACACTAGGTGGGTCACGAGCGAGAGGACCACAAATACGACGGCAAGAAAAATTGTAGTTTTGAAAACCAAACTTTCCACACCCCGTTTTGAGTGGTAGGAGCCACTTCCCATAGATCTGCCTAAACCAACACCTTTAGCCTGAATTAGGATAAGCCCCGAGACGACTACCCCGATAATAATTTGAGCAATGGTAATGGCTAATTTCATTTCGGATATTATACCGCGTCAGTCCTGGAGTAGCCAGTAAAGGCAGTGAAAAATAATCGTTAGAGTAAGCGTAGTAATCACGAAGGCCCCAAAAATTGAAAAATGGATTTGGGGAATAATTAAATAGCCCAGATTGATACCAGAAAAGGTAAAAGAGTTGATCTGAAGGTTTGGAATCAGCCAGGTAACCAGATAAAGCGTGATCAAATTGGCTACCCACCTGAAAAAACCCAGTGTAATTAGATGGAGCGGGAGGAGAAGAAGATTGACGATTGGCCGAACGATAAGGTTGGCGAGGGCTATGGCTGCTGCTGCCATAACCAAAGTTTGGGTTCCACCTACATAGGTAACAACACCGGTTAAAATTTGAGCAGCTAAATAGATGCTGGCAAGGTTAATTGCAATGCTTCTTAGCAGTAAGCGGATCATACTATTACTTTAGCACTTTCGATCTATGTTTGTGATGAAGCCGCCTACTGAAACGGTGGGCTTCATCGCGCAAGCTTTGTAACAACATGAGTCCTGGATTGGTTTTTGGAAGACTAATACTAAGACCTGAGGGCAGGTATATGATTTCGTCTTTTTTTGCCAGACCTATGAATGGGATGCTAGATGCTAGATGCTTGATGCTAGATAGTTGGGGGAGGCCACCGTCGAGAACAATCAGATCGGGTTGCGGCCAATCTGTTCTTTTTAATCTTCGGCTTAGGACCTGGTACATGTAGTCTACATCGCCTGCGGCTCCATGGAGAGTGAAATGACGGTAGAGGGAGTGGGTAATCTGGCCATCTACGGCAACTACCATGGCTGAGGTAGGACTTTCGCCCATTAGATGGGCATTGTCGTAAAGCTCAATTCGATGAAGCCTGGGGACAGAGAGCGTTTGGCTAAGACTGGTGATGGTTTCCAAGTGTTTGTCGGAAATTAGATTGGGATTAATCTCGTATTCTTCTGGTCCTATTGGCTTGGCGAGAAGGAAATCGAGGTTTTTTATTTGATCTCTAATTTTGGCCGCTGATTCATAGTCATGGGTTTTTGACAATTGGGTCATGTGTTTGACAAGTTGTTTTTTGACCGGCAAAAATTGACCCTTTAATAGTTTTGTTAAACGAGTGATGTTTTTTTGGTAATTAATAGTGTCTCCGGTTGCAGGACACGGGGAACATAATCCCAAGTGAGAATATAAGCAGGGATGTGTCCAGTGTTTGGCCGTGCAGTAAGGTGCGACTTTTCTTAATTGACGTAAAATGGTTGAAGGAATTAGCCTATTTAAAAACGGTCCGGCAACTGAACCGTGTGAAATGTGATTTATGACAGGTTTGGGAAAAGGTTTTTTTGTCAGGTGGATGTAATATGGAGACCGGTCGTCTTTGGAGATGATATTGTAGTGCGGTTTAAACTTTTTTATTAATTTTGATTCGAGAAGAATGGCCTCGAGTTCTGAACCGACCTCGATGTGGTCGATTGAATCTATGTTTGAAGCTAGTTGGGCAGTCTTTGGGCCAAGTTTAACGGGCGGCTGAAAATATGATCGGACCCGATTTCTTAGGATTTTGGCCTTACCGACGTAAATGATGCTGTTTTTGGAGTTTTTGAATATGTAAACTCCAGGCTTTGCTGGTAAGGAACGCCAGGGCGATGATGATGATTGAAGAGACAAGGGAAATAAGTAATGG
This sequence comes from uncultured Gammaproteobacteria bacterium, assembly GCA_964633995.1. GTDB lineage: Bacteria > Patescibacteriota > Microgenomatia > CAZETR01 > Amesbacteraceae > CAZWKN01. Next base: position 236,196 of record CAZWKN010000001.1, read on the forward strand.
CCAAATAAAGAGTAAGTTGGTAGGTATATTATAAGTTACTTGGGTATCCCCTGCTGAAATTGTAAGCAATTTGGACGAAAAATTTGGAAAAGCCGGTTGCGATAGGCTAATAGGAATGTCAACTTGGCCGAAAGGTGGAATGACATTGATGGTTATCTCTGATGCGGGCGTGTGGTTGATACGGAACGTTTTGATACTTACCGGGACAGCGTAGACTGCTGTTGGTCCTGGATTTCTAAGTGAAATGGTTGATTTGGAAAAGACGAAAGGCCAAATCTGATTTGGCTTTATCCAGGTGATTTCCAAGGAAGAGTCCGGGGGCTTTTGGAAGGATGTAAAGTTGGCAGAAATAGACTTGGTGGTCAAAACTGGAGTTTGCGAACTTAATCCGTGAATCACAAAGGCAAAGTGGTTTAAATCAAGCTTGCTCATCTCCCAGGTAGGATCAACGCTTATCCAGGATTGATTTTTTGAGTCCCAATATTGTGGCCACGCGTGTAAGATGTTGTCTCCCAGACTAGCCGGATAGATATTAGGATTTGTAGTATAGGCAAAACCGTTTAGCTCCCTGGCGGGAATACCAGCCGCCCGGCAAAGTGCAATGAATAGATCGGTAAAATCAGTGCATATAGCAGAAGCCGGGTCTGCCAGGGCTCTTAGAGCACCTCTTCTATTTGGGCTTTGAGTTACTCTGGCGATGTCATATTTAAGATTGGATACAACGTAATCATAAATCTGTTCGGGGGTTTTAAGTTTTCTAGCTAAATTTACAATTTTCGGATCCTGAGACTCCCAAAATTTTTGGGGTTTTAAATAATCTAGAACGGCCGAATCTGAAAGTTGGGTCTTTTTGGGGACGGCTTGGATATTTACTTGGCCAGTAATTCTAATATCAAGTTTTTTTGAAGGATCTTTTTTGAAAGTGGCTATCCAGTTCCCATCTTGATCTACCACTACTTGTTTTGGGGGTGGCTGAATTGATGAATAATAAATTTTTTGCAGATCTGTGTCTGATGGGATAACTATGGATGAGCTGCGGTCTAAAGTGTAGGAAATAACAAAAGAAAAGGTTTGAAAATTGCCAAAAGCAGCTGTAACTCCCGAGTTTTCGATTTTGGATTTTGAGAAGGTAAACAATCTACCGTCTGTCCTGTCCGGGATGGGAAATATATAAGCCGGATGGCCAAAACTTTCCGGCGTCGACAGACTGAGTGTATATTCATCTGCGAAATCCGAGTTGGAAAATTTTGGTAACGTAATTTCCCATACCTGACCGTGTTCTACGGCCTTTGACCCGGTGTAAGTCAAAATAAATTGGGTAGCATTGCCTTTGCCCACAGTAGCGTCTTTTAACTGAATGGTAATTTGAGTGCCGTCAACTGTTTTTTGGGCGGTAACAAAAAGAGGTCCCCTAGCGTTTCTGGCGTGAATGTTGGTAGGAGTTTCCCCTTTTAGAATTACTTGATATGAAACAGGGTAGATGTGGGAGAAATTATTAATAAGTGAGATATGCTGTTCGACAGTAGATTCGCCTTTTGCGTTAAAGTCGTATTTAACATTGAAGGTTGTATAAAAATCGTCAGAAGCGTGCGCTGAAAAAACGCCGAAGAATAGTAACACGGTCCAAACTACAAAGGTTTTTATCACTTCTTTGATTTTACTAAAAAGTACTCTTCTTTGGGGAGGAGTGTAAGTAGGGTGAGGATTTTATTACCATCGTTGGATTGAGATTTGTGGGCTTTGATGGCTGCTACTTTTTGTTTCCAGACTGTGGAAACGTCAACCACTTTATGAGCTTCTTTTTTTGCTAAGCCATCCGGCATGAATACGAAATATGAAGGAATAAATTTACGTTCGATATCCCGCATGCAAAAATACATAATATGTTTTAAATAGTTAAGTCTGGAAAATAAGAAATTTATTACCGAAGTAACTACAACATGATCGATATGCCCGGATAGGCCATTGGGGTTAAAAGTAATGATTGTTTCAGGTTTGAGTTGATCGAGAAGGCGCTTTAGTTTTTCGGATACCTGGTGATAATTTGAGTTGCACAAAGAACCATCCACAAAATTTAAAAAGAAAACTTCTTTAATACCTAAAATTTTGGCTGAGGCCATGAGTTCTTTTTCTCGGATGTTTTTTAGTCTTTTGTCTTGATGGTCCCCGTCTGTGGCACAAATTAGATAGACCGTGTTGGTTAAAGACAGAGTAGCGATAGTTCCAGCCGGACCCATGGCCTCGTCATCCGGATGAGCAAAGATACCTACTATCGTGGACATGGAGGAATTATAGCAGCAACCAAAGGTAGCAAGCCTGCCTGCCGGCAGGCAGGCCTATTTCACCTCTAAGGTGGAAAGTGAGTGAGGGTGTAAAATGACTTGATGGCTGAAAAGTATAGGGGTGAGTTGAAACGACTTTGGCTAGTTTATGATAAATATTTAGCCTCTAGGATAATGCAGATTAAATATTTGGCGTTGGGACAGAACCCGCCTATTGAATTGGACGAGAAAGTGCAAAGAGTCAGGAGGGAGCTCAGAAACCTTACAAGAACTGACCGGTAGGGCTGGCTTTGATTTTCTTGAGTTCTGATGGAGGACAGGCCGCAACCAAATATCCTCCTTTGTCTCCCCCGTCAGGGCCTAATTCAATTACCCAATCTGAATTTTTGATTATATCCAGGTTGTGCTCAATTACTATAACCGTATTACCGCCTTCAACTAATTTACGAAGGACAACTAATAATTTTTCTAGATCTGCAAAGTGTAGGCCGGTCGTAGGCTCATCGAGAATATATAGACTTTTGCCGGTTGCCCTTTTGGCTAATTCTGCTGACAGCTTGACTCTTTGGGCCTCCCCTCCGCTTAGGGTCGGTGCTGGTTGGCCCAGGCGAATGTAATTGAGACCTACTTCCCTAAGAGTTTGAAGCTTGTCGGTAATTGAAGGGATGGCTTTGAAAAACTCAAGAGCCTCTTCGACATTCATCTTTAAGACATCCGATATGGTCTTGTCTTTGAATCTTACTTCTAATGTTTCCGAGTTGTAGCGGGTGCCGTGACAGACCTCGCAATCTACATAGACATCGGGGAGGAATTGCATTTCGATTTTGATTTGACCATCTCCTTGACAGGCCTCACATCTGCCCCCTTTGACATTGAAACTAAACCGTCCTGGGCCATAACCCCTGACTCTGGCTTCCGGTGTTAATGCAAATATTTCTCGGATAGGAGTAAATAGCCCAGTATATGTGGCGGGGTTTGAGCGGGGGGTTCGGCCAATTGGAGATTGGTCCACCATGATAACGCGGTTAATATAATTAACCAAGTTATCAGTTTTCAGTTGACGGTTTTCAGTTGAGATGATTCCAAGCTGCTTGTGCTTTCCGGGTTTGTCGCGGTGGTCGCGGGTAATTTGCTGGGCGAGTGCATGATATAAAATATCAATGAGAAGCGTTGATTTGCCTGATCCCGAAACTCCGGCGATGGTTATAAGTTTGCCCAATGGAAATTCGACGTCGATACTTTTGAGATTGTGCTCGGAAGCACCCTTAAGTAAAAGTATATTGTCATTCGTGGTCATTCGATGGTCATTTGTAGTCACTATTTGTTTTTTGCCGGATAAATATTGGCCGGTTACTGACTTTGAATTGGACATTATTTCTTTGGGAGTACCCTCAGCAATAACCTTACCCCCGTGTTCACCGGCTCCGGGGCCGAAGTCTACTATCCAATCCGATTGAAGCATCATTTCGGCGTCGTGTTCCACCACTATGACCGAGTTGCCCAGATCCCGCAGGTGTTTTAGGGTGTCAATTAGACGTTGGTTATCTCTTTGGTGCAATCCAATTGAGGGTTCATCTAGGACATATAAAACTCCAGAAAGACCAGATCCGATCTGGGAAGCTAATCTGATGCGTTGGGATTCTCCCCCGGCTAATGTGTTTGCCGACCGATCTAGTGTAAGGTATTCCAATCCCACAGAGGTTAAAAAACCCAAACGGGCCTTGATCTCTTTAAGGATGGGTGTAGAGATTGTGAGTTCTCGGGTGTTTAGATTTGCTAATTGATTTAGAAAACCGAACGCGACGGATATAGACATTCTGGTTATATCGATAATCGATTTATCTCCAATAGTGACACTTAGCGATTCTGGCTTGAGGCGTAAACCCTTACAATCCGGGCAGATTTCTTTGCGCATGTATTTTTCGATTTCGTTTCTGACGTAATCTGAGTCGGTTTGCTTGTATCGGCGGGTTAGGTTGGGAATGATACCCTCGAAAACCTCACCCCCTTCCCCTCTCCTTAATTCAGGAGAGGGGTGTCCGTGCAACAAAAGATGCAGTTGTGGGGCGGTAAGTTCCCTGATGGGAACGCGGATGGGGATAAAGGCTTGGATTTTTTGGGCGAACCAGGAATCGTAAGTGAAGGAATTGGCGTAGGGTAGAATGCCGCCTTCGGAAATGGTTAAGTTGGGATTTAGGATTAATTTCTCGTCTATTTTTAATAAATTACCTAGCCCTGCGCATGTAGGACAGGCTCCATGGGGTGAATTGAATGAGAAAATCCGAGGTTCGATTTCGGGTAGGGATACATTATCCACCGGGCAACTAAACTTTTGGGAAAAGAGGTGGTCGATCATGTTTTTTGGTTTGTCCGGCATGTCAAACGAAGGGTCTGTAATTTCAGCCAGGACTACTAAGCCTTCAGAAAGTTTGAGGGCTTGTTCTATGCTGTCAAATAATCTAGTACGCAGTGCTAAGTGCTCAGTGCTCAGGAAATTTTTATCGATGATTAGGCGGTCGATGACCACTTCAATGGTGTGCTTGTTGTTTTTTAGGATCAGGATGTCCTCATCTAAACCCATAATTTTGCCGTCTATCCTAATTTTGATAAAGCCTTTTTGCTTGAGTGAGGAAAACAGATCAGTAAATTCCCCTTTCCGATCACGGATTACAGGCGCCAGAAGTAAGAATCTGGCTACTTTTGAGGTTTTGATTTTTTGTGATGCAAGATCCAAAATTTGATCGACAATTTGCTGGGTGGACAGTTGAGCAATTTCCCGTCCGCAAATAGGACAATGGGGGTGACCAATCCTGGCAAAAAGCAACCTTAAGTAATCGTAGATTTCCGTAACTGTACCTACTGTAGATCTGGGATTGTGTGAAGAAGATTTTTGGTCGATAGAGATAGCCGGTGATAACCCTTCGATTTGATCCATATCCGGCTTGTCCATAACTCCTAAAAATTGCCGGGCGTATGAGGAAAGGGATTCTACATACCGTCTCTGACCTTCGGCGTATATCGTGTCGAAAGCCATGGAGCTTTTGCCACTACCTGAAAGGCCCGTAAAAACCACGAGTTTGTTTTTGGGAATCGTCAAATCAACGTTTTTGAGATTGTGCTCACGGGCACCACTCACTTTAATAAAATCGTTCATATTTTGTAAGTTTACAGTTTTCAGTTAACAGTTATGGATCGAGAAGATATTGTACCAGGAGTTTCGGGTTTTGTTTAGGGGAAACCAGTGCTAATGGTCTTGAATTGCTATAGGACATATTATATAATCACTAGATGGTTGAGGATGAATCATATCAGTTGTTTTTTTTAGAACCCAATGCTGCTCAATTAAAACCGACGAATTTATGGAAGGTGTTGGGCATGGCTCCAACCGGGGTTGATGGTCATGGCTGTCCATTAGCCTGTATTTACTGTAATCAACAATTTTTAGATACTGATAAGAATTCTGGAGAGAAATTGGCCGGAACTGTTGAATTTGGAATTGATGGAGGGGTGGCCGTTAACGACCAAATCATGATTGGTAGGACTACGGTTATGAGAGCAGATCAGGAACAGATTGCTCAGCAATTGGCTGAATCTCAATACTTTAGTCCGCAAATGGCAGTAATTATTAGAAATTTGACGGACCCTGGAACAAATTGGAAAGAGTCATTGCGTTTAGCCCAAATTGTGGACGGGGTTACTGGACATATGGGACCGACTGTTTTTATCACCAAATGGAGTATTTCCGACGATGAAGCAAGGTTGATGGGTGAGTATAAAGCATCCGGAGGAAAGCCGATAGTGCTAGTTACTTATTCTGGATTGCCTAAAAAAATTGAGCCGGCCAGCGCGGCTCAAAGAATAAACACGATGCGAAAAGTTAGTGAAAACGGTGTACCTGTTGTTGTTTCAATGCGTCCAATGATTGAGGGAATTAATGCAGATGACGAAACAATACGTCGTGTCGTTGAGGAAACACATCGTTATGCCACAATGTATATTGTGGGGGGGCTTTATGTATATAAGGACACTCCGGAGCTTTTTGAACGAGCGGGTTTTCCACTAAGTGACCTCTATACACGCGATGGTTATTCGGTCGCGAAAATAATTCAGCCCGATTTAAGGCAAAGAGTGAGGACTATTGCGAGATCAGTTAACCCAAATGCAGTGGTGTTTGACCACGCTAGTTGTGCTACGTCAGCCATAACGACCACTGTTTATGATGCTCCGACACATGATCCCTTGCCCCACTGGTCTGCTCCTACTGGTTATGATTTTGACAATTGTGCTCAGTTTTGTTTTCCTGCCCAAATCGCGATATGCAAAGAGAGGGTTTCTGCTAAAACAGAAGTGCTGTCGGTCGCTAGGCAGGTATTAGATCGAATAGGTCATTCTGATAAGGAGATTTTGATCTCTGAGCACCAGCCTAATACCTTATTAATTGAAGACGGGATTCTCACTTTCCAGGAGTTGATTACCATTATGCGAGAAACTGGATGGAGGGCTGATAATTTGCCAAACAAAAGCGGAATGATTTATCGCCTTAGGCAAGCTTTTGAAAGAGACTTGGGTGTTGGTTTCGACAAGCTCAAGGGGTTAATTCAAGTTGGCCAACAGTGGTACCTGTTTATCGACGGAAAGATCGACGGAACTTACAACAATGTAAATACGCTTCGCTATTCGCGAAGCGCTACTAGAACGAGAATACCCCATACGTGGGATACTAACACACTTACTTCAGATAGAATGATTCATGAGTTGGCGGTATTTATGGCCAGTGAGTCCTTGCGACCAAATGAGATAAAGAGAATCGAACAGGAAATTAACGATATTGTTGGTAAATAATGTAAAACATGAAAGTTACTTTTGTAAGGCATGCAAAAAGCCTAAACTACGAGACTAACAGAAGACAGGGACCTGATTCCAAACTAGGCAAGCTCGGAGTCAAACAAGCTCGTTTGTTGTCAAAACGGCTTATCAAAGCCATGTTTAGTGAGCATTGTGTTTATGATTTGATTTTTACGAGCACCTGGACCAGGGCCTTAGAAACGGCGAACATATTATCAAGCAAAACTGGTTTGAAGGTTGTCGAGCATCCGGTTATTCACGAATTTTTATCCAATAATATTTTGTCAAATCAATCTTTGGATAGTCCGATTGTAAAAGAGTTTAATCTGATGGCCCAGGATAATGAATTTAATTTAGATTGGAAGTTTAGGGGCGAGGGAGAATGTATGCGAGATATTATTAGTAGAGCTGATAGGTTTAGGAAAGAGTTGCTTGAACGTGATACCAAGAAAAACTATTTAGTTGTGTCTCATGGGCTGTTTATTACTACTTTTGTTGCGCTAATTATCCTGGGTGACAACTATACAGACCAGCAATTTAGAAAAACAATTAACCTCATTGAACTAAAAAATACGTCTATTACAAATTTTGAATATCTTGAGTCAGAGAAGAAATGGAGGCTTATAAGCCTGAATGATTTTAGTCACCTTGAGGGGAGTTAGTATGACTGTTTATAGTTCCAAGGAAAAAGATTATGTTAGGCAGAATCTTTGGATTCCGATTACAACTCAAGTTGCAAGGAGAAATGGTGTTGCAAAAATTTTGGAAATGGTTGGTGAAACTAAACTTCCTTGGTGGAAAAACATAAAAATAAAGTCTATTGGGGTGACACTTAATAATTCGAGCAATAGTCACAACTATGAACAAGTTTTTGTAGGTTGGATAGGGAAACTTTTAAAGACTGTGCGCTTTAAAAAGCAATTTCCTTTTCAGATAATTAATTTGGATTATTATGGTGGTGGACGATGGTTTAGCGACAGATACCGTTATCCTAAACTAGAAGAAGTTTTCGAAATAATTAGTTTAAATTTAGAAAAAACTGATGAATTTACTTTACTGTTAACAGTCGATGTAAATGATTTGATTTTTCCATGGTATCAGGTTGGTAAAAATGTAATTTTGGATAGTTCGTGTTTTTTATCCATTGACCGATTCATTTTGAAGTCTAGTTCTCCTGATTACAGAAGTATTTGGTTAGCTTTAATTGGAGTTCCGTTTGAGTTAAATAGGTTTTGTTTTAGCCAAAGAATTGATTGTAAACTAATCGACAGCCCCTATACCTACATAGGTGAATCCCAAAAACACGTTACCAGGATGTTGACTTTTGCTTTCAAGCTAACACAAAATCACTCCACAAAATCCAATAAAAATTCATATAAGAATATTTTAAAATATGTTAAAAAATCTCACTTTGTGAAGTGGGATAGCATAGGCAAAAAAATATATGAACAAAAATCACTGTAAATTCGCTGTAATAGTGATAGATTTGGTCAACGATTTTTTTGGAAGTAAGCCTTTGAGTAGTCAGCGAAACAAGTTGGTTAAGAATATAAATCAGTTAGTAAATGTCGCAAGATTAAAAAATGTGTTAGTTGTATGGGTTAAACAAGAGTTTGATCAGGATTTGAACGACGCTTACGCAAGTTTAAGAAATTCAAATAAAAGAATTACTATAAAGGATACCCCTGGAAGTAAATTATTACCTGAACTGAGTATGAATGATAAAGACTTAATTGTCGTTAAAAAACGATTTAGTGCTTTTTACGGAACTACCCTTGAGAAGATTCTAAAAAATAACACAGTTTCCTGTGTAATTATTTGTGGAGTTAAGACACATGCTTGTGTGAGAACTAGTGTTATTGATGCTTATCAACGGGATTTAGAAGTAATAGTTGCAAAAGATTGCGTTGCTGATTCAGATGAACTTCATGGGAAAATTTCATTGAAATATTTTTCAAAACATATTGCGAGATTATTAAATAATTCGAAAATCATAAAACTGCTCTCCGATGAATAACTTATAGTATTGCTCTTTTTTGAATTAAGAATTATAATCGATAGATGACCGAATTCAAAAAAAATGGCTTATTAGCAATAATTACTGGACCAAGAGGGGTCGGTAAGGATGCATTAATTGCCCGACTCGGTTTTATAAAGATCGTTAGTCACACCACAAGACCCCCCAGGGACGATGAAACTGATGGTTATGACTATCATTTTGTATCCGAAAAGATTTTTCTAGAGATGGTAAATAATGATGAATTTGCCGAACACGTAGATTATCCAGCGTCTGGTGGTATCGGGAAAGAATATAAGGGAACTTCCAAAAAAGAACTGCGTCAGATATTGGAGGATGAACCCTGTGCGTGGCGGATTGGGCTATCGGCAATACCAGGTGTTGGAGAAACAATAAGACAAGGCTTTAGCCCGTTGACGGCTGATGCAATTTTAGCAAACACGCTAGTTTTTTATATTGGTACACCGAGTTTATGGGATTTATCAGCAAGACTGTTAAAACGAAGTAATGGGACATTAAGTAGAAAAGAAAGAACTAGATTAATTGGCAGAGAGTGGCAGATGTGGCAACAATTTGGGTCGCTATTTAATCACGTGATACTAAATCGTGACGGCGAACTTGACAAAACCGCAAGTCAAATATTGCAAATAATTAAGGATTTTAGATCTAAATAACTTCTATGAGGAATGAAAACAGGTATGTCTTTCAACCAGAAGATCTCCCCATGCTAAGAAATGTCTTATTAGATGCTGGATTGACTATTATTCAGCGTTCAAACCCAGTTACTCAAACCATATATTTTGACCATGCTAAGTCAATAGCTGAATTAGTTTATCTGCGAGCGAGGGGTTATATTACTTCTTTTTCTGATGACACGTTAACCGTTCGTCCTGATTTTGATTATCAGTTTCAATATAAACTAGAGCGACAAACAAAAGCGTCAATGGGAATTGAATATTGGAGATTAGCCGCTGCACTTTCTGGAGTCGGCCTTGTGTCAGTAGGCCTATTTGGTCAAATACAAATAACTCCGACCGGGGCAACAGAATGGCTTAGGCAGCATTTCAGTTCTAACGACAACGAGGAACAACGAGTAACCTTAGATATTGCTAGAAGGTATTACGTGTTCGGTGAAACACATAAAGGAGAACTTGTTAGGAATGATGATTTAATAAGGGTAGAATGTAAAGAGCCCTCTGGTGAATTGAGACTTTCCGAAATGATAAAGCGCATTCCCGGAAGTGCATTAGACACTAATTACACAGAGCAGATTTTGAAAAGAAAATAGGATATAATGTGTCGGCATGAATAAGATTGTTGTCGCAGCTGTAATACGGAATAGTCAGGGCCAGGTATTGGCTGTGCACCTTAATAAGGAGAAACCTGAAGGGGTGTGGGTCATGCCGGGTGGAAAACTGGAGGAGGGGGAGAATGCCAGAGATTGTGCAATTAGGGAGGCTAGGGAAGAATTGGCTATTGAAATAAAACCTATTAAAATTGTGGGTATAAGTGAAGTAGATTATCACAATGGGAATGTGTGGGTGTTTATTTACTATTTGTCTGAAATAGTTTCCGGGAAGCCAACCCCTCAAGAAGCCAATAAGACTTTAGAAGCTAAATATATTGACATTAAAGAACTAAATGCTTCAGATCAAATCGTCTGGTTTGGGTAGAATATTTCTAGTTAATTTCCACTCTGGATTAAATTAATCGCTTTGTCAGTCCTAGTTTTACGGCGATTAACGCAAGCGCTCCAACAGCCAGGGTTGTAAGATTTATGGGAGGGGCTTCGGGAACTGATACCTGGATTGGGGGTAAGTTAAATGCTGGTTGAGGGGTGTTCAGGGTAGGTAAACATGGATTGGGATATTCGCTATTAAGAAAATCTTTTAATTTTTGCTGGGCTGCCCCCTTGTCAGCTTCGGTTGTGGTTGGAGTTAAAGCTTTTCTTTCCACGATTTTTTTCCATCCATCATTATTTCTCCATGCGCTGCCAGGTTCGGCTCCTGATCTAAGCTGACTGGGATCATTTACGGCGATGAGTACGGGTTTTCCCTGGGTAATTTCTACAAGGGCCAAAACACACTGGATAGTCCCGTCGACTGCATATTTAACGGCGATGTCAGTTATATGGGAGGCGAATTTTTCAAAATCGCTGACGGCGGTAGAAATGGCTTCGACGGCTCGTTCATTGTGTGCCTTGTTGCCCTGTTTGCAACGATCGGCAATGTGTCTAAGTATTTGGTCTGCAACAACGGTTGCGACAATGGCTGTTTCGAGTAGGTTAATCCCGGGAATATGAGTAAGTGCCCTGTCTATTTGACCTTGGTCAAGGATTGAATAGTCGCCGGGGTAAATTCCCGGTTGCGCACTAGTACCCGCCTCAACAGGCTCTGGTCTAAGAACAAGTGGGGCAGCAGCCAGACCTAACACAGCTACTTTAAGAAAACTTCTTCGAGGTATTAAAAAATCCTTTGACATATAAGTGAAAAAAAATTAATGAAGCGTGGGAGATCGAGGGGCAGGGGGGGAATCTTTGTCGTTATCCCTATGAGTGACTGTAATAACAGTGGTGTCTTCAGGTAGGTGGAAACCTAGCCGCAAAGCCAACGATTCAAAGTACTTAATTATTGGGTTTTTGTCTTTGGAAGAAGCTACTCTAATTTCCATCTTCATATTATAGGACGTAACGATATATTAGTCAACATTAGTTTTTTGTTATTTCTAAAATTCTGTCTCTGAGCTTGGCGGCCAGCTCGAAATCCAGGTTTTTGGCGGCTTGATGCATTTGGCGGGTCATCAAACGAATTAGCCGAGATAAGTCGGATGGGACCATTTGACTTACTTTGGACATATCCAGATCGGAAGCGTCGACTGCTTTGCCCCTAAGAATATCTTTGGGATCAAGCTTGATACCTGAATCTTCCGAGTGTTTTTCGACTATCCGTTCCCTAATGGCTTTGACGATAGATTGGGGGGTGATGTGGTGTTTTTCGTTGTAAGCGAGCTGGATTTCCCTCCGTCTTTCCACCTCTTCGATGGCGGATTTCATGGAATCGGTAACCCTGTCTGCATACATGACAACTGATCCCTCTACGTGTCTGGCCGCCCTACCCATCGTCTGGATAAGCGAAGTTCTGGACCTTAGAAAACCTTCTTTGTCAGCATCTAATATAGCCACCAATGAAACTTCCGGCAGATCGAGACCTTCCCTTAGAAGATTAATGCCCACTACCACATCGTACGTGCCGCTGCGTAAGTCGCTTAAAACATCTAACCGCTCCAGTGTGTCGATATCTGCATGAAGGTAGTGAACCTTGATACCCTGATCGGCTAAGTAGGCAGAGAGGTCTTCGGCCATGCGTTTGGTGAGAGTGGTGACTAGGGTCCTTTGACCTTTTGATGTTAGATCCTGGATCCTAGATATTAGATCCTGGATCTGGTTTGCGGTAGGCAGGACAGTGATCTTGGGATCGATTAGTCCGGTGGGGCGGATGAGTTGTTCAGTCACAAAACCTGCACTCCTGGATAGTTCGTAGTCATCCGGGGTGGCCGAAATATAGAGAGTCTGGCCCATACGCCGTAAAAATTCGTCAAACTTGAGGGGCCGGTTGTCTAAGGCCGATGGCAGGCGGAAACCGAAATCGATAAGGGTTTGTTTCCTGGCCTGATCGCCATTGTACATACCGCGAATTTGGGGAAGAGTAATGTGGGATTCGTCAATTATTAACAGGTAATCGTCTGCTGGAAAATAATCTAGTAAAGAATAAGGAGGGTCACCTGGCTTACGACCATCGAAATACCGGGAATAGTTTTCAATACCATTTACAAAACCTAACTCGCGGATCATTTCTATGTCGTAAGTTACCCGTTGTTTGAGCCTGTGGGCCTCCAGGGGTTTGTTGGCAGCTGTTAAGCGGTCGTACTGGGCTTGCATGTCGTTGTAGATAGTCTTTAACACTTCTTCCTGATTGTCTTTATTGGCTATGTAGTGTTTGGCGGGATAAATGATCTCTCTTGAGTTTTCAGTTTTCAGTTTCCAGTTAGCAGTTATAGGAATTGGGATGAGTGTAAGTGGATTGAGCCGTTCAAGTTTTTGAATTTTGCCTAGTTGATGATGGATGCGGATACAAACCTCTTCGTAGGCGGGATAAATATCTATTGTTTCGCCTCGGACACGATAAGTCCCCCGGTGGAAATCTAAATCCGACCTAACATATTGAAGGTCCAATAGTCTTTTAAAAATTTGGTCTCGGGTAACTGAAAGACCTTCGGCTAATTCTAAAATGGTCTTACCATATTCGACTGGTGAGCCCAAATTGTAGATACAGGAAACGGAGGCGATGACGATAGTATCTTTTCTGGTAAGTAAGTTGGTGGTAGTTGCGAGTCTGAGCTTGTCTATTTCATCATTAATATCTGTAGATTTTTCAATATAAGTATCTGAGGCTGGAATATACGCCTCAGGCTGGTAATAGTCGTAATACGAGACAAAATACGAAACGGCATTGTCCGGGAAATACTCCTTGAATTCCTGGTAAAGCTGAGCTGCCAAGGTCTTGTTGTGGGAAATAATTAACGTGGGTTTTTGAACGGCCTGGATTACGTTGGCCACAGTAAACGTCTTGCCACTGCCGGTAACACCTAATAAAACCTGATCCTGGATGTTTGATTTTAGATTTTTGACCAGGTTTTCGATTGCAGCCGGTTGATCGCCGGTGGGCTGGTAGGATGAGACTAATTTAAACATAGGTTACAGTCATTGCGAGCGCAGCGAAGCAATCTTTGCTGAGATCGCCACACCCGCCAAAGTGGGTTCGCGATGACAAATTGTCGTATTGACATTTGGTATTTCTTCGGTTTATATTGTACACATGCCGGTCATACTTTACAACAGACAAAGACAGATCCTTGATTTCATTGCCCAATATATTCAGCGCAACGGCTACTCCCCTACTTTACAAGAAATTGCCACCTCTATTGGCGTATCTTCGTTGGCCACCGTCCACGAACATTTGGAGGCTATGGAAAAGAAAAATGTGATAAAGCGATGGGACGGGTCAGTGAGAGGAATTGAGATTTTGGACAAAAGTGTTTCAGAGCGGAACTCGACGCCTGCTGTGGTCGACCTGCCAATACTAGGGTTTATTGCTGCCGGACAACCAATTGAGCCGTTTACGGATCCAAACGCATCCTTTGGTGTGCCCCCGTCTATGGTTTCATCCAAGAAACGCAACTTTGTCCTTCAAGTAAAAGGTGAATCCATGATCGAAGCGGGTATTTACGACCGAGATTATGTAATTGTTGAACAATGCGAGGTGGCCAAAGACGGGGATGTGGTAGTAGCGCTTTTGGATAACGGATTTGCCACACTAAAGCGCTATTTTAAGGAATCAACCCGCATCAGATTGGAACCGGCCAACTCGACAATGTCCCCCATCTTTGTAACCCGGGTGAAGATCCAGGGTAAAGTAGTAGGTGTGGTGAGAAAATTTACTTCCGGCGTGAATTAGAATCTGTTTTTTTTAGCTCATTAAGTACTCTCGTCCACCCTTCAAAATATTTAATCCACTTCAAACCTTCTTCGCTGTTTGGGTTGGCAACTTGTGCAATTAAATTTCCAAGTCCATCGCTCATATGTAACACTGTTTGGATAAAAGTTGGTTCGGACTCTTTTGATATAGTCGCCATACGTTATTTTGCAAATTTAGTCTTTAACAAATGGACAAACATGGGCAATACAGAAACTACTATGATGGCCATGATGACCAGTGAAAAGTTGTGTTTGACAAACGGTACGTTGCCAAAGAAGTAACCTACTGCAGTAAAAAGCCCAACCCAAATTACACCTCCTACTATGTTGTAGGTAATAAAATTGGAGTAACTCATTTTACCTACCCCGGCTACAAATGGAGCAAAAGTGCGGACAATTGGGACAAACCTGGCCATGATTATGGTTTTGCCACCGTGTTTTTTGAAAAATAAATTGGTTTGGTCAATATGACTTTTATTGATGGGAATTTTGGGGTTGGCAATAAGTTGTTCGCCAAAAAAATGGCCGATGGCATAATTTACACTATCGCCCAAAATGGCGGCCACCGATAGAATCGTAAACACCAAAAACGGGTTGAGAGAGCCTAGGGCCGCAAATGCTCCAGCAGCAAAAATAAGACTGTCTCCGGGCAAAAAAGGGACGAAAACCAAGCCTGTCTCGGCAAAAATAATGGCAAAAAGAATTCCATAGACCTGAATACCGTACTTAAGAATAAGTGTCCCCAAGTGGACATCTACGTGTAAAATGAAATCCAGCATGGGCATATTATATATAGTTGCAACACCAATTGGCAATCTGGAAGATATATCCATTCGGGCAATAAAACACTTGCTTACTGTTCCTGTAATTGTTTGTGAGGACACAAGACACACGGGACAGTTGATTCAGATCATTAAAGAGAGATATGTTACTCTAATTTCTAATTTCGAATTTCTAATTTCTAAGCCGAAATTGATTTCAGTTCGGGATTGG
The DNA here is from genome assembly GCA_964633995.1 of uncultured Gammaproteobacteria bacterium. Classification (GTDB taxonomy): domain Bacteria; phylum Patescibacteriota; class Microgenomatia; order CAZETR01; family Amesbacteraceae; genus CAZWKN01. Next base: position 251,866 of record CAZWKN010000001.1, read on the forward strand.
AACGAGGCCGAGATGATTAATGTAATCCTGGGTGAATTGGCGGTGTCCGACGTGGCTTTAGTTTCGGATGCAGGAACCCCACTCATTTCTGATCCGGGATTTAAGATCGTCCGGGCCGCCCGAGAATCTGGGATTAAGATAGTGCCTATTCCAGGCGCTAATGCGGCGATTACAGCTATGAGCGCTTCTGGATTGCCCACAAACAAGTTTATGTTTTGGGGATTTTTACCAAAAAAATGGGAATTTGGTCCGGAAACTACACATATAGTTTACGAAAGTCCCGTTAGGGCTGCCAAAACGCTTGAGGAAATCAGATCCAAATACCCAACCGCCCAAATCGTAATCGCTTCAGAATTAACAAAGATCCATGAATATATAGGCCCTGATCTTCAAGGCGAGAAAGGTGAAGTGACTATCCTTGTATACTGGAAATAAGATTTCGGCCGGTCATGCTGATGGGAATGGGGATATTAAGAATTGAGAGAAAAGTAGGTGCTACGTCAGCTAAAACACCTTGAGGAATTTGAGTACCTGACTTGTAAGCTTCCCCTGCAATAATGAATGGGACTGGATTGGCATTGTGTTCTGTGTCCGGACCACCGGTGGCCAAGTTTAGCATTTCTTCTGCATTTCCATGGTCAGCAGTAACGAGTAACACTCCCTTTTGGTCAAAGACGGCCTGAGTTAGCTGACCTAAACATGTATCTATAGTTTCACATCCTTTGACTGTGGCGCCGATATTGCCGGTGTGACCTACCATGTCCGCATTGGCGTAATTGATAATAATAGCGTCATAAACTCCTGACTTTATTTTTTCGATAACTTTTTGAGTAAGCTCCTCGGCTGACATTTCGGGTTTCCGGTCGTAAGTAGGAACTTTGGGAGATGGGATAATCATGCGGTCTTCGTTTGGAAAGGCCTCTTCTCGTAAACCATTAAAGTAATAAGTGACAAATCGCTCCTTTTCGGATTCAGAAACCCGAAGTTGGTGCAACCCATGATCAGTCAAAACTCTTCCTAATGGATTTTCTACTGCTTGGGGTGGAAAACCGATGTGAACCGGGAGATTGTTTTCATATTCGGTCATGGTCACAAAAAAAAGATCTTTGATGAGGAGATCTCTGTGGAAAGGTTTTTGCTTGGACTGTGGCGACTGATCAATATCGTGCTTTTTTAAATACTTGACTGCATAGGGGTCGAACCCCGAAGCATTCCCAGCTTCTTCAAAATTGGGCAACACAAAAGCCTTAGTAAGTTGTCTAGGTCTATCAATACGAAAGTTGACAAAGATAACTGCATCGCTGTCTTTGATCAAACCGTCGGGGTTGATAACAGTAGGATCAATAAACTCGTCAGTTTGATTGCTATCGTAGGCCTGGGATATGGCCTTTTCGATAGAGGGAGCGGTTTTACCTACGCCTTTGGTCAAGCAATAATAGGCCTTGGCTGTTCGTTCCCATCTAAAATCTCTGTCCATGGCGTAATACCTGCCCATTACTGTCGCTATTGTACCCAAGCCTTCTCTGGCGATTACGGATTGGAGTTGGGTGATATAGGTCATGGCGGCCGAGGGCGGTGAATCGCGCCCATCGGTAAACAGATGCAAAAAAACCTGTGAAATTTGTTGTTCGTGACAAAATCTAATTAGGGCAAAGAAATGAGAAATGTCAGAATGGACCCCACCGCCACCTATTAAACCCATCAGGTGCATACGGGAATGTCTGCCGTTGACATGAGCCGCTGCTGCTGTAAGTGCCGGATTTTGGAAAAACGAGCCGTCGGCAATAGACATGTTTATCCGGGGTAGGTCCTGGTAGACAATCCTTCCGGCTCCCATGTTGAGATGGCCAGTTTCGGTATTTCCTGGTTCACGTTTGGGTAGCCCCACCGACTCACCGTGAGCTATTAGTTGGGTGTGAACGTAATTGGTCCAGAGGTTGGTAAGATTTGGCGTTTTGGCCAGCGAAATAGAGTTACCCTTGCCATCCGGGGCAATGCCCCAACCGTCCAGAATAGTCAGTACGACGGGTTTTGGCCTCTGAGTAATCATGCCGATTGAGCCAATTCTGCTTCGATCGACAGAAAACGATTGTATTTGGCCACGCGCTCTCCTCTGGCGGGAGCCCCCATCTTTGCATAATCAGCGCCAACCCCAACTGAGAAATCTGCAATAAAAGTATCATTTGTCTCCCCTGACCTGTGTGAGACGTTTATCTTCCATCCCGCTGCCCGGGCTTGTTTGATAACCGCAACAGTCTCGGTTACGGTCCCAATTTGATTTGGTTTAATAAGAGCAGCAGTACAGGCTTTTTCTGAAATTGCTTTAGCAACCCTGGTCTTGTTGGTAGCAAGTAAATCGTCCCCAACTATGGTTGTTACATTGCCTAGTTCTGTGGAAAGACTAGCCCAGGCCTTCCAGTCGTCTTCGCTTAATGGGTCTTCTAATAACCTTAAATGATACTGGCTATTGAGATCGCGCAAATAATCAATAAATTCTGCTGTTTCCATGGGACTACTGCGGTCTTTGATGGTATATTTACCGTCTTTGAAAAAACTATTGGCCGCAACGTCTAAACCAAGTTCGACATCGATTGTGGGTTTGTGGTGACATTCAATGATTGATTCGTTGAGAATTTCTAAAGCGTCCAAATTGGTAAATAAATTAGGAGCAAATCCCCCCTCATCCCCGACACTGTGAATAGCTCCGCGGCGAGCCAACAGTCTTTTGAGTGTCTGGTAAATTTCGGCTCCGGTTTGAAGCATGGTGGCAAAAGTATTGAGCCTACTGGGAATAGTATGAAACTCCTGGAAATCCAGATTGCCCGCACCATGCTTTCCACCATTGATCATATTAAATACAGGCGTGGGGACAAACAAGGGTTGAGTGTTTTCGGCCATAGTGGCGATATATCTATAAAGTGGAGTTTTAGAAGCTGAAGCTAAGACTTTAGTAATAGCCATGGAAACACCCAAAATAGCGTTGGCGCCAAGTCTACTTTTGTTGGGTGTGCCGTCGAGTTTGATGAGTAGATCGTCAATGGCCGAGACCGATTCGACGGACGAGCCAACTAAATTTTGAGCGATTTCGGCATTTACGTGCGAGACGGCTTGCAAAACACCCTTACCCAAAAACCGGTTGGGGTCATTATCCCGAAGCTCGAGGGCTTCGTATGTGCCGGTTGAAGATCCTGATGGGACTGAAGCAACTCCAAAGTCCCCGGTATCTAAAATGGCGACCACTTCGATGGTGGGAGTAGCTCTGGAGTCTAGTATCTCTCGGGCATAAAGACTGTTGAGTTTAGCCATGTTTGGATTTATTTTTAATTAATTTTTCTTCACACTGAAAGACGACGTCTCTGGTTCTGGCTATTGCGTCGGGGTTAACTGAAATGCTAGTGATACCCCATTCTACTAATTTTTCTACTAAGTCAGGATATTCTGATGGTGCTTGGCCGCAAATACCACACATGATACCGTGCTTGGCACAGGTACGGATAACTTTTTCTAATGCCCATAATACGGCCGGGTCGCGTTCGTTAAATTGTGAGGCTATTTCGCCATTGTCGCGATCGACTCCCAAGATTAACATGGTTAGATCGTTACTTCCTATTGAAACACCATCAATGCCGACTTCGATAAAATCTTCCAGACGGATGACATTTGAAGGGATTTCGCACATCATGAAGAGTTTGAACGAACCTGATCTGTAAAGACCGGCAGCTGCAACTAATTTTTTGACTTCGGACAACTCTTCTGGGGTACTGCAAAAAGGAATCATGAGCCATAAATTTTTGAAACCTTCCTTGTCCCTTACTTGCTTGATTGCTTCTAATTCCAGATTAAAGACTTCCGGAGTCTTGATGTAACGATAAGCTCCTCTAAAACCCAACATGGGGTTTGACTCTTCTGGTTCGTACAATTCACCACCCTTGAGAGCCCGGTATTCATTGGTTTTGAAATCAGTGGCCCGGTAAATAACGGGTCTTGGAGAAAAGGCCTTGCAAAACTTTGACATATCTTTGGCTAATTGATTTATAAATTGGTCCTGTTTCCCCTCGGCTATTAACTTTTTGGGGTGAATTCCGATTCCGGCAATCATAAACTCGGCCCGCAGTAGCCCTACTCCATCGATGTGTTTTTGGGAAATCTTGTCGGCGAGATCTGGTTCAGCAAGATTGACATAAACATGAGTGGCGGTCTGGTGATCCGGATAATCCTTGGGTTGCTCTGAAGCTGCTAGAGTTACTGAATTTCTGGGGAGTGCACCTTTGTATACATTGCCAGATGAAGCGTCTACGGTCACCACCATGCCGTCGATTAAGACCTTGGTGGCAGTCGTCGTGCCAACAACACATGGGACGCCTAATTCCCGGGAGACAATGGCCGCATGCGAGGTAAGCCCCCCCCGGTTAGTGACAATACCCGCGGCGCGTTTCATAGCAGGAACAAAGTCTGGCGTGGTCATATCGGTTACCATGATGTCTCCCGATTTAACTTTGTCTAGATGTTTGACATCTAAAACAATCCGTACTGGACCCGAAACAAGGCCCGGAGAAGCTGGAGCACCCTTGAGAATTGGTTCCATGTGTGAAGTATTGGCAGCCGGTGTTTGTTTGACGTTATTGTCACCTAAGGTGGTGATAGGGCGACTTTGGGTAATATATAATTTGCCATCCTGCAAGGCCCATTCGATATCCTGGGGGAGCATGTAATGTTTTTGAATATGTTTTCCAATTGATGCCAATTCTAGAACATGGTCGTCGGAAATTTTTTGCTTGTCTTGTTTTGATTTATCTACTTTTATTTCCTTGACCCCCTGGGTGCTTCTGATTTCCATAACCTCTTGAGTGCTAATTTGTTTGTGGATGATTTTGAGACTGGTTTTGTTGACTTCGAAATGATCAGGAGTAACAACTCCTTGAACAATATAATCTCCCAAGCCGTAGATAGCTTCTATTACCAACAAATCACGGTCCTTGGACATGGGGTCGACTGTAAACATAACCCCTGATACTTCCGACTGAATCATTTTTTGAACTGGGACGGCAATGCCAACTTTGAAATGGTCGAAATGCTGTTGTTCTCTGTAAAAAATACTTCTGGCCCCGAACAACGACATCCAACACTCCTTGACCTTGAGCAACACATTGGCGTCCCCGTGAATATTGAGATACGATTCTTGTTGACCGGCAAACGAAGCTTCGGGTAAGTCCTCGGCGGTGGCTGAAGATCTAACTGCAACTGGGGCTGGATGAAGTCCACTTAGCTTTGTGTAGCTTTCTATTATTTCCATGGCGATGTCGTGAGGGATATCCGACTTGGCTAGAATTTTTTGGATTTTGGCACTGGCGGTATTGAGTTGGTTTGGGTCCAACACGTCGCACGCTGACAGAATTTTGTGAATTTCCGGCCTGAGATCGTTGGCGTCTAAAAAAGCAAAATAGGCACTCGATAAAACTACAAAACCGGGAGGAACCGGAATTTTTGCCTGGGTCAATTCACCTAAGTTTGCTCCTTTGCCTCCGGCAATACCAACATCTTCTTTGGACAGTTGCTCAAACCACTTAACGAACTTCATTCTTATACCAGTCTACCCAAGGAATGGGTCCCGGGTCAACCCCATGTAATAATGCCAGGCTAAATGCGATGAATCCTCCCGACTGTAACACATCAAATGTTTCATAGAGCCGATTGGGACCTGAGGCTTCCAATTCAATGAATGAAATGTGATTTTTTTTAAAAACTTGTTGAGTGATGGGGTATCGCCTGATAAGTTCTGGGTGGTATTTTTGGGAAGTTAAAAAAATGCCAATTAAATTACGTGGATTGGACGATGGAAAAGTGAGACCTTCGAGTAGGTGGTGGTTTAGTTCAGGTAAATCATAGAGGAAAGATATGGTTTTGGCATTTTCGTTAATTTGATTTTTGAAACAATAAGCCGGGCCTTTTAGATGCTCACTGGCAATGATAAGAGGAATTTTTTGAGTTAGTTTGGTAGAAAGATCTTTTAATTTGGGAAAAAGTTCCTGACGGGAGGCCAGAAAATCGGCCAAACCGCCTAACTCATGAAGTGGATGAATAAGTTGGCAACGAGAAAGAAGAATTAATACCGCCAACGCGTTATAGCCAACTCCCATTCGAGGCTGGGCTGAAAGGTTGTGAATAGGATTGAAAATATAATGCGGAAGATCCATTTCTTTGGCCATCTTGGCTAATTTGCCACCTGACGTGATGACGAAGATTTGGGCATTTCTGGCCCGAGCTTCTTGGAGAGAGGCGATGGTTTCGGCCGTATCTCCGGAATAACTGGAAATAACGACCAAGGTTTTGGGTCCGACAAAACTAGGAAGATGAAATTCTGTTGAAACTACTATTGGAACACGCATAATTTGACGTTCCAAATTCTCCGCTATTCTACCCCCAAAGGCAGAGCCACCCATGCCGGAAATTACGATATTGTCCACCAAAGAACAGGCCGGGGGGACGATTTGCTGTGCCATTTCGTTTACAACCTGACGACACTGGTCCGGAAACTCACGGATGGAATCCAACAAATGAAGGCTATCTAAAGGTTGTGGAGATAGAATTGACATGGGCAGTTAAGTACATATTATCACTAATTTTAATTTCTAATTTTTAATTTTTAAAGATTAGTGAGAAAAAGCTCTAGCGCGGTGGCGAGGTCGTAAGGAGAACGAGAGGTTTTTTGCTTGTAATCGATGGCTAACAACTGGCGGTTGAAATCGATTAGTTGAGCGTGGGTGAAAGTTTTTTTGAATCGGCCGGTACCTAGCAACACTTTATGAAGCCTGGTGACTAAACTTGCAAAAAGCTGCTCGGCTGGAAGCGATTTCAGACATTCGTGATACGAGTCTAAGTCTAAGTTGTCCAGAAAGGAAAAAATGTGTTTGGGCAAATCAAATCTGGAGACATATTGGCTATTAAACGAAGTAAGTTGGGTGGAAACATCTTTTGAGTCCCATAGATATACATCAGCTGTTTGGTGTTCTGCCAGGTAATCAATTAACTTTTTTTTGTCCGTACTGGGACGACGGGAAAAAAAGTTTTCGATGAATACACTATTTGTATCAGCAAACAACGAACTGGTTTCGATGGCGGTGGATAAGTCAGGAAGGTTCAAATTAGATCCATCCAGTTCGATTACGGTAGAGTTTTTTACAAACGTTGCTTTTTTGTACTCTAAAAATACATTTCTTGAGGCTACCTGGTTTTCGCCGTGAATAATTTTCATAAGTTATGAATAAGATTTTTGCTTTAGTGACCTAAATAGCGACTCTACTACGTCGTGATAATGCCGGTGAGTGCGGTGATGGGCTGTACGGTGAGGAACTAACGCACCAGAAAACGTCTTTGGAATGTGCATGAGTTCGTGAATTAATACTTTTTCCTGTTCGTCTGGAGATAACTTGTCAAACCGTTCTGAAATGACCTCTAAACAATAATGTGGTTCTATATTTAGTGCCAGCTGCCATATGGTGGGCAAACTCCAAATCCTGGCCGTGGCCCGGCCGGATGACCCCCGACTTCTAAAGCTGTAAATTTGCCCTGGCTTTATGTAATCCAATTCTAACTCTGACGTTAAAAAATTAATTCTGTCTGTAATGTCTTTTGCAAAATCCCAGTCCATAGTTAGGGTAGTAAATTAACCGAATCACCCACTTTTAAACCAAATTTATCGGAAAAGCCAGCAACCAATTCTAATACCTTGTCTGCTGGCATGGGCGAATTGACTATAGCTGGTTTACCATTGGTTTTTGCCGGAGGGGGGACGTTTTTACTGATGCCGATAATTTTTTCCTTATTGATCCATACTATATCAAGTCCGAATTTCATGTCTTTCATCCAAAAAGTTTGAGTGTTTGGACGGTCAAATATAAACAACATGCCTTGGTCCTCAGCCATCTTGGAGCGGCCCGAAAGACCCCTGACTCTTAATAAATCATTATCTGCAATATCGACAGAGAGCGTCTTGGAACCCACAAGAACTTGTTTTTGAGAGCCAAAGATGAGTCTCAATAGTTGGCGGATAAAATTGGGTTTGGATGCTTTGAGAGAGGGATTGGATGAATAGAATACTGAAATTTGACTGTTTTCGGGGTTGGCCAACAAAGGACTTCCGGCTATTTTGGGCAGGTTTTTGATATCGGTATACGCCTGGGTAGGTTGGTGGTTGGGGTCAAGAAGCGAAAATTTGGTAAAGTCTCCCGCTCCGGCGAACAAGATAAATGGGGTAATGGCAACCAAATTTGGTTCAACCCAGACGTCATTGAAGGCTGGAGTATAAAATTCGTTTTGGGTGACCGTGCCGGTTTCGGTAATAAATATGGGCTTTTGAGGATAACCTAGGGCGGTTAAGAAATTTATTTCATATCTATAACTTGAGATACCGAAACGACCTTTAGAATATGGCGATGCCGAGAAGGCGGGATTTGGGTAGGCGTGAACGGAAAGTCCGTCCAATGACTTGTACCATTCAGGTTGCAACCTGGATATTTGAGAATAAAAAGCTAAAGCGTCAGAGGATGTGTAGCCGGAAGGGGCGGACATGTCCAATCCTGCCGATAGCAGAAAAAAATCTTCGGATCTGGTTTTGAAAATTTGTTGTGCCTGAAGAATGAGTGTTGAGTACCTAAGGCTATCTACTTGACCGCCCCACTCACCCGAGTGATTCGGCTCGTTAAAGAGGATGATATAGCGGTTTTTGGTCGGCCAGGGCATCTCGTTTAAAAAGTTGGCGAAATCAACCAAATCAAATGAGGTAGGGGCAACCCAACCTGAACCTGCTGCATACGTGGCCAATCTGAGGATGGGAATAACATGGAGTTTTCTGGCCTGACTAAAAAAGGTTTGCCATTTCTCTTTATCTCGATCGTCTGCTCTGATGGGGACATTAACGTAACCCCAGTCTCCACCTGAACTGTTTACCAATGCCGCTGCTTCTGTTATCTCGTTGGGGTCTAGGATGTGTACTCCAAACTTATTGTTGGGAACGGAGAGCGGGTCGTAAATTGCAAAGGACCTCAGTGGACCAATAACCAAGCTCCAAGATACAAACAATAAACAAGTTCCAAAAACCAAAATCCAAAACCGCATAGTTATTTGTCAACCTTTTTTGATTTTATATCATGGCAGATGGCGAGGGCGATAGCGTCGGCCGTATCGTCAAAGTGGGTTTTTTGACCCTTTTTTTCTTTTATTTTAAACATTTGTTTAACCTTTTTTTTCATAACTTTTTTATCTGCCTTGCCACTGCCGCCTACATATAATTTTACCTGCATGGGGGTATAGTCAAAAACCGGGACCGAGTGATGGTGTATCGCCAACTTGATCACACCAATGGCTTGGCCCACTGCAATTGCAGTGAGGGCGTTGGTGGCAAAAAATAACCGTTCGATAGAAACAACATCAGGCTTGTGTTTTTCCAGTAATTTAGAAATTTCTGTGTAAATAATATCCAGGCGCTGACCGTGAGGTTGGTCCTTTGTGGTCGAGACTAAACCATACTCGTGAAGAATGTATTTGGAATTTGCCACTTCGACGATACCAAAACCTGTTGTAGCTGTGCCTGGATCTATACCTAAAATTTTCATACCGGGCTCGATGTTATCATATTTGCATGAGGATAATATTGACATGTCTGATTATCGTGTTGGTAGTTGCGGTCGGAATATTTTTTTCAACAAATTTCAAAACACCTGAGGTTTTACCAAATTTCGCGACCGCGAAATCAGGTAAAAGTGTGGTTAAAAGTATCGAGATGGACGGTGAATCATTTGAATACGCGATTATCAGAGTAGGACCACTGAACCAAGTAAGGCTGATTGCAAATTACGAAGACAAAATTTCAGCCAGTCGAATTGTGTCCAATTATTCTTGTAGGGCCGCTATTAACGGTGGATTTTATGACACCAATTTCAAGGCGCTGGGTTTGGTTGTAATAGATGAACAACTAATTTATCCAGAGAGAACCAATGCCTTGTTTAATGGATTTATTACTATTAATGGAAATAATGATTATTCAATTGGTGATTCCCCTTCTGAGGGGGTTAAATATGCGTTGCAAACCGGTCCTTTGCTTATCGTCGGTGGCAAAGAAGCAAAATTACGTCTCTCTACTGACACCGTGGCAAGAAGAATGGTGGCCGTTACTGATGCTGGGAACCAATTGTATTTATTGGCAATCTTTAAACCAGATTCCAAACTTGACGGTCCGTTACTTGAGAAATTACCTACAATTATCCGGGCTATCGGGAATGAAGAAAAAATTATTATTAGAGATGCGATAAATCTGGACGGAGGATCGGCTTCTTTTTTTTATAACGGAGATGTGGTAATAAGTGAATGGACACCAGTTGGAAGTCTGTGGTGCGTCTATTAAAATGGTTAAACTTATAAAAATATTTTTCGCATTTTTAGTGGCTTTTTTGGTTAGTGGATATATTAGTTTTTTACGGTTCGGACGGCCTGAAGAGATAGCTGTGAACCGGATACCAATTACCCCTACTCCCACTATTAAACCCGGAGATAGATTGTTGGCTGAGTTGGTTACTAAAGCTCTTGATGGAACCACTGGTAAATACGGTGTATTTATAAAAGGCTTGAACAGTGGCGATCATTTTTATTTAAACGAACAAAGGCTTTTTGTGCCGGGTAGTTTGTATAAGCTATGGGTGATGGGGGCAGTATTTGAACAACTTGAAAATGGAAAATTGGACGAAAGTGAGGTACTAACTGGTGACGTGGCTGAGATAAATAACAGGTATGGCATTGCAAGCAAAGAAGCAGAGCTTAAGGATGGTGTGATCACCTTATCCGTAAAAGACGCTTTGAATCAAATGATTACAATTTCTCACAATTATGCTGCCATTATGCTGACTGAAAAGATCGGACGAGACACGATAATTGAGTTTTTGGCCAAACAGGGCTTTGAGCAATCTAGGATTGGAGATGATATTTCTACTTCCGCACTGGATGTGGGTAGGTTTTTTGAAAAATTGTATGGTGGCCAACTAGCAAATGCCGAAGATACAGCCCGGATGTTGGACCTACTCAAGGCACAAACCCTAAATAACAAACTCCCTATTGGGCTGCCTACTGATGTGGTAATTGCACATAAAACCGGAGAGCTGGACCGGTTTACGCATGATGCAGGAATAGTTTATACCCCGAAAGAAAACTACATTGTTGTGGTTTTGACTGAAAGCGATTCACCAACCGGAGCAGAAGAAAGGATTGCCGAAATATCCAAAGCTGCGTACAAGTACTTTACTGACACTTTAAAGCACTAAGGCAGCGGGTTTTAACTTCTCCCGAGAGGTTGTTGCATGCCGAACAGGCTGTGGAATTTAGGTCTGAAAAGGAGACGTTTTCGGGTGGATTAAACATGGTTGCATCTGCCGACCACGATTGACAGTCATAATTTACCAACTGGTTTGGGTCAAAGGCTTGAGTGGAGCCGGTGCCCGTGGGTTTAACAGCGTTTGGATCAATCAACATTTTTAGCCCAGTAGATTGACCATCAGTCCAGATGTAGGAAGTTTTAACATCAGTAATAATGTGGGAATTGACTTTGTTGCCAGAGATGTTTGCCACAAAATCCCCGCGCATTTTGCCAGCATTGACGTACACAGTGCCTTGGGTAGACATCTCACCTATTGAATAGTCGAAAAGACATTTTTGAGCCGTTCCAAGATTTAGAAGATCCTTGAACGATCCTGATTTCTGGGTAGCCTGTGCCGGGGTAGTGGTAACTACAGGCGCTTTGGAGGGTGTCTTTGGGGATGGTTTCCTGGACATGAATAGTCCACCCAGGCCCAAAAGAAGAAATGCAACAACTACAAGTGGAACTAAAGTTTTGTTCACGAAATTATTCTAGCACATAAAGTCTAATGGCTCCCAAACTAGATGCCAACCGGTAGTTTTGTTGCACGTAGTCAACAAGATGTTTGGCGTAAACAGTGAGTTTTTGACCGTCCATGGACGCGTTGGGATTGTAGATAACCAGTTTCGGACGATCTGCCTTTAGTGAGGCTAATACCCTACTTCCTGCGACTTTTAAAAACCAAGGGAATTGAAAAACAAACGTATTTCCCGGGGGGAGAGTGTCTGATAAAGCGTAAATGTGCGGATCGTAACCCAAAACGAAAATCTTGTCCCCTGGCCGAGTTTTTGACTTGATTTCCTGAACTAAGCGAAGCGTCAGTGGATCAAAAAACCTGGTGGTAAAAAAAACTTTTTGGTTTAAGTAAAAATGACCCATGGTAACCACGGTCACCATTACGACGAGTAAAGTGTATTTGAGGTTGTATA
>CAZWKN010000002.1:0-74267 GCA_964633995.1 uncultured Gammaproteobacteria bacterium
CCCATGGTAACCACGGTCACCATTACGACGAGTAAAGTGTATTTGAGGTTGTATAGCAGAATGGCTACGCAAATGGCAAAAAACGGGACTGCGGGTTGTAGGTGGACAAAATCAAAACGGGAAATACCCCCCATTATTGAAAAAAACAGCCAAAACGCACTTGCCCGAGAAAGAGTCTGAAATTTTGTGACAAAAAGAGACGAAAATACAAAGATGGCCGGAAACAGAAGCCTTAGTAATTGACCTATGGTTGGAGCCAAAGTGCCTTCTTTGGCGTAGTTGGTCAGGTTGAATTGGATAGTCCAATACCAAAAATCCGGTAGAACGTGGAGTTTGTAAAAGTACAGCAGCATCAAAGCCGATGGGATTCCTCCCAGGAAAATATACTTTGGCTTAAATCGGTTTATAAGTGCCAAAACCATAGCTAGTGGAACAAGTGTTTGTTTGAAAACGACCGCAAATCCCATAACCAAACCCGTAAGTCCCCATTTTTTTTGGTGCGCAAAGAAAAATGCCGGAAGCAAAAACAGAGGAAGAAGTGAATTGATCCAAAAGTGATTACCATTGAAAAATGGCTGCCAGATGGCAAAAATAAGTACGGCAGTGAGGGCAATTTGTTTGTTGGCCAGCCTTTTACAAATAAAGTAGATGAGATTGGACTGAAGCAATATAACCAGCAGGGCCAGAGTCTTAAACGACGAGGCGTCGCGGAAACCCAAAGAATATAAATTGAGAGGAAAAAACATCAGGCCCGGAAAATGTTGATCCAAAATGTTTGTATAGGGAAGAAACCCGTGGCTGGTGAGATATGGATAAATGAAAAACTCGGGGTAAGGATAAAACTGCAAAACCCAAAAAATAATGGACTGGAGAATTAGGATTATGGGCATGGGTGGGGCGGGTGGGAATCGGACCCACGACATTTTCCTTAAAAGGGAACTGCTCTACCCCTGAGCTACCGCCCCGAAAGATATTTCGGCATCAATATTATACCCCAAGAGTCCGTAAACAGAAAAACCCCAAAAATACCATGATCAGTACCAAGATACAGTTTTTAAACAAAGAAGGTCTGAGTGCGATTGGAAGTCTAAAGTTATTTAAATATAAGATAAGCCCGGTATATATAAACATAGAAAAAGCATTAATATTTGCCCCGATAGTTATAAGTTCACGAGGTTGAGTAAAGCCGGCTAAAATTACACCTATACCAAAGATTATTTGTGACCATAGGATGATGTAGTAGAGTTTGGAGACGTGGGCCGTGTGGGTTTTTTTGGCTAACAATACGTTTTCGGTGATTATACGGCTGGTTGAATCCAAAACTGTCAGTTGGGTAGCTGAAAGCATGAGACCAGTGGTAAGCAGAAAAATGGTCCCTAATAACGGAAAGGTGTGACGGGCGATAACTACTGATTCATTGATTACAAAATTGATACCAGTATTGTTGCCGGATAATCCGTGAGTGGTCGAATAAGCTAGCAGTGATAATGTAAGCATGGTAACAAGACCCAGTGTCCAAAAAACCAAAGCGTGTTCCAAATTGATTAATTTCCACCAGCGGAAAAATTTGGAAAGGTTTGCTTTGGTCAAAGGGAAAGTGGCTCCTGTGATATGCAGTTTTACGGGCGGGTTACCAATTTTTCCGGAGTAGGCTCCCATGCCATAACCTTTATCCCGCACATAAAAAGACTGGGCCAGGTTGAGATTTCCACCGGCTCCGGAATAAGCAAGAGCTGCCAAAAACGAACCCAAAGAAACGGTGGCGGGTAAAAAACGATAGCTATCCCCTATCCCAACCAATCCTCTAAAAAAGGCCTGCCAGTCTGTCGCCTTGGCAAAATACAAGGCCAAAATAAACACAAATGGCGTGCCTATTAATATTAGAGTTTTTTGAATGGTTTCGACCGTCTTGTAGATGACTTTACCAAGCGACAAAATGACTCCGATAAGCAAAAAAATCAGGATACCGACTAGTTTTATACTAACGGCGTCCGTGGCATGGAATAATAATTCCGCACCTGCGAGGCCGATTCCTGGCCAACCAAAACCCAAAAAGGTGGAAACAATAAACCAGACGGGAAGAAGCCGAAGCCATCTGGCAAACCCCACAAAAATGCTTTCCCCGTAAATTAGGGCGTAGCGTTCTACTTCCATATTGATGACAAACTGCAAAGTTACACCCGCCACAATCCCCCAAATCATGCCCAGACCGTAGTTTGAAGTCAGATATGGCCAGAGAATTATTTCGCCGCTGCCAAGACCAAGACCTAATAATATAAAGCTGGGACCGATAAGTTTTTTAAACTTTGGGACTTCCGGCAGTTCGTGATTTTCTAATGGAAAGTTGGTCATGGTTTGGCAAAAAGTTCTTTGGCCACTATAAGTGCCCCTTGCTCTATCGGAGTCAGTCCTTGGACTAGTGGCATATTATCTTCATACCACGCCTTTAACCCCGCCGAATTCCGTGCATTGAGGCCAGCAACTAAATCCCCTATGTTTGTCCCATTTATTCCGTGCTCTTTTAATGATGCCGGGTGTAATATCTGGCTAACCGGAACTGTGTCTGGTCGGTATCCCCGGCCCGGCCCCTGAAGACTAGCCCGCATCCGATCGTGTTCACTTAACAACTGCGATACTCCTGCCGGAATTTCATCTGACATGTGAACAGTATAACTAATTAGTCGGTAATGTTAAAATTAGCTAGTTTGGCCCCGTCGTCTAGCGGCCTAGGACGCCTGGCTTTCATCCAGGAAATCGCGGGTTCGATTCCCGCCGGGGTCACATTTTGGAAATTCTTATCTTTCATTGCTTCAATTAGCTCGAAAGATCGTGCTAAACCGTTGATTCGAATTTCTTTATTCTCACAAAGCAGTCCTGCTGGGAAAATATGCGTTTGTAGCATTTGTTTTTCTGCTAAGTCGAGTTGTAGCCAGAACCTATCTAGGTTGGCTAAAAACGATTCCGTAAAGTTTTTCACTGCTTCAGTGTTGTACTCATCGATCTTCATTTCAGCTCTCTCAACACTAAGCACAGCTATTTCTCTTCGGATATCTTCTATATGAGATAGGGCTTCGTCATCTGTCAGCATTCCCTTAGCGTTTCCTTGGTTTGTTGTTATGATTTCTGCTTCGAGCTGTTTTATCTTTTCTTCTCTGAGCTTCGTTTCTTTTCTAGTTACCTCAATAGTCTCATCCCACTCATCAAAGACCAATGTCACAAACATTTTCAGAACTCTTTTTGAGGGCTTTAGCGATGAAAGAATTGATAGAAATTGCTCTTGAGCCACATCAGCTCCAATACGTTCTTTTTTGGTACAGGCTTTATTATGACACTCATAGTAAAGATAGTTTTTAGCTCTACCAAAAGGATTACTAGAAGTTAGGGTGTGCATGCAATTTCTACAAGCCAGAAGACCTTTGAGAGGATAAAGAACGCTATCTTGAGTGTTATATGTTCGTTTATTCTTGAAAGTATTCATGTTCGCTTTTTCCCAAGTGACCTGATCAACGATTGGCTCATGAATCCCTCTTTGATGTTCTCGCCACCGAGGGGCATACATCATTCCATAATAAAATGGATTTTTTATGATGTGTGTTATCAGTTTACCATCTGCAGGTCTACCATAAGTTTTACCAAAACCGAGTGAATTCAGATACTTAGCCAACCAAAGTTTTGAATACTGACCATCTGAGGCTTTCGAAAATAGAAGCCTGATCATTTCACTGTATCTCTCATCTAAAATTGCTGGCTTACCTTTTACTTGATCTCTATCTCCCTTAGGTCTAGTGTACCCAATCTGCGGTTTCCATGGCCATAAACCCTTTCTGAACATTGTTTGCATGTTGTCTCTGACCCGTTCTGATTTCAATCCATTATCTAGCTCTCCTAAAGCCATTAGGATCGTGCGCATTGCCTTTCCCATAGAACCTTGATCAGCTACCTCGGTAGCAGGACTTACAGCTACCCCCGACCTTGAGAGTAAGGAAATTGCAGCCAATCCTTCTTCAACATTCCGAGTCCAACGATCCATCTTGTATACAATTACTTGTGAAATGCAATTTTTCTTTAGAGTACAAAACTGAAGAAGTGATCTCATCTCTGGTCGAGTATGGATATGTTTTGCAGATACACCTTCTTCTCTGAAAACTTTTACCACTTCCAAACCATTGAGATCGGCATAGCTATGGCAGGACTTGAGTTGAGTCTCAAGACTATTGTTCTTGATCTGACTTTCATCAGAAACACGGATATAGATAACAGCTCTAAGTTTTTCCATTGGCCTCTTTATTATACGAACTATTGATTGGTGTTTTCTTCAAATGACTAAAGTAAAGCATCTTGAGAAGTTGAGCTGTTTTCATCTCTTGTTCAAGGTCAGCATCAGATATGCCTTCTGCCAGTTTTCCCAGAATTTTTCGTGCTTTGGTAAGAGTTAGATTTGCCATCTAACTTGAAGCTACCAAACATCAACGGGGTTACGTCAAGTTTCCAGGCTAAAATCGATTTTTACAGCAGGATTATAAAGTGCGCCATGTGTCGCACGGATATTGTTAGAAATAAGTACTTGAATAGTTTCATCGATAATTTGTGCTACAATCCAGATATTCTGCCCAATATAAGATCGATAAATTTATGGGTAGTAATTTCAAACAAACAATACTGGATGCACTGGCTTGGGTAGTCAAATTCTTCTGGGAAAATACAATCGGACGAATTGCATTTCTTGTCTCGGTAGCTACAATACTTCAGACATTAGGAGTTTGGCAGGTTGTAATCACTTGGTTATCCTCAACTTTCAGCAATGTACTACATTTTCTGAACCTGCTTCATTATGGAATACCCGTCTATTACTGGGTGATTCTTATCTTTGTTTTGATTTTGATTTCTTCGGTACTTTCTTACCAGGTAATATATCTCAAACTTGTATCTGGAGAGTTTAGGGACGATTTCAAGGAAGGTCTTGGAAAATGGAATTACGGGTCTGAAGGGTGGACGATCGAAAAAGAAAATGAAAAGCAGGTGCTTAGTGTTATGAATTCAGATTTGGGTGGAATTACACAATCAGGTCTATGGGACGAGTACTCTTTCTCATTCGAGAATAAGATTTTAGGAAAGGGGAAAATTGGATGGTTAGTAAAGGCGCGTGATAGAAGTAATTACATGATGCTTCAATTTGTGATCGTTGACCAAGAAGGTAAAGGAAGTGAGAAAGGACTTGAAGAAGGTGTGTACATAAGACCACATTTTCGCTACGAAGGGAATTGGATCATTTGGCCGCATGAGCGGATATCACTCTCTGAAGATATGCAAAAGGTAGTGAGGAGATATGCCTGGTTTGGCGTGAATATACAAGTGAGAGGCAATACTGTTGATGTGTTCATTGAAGGTGAGCATATCTACCATTTGTATCTTGAAGATCCGCTGAGAGTCGAAAAAGTTGAAAATATGGAGTAC
This sequence comes from uncultured Gammaproteobacteria bacterium, assembly GCA_964633995.1. Taxonomy (GTDB): domain Bacteria; phylum Patescibacteriota; class Microgenomatia; order CAZETR01; family Amesbacteraceae; genus CAZWKN01. Next base: position 5,455 of record CAZWKN010000002.1, read on the forward strand.
AAAGATGAGGAAGGCAAAAATGTCGGCAATTTGCAGGCTAGAAAGCTAAATGTTTTCAGTTATTCTCAGGGTCGAGTAGGTTTCAGATGTTCCCCCACTGAAGAACACGCTCACATTAGAAAAGTCAGAGTAAAACCAACTTGGTAAGGCTCTAGTATTTTACTACCCATCTTGGACAATTGGTGAGTATCATGGAGTTTGAAAAGGAACTTATGGCCAATGATCACACAGAAACTGGTATTACAAATAACTGAAAGGGGTGAAGTAGTAAACAACCTATGGTGTTGGTATCTTGGTCAAACCAAGCAAGTTGGTTAGGATGGCTCCAGCAATAATAATGGCAACTCCAATCGCAAGCTGTCCCCACCATGTCTGGTACCAATGTTTTTTTTCTTCGACTTTACGATTGTCAATCTTTACAGACGGACTACTGCCAGTTTGGGTGATTTTGTCTCTTCCAGTTATTTCCATATCAATTTTTTATATCGACTGTTGGATTATCGCCATATTGAACAATTTTATCTCTGCCTACAACCTCTACTTTGACATTGAACTCATTTCGAATATATCTATCGTACTCTGTTAGACGCTTGACCCAAGCCTCGTGTTTATTGATGATTTCATTCCAATCAACGTTTGTGTTCACTCTCATCAACGGGGAAACTGGGGCATCTCTGAACTCGTACAGCTCTTTTTGTGAGACAAAAAGATTCGCCAATTTTTTCAGACAATCATCTGCCCAAGCATGAGATTGATCTCGCCATCGTGTGATTTTTTCACCATTTACTGTCGACCTATCTTGGAAATATTCTGCGTTTATCTGGTCTTTGATTTTGTATCCGCTTACTATACACTCATCCAACACTTGTATTGCTTCTTCTGGTTGGACTTTCAAATAAGGTAATCCCATGGGTGTATTTTATCAGATCACGGAGTTGATATCGTCGACTTTCTAGTGTCATTGAGTATGTCTTCCATAATTTTTGCAAACCTTGGGGATATGGTGTGGGTTAGTGGGGTAGGTGGAATATAATCCTCTCCCTCGCTTGCTCTCAGATCAGGAATTGTTTTATTTAGAATTGCCTTAGCGGCTCCGAGACGAATCCCTTCATTTTGGGAATTCTTCATCAAGTCATACAGTGTCTCTATTGCTTCTTTGGAGTGAGCAGCGGCCACTGCATACAAACTACCTCTGTTAGGTACTCCCCCTGTTTTAGCCTGGTGACTGGTATCATTCATAGTTTATAAAGTTGCGACACATGTCGCAGTTTTCCAACGATACCTTACTGTGATCTATACTTCGAATACTCATACGGAGTAGCTTACAGGGGCAAATGCCATCTGACCTAGTCTATTAGAGAATAAGTTGAAGAGAGTAATGAGATCAGGGATAATATGATTCCGAACCTCGACCCTTTGGGTCACCCTTCGACAAGCTCAGGGTAAACTTTTCTTTTGCCATGACTTGGTATACATATATTCTTCTTTGCGATCGTAAAACTTATTACGTTGGGATCACCAACGATCTTTCGGAAAGATTAAATTCTCACAAAGCCAAGAAGAACATTGCTACCAAGGAGTTTTACGATCTAGAGCTAGTACATTCTGAAGAGTATGTAAATCAAACATTGGCGGCAAAACGCGAAAAACAACTCAAAGGCTGGAGTTGGGCAAAGAAGAACGCCTTGGTTAGTGGCAATATTGGTTTACTCAAGTACCTGTGCTTGTCTAAGGGCCTGCGGGAATAATGGTGAGCCTGTCGAACCATCCCCGTTGGGGTCACAATTTTATAAAAATACCAAAGGTAGCAAGGCTATTTCACCTCTAAGGTGGAAAATTACCCTACCTGATAGGTGGGTTTGGAAGTTTTAACAAAGGCTTTAATATTTTCGACCACCATAGCGTTCATACTAGTCTTGGCCTCCTTGGAGCCATAAGCGGTATGGGGAGTGATAATGAATTTGCTGTCCGGGAGCGACAGTAAACCCCAATAATCTTCTTGTGTTGTAGGAACGGGTTCTTTGTAATACGAGTCAAAAGCAGCACAAGCAATTTTGTTTTCTACCAAAGCTTTTTTCAAAGCCTCTGGGTCGACTAACTCAGCTCTAGAAGTACAAACAAGAACAGCGTGAGGTTTCATCTGGAGAGCCATATGATCCATGCATTATTAAATATTTCATAGATTAAAGGTAAGGTATTTTCCTTCACTAGCAATTTCAACTTTGCCATCAACTATTTTAAGTGCAGAATTATCATCCAGTGCGTATACGGGCTCATTTAGATCTTTGGATGCTTGCTGTAAGTTTTCTTCTCTAATCTTATCGAAATAAGGCGAATTTAGGTGGGGGATAAACTGAAAAGGTACTAAGCCTAACCCTTCCTTTATCTCTAGGGCATATTTCTCGCCAAAGAGATTTTGGACTGAGTTGTAAATGGTTGGCCCGGCAATACAACTCCCAGCACTAATTCCTGCATATACCCTGGTTTTTAAGAGTTCTGGTAATTCCTCTTTCAACCCAGATTGTTTGACCCAATGCATCAGATAAAAAGTATTCCCACCACCCAAAAACAACACGTCAGATTCATTTAATCGAGGTAGCCAAATCTCTTTTGGAACGGCGGAGATGTCGACAATATCTACTTCAAATCCAGCTTTCTTAAAGTTGTTAAGATCATCAACCATCCAACTTTTATCACCTGGTTCCACGTTGGCAGCAGTAGGAATAAAGGCTAGTTTTACTCTCTTGGCAGATTTTCCCAGTAAGTCTTCCAAAGCTTTAGTAATGGTTGGATTGGATAGTCCGGCTGATGTTAATAGTAATTTCATGCTTAGACGTTTTTGTCGAGAAAAGATTTTAGACTTATTAAGTCCTTTTTATCTGGATCGTAGTAATGGGAAGCTATTCCTAGCGCTTGGGCGCTTTTGACCGCGTCCATATTATGTTCAAAATAGATGGCATCTTCAGGCTTTAATTTGAAATGCTCGAGCATTTGTTTGAAATATGAAGGATCGGTTTTGTCTGGATTATGTTTAAGTGTGAAAAGCTCGTAAGGTAAGTCAGTTAAACCAAACTGAATAATTTGTTCATCGTTTGCGTTTGTCAGTATTATTTTTGGATTGTTATATTGTTCTAATAAATCGTTGAGAGGTTTATAAATACCAATTCCTTCTAAAACAAATGTGTCTACGGCATCAACTAGTATTGTTTTCATAGATGTATTTTACTTTAACTTGCCTAGTGGATAAAGGCGATAGTCAACAACAACGACGGGCTGATAAAATACATGGAGCGAAAGTTTACTAAAGCAATGAATTAGGAATGTGTCGCTTGATCGTATTTGGCCTGCTTTGCAAGAGCCGGACGAAGATCTAGGCGGAAGACAGGATCTACTTGTTTTTCCTGGCTGGCGACCTCTAGAGAAGCCAAAACTGCCTCCGTTAACGAACCTATTTCCTGAGCCCTAAATTTATAGTGTTGTAGCACATGGCCGTCTTCCAATTCTTTTTGAATAGCTGTCGACACCTTCGGTAGCATTTGTAAATCGGTATAGGGAAGGTGAGCATTTTCAGCTTCTAGTAATACGTTAGAAGTAATGTATCTGACGGTGACGTTGGCAGTATGCCTAGCTTTTTCTTCGGCAGTTAATTGATCTTTCTGACTTAATGAATTTGCTTCCTCATGAGCAATCCTCTCGTTTAAATAATGTTGAATATCTGAATACGGGGGACGCAAGGCTTCGGCCAATCTGTCAATGGCGGCTTGTCTGGTCTTTAATGCGTAGTAATAATCTGGATAGTCTTGCTCTAGTTGGGCTAATCTTTGAGCTCCTAGTTCTAAATACCCAGTGTCTCCAAGTGGAGCAACTTCAGTTTTCAAGTTTGGATAGTCATTAGCTGCAGATGTAACAGTTTTTTTTATTTCAGGCGCAATCTTATCGTGTAAAATTCTGGCTTCGTCGTAAGCTTTTTCAAGTCCCAATCTGTCTTCTGGCATACGACTAATTATATCGATCTCGTTTTTAAATTCAAGCTTTTTTGACCACAATCTCGGAGTTGTCTTCCAGAAGGGCCTTGGTAATTTGTGGAATAGCTGTAAATTTTACCGCAATTTTATCTGGCCATTTTAGATACTCTTCGCCATACTTACTTTTGAATAGAAGTTCTGTTAGCTTTGATTCCGGTATAACCGTAGACAGGATTTTATTTGTCATAAATTCGAAATGCTGAAAACCCAGAGCGTAGTCATCGCTGCCGCCCGGTTCTGCAAATTCTAAATAGTGAAACTTGGCTCCCCCAAACTCTAGAGGTTTTCTTAGCACAAATGCATGAAAGTGTCGATCGTGAAACAACTTAGTTGTATATAAAACGCTTTGAGACTTAAAAAAATCAAACAGCTGAGTATATGTTTCCAGCGAGTCTGCTCGATAACAAACATGATCGAGAGGAAAACTGGAAAAAGTGAGCCCTATTGACGAATGTCGCTTGGCAAGATCCCCTACAAATTCTATGTACTGCTGGTTAAACAGTTCTAGAGACAAACTCGTCATGAGTAGATTATAGCCCTTAACCCATCCTTAATCATTAGCGTTTATAATGGAAAAATGGAACCATTTGTCTTGGTTATTTTTGGCGTTTCTGGTAACTTGAGCCAGATCAAGTTACTACCTGCTATTTACGATCTGGAGGCCAAGGGGTTGCTGCATCCCGACACTAGAATTGTGGGTATTTCCCGCCAGCCTTTTTCCAAGGCTGATTTTGAAAAATATGTGGAAACAACCTTACATGATGGCTCTCACCGCCATCACCACAAAACCGACCCGCTAGTAATTTCTTCACTTCTAAAAAAGCTGCATTACATCCAGGGAGATTTTTCTGAAGGGTCTGATGATTTATTCCCTGAATTAAAGAGATTTTTGGATGATTACAAACCGCTTACTTCAAACCACTTATTTTATTTTGCTACTTACCCCGACCATTATGCCGCTATCTTGGAATCATTAAATAAGCACGACATGAATAAATCTTTGGATGGCTGGGTGAGACTAATGATCGAAAAACCAATAGGACGCGACTTACCAACTGCTGTCGAACTAAACAAATTACTGCATCGATACTTTGAGGAAAACCAGATATACCGGCTGGATCATTATTTGGGCAAGGAAACGATCCAAAATATTTTGGTCTTTAGATTTGGCAATACTTTAATCGGGCCGTTGATGAGTAGTGAATATGTGGATCATATCCAAATTTTGGCAGGTGAAGAATTTGGGATTGGTAGCCGGGGTGGATATTATGACACCGTAGGCGCACTAAGAGATGTGGGGCAAAACCACCTACTTCAGATGCTGGTAGTGGGCACAATGGAAGAACCAAAACAACTAGAGAACGCCGAGGTGACACAAAAGCGCATCGACATTTTGACCAAATTAAAACCAGATCCCAACAAACTTATTTTTGGCCAATATAACGGGTATTTGTACGAAAAAGGGGTAGATCCCCTATCGACAACCGATACGTATTTTGCCTTTAAAACCCACATTGATAACAGCCGCTGGGCCGGGGTGCCTATTTATGTGCGGGGCGGGAAAAAATTGGCCATGACCGCTACTGAAATATCCATCGTTTTTAAACCAAACTTGAAATCTTTGTTCGGCTCACTATCTCCCACCAACAAACCCAACGTGCTTACTTACCGCATTACACCAAATGAGGGTATCGGTTTTGAAATACTGACTAAGAAACCGGATCATAAATTTGTACTTGAAAATAGCTACTTACAATATTGTTACCGCGATTCCAGTTCAAAACCTGCCGACGCATACGAGAAACTTCTTTACGATGCGATTGCTGGTGACGGAACTTTTTTTAATGACGCAGAAGAAGTGGAAGCTAGTTGGGCGTTTATAGACCAAATGGCTGTCCAAAAACCAAACACATATGCCTATGAACCTGGGACTTGGGGACCTGACGAAGCTAAAATCTTAATTGAAGCCGACGGACGTAAATGGATAGATCCATCGGAAGCATTGTGTAGAATTTAGCGAGGCAAATGAATGATTTTTTTGTAAAAAGTTAAGCCGTTTAACGAACCTTGGGTATAACCCGTAAGACTTATGGTTATAGCGGTAAGATCCTCTGCCGGACCGGAGTCGTCGTAATAAAACTCAAGAACAAGATTGCCGTTATTTAAAAAAGTAAGCGTAGTTGTACCATCCGATTGCAAAACTTCTGAGCCGGGATCGATCATACCGGTTGCCGACGGCTGAATGGTAATAAGTTGTTTGTACATAGGATCCCTGCTGAGATTGCCTTGCACTTCCAACATAAACTGTCCTGAATATTTTGAGTCAAAATTGGCTTTATATGGAGTCAGGGTAATGCTTACTTTTCTATTTGTTGTTTTGGGAACAACTTGCGTAACCTGTTCAATCTTAAAAAAGTCTTTGTTCTTGGTCTGAATCGCTACCGACAAATTATTAAGGTCTTCTTTCGTCTGGATAAATTTAAATTGTTGATACTGGTTAATAGCATGTGACAGTGGATACCACAAGAAAGCAAAAAGCAGATAAAACACCAGGTGAGACTTGCGGACTTGCCTAATGAAGGCTACCAGGCTAAAAAGACAAGATATCGAGACAAACAGAAACAGGGGATTTATTTCGGTAATGAATACCACAGCAATTAACAGACCCCAGGGATAAAAGTGGGTAAAATCCTGGAGGACTAGTGAGTAAATTTCCAAAACTAGCAACCCTAACACAAGGTGAATGATAATTAACACCCACGAGGTAAGTTTTCTCTTGTCCACAACCCAATGTTAACACTAAGATATATAATTGATCCATGGAAACAGGACAAAAACTTCATAAAGTCCCAAACGACTTGCAAGCAAGATTGAAATCGGACAACAATTTGTCAAAACTTTGGAACGGGCTGACTCCGCTTGCTAGAAACGAATGGATTTGTTGGATAACCAGCGTAAAAAAAGCTGAAACACGACAGGAACACTTGAAACGGCTTTGCCAAGACCTACAAAACGGTAAGCGCCGTCCATGTTGTTGGCCCGGTTGCCCGCACCGTAACCCCAATGCGAAAAAGTGGTTTAAAAGCTAACTACTTCGGCGATTTGTTTTAAAGTCTTGATGCGCACAACTTCTTGGCTAACCGGCAAATTGTGAATTGACCAGATAGCCGAGTTTTCTACTAGAAAACAATGTTTGACTCCAACTGTTTGGGCGGGAATGATATCTGACCTGGGGCTGTCCCCAACTACGGCACACTGGGCGGGTTTCACTTTAAAATAGTGCATGGCCTGAAGCCATGATTCCGAGGTCTTGTGACCGTCCTCACTAACGATATAAACTTGATCCGGTCGCACAAACCTTTCCAAGTTTAACCAAGCGTATTTCTGGTTTGTCCAATCTCTATTTGCGTGGGTGACAATGCCTATGGGGATGCCTGTATTTTTAACAATTTGAAGCCCTTCTTCGGCACCGTCCTGCATTTTAAGCGGCGTGGTGTATATTTTCTTGAATATCTGTTTCATTTCGCCCTCTAAACCCTTTTGAAATCTGTTCTTTGCTGCCATCTCGTTTACCACAAAGTTCCAGCGAATAGGATTGACACCGATTTGTTCAAAAAGCCGGTTGTTTATTTCTTCAATGTAGGTTAGCCAATCGGCGCGAGTTTGGTGTGGAGCGTGCAAACTTAACAAGTCAGCCGCCTCGGATAACGCTTCACTAAAAAGATGCCTGGTGGAGCAAATAGTATCGTCCAGATCAAACAAAAACCGCTTTATGTCATGTTTGGCACACCACATACTCAAACTTGATTTCTTTTTTGACATGGAGAGATTATACTAATTGTCACAGGCGATATGGGGTTGATTTCAATTTTGTTTCTGATATCGGTACCCGTGTTTTACGTGTATGGAGTAATTTGTTTTTTTAGACAGTTTGGTAACAAGAAAACTGTTGATCAAATTCCCACCACACCCACACCCAGCCCACTTCCCGTTTCGGCCCCGGTCCAAATAGTTAAACCTGAAAAACACATAGACAACGTTAATGTCGTTCTTTACTTGGGGGCATTTTTGATAATTGTCGCATGTGGGATATTTGCGACCTATTCTTATGCAAACATATCAGACTTAAGTAAGGCCCTATTGATGTTTCTGTTTGCCAGCGGCTTTTATTTGTCCGGACTGCTGATGTACAAATCGTCTGAAAAAATAAAACCGGCTGCGATTGTGTTTTCCTGCATTGGTCTTATTAGCTATCCATTGGTCGGGCTGGTAGCAAGTAATTTGAGCCACGAGCCTGCATACTTACGGATGATTTGGTTTTTAACGTCTCTGGTGTGTGCGGGATTGTACTACTACGCCAATGGCGTAATCCGGCATACCCTGCTGGATTATTTGGTTGTGTTTACTTCGCTTTCACTTTTCCAGTCCACAATTGGCTTATTTAATTTGCCCGTCCACTACTATTATTGGGGCCTGGCCATTTTTGCCATGATTAACACAATATTGAATAAGACGAAACTTGAATCTGAACCCGGAAATCCCACTTTGGTAGTCTCTCAAGTCTTGTTGCCGGTAGCCTTGGTATTTAGCCTGACTGATGTTGTTAACCGAAATTTTTTGCAATCTGGAATTACATTTGCCCTGGCCACCGGCTACTATGGAATGCTGGCTTATATATACAAACCCCAGGATAAACAACAGATCTTTGCCGCCATTGCGGCTCTGACTGCCCCCATTTCGATAGGATTTATTGGTAAACAGGTACTTCCGAATTTATTTTCTGCAGAAGAGGGACTTATTTTTGTAGGATTAGGAATTACCTACGCTTTGATAGCTGAGCTGCTAAGACAGGCCAAAAGACCCGATTTGGAACTGTTATTTGCGGCATTTGGAAGTGGATTAGCCGGGATGGCTACAGTATTCACTCTTGGTATTCCTGCCTGGTATTTGTCTACGACGGTTGCGTGGGTGGTGCTAAATTATTATTTTTATTACCGAACCAAGCATATAATCAATTTTGGAGTGCTAATACTATCTGCATTGGTACTGCCACATGCAATCACCCAGTACTTGACGATGATACAAAGTGAAGTTGCTTTGGCCTGCATGTATTTAACGTTACTAGTAATCCCACTGAGTGTCCGCGAGCACCTAAACTCTTACTTAAAGATGGCTAGTTATGCCATTTTTTTGATAGCTTCAATCTATTTCGCATTTTTAGGGCAGGTGCCGTTGGGATTATTGGTGATTTTAATATCAGGGGGCGTTTGGTATGGGTTGTGCCAACTGGAAAATGAACCCAAATTAAAATTCATTTCTGTTTGGATTGGCTATATCGCTGTCGCAAGCGCCAGCATGATTTACAAGCTTACATTGATTGATACCGCCTTGGGTTATTTATTAACCGCTACTGCCGTGTATTTGATTAATTTGATCAAGCCTCAAAACGCACTTGTTATTAGCGCCTTATTTGGATCAATGCTTGGGTTTTACCTGTCTTGTTACTTGCCACTTGGCGGGTGGTTGGCCTCTATTGCTCTGGTGGTGACCGGCGGAATGATTGTAGTGGAAGGTATGACCAGAAAGATGAAAGTTTATATTCAAACTGGAGTGGCAATCGTCTTGGCCGGAATTCAATTCTATGCCGGAAGAGTATTATTGGTTGATGAAATGCAATTTTACATGCTGGGCTGGGCGGCTTACGCCTGGTGGATTGATATTGAAATACTGGCACTCGCATTGGCTACAGTCCCCATGGGAGTTCAGGCTTTAACTAGTCAAGTTAGAGGAGTGGTGTTAATCGGAGAGGGTTTGGCGCTTGTATTTGCCGGATTACATTTTAGGAGGCCGAACGTCTGGAGGTGGGGGTGTGCGGTGTTGGTGGCTGAAGTTATTTACTATACCAGGGGAATCCTATTGAACCTACCTGGGTGGGTGATCTTTGGCACGTTGGGTATTTTATTACTATCGGGATCGATTTACATACTTCAAAAAAGGAAGTAATGTCTGTTGTCGCTTGCAATTTGATTTTGTACATGGTGTAATTTTTATTGTGAATTCTAATTTGAAGAACTATTTGATGGTGTTGGGTGCTGTTTTGATTCTTCCGGTCATGGTTTTGTCTGTCCAAGGAGCAAAAAGGTTGTATACAAGCGCTGCTACTTCAAGTTTGCTTTATGGCCAGGTTGCTATTTCTCCCGAAGCGGACACTATGGTGTATAAAGATAGACCGTCCACCAACTATGGTTATTCCAAAACGTTAGAGGTAAGCGGGAGTCCCGTAAAATCTTCATATCTTAGATTTGATCTCAATGATCCAAAATTGATCGGGAAGACAATAACCTCAGCTAAACTGAGATTTAAAGTTTTTGACGGTTCCACCAATACGCAAAATGTAAAGTATGTTGACAATACAACCTGGTCCGAGATTTCAACCTCTTATAACAACAGACCCGCGAGTAACCCCACGGTTGTAGCATATATTAAGAGCTCTAGCGCCGGAAATTGGAACGAGGTTAATCTCACCAATTTTGTGACTAAATTTGTTTCATCGGTGGGGCTAAAAAAGTTCTCACTTGCAATAGACTCTACTGGATCCGATGGTTTGATTTTTTATTCTAAGGAAAACCCCACCGACAAACCCCAGCTGGTAGTTTCATATTCTTACACTCCAGGTGGTCCTAGTGCCCCCACTGCGTGTACACCGACCACGACAGGTGGGTTGGATTACTCGGGAAATTATCTCGAAAAGAATGGAATAAAAGTTGTAAACCTGGCTGGACAGGATTATTTATTCTCAGCTTTTTCTAAACCAACTTCTCCATCCGGCTACTATCAGCTTTGGGTCGCTAAACGAAACTTGACAAACATGACTACTGCTCCTGAGTATTATCCGATACAGTTGGTGGTACCGCTTACGTTTGGATCGGGTCAGAACTGGCATAGAGGAATGGCTTTCGATAACGGAAAGTTGTATGAGGCGGTTTCGTTTGGATCTGGCCTGAATTTTAATAGTTCAATAGCGGTCTTTGACCCACTGGTCCCTGGTTTATTGGATCCAAATTCTACCTCAAACATGGCGTCAACAGGTAGACTGGCAAGTACATCTATGATTTCGGACATAGACGTGTCCTCTATTTCTGGAAAGACCTGGGCTTTTGTATCTGAAACTTCTTCATCCGGAACTAGCGGTAGGATCGTCGCTTATGATTTGACTAACTTTTCGGTCGGAATGATTCCTACACCAGTGGTGCTTAAAACTTACTCTACCGCCAGCAGACAAACACCTTTGAGTATAAAGGTTGTGGGTCAAAGAATTTACATTATTGTTAAACAGATGCCTCCAAGCTCTAATTATTCTGGACCATTTGGAACTGGGGTGGAGGCGTATGACTTTACGTATACCGGAACCAATGGTGCTCCTACGGCCTTGGCTGCCACTTCGTTGCCCCTTATTAACAACGCTACGCTAACGGGCGGAGTCGAAAATGGCTACTTGGGATATGCAAGTGATTTGGATTACAACACTACTGATGGTTTGGTTATATCCGACACTAAGAATAATAGAGTGTTGTTTTATAACGTAGCAACAACGCCACATACTTTGGTTAATAAATTGGGATTGACTAGGGAATCCGAGGCAATTACAACTTACTCAGGTAATGTAGGTGTTTTGAATTACGCAGGGAACAGCTTTGAAACTTATTCCGGAACTGCTTGCAAGACTAGCCCGGACACTGTAGAGCCCACCGGTACACCGTCTTTGGTGGGATATTGGAATTTTGATAATGGATTGGTGGACTCAGTAACTGGCACCAGTACTTTTGTGAGACCTGCCTCTCCACCCATACCAATCAACGTCCAGGTGACTCCAGCCAATTACTCCTGTGGAAATGCCAGACAAAATTCGTCAGTTCCGTCAACATATGGCCATCTTTCCATGAGTGGTCTATCGACCCTTACTAATCCACTTAATCTTAAACGATTTACGATATCTTTGTTTTATAACCCTCAATCAACCAATGCTCAAATAATAGATACTGATGTTTATGAAATTTATGGTTATAGTCTGAACTACTACAGCAGCAAGCTGACATTTTGTCTTGGCTACGGGAATTGTGCTAGTCCGACCATAACCTTGACTGCAAATACTTGGTATCACATGGTGGCAAGCTATGATGGCATGACGATTAAGCTTACTGTTTATGATTTGTTGGGTAATCAGCTTGCCACTAGTTCGTTTAATTATGTGGGCGGCCTGACATATCTTGGGGCAAACAACAAGATTAGTTTGGTCGATTATTCAAACGGCATTATTGATAACCTAAAAATATATAAGGATGTCTATACCAATGTGACAGACATGAGATCATGTTCTGTGGTTCCCACGTCTACTCCAATCCCGACTATTGTTCCAACCTCTACGCCCGTACCGCCTACCTCTACTCCTATTCCTCCAACCTCAACACCAATTCCACCTACTTCTACACCCGTTCCGTCTTATAACCTGAATATGATTATTTACGTCGGACCCACTGCGGGCCCGTGCCATATTAATGTACCATGTAGCAGTCCACTTGTTGGGGAAAGCATTGATATATATTCAACTTCTTCTGGTAAACCTGTGTGGACCACCACATTGGTAACAGATGCTAATGGCCAGACTCAAGCTAATTTGCCTCCCGGAAGTTATATTGCTCAGTCTAAAGGTTATGATCCCTTGGGTAGCACTTTTAAAAACTTGAGAAAGTTATATCCAACTCCGTTTTCTGTAGTGGCCGGACAGGTGACTAATTTGGAACTTTCTGTCGATTCCGGATTAAGATGACAATTGCATAGATTAGAAGACTGATAGTAGATAGCAAACTTCCGACTAGTAATGAATTTGGATAATAGGTAATTTTTAATTGATTAGTAACTAAATTAGCGGGAATTTCGGCTGAAAGCAAAGTGTCTAAATATGGTTTGGGGTGATATATCTTCCCACTGGATACAATCTTCCATCCGGAATCGTAATTTGTAGCAAAAACGACTTGCTTGAATCCAGGACGTGACGAGGCTTTCTCATACACAAAGGGCATGGCCAAAGGATCCTGGTAAACATCTACGCCTTCGTCGGAAAAGAGCTTGGTAAGCCCTGTGGGGACGGGTTGGCCGCTTTTGACTAAGTAATAGCCAACATTGGCCAGACGCATAAGAGTGAGGTTTGGTGAACTAATTTCGATAAACCTCCCCGGTGTGCTGGAGGCTGGTTGATTGTTGGCCAGCTGGGAAAATTTATTGAAAGATAATAGATAGAGTGGATCATAGCCTCCAAACGACCTGATCTTGTACCACATCCACGAGTTTGGGGGCATGACATCCTTACTTAAACTAACAAAAGCGTAATCCCTATGGCTTTGCAGGAACTTAGTGATTTTGGTATCCGGAAAAATTAGCCTGGCCGGCACGAAGGGATTGTATTTACGATAAAACCGCACCAAGTCAAAAGAAATCAAAAGTAAAAAGGCAAAATATACTAATTTGCGTGGATTTATCCCCGCGACCGCAACTATCAACATAGCCACCGGGATAAGCGAGTTTCGCAGAGAAACCGGTGATGGGTGGCGAATAAGGAAAGATCCTGTAAGAGCCAGGGTAACAAGACTAATGAATAAATAAGTTCGACGGGATGTAAAAGAGAAAGACCTGGCAACCAGAAAACCTGCTGAAAACACGGTCAGAAAGTAAATCCTGGTGGCTAGCGAAAAAGTAAGTAGCGGCACCGGCTGACTGAAAATAAATCGGGTAATCGGAGTGTCGAAAGATAAAAATAGTGAACCTAAAAACGAGATTACGAAGACGGTGTCTGTTTTGTCGGTAAACTTATTTCTGATTATAGTTAAGGCTGCGTAACTGGCTAGAACTAATGAAATCGTCCCAAAAAACGGAGAATAATCGTGATATGGGTAATCGCTTGTAAAATTATTGGTAACCGGGTGGCCAAAAAAATCGGGAGCTATTAACCTAATTGCTTGGGAATAAGAGTTTAGACCATAATTGAAATGGGTAACATATTTATCCTCGGACCTGATTGATTTGGTATATAAATCAATGGTGGGGACAAGCTGGATTGCAGAGAGACCTATTCCCAAAATCAAACAGCCCAGAAGCTTTAATAAGTTGTTGCGGGGTAGTATAAGCAAACCATATAAACAAATAAAACCGGTGGCATATGTAAGCACCTGGACGTTGCCTGCTAGAATTAGGGCCAGAAAAAAGACTGGAATATTTTTGTATTTTTTGGTATCTATGCTCCACAAGATTAGCGGCAACATGGCCATGGCCCAAACAGCTGTGCCAAATTCGGACCAGGTAGACATAGGTCCACCTAGGGCAAACACTACCGACCCCAACGCTCTTGCTATTGGACTTTGGACATGATTTCTCAAATACAAATACATGGATAAAAAGGCCGCAAGCGTAGAACTTATGATATACAGATTCCAGCCCCAGGGAATTGGAAGCACCATAAGAATGTTTGCCGGGTGTAATAGAGCAGAATGAAACGTGGCCAAAAACGGGGTTCCTAAAAATACATAGGGGTTCCAGGTGGGAACATGGCCAGAGAGAAGCTCTGCCACCCCTAAATGTTTCCAAATAAAGAACTGATCAAATACGTCGGATAAAAGGCCATTTTTGACCGGAACGCCTGTCGAATAGCCCCAGTGATACGAAACCCATGGATAATAGGCTCCAACCAGTGTGTCTAATGGGGCCGCAACCAAACTTTTAAACCCTAAATCCCAAAATAAAAATCCAAATAATAAACAAACAAACAAAAGTTTTTTCATTTGGGAACTACTGTAACTTTATAGGCAGATAATTGGCTTACGGAATAATTTTTGACTACGCGAATCGGATCCGAATCTGAGACCAGGAGGGTGGTGCCAATACAACCCGGCACGTCGAGCTGGGACTTAAAAAGAGAAAAGTAGTCTTCGAGATCAAGAATTAACGAGGAAGGGGCTTTGGTGTTGCAGCCTACGATATACCACAATCCCCTGTCTAGGGTAAAGGCATTGCCGGAAATGACGATTTTTTTAGGGAGTTTGGCAATCTGCAGGTCGTATTTTTCGACAGACGATACAAGCGGAGCAAATTGGTAGGCGGCAAATTTGTCTCCTATTAAATCGGGCTTGTTTTTCATCTGATTAAAGATATAAAACCAAGGATTGACTCCTTTTTTGACCCACTCTTTTTGGGTAATCACAAAATAGTCAAATGGCGACCAGGCTAGATATTTTGCCAAATAACTCCAATATTCAAGTCGTGCCAAAATTACATCTGAGGGGGTCTTGCCAAAAACCGTACCCTCAAAAACATGCCTCCCCATGGTCTCAAAGACTCCATGGTCTGACCCAATATTACCTGCAATATACACCCCCGAATCGTAAAGATGGGGACTTAATAACGTTTTCCACCCTAAGGGCGGAATATAAAAAGCCCAATTTTCTTTTTGATAGGCTGCGAGTTTGGTTTCTTTTGGAAGTTTTCTAGCCCAAGTAATCAACTGACTATCCTCGACGGTTAAAATCCGCCTGTCCTTCCAGGAATTGACATGCTCATACAAATAGCCATATGCACTAAATCCTAAGTTGATTGCAAGTATCAGTAAGAAAATAACACGGGCGGCAGGGCTTTTAAGCTTTTCGTAAATCATACCCACAGCCATAGGTACTAGTAGTTGAATAGGTAAAATACTACGCATACCAAAGTCGTTGGGCCCTGGGGTCCTGATAAACCAGGTGATAAGGATGGGAAGCAGCATGGCAAGTCCTATATATCCATTGGGTATGGCCAATAAACTAATCAGGGCAAGTGGTCCGTATTCTACGATTATGTTTAATAGCCGGTTTAAAAGCGCTTGAGAAGTTATAAACGTATAAAACCCTGGCGTGTAGAAATAAAAAAGATTGGCCCGGTTACTAAGTTGTGATAAATAGGGTAATGCCAAAGCGAGCGCGCACACTCCTGACAAAATTAGGCAATATCTTTTTTCAGGATATTTTAGGAAAAAAAGTCCTAGCCAAAGTACCGCGGTGATGGCAACAAAAAAACTGGTAAGACCGATGTAGACTAGGCCCGTAGACACAAGAATGAAATTTAGAATAGTAAGTTTTTCTTTGTGAAGAAGATAGGCTAGATAAATAAGGGCTAGTGCTGCCAACACGTGCTGGGGAACCCAAAGATAGGACATGAAAGTGTTGTTTACGATTAGGCCCAAATTTAGTTCCTGGGACCAGGATTCGATGTGGCGAATATTGGGACTATTGATTTTTAGTGTGGGAACAATGTCTAAACCAGTACCAGTAATAAGCACAATGACCATGAGGATTCTGACCCACTTTGAAGTGATAAAAAGTTTTGAAAGGGAATACAAAAAGGCTAATGTGAGGGCTATGGTAAGTGGCGGATATAACCACATAACCACGTTGTAGCCCACGCCAGTAACTTTGGCGATGGCGGCAGGGATAAGATAATAGCCATAGTAATAGGATAAATTGGCATTGGGATAATATGGGTGAACTGGAGGCAATCCCCTATTTAAAATGGCGGTGATGGCATAAACATGTTTGTAGTAATCATTGATACCCGTAAATTCGTAGAACTTAAATCCGTTGATAGTCTGGGTCAAAACTAACGGTGAGAGCACAAAAAGCAAAGTACAGATTTCGAAAAAAATTAAGCCTGTTACAACAAGATGTTCAGAAGTTATTTGCGTAAAGTGTATATCAAAATAACTACGTAGTTTGAGGATGGCCAACAACGGCAAAAGCAGTATGGCCAAAAAAGCAAACCAGTCGATACCAAAGAAGCTCATCCAAAAATACAAGCCTACCGTGGTGGTAAACAGGTAGAAAAAACAAGCCTTCAACATAAACTATTTTGTAAACGTGTAGAAGGCGGGGGTCGAATCGGGATAATGTATCTTTGAGATGACTGTCATACGATCCAGTTGGGGCTGATCGGCCGCTGAAATGATCAAGTTGTTGCCATGGAATGAGCTATTCTGAAAAATGTCAAACCAATTTCTGCTTCCGGGAGATAAAAAAAGCATATTGGAAAAGGCGATGCCTGAAATACCGGGCACGACCTCCACTTGGTTAAGAGGATGCATGGATTGAAAAGCAGCCGGGGCTAGTCGGGAATTAAAAAGATAAGCCATAAGGCCTGAGTCTTCGTGCAAGTCCACTATCACCCGATCGTAGGATTTTGAATTATTGACTGCTATGTTGACAACCTGGTCGAAACCATACTGAAACGGTTTGGCAGATTCAAAACGGTAAAAGCTGAAAAAATAATCAAATATAAATAGACCAGAGATAATAAACAAGAGACAATAACCAAGAGACAAAAGTTTAAATTTGGAAAATAAATAGTTTATCCCAAGGGAAATTGTGAGAATGAAGGCTGGAAGCATCAAGAAAGTCCTGGCGGCATGCGGACCCCCGTCACGTGTAAGCGCTGACGGAATCGGGCCTACTAGAAGCCAAAAAAACAACAACCTAGACGCTGGATGCTTGATACTAGATGCTAGGAGAAAGAGACCGAGTAGAAATGGGACAATTTCTATGAGATGAAACTGGCCGATGGAGTCTTTGCTTGGAGAATGGCGGAGTTGTTGATCCCCTTTTAAAAATAAGTATTCCAGCGAAAAGGTGCGGGTGTAATTGCTTAAGAAGGTATTGAAAATAAATACGGGTTTATTGATTAATAATTTGTCGATTAATGACGGCTGCATGCCAACCTGTCTTTGAACCCCAGCCGATACGGCATGGTCCTCGCGCTTGAGATTAACACTGGCTGAAATCGTGGGGTCGGTAAAAATCGACACATCGTGAAACCTGGTACCGGAAACCCCAAAGAAACCATCGTAAAGAATTGGCCCGGAAATAATAGCCAGTGCAAATGCAGCCAAGACAGATAGCCGAAGTGCCTGAGCCAAATGTTTTAAATTTTGGAGCATCAGAAGCAAGACTAAAAGTGGGACAAAAAACTTGGCCGGACTATACGAAGCGATGCTTAATCCAAAAGCCAGACCGGAAAGAATAAGCCAAGAGGGGCGGGTAAAAGATTTGTAGAAACCTACTAGCCCAAGAAGTAAAAACATTAACATGGCATTGCACTCTACACTTTGCCGGCCATAGAGCACGTGCCAGGGAGATGCAGCCATTGATATGGCTGCGAAATTTCTAATTCCTAATGACAAATTTCTAAATAATAGGCCTGTCAGGATATAAATAAAAAAAACCGACAAAATGCCGTAGATGGCTGAGGGAAGGCGGACTGCAAGTGAAGTAAGACCGAGGAATTTAACAAACGGGACAACCGAATAAATAAAAACCGGGGTGCGATAGTCTGCAAACGAATGCAAAAATAACGGAAGGGAGTTGCCAAAATAATCCTTGCCAGTGGTCAAGAGTGAATAGGCTTGATAACCAGTGTCTTGTTCGTCCCAATGCAGTCCATTTGGAAGATGTGGCAGGTCGTATAAACGAAGAAAAGCAGCCAAAAGGATTATGGCGGCAAGCAGGAGACGAATTTTCATTGATGTTAGTGAGCTTGGGTGATGGAGGCCACTTGGCGCGCACTCTTTTGCCGGACATAATTAAGCTTGGCACGACGCACTTGACCGGCCTTTTTGATTTCTATCTTTGAGATCCACGGGGAGAGAAGGGGGAAAATACGTTCGACTCCGACGTTGTTGGCTGCTATTTTACGGACTGTGAAACTCTTGTTTTCACCACGCCCGCGGATGCCGATAACCATACCCTCGTAGACTTGAATGCG
The DNA here is from genome assembly GCA_964633995.1 of uncultured Gammaproteobacteria bacterium. Classification (GTDB taxonomy): domain Bacteria; phylum Patescibacteriota; class Microgenomatia; order CAZETR01; family Amesbacteraceae; genus CAZWKN01. Next base: position 24,312 of record CAZWKN010000002.1, read on the forward strand.
TTCCTTATCACCTTCCAAGACCCTAAGAGATACTTTGACCAGGTCCCCGACGTGAAATGAGGTTTCTTTGATAGTTGCTTGATTTGCCATGACGAGAGTGATTTTAACCTAAACTGGCGAGTTTAACAACATATCTACTTTGGCCTTTAACTCGGCTGACCAGTTTAGGCCATAAGGTAAGGGTAGTGTCTTGGAACTACTAGATTTGGAAAAAATAAGGTCGGCCGGTTGATTACCTTTGTGTTCTTGAAGTAACGAATTGAGACTAACCAACTTTGAGGCCGGTAAACCTTCGGGGATATAAATTGAGACTGGGGGTTTGGGTGCCGGTGGAGGAGGTGGTGAATAGGATGGGTTTTTGCGAACAACTTGAGGCAGAACTGTTTCAGGGCCTATGTATGCCGCAGCTGAATCCACAATAATCGTTAGTTCATGGGGTAAGTCGCTGGAATCTTCGGCAGAATCTTTGGATTTGTCCTGACGGGATTCGACTTTTCCCTCGAAAATAACCATATTGTCAGGCTGCCAAATGGTGGGTGATAAGGCATAAGTTTTGGGGAAAACTACAACTTCGACATTTTTTGAAAGATCGGAAATTTTGGCAAAACACATGGGCAGATTGCCGTTTTTGGTGACCACATTTCTACAGGACTCAATGATACCTCCGGTGATAACTGTTTTATTTGTGTAATCTTCTAAGTATAAGTCGCTGATGTGACATGTAATTAGATCCCCTATCTGAGCCATTTTTGCTGCATGCGGATGTTCGGTAAGATAAAAGCCCAGAAGCTCCTTTTCCAAAGCCAGTTTTTGATCCTTTTCAAATTCGGGAATGTCGGGAAGAGAGTCTTTGGTGTCTACCTCTTCTGATTCACCAAATAAAGTGGTTTGGCCAGAATTTTTTAATTTACTTATGGAAGTCCCCATGTCTCGAATTTTGTCTAGACCAGCCAACATAGAGGCACGCTTGCCAAATAAATCTAGCGCGCCAGCTTTGATTAAACTCTCCAAAACTTTGCGGTTGACCTTTTGGCTATCTACCCTAAGACAAAAGTCTGTAAGCGACGTAAACTGACCAGCGCTTCTGGCATGTAGTATTGAAGAAATGGCGGCCTCACCCACGTTTTTTATAGCTGAAAAGCCAAACCTGATGCTTTTGCCTTCCTCGATAGTAAAACCGGTATCCGAACTATTTATATCCGGGGCGAGAACCTTTATTTTGATCCGGCGACATTCTTCGACCGCCTCGACAATTTTTTCTGTATCCCCTGCTTCGGCGGTTAGTAATGCCGTCATATATTCCACTGGATAATTAGCCTTGAGATACGCCGTCTGATAAGACAATAAGCCGTATGAAGCGGCGTGGGCTTTGTTGAAACCGTAACCCTGAAAAGGTACAAAAAGATCCCAGATTTTTTCGGCGTCTTCTTTGGTCATGCCTGAGGTCTTGACGCAACCATCAACAAAAATGACGTGCTGTTCGGCCATTTCTTTTGGTTTTTTCTTGCCTATGGCCTGACGAAGTGCATCGACACTACCCCAATCGTATCCCGCTAACTCAAGAGCGGTAAAAAGAATATCTTCCTGATAGACCAAAATGCCATAGGACTTGTCTAGAAAATTTGCCATTTTGGGGTGCAAATATGTAACCGGGCTTTTGCCATTTTTCCTGGAAATGAATTCAGGAATATTTGCCATAGGACCTGGCCTAAAAAGGGCGATCATAACCATGATATCTTCAACCCGATTGGGTCTAAGTTCCTTTAACCACTTGGTCATGCCCGAGCCTCCCAACTGAAAAGCTCCCATGGTTTCCCCGCGGGCAAGCATGGAAAATGTCTTTTTGTCGTCAATAGGTAGGTTGGCTAAATCTATTTTGATGTTTCGCGATTTCTCTATGATGTCACGAGCAGCGCCTAATATCGACAAGTTCCTAATACCCAAAATATCGAATTTGACCAGACCCACATCCTCACATGCATGCATTTCATATTGGGTAATTACTTTTTCACCATTGGGTTCCAATTGAAGCGGAGTGTAATCCGTCATAGGACCTGGAGAAACGACGGTACCCGCTGCGTGAACAGAAGCGTGGCGGGCGTTGCCCTCTACGTCTTTGGCTAAGTCTAATATTTGTTTGGCCGACGGATCTGTATCGTAGGCTAATTTTAATTCTGGGGAAATCTCAAGAGCGTGCTCCAAAGTCATCGGGAAGCCCTGAGAGCCCATGGGGATAAGCTTGGCGAGATGATCTCCTATTGAATACGGGTGACCCAGAACCCGGGCCACATCTCTGACTGCTGCTCGTGCCAACATCCGGCCAAATGTACAAATCTGGGCCACTTTGTCTTTTCCGTATTGAGTTGTTATATAACGAATGAGGTCCTCGCGCCGATCGTCGGCAATATCCAAATCAATATCAGGAGCTTTGGGACGAAGTGGATTTAAGAAACGCTCAAATGGCAAGGCGTAACGGAGTGGATCTACACTCGTAATACCCAAGACGAACGACACCAACGAACCCGCTGCAGAACCCCTGGTGTTGGTGATAATGCCATTGTCAGTACACCAATTGACCATGTCTGACATCATCAAAAAATATGAGGCATAACCTTTGGAAATAATAACTTCGAGCTCGTAATCAAGCCGCTTGAGAGTTTGATCGTCGGTATTAGGAAATTTTAACGGTAGTCTGGCGTGAGCTAGCTCCCGTAAATAACCCTGGGCGGTTTTATTGTCTGGTATTTCGAAATTTGGAAAATACCATTTACCAAGCTCTATTTGGACATCTACCGCTTCGGCGACTTTTAGAGTGTTTGTGAGCGCATCTGGAAAGTCCGGAAAATTGGAGGACATTTCTTCTTGGGTCGTGAGATAAAAAGTGGGCGTGTCCACGTACCTTAACCGGTCAATGTCCGAAACGTTTTTGCCAGTGGAAATACAAACCAAGGCATCTTGAGCGGTAGCATCGCTTTGTTTGATATAGTGGGCATCATTGGTTGCAACCAATGGGATACCCAGTTCCCGGCTTAATTTGGTAATTCCAGACACCCAAATGTCTTCACTTTTTTGGATTGCCACAAGTTTGTCGTAAAGCCTTGAATTTGATTTGACTGCGTCCCAATAATCGCGGTAGTGGTGCCTTTGAATTTCAAGAAAATAATTTTCCTGACCGAAGGTGTCCTGATACCAGGCAATTGTCTCTTTGGCTTTGTCCATATTGCCTGAGACAATCAGCTCGGCAATTTCACCTTTTGGACAGGCAGATAAACAAATTATGCCTTCGCTGTATTGTCTTAGTACGTCCTTACTAACACGAGGGCGGTAATAAAAACCCTCGAGGTGGGCAATTGTGGTTAATTTCATCAGGTTTTTATAACCTGTGTAATTTTTGGCTATTAAAACCAAATGATTATTTTCACCTTTACCGGCTTTTTCTTTATGGTCGCGATTTACCACGTAACCCTCCATCCCAATTAAGGGCTTCACGCCTTCTTTTTGGCAATTTTTGTAAAATTCGATGGCTCCATACATGGTGCCATGGTCAGTCAAAGCGATGGCAGACATTTCCAACTCTTTGGCACGAGCAACCATTTTTTTGGTCTTGGATAGACCATCTAGAAGTGAATATTCGGAGTGGTTGTGGAGATGGATAAAGTTTGAGGCCATATTTTTGTTGCCAGTCGACCAGCGACTGTTTCAGTTTTTATGATATACCGCTGGAAGTGTCATAACAAGTAATACCAAAGGTCGCAAGGCTATTTCACCTCTAAGGTGAAGGATTAACGATACCCTTCTCCACAGGAGATGTTGGTAAAGGAAAAATTTGTGGTGTCTAATTTTCCCGTGCACCCACCTTCAAAATGCCATGCCGTATTTACGGTACATACTAAATCGACTCCGCACTTTACGGCGAATGGCACTCCGCTAAAGTTGGTTGGAAGTTGTAATGTTTTTAGGGGCGTAAAGGTTTTTTCTTGCTGGAACTGGTCGTTAATAGCGTAAATGCTGATCGAGTTGGAAATGGCGTTAATCGAGACTAGTTTATTACCGGCGATGTCAGACAAATTTTCGTCTCCATACAGCGGACTTTTTGTGGAAATGACTGCGTACGAATAAGAACCGTCTTTACCCCAGTCTGACGACGGGCTGTTTTCTTGTTTTACATAGTAAATCCCGTCCAGATTTTGGTCTGAATATGTGTAAATATTTAAATTTATGCCCTTAAATTTTAGGGTTTTGACAATTCTTGTGTGCACTTGTTGTGGGGTGGGTATTATTTCTTGAGTTAGTTGAGCATTCCTTGGTTTAGTTAAAGCCGTAATTTGCCTGTTTAAGGATTTAATAACCATTGAGTAATAAAGTGAACCTCCGATTGCTGCGAAAGCGACCAGAGTAAGAAGGAAGGGAATAAACTGACTAAACTGGAATCTGGGTTTTGGATTGGTGTTCACATCGGGTTCCATGGGTTTATTGCTTTGATTTTGTTTTTGTAATTTACTATACAACCACCGGTTTGGAATTACTATCTCTATCTGATTTCTTTCCACCTTGAAGGTGGAAAGTTAAGTTGCGTGGTATCCTTTATATATGCCCGGGCGCGAGATTCCCCTGGTGACTGGTGAGTATTACCACGTGCTTAACAGAGGGGTAAATAGTGTACCCACCTTTTCTACTTCAAAAGACTATTTACAATTTCTATTTAGTTTAGAGTACTACAACTTTACTAGTCCACCTGTAAGACTATCAAGATTTAAGGTTATGCCAAGACCCGAAAAGGAAGACTTACTTGATCAGCTTCGAAGCAATTCTGCTAAATACGTCGAATTACTCGCTTATACGTTAATGCCCAACCATTTTCACCTGCTACTAAGACAGATTAAAGATGGTGGAATTTCTAAATTTACCGGAAAACTCGTAAACAGTTATACGAGGTATTTTAATACTATTCACCACAGAACAGGACCCTTGTTCCAAGGAAAGTTTAAAGCTGTGTTAGTTGAATCCGAAGAACAGCTTATCCATCTATCAAGATATATTCACTTAAATCCGTTTGTATCTTCGGTGGTAAAGAAGGATCAATTGGAAGCGTACTTGTGGTCATCCTTGTCTGAGTATTTGACGGGAAAGGCGCAAAGATGTGAAATTAATACGGTCATGAATAGTTTTAAAAACTCGGAGGCGTACAGATCGTTTGTGTTTGATCACGCCGATTATGCAGCGAGAATTTCAATAGTTAAGCATTTAGCTTTGGAAAATGAGTAGGTACCAAAGGTCGCAAGGCTATTTCACCTCTAAGGTGAAAGGTATGTTACAAACTTAACTGTTGATAAGTGAGGAAAGGGTTTGGTGAATCAATTGGGCGTCGATGTTACCGAGTTCTTTTTTGACTAGGCCGATTAGAAAGCCCATGACTTGGGTTTTGCCGGCTTTAATACTGGCAACTGCCGAAGGATTAGTTGTAAGTATTTTTTCACATGTTTCACGAAGAACAGATGAGTCGATTTGGGGTTGTGAATCGGTGGTCACTAAAGGTCGTTTATTGATTAGGGAATCGGCAATTTGTTTTGCAGTATGATTGCCAATTGCAAGAGTTTGAGTAAATAAAGTATACATATCTTTATTTTCGCTTATTATCTTTGCATAATCTGAAGATAGAGAATAGTTTGTAATCAATTCTTGCCGAATTTCGGCTGGTAATTTGGGAAGCTGATCACGCCAGGCCCTAATCTGGTCAGAAGTAAAGACTACTGGCGGGATATCTGGGTCTGGGAAATATCTGTAGTCGTGAGCCTGTTCCTTGGTGCGTTGACTGAAAGTCTCCCCTGTTGTTTCTTTGAATCCCCGGGTTTCCCTTTGTGGCTTGGTTCCTGCTTTGAGAAGCTCAATTTGGCGGCCAACCTCGTAGTCGATGGCTTTTTTGATAAACCTAAACGAATTTACATTTTTTATTTCGACCTGAAAATCCGGCAGTTCAACTTGATCCTCTAGCCTAACTGAAATATTGGCCTCCAGACGCATGGAGCCTTTTTCCATATCTGCGGTTGAGATCCCCAAAGCCCTAACAATAGTTTGAAGTTCCTTGAGAAACTCATCAGATTCTTGTGACGAGGCAAAGTCTGGCTCCGTAACTACTTCTACCAAAGGAACTCCAGAACGATTGAAATCTATGAGCGTAGACCCACCCACATGTTGGAGTTTGCCTGTATCCTCTTCCATGTGAACCCTGCGGATCCTGATCGGTTTGCCCGATCCAGGAAGACTAAGCACCCCTGAATGGCAAAACGGCAGATCGAACTGGCTGATTTGATAACCTTTGGGTAAATCTGGGTAAAAATAGTTCTTGCGATCAAATTTGGAAAACAGATTTATTTGGCAACCCAAAGCGAGTCCAAGCTTGATACACCATTCGATAGCTTTGGCGTTTGGTACAGGAAGAGCTCCGGGAAGCCCTAAACAGACCGGGCAGGTTTGGGTGTTTGGGGTTTTGCCAAAATGATCTGCCGGACAACCGCAAAACATCTTGGAGGCCGTAGCTAACTCGATGTGGATTTCGAATCCGATAACAGGATTGTAGTTTGGCATTATGATGAATGATTATTTAATAAAAAATCACCCCGACGGTTAATAAAAACAAATACTCCCAAGAGAATTGATCCCAAAATAGCGACCAGTGAGGACACTCCTAAGGCGTCGGCTATTGAGGCGGAAATAAGCAGTGGCAAGGTGGTCGACAAAATAAGTAAAAAGCTAAGTTGGCCATAAACCCGGCCACGAAGCCAAGCAGGAGTGTGCTGTTGGATGAGCGTCTGGGTGGGAATAATTATGACGGCAATTGATACCCCAATACCAATCGAAGACAGGATGGCTAATGCTACTTTTATGGATGGGAACATGCCCAAAACGGCCAATGACAAAAGCGATAAGCCGCTAACTACAAAACCAGCTTCTATTATTTTTTTCTTGCGGTATTTTTTGGCAAGCCTCGGAAAAAGATAGGTGATAATTAATGCCCCAATCGTGCCAGGAACCAACATAATAACTCCGGCGTGATTGAGGTTTACACCCAACACATTTTGGGTGTAAGACGGAATGGTGGTAGCAATAATGGATATAAAAATCTGAGAAAGAATTATGGTAGCTAGTGGCAACATGACCGATCGATGATTTTTTATAAATTCATAACCATCTTTGAACTCTTCAAAAAATTGGAACAGATCTTTTTCAAATAACTCTGTCTTTGGCCGATCTGACGGTAAGAAATAAACAGAAAATGAGGCCAAAAGTAGGTTTATGGTGATAGCAACCACGGTAAGCACTGGCCCCAAAAGCGAAAGCAATACTCCGCCTAGTCCCATACCAATGAGAAATGATGTTTGCTGGGTGAGCAAAAACAGACCATTGGCGGCATCTAAATAATTCTTGTCTACCAGATAAGGAACACTGGCTTGCTGACTGGGTAAATACAGCTGATCAAAAGCCCAGTAGAAAAACACAATCACATATAGAGCAAAAACGTGACTTCCCACGAATAAAGCACAAAAAACAGTTAGAGCCTGAAGAAGGTTCGTAACAATTAGGATTTTTCTCCTGCTAAAACTATCCACAACAGCCCCGGAAAACGGCCCAAACAATAGGGCCGGCAGAGACCCGGCTAACCACATCAACGATACAGCGATTGAGGAACCTGTTACGGAAAAAATCCGGGTCAAGACATAAAAATTCATAATATTGATAGTCAACTGAGACAATGTATGGGAAATCCACAACCTGACGAAGTTTTTGTTTTTGAAAAGTTGCCTATATTGCGGGTTTTTCATGGTGCCATGAGGTAGATAACTGATAGGCGTTGGCCGCCTGAATAACCAACTGTTCACTAAATTGCGGGCCGATTATTTGCATTCCTATCGGAAGCCCATCCACAAAACCACAAGGAACATTTATACCAGTCAAACCAGCAACGCTGGATGGTTCTACCAAAACGTCTTCCATTTCTCCGAACATTGGAGAATCTAAGCTTGCTCCAACTTTTAAAGCCGGGCCCGGGGATGTGGGGCCGACTATCAGATCAACTTTTTTGTACGCTTGTGAAAAATCATTTATGATTTGGGTTCTTACCTTTTGAGCTTTATTGTAATATTGATCATAATATCCCGAAGATAGGGCATATGTTCCCAACATTATTCTTCTTTTAGCCTCCTGACCGAACGAATCCCTGCCATGTCCATATCTAACGCCATCGTATCTGGCTAAATTCGAAGAAACTTCTGATCTCTGCACTATGGTGTAGACACCAATTGCATATTGGGGGTCGATTAGTGAGATTTCTTCGATTAAAGCTCCAAGCTCAGTAAATTTCTTGGCAGCATTTAGAATTAAATCCTTCACGTCTTGCCGCATATTTTTTAATAAATATTCTTTGGGCAAACCAATTCTAAGCCCCGAAACACCAGTAGATAGTCCGGCTATCATGTTCTGTACCGGGTTTTTTGACGTAGTGGCGTCATGAGGATCATGACCAGAAATAATCTGAGCAATTAGAGCTGAATCTTCTACTGACTTTGTAAGTGGCCCCGGAGAATCGGTTGATGAAGCCATTGCCACAACCCCATATCGTGACACCCTACCATATGTTGGCTTGAAGCCAGTGACTCCACACCAAGCTGCCGGTTGACGAATTGAACCCGCCGTTTCACTGCCAATTGCCGCAATACACATATCTGACGCAACTGCGGCAGCTGACCCCCCAGACGACCCGCCAGGTAGATGGTTTGTATTCCAGGGATTGAACGTAGGTCCAAAATCTGACGTCTCTGTTGAACTCCCATGAGCCCATGCATCCATGTTTGTCTTTCCCAAAAACAATGCACCTGCCTCGTTTAATTTTGTAGTGACCGTCGATTCATACACCGGCATATAACCATCTAACACATTTGACGACGCCGTGGTTGGAAGCCCGATTGTTAAAAAATTGTCTTTTATAGCCAAAGGAATACCACCAAGCGGTTTTGAAACATCGGCTTTTTCTGCTTCTGCAAGCACGTTATTGTTTAGGCTTAAAAACGCGTGGATTTTGGGATCGTATTTTTTAATTTGGTCCAGACAAGCTTGAACCAACTCCCTGCTGGAAAATTTTTTGGAACGAAGGCCTTGTTGAGCCTGGGCGAGAGTCAAATTGTTTAGCATGTCAAAAAATTGCGGGGACGACGAAATAACCGTTTTTGGCTGAGGGGGAGTTTGATAATGCCTGCTTTTGGGTCAAGACCCGGGAAGTATCCACCACATCTTCTCTTAATACATTGGTCAAACCGGTAACCTGGGAGGTGGGCTCGACCCCGGTAGTATCTAAGCTATTGATTAAATCGACCGTCTTTAGTGTGTCTGCAAATTGAGAAGCTAATTTTTCTTCCTCCCCTGGCTTTAAGACCAGATTGGCCAGTTTTGCAATATGCTTAACGTCCATTAGCCTCAAGTTTAGCACAAAATTTCCTGATTGAGAGTGGGGAGCGAGATGTCCTGAATGGCTAAATCCGATTTAATTTTTTCTGCCAACGCCATTCTTGGTACATCTTCACCATGTGTCAGTATGACTTTTTTTACACCACGGATGTGTGAAAGCCATGCCATAAGCTGGGATTGATCCGCATGTGAACTCATAGCTTGGGTATTGGAGATAGTAGCCGAAACCTGGATGTTTTGACCGTAAATATCTACATTTTTTGCTCCTTCTAATAACTGTCTACCCAGTGTCCCCTCACCCTGAAAACCAACTATTAAGAACCGGGCCGAGGAATCCGGAAGATAGAAAGCCGCGTGACTTACAATTCTTCCTCCTGCCATCATGCCACTGCCGGCCATAATTATCTTGGCTCCGGTGACATCATGAATAGCCTGACTTTCCGCGCGGGTTTTTGTATATTTTAGACCCTCAAAATCGAATGGGTCGCCGATTTTAATATCATCCCTGATGTGAGAATTAAAAATTTGGGGATAGTGGGTGTAAATAGTTGTCGCTTTTTCGGCCATGGGACTGTCGAGAAAAACCGGCAAGTCGCGTGCTATTTGATTGATTTTTTTAAGATGCATAATCATGTGCAATAATTCCTGGGTCCGCTCTAGTGAAAAAGCCGGAATAAGTAAGGTGGCGGACGTGCTTTGGATTTTTTTTATTTCCGATAACAGAATCTCCATGGGATTGTCTTTTGGGTGCAGGCGATCGCCATAGGTCGATTCCATAACTACGACGTCTGAACTACCAATTGTTTCGGTTTCGGCTAATAAGGCTTCCGGGGAATTACCCAAATCGCCGCTAAAAACAATCTTTTTATATTCCGAATCGGGCTTTAGATCCTCGATCTCCAAGATAGCCGAGCCCAAAATATGGCCAGCGTCTCTAAAAACTACTGAGAAATCACCCAGAGTAGTTTTTTGGTGATAACTGGTAGTGACGAACCGTTTGACGACCTGGGCCACCAATTCCTTGTCATACAGAACCTGTTTTTGATCTTCCTGTGCAATTTTGGCGCTATCTAAAAGTGATAATTCCGTAAGATCCAGGGTGGGAGCGGTCATCCAGAAGTAGCCGGCAAAACCTTTTGGCACTATTATCGGCAGACGTCCACAATGATCCAAATGTGCGTGGGTAAGAAGTGCCGCCGAAAGTTGGCTGGGATCGTAGTCGAAAGGAAGATAATTTAATTTTTCAATATCAGGACCCCCCTGAAACATACCCAAATCAATCAAAATAGATTGTCCTGAACCAGAGGTTAGGACATAAGACGAACCAGTCACAGTACCCGCCGCACCTAAAAATTTTATTTTCATCAATAAATTATGACATGTTTTGGAGGACTTTTATACGTTCGGCCAAGGGGGGGTGAGTATTGAAAAGGCCGGCCATTTTGTCTAAGGCTCCATGAACATCTTTGAAAGGATTAACTATGTATAGGTGGGCAGTAGCCTTGTTGGCCACTTCTAATGGTTCTTTGTCTGCCCCCAGTTTTGCGAGGGCTGAAATAAGACCTCCGGGTTGCCTAGTAAGTTTGACTGACGATGCGTCCGCCAAAAACTCTCGCCTCCTGGAAATAGCTAATTGAATGAGCTGGGCGACAATTGGAGATAAAATGGCAAACAGAATGCCAAGTATCAAAAAAATAGCCCCGGCATTGCCCTCATCCCGATCTCTACTTTTGCCAGATCTACCCCAATACATAGACCTTAAGAACCAATCACCCAAAAGAGTAATTAAACCTACCAAAATAGTCACAACGGACATTAGCCTGGTGTCATAGTTGGCTACATGCGATAACTCATGACCAATAACCCCTTCAAGTTCGGTGCGGTTTAAACTAGCTAGCAAACCCGTGGTCGCACAGACTACTGCGTGAGCGGGATCCCTGCCGGTGGCAAAAGCGTTCATGGCGGTGTCGTCTACGGTGTACAGCTTTGGCATTGGCAAACCTGCTGCCAAACATAAATTTTCGGTAACAGTGTAAAACAAAAAATCCGACTTACGGTCTGCGGGTCTGGCTCCTGACATGCCTAAAATAATTTTGTCGCTCCAATAATATGACGCAAAACTCATAATCCCAGAAAAAACCAAGCCCAACCCCATAAATTCCAAACCCGTTGATTGGTAACCATAATATGCCGCCATGCCTTTGGAGATAAAAAACGACGCAAGAAGAACGAAGAGTGAAAAAAGCACTACGATTAGAGCGCTTTTGCGCTTGTTGGCATCGACTGATTCGTAAATGTTTACCATGATTAAACTCACCCCTTCTATTCCCCTCTCTTTATTTAAAGAGAGGGGCGGAGGTAGTTAAAGGGATACTTTTGGGGTTTTGGTCTCGGATTCGGAGACTGTTAAAAATTCTCCCGCAACAGGAGCTTTTAGGCCGTCTGCCGGCTTGAACCCAAAAGAACTGGCGACTAAATTGCTTGGGAAAGTAACCAATTGGGTATTGTAGTCCGCAGAAAGATCGATAAGAGTCCTTCTGGAATACATTACCTTGTCAGAAGTATCGCGCAACTCGTCCATGAGTTTGGAAATAACATCTGCTCCCTTTAGCTGTGGATTGCTTTCAACTACGACTTGTAGCTTGGGCAACAACTCAGAAACTTTGGCGCTGGCATCTTTACCCTGCGATGTTAGTTTTCGGGCATCAGCTAACAACTCCAAAATGCCTTTTTCGTGTTTTAAATAGGCCTTGGCTGAAGTTTCCAAATTGGGAATCAGATCCGACTGACGTTTCAGTTGGTTAGCGATTTCCTGGATCGAAGCTGAAATCCGGGTTTTAATCCTGACTAGTCCGTTGTATACGGATATGACGTAAAGTACAATGGCGACAATGATAAGTGGAAATAACCACATAGATGTAAATCACCTCCTTTATAAACCTGATCCTATCATTTTACACCGATATGCAAAGGTGTTGGTAAACTTTGCCCTGAATTCCGGCCTGGGGGTAAGGCCCGGCGAGGTGGTAAGACTTGTGGTTTCCGAATCTGCCAAACCCTTACTGGTTGAACTTCGAAACCAAGTATTGCGATCCGGGGCGATTCCCTTGATTCATTTTCAACCGGACGACATGCAAAAAGAATATTTTGAATTGGCGAGTGAAACCCAACTTAAATTTTTTCCCAAAAAATATCTAAGGGGCTTGGTTGATCAAATAGACCATTCAATCTCCATAATCTCCGAAACCAATAAGCACGAACTTGAAGGCATTGACCCTGAGAAGATAATGACCAGATCGGCGAGTTTTCGGAAGCAACGAGAGTGGCTGGATAAAAAAGAAAACATGGGGAAGTACACCTGGAGTTTGGCTTTGTACGGTACGCCTGCCATGTCCTCTGAAGCCGGGATGAGCCTATCTGAGTATTGGGACCAAATTACTAAAGCCTGTTTTTTGGACAGAGAAGATCCGATTGAGAGCTGGAGGCAGGTTAGTAAAGAAACTGAGAGATTAAGAGACAGGCTTGACGAGCTAAAAATAGAAAGGCTGCACGTGGCGGGAAAGGGAGTGGATCTGTGGGTAAAAATAGGTCCGGGGAGAAAGTGGCTGGGCGGATCTGGGAGAAATATCCCGTCGTTTGAGGTGTTTATTAGCCCTGATTGGAGGGGAACCGAGGGACACATCGAGTTTGACCAGCCCCTCTACCGATATGGTAATTTAATAAATGGAATTTCTTTGGATTTTGAAAACGGGAGAGTAGTGAAGAGTTCTGCCAAAACGAATTACGAGGTGCTAAGACAAATGATAAGCCAAAAAAATGCGGATAAAATCGGCGAGTTTTCTTTGACTGATAAAAGATTATCCAGAATTGACCGGTTTATGGCTGAGACCTTGTTTGACGAAAACATATCGGGGCCGTATGGGAATACCCACATTGCCTTGGGAAATGCCTATAACGATTCGTTTGACGGCGACCCAGCTAAGGTAAGTAAAAGTGAATGGAAGACGATGGGGTATAACTCCTCGGTGGTTCATACCGATATGGTGTCCACCACTCCAAGAACGGTCACGGCATACTTGGGTAATGGAACAGAAAAAGTGATCTACAAGGACGGAGAATTTACGATATAAGCTTGTGTAAATCTGAAAACGATAGGGTATTTATTACGTCTGATTTGGTACACCAGGCACGCCTGGCAACGCTGATACCGTAGCGCATGTAAGTAAGCTGGCTTGCCGCATGGCTATCAGTGTCTACTACCAATTTAATTCCGTACTTGATGGCATCGTGAGCAACTACGTCCGGTAAATCAAGCCTATTTGGCCAGCCGTCTATTTCCAACCATTTGCCGTTTTTCAGACAAAAATCAAAAATCGTATCCCAGTCCAGATCTACTCCCTCTCTTTGATTTAACAATCTGCCGGTGGGGTGGGCTAAAAACTTTACTTTTGGGTGGGATAATGCCCGGACCACCCTTAGGGTGGCCAGTTTTTTTGATTGCCTGAAACTACTATGAATACTGACACAAGCGTAGTCGAGTAGATCCAAACACGCATCGGGGAGAGCTAATTTGCCATCTGGCTGAATATCTATCTCCATGCCATTTAATATGTGAAACTTGTCGTGAAAAGATTGAATAAGTTCTGTCCTCTTTTGTACCAGGCTTAATATTTGACCTTGCGTGTGACCCGAAACCGATGGATTGTGGTCTGTTAGACCGATGTAGGAGTAACCCTGGTCTTTGGCGGCCTGAATAAGATCTGAGATTGAGCTTTGGCCTAGATCATGGCTAGGCTCGATATTAAAATCACTATGCACATGTAAGTCCCCCTTTATGTCGCCGGTCTCAATTAGCTGGGGCAGGGTGTGATTTTTGGCAGCTTCTATCTCCCCTTTGCCTTCACGAAGTTCTGGGGGAATGTAATCCAGACCCAGAAAATTGTAAAACTTTTGCTCGGAGTCAAAAACCTTAACCTCACCCCCAACCCCCTCCAATACCACCCCTTTTCGTTCCCCTCCTAAATTAGGAGGGGAATTTAGGATCTTGATACCGTGTTCGGAAAGAGATAAACCTTTTTTTAATGCGTACTCACGAAGGGCGATGTTGTGATGCTTTGAACCGGTAAAATGCTGAAGAAGTGATCCGTAGGATTCGGGGGGCTGAACCATAAGATCGACCTGGCGATCCCCGGGGAGAATCAACGAGGCAGACTGCGTGCCAGCTTCCAACACTCTGGATTTGAGGGGGTATTTACAAAAATAATCGATAACCGCTTTGGGATTTTTTGTAGATACTGAGAGATCTATGTCCCCCACTGTACTGGCCTGACGGCGTAGTGACCCTAGATAGTCCGCACACAAAACGTCTGAGTTTTTTCTAAGATAAGTAAGCAATGAATCGACAATGGCATGGGCTGAATCCAGAAGTAGTCTTTGGGTCCTGCCTGAAAACTCGGTTATGCCCTGCAAAACCCGGGTTTGAGAATCTTCTCCAAAGCCTTCCAACTTGGCAATCAGGCCTTTTTTGGCTGCTTTTTCCAATTTTGCAATTGCGCCATGTGCGCGGGTGATACCAAAAGCTTTGCAAAACTTGAGAGCGTTTTTGGGGCCGATACCCGGGACTTCCATGAGCTCAAATAAGGCTTTTGGAAAGGGCTTAAGAATGCTTTCTAAATGCGGGCTTTTACCTGTAGTAATAATGTCGTTAAGATGTGCCGCAATGGCTTGCCCAATACCTGCCAAATCTTTGAGTTTGCCGGCATCCCATAAATCTTTGACCTCGGAAGACGAATGCTCGATGGCGTCGGCTGCCCGATCGTAAGCTATTATACGAAAACGATTGTCCCCTGCCGATAAACTCAAGGCGGCTGAAACAGAACGGAACAATTTGGCAAGTTCGAGATTAGTAGGATAGGTCATTGCATCGCAAAATATGCCTGTTTGATTTCGGCACTGGCTATTGGATACAGCGAACAAAGTGAGTCGAATTCACTCATGGGTACCCAGGTAAGTATATACTGATTATCTGCCGAGTTGTTTTTACTCTCTGGGCCATCCCCCAAACAGGGTTCTCCAACTGTGTCACAGATAAAAAATGGGTAGATGTCCGTCTTGGCAGTTATTTTGTTGACCATAATTTTGCCGGTGTAGTCGAATGCCTTGGTAAACGAAAGTAGCTTTAGACTAGTTTCTTCTAATACCTCCCGCCTAAGAGCCGTTTCTATATCCTCCCCATCTTCCACTCCACCACCCGGAACCGTCCAGTATTCTTTACCGTATCTAAACCGGTGAATTAATAGAATTTTGCCGTCTCGAAAAATCAGAGCTGATACGCGAACATTTGTCCTGGCCATATGTTAAATATTTTAATTTGGTTTGTGCATTTTGGAAATGGCCCAATTACCGGCCATTGTTAAAACAAATCCCACGGCCACTTTGGCAATCAGATTTTCCCAGGCAAACCTAGCCCCAGTTAGAGCTATCCCATCTACCGGATTGAGTCCCAAAATCCAGCCTTTGAGAGTTCCAAAAATAATTGCCGGGGCCATGCGATGTGTTTTTTGATAATAGGCGGTGGCCACCAGATCACAACAACCTTCTGTCTCCCGCATGACTTTCACCTGGTACGAGGTGCCTGCCAAGAATGCCAACCCAACGGCTGCCAGTCCAATGACGGGCAACCAGTTTGTTTCGATGCCCCGCCCTAACTCGTGAACAGCACTAAATACCACGGCCTGTGCCCCAATCGCAGAGACCGCTTTGGCAACCTCCGCTCCGGCTGAAAGTTTGAGTACATCTGGCTTGATCATGTAGTGGGCGAATTATATTACTGATGCCAAGTATTGTGGTGCTATAATCCGGACATGGCCTGGATAAAAGAATTGTTTAACAAGCCGGTCGGATCAGAGGCTCAAATAAATGCAGCGCAAAGCACAAAAAATGCTTTAGTCACCGGGGAAGCGATGTTGACAATGGCTGCTTTGGTAAGCTTGGGACTCGTGGACCGAGAGCTGATAATACCGGTTATCCACTTATATTTAGCTCAACTGCTTTTGGTAAGTAGTTTTGTTTTTGGATACGTTGAACCCAGGTTAGATGAACTAAAACAAAAAAGAAAAAAATAAGTATATGATTGAAACAAATTATAGATCCAGAGCAACAAATGAAGTTAAAAATATAGCGCTGGGTGGTATTAACTTAGTAGTAACCCTGACCGCAAGCCTCGGGAGGAGTGAAAAAATTGACTTTGATCTGGCGCATTTGATTGGAATGGCCAAACAGTTGGGTGCTACTGGGACAGAATTACGGCTGGCTTTGGGTTTGCCTGATCTGAAAGAACGAAAAAAGTTTTACCATACTGGAAAAGGCTCAATCTAGCTCTTTGGGATAAGCTGTGGATCGAATCCCATCCATCGAGGGCTTGCTCAAGCCGGAATAAAAGCTTAATCCCAACATTCGCGACACCAGATTAAAATGGCTTGAACTGAATTATGCTAGAGAATTTTATAGAAGATTGATTAGTTGGGTTTGGAACATTTCAAAAATTGCTTTATTTTTTGTTCTTCCATTGGGGTTTATTGGCGAAGGGTGAAAAATTGCCAATATTGAGTATTTTTTACTCCCAACAAAAACTTGGTCCAATTTTCCAATTTGCAAATTTAACCCAGAAATCAGATTAAATATTCTTAGCGTCTCCACTCCCAAAATAATCAGTAATTTGTAGTCAGTAGAGGCTAGCTGATTCAAAAAGATCGGCCAACATTTTTGACTGCACGACAATAATTGGTGCCTGTTTTTACCGACAAAACATTTGGAAAGCTCCGTAAAACCACAAACTTCGACTGACAGCCCTAAACCCGAAAGTAATTCATTGAGCCGTTTGCCGGTTGGCAATAGCTTTCCTTCCGGGGCATAACACGCCTTGCCGGATTTCCTCCAACCGTTGGGAGCAGGTGACTCGCCTACCAACAAAACATATTTACCCTTGCCAACTCCTCTTTGATGAAACTTATTAATTGGAAACTCGTTCGGGGATTCACAATAGTGTTCCATTTCCGAATTATATGCCCTTGCCGTGTGGGCTTAGTATAGCGAAAAAAGCTTGCCTTGTTTCCAGACGGCAGTATCATTGGTTTATAATTAGCTGTAATGATACCGTTAAAGGAAAAGATTAACCCCAAAGATACAGCATTGGTTGTTATTGATGTTCAAAACGACTTTGCCTCACCGGATAAGAGATTTTTTCGGGCAAGTAGAAATGGCGATTTGTCTCTGGTTGACCCCATGATAGACAAGATGGAGAAAGTAATCCCTGAGGCTGAAAAAGCCGGAGTGTTGGTAATCTATACTCAGCAGATTTATGACCGAAGTAAGCTAAATGATTTACAAAAAGAACAATATGATTTGGATGGAAAATTAGTCACTTGCGATTTTTCATCTAATGGATATAGGTTTTACCGGCTTAATCCTCCTCAAGATATGGTTTTTCCCAAATACAACTTCAATATTTTCTCAAATAAAGAATTGGTCGGCTTGCTAGAAGCCAGAAGGATAAAAACGCTAGTTATTAGCGGAATGGACACGATTTTCTGTGTCGAGACAGCGATAAGAAACGGCTATGATTTAGGTTACAAAATTGTGGTTCCTGCAGACATGGTTGCGGGGAATGCTAAAGCAAAGGAAATGAACGACAGGACACTAGATTTAGTGAAAAAAACCTATGGAGTACTCACTACTTCTGATGAGTTAATTAAACTTTGGAAAGTGGCATAACCTTTATTCCATATAACCGGACTGAAACTCTTTTAGCTTCAATGCGGGCAGCCTGAACGAAATTCGGAGCTGGTGGTTAATTAACTCATCCGAACAACTAAGGCTAAAGGCTATTTTAAACTTAACTCCTTCTGATTCAGGTGCGGCCTTGCCGCGTAAATAAGAGAAATCAGCCAGCCAAACGTAATCACCATGATTATTTTTTGAAAGACGCCCAAGTATTGGTAAAAATCACCTTTTATAAACCAATACGTCCAAAGATAACAAAGAATTGAACTTATATATCCCGATATTGCAGTAAATTTGGCTAAGTGAGCAAATTTAGGTTCACCTTTTAATGCTTTTTGCAGGTGGTATATTCCCAAGGGAGCTAGCAGGAAGAAAGCTGCTAAAGCTGACAAGTGGACTACTCCCATAACCGTAAGATGAGTGTGGGTAATTGGGATTTGGCCAACTAAGTCAGTTGGAAAAATGATTACAACCGCTACGAATGCGATGCAAAAAAGCACAATTCTATTCCAAACATTCTGTGCATATTTGCTTGCCAGTTTGTGATTAACCATAAATCCAGCAATCACCAGACCAATGCCTATTTGCATAAAATTTAGTTGTTGGATGATGCCATATTTCATGATTGCTAAAATGCTTATTGTATCTCGTAGGTGATCATATCCAGGCGTTATTAACCCCAACACAAGCACAATTACAAAAAAAACAATGGGGCTTAAAATCGCGTAACACCAACTGATTATCGATATTTTTCTGTTCATGGGATGATTATATCTCCAAAGTAGTCAATTGCAGTCGACTATACAGGGCAAATATTCGGGGAGATAATACCGTCATGGATGAACTTCACCCGATTCAAATGAAGATTTTGACCAAACTGCTGTTTAATCCTTCACTTCGCTATTCGGAAATGAAGCCAGATAAAGAAATGGAAAACAACACATTTCAGTTCCACTTAGACCAACTAACCAAATTAGGTTTAGTTGAAAAGGCGGATAACGCCTATATTCTCACAAAAGACGGCAAGAAATTTGCCTTACGGATTAAGGCTGAAAATTCAAAGTTGGTCGTCCAGGCAAAGATTGGAGTATCCATGGGATGTGTCAGGAAGAGCGAAGGTAAAGCCCAAGTACTCATCTATACCCGCCTCAAACACGCTTATTACGGTTGCCAGGGCTTTCCAGCTGGAAAGATAGAACAAGGAGAAGCTTTCCTTGATGCTGCCAGGAGAGAGTTGCAAGAGGAAACTGGCTTGATTGGTAATCCAAAACTGGCTGGAATCATTCATTACCGTATTTTTAACCAGGAAGGGACAGAGCTACTTGACGACCTACTTCCCTTTTTATGCCGTTTTGATGACCCCACGGGGGAATTAGTCAGTAGCCGTGAAGGAAAGTACGAATGGATTGATATAGAATCTGTCAGTGATTTCATTACTAAACCTTTCCAAAGCAAAGAATGGTTTATGGAAGAGGTTAAAACTATTACAGACTTCAAAAAGATGCCAACTTTTGTTGAAAAGACATATCACGACTTCAAGAACTTCTAAACGGATATCCTTGGTTGCTTGGGTTATGGATGACACGTATTCTATTAATCCCTATAGCGAAAATGGAACCCTTGGTAAAGGAGATTACGGCGATTTACTATATCTTGGGTAAACTTAACTTACTTCGAGATAATTTTATTCAAGCCAGTTTGTAATCTTTGAAAAATCTCTTTGTTCCTTACTCTTCCGGTGGGATTTATGGGCGAAGGATGAAATATTGCCAGTACATAATCCATAGATCTACCCAAACATCTTCTTCAAACTGTCCAAAACTTCTTTAAATGTGAAATAGCCGCTGGCGCTATTGAAGTGGCCGCCGCCCGAGACAATGGTAAGTTCGCCATTTAATTCTTTGGAAAGAATTTGGGCATTTTCAATTGGCACATATGGGTCGTTGTCGCTGTGAATTATTGCGAAATGGTCTGCCATTGATTTGATCTTGGGAAAATTGAACGGTTTTTCCAGAAAAGAGTCAATGCTCCTATTGTCATTTTTCATACACGGCCCGGAAACAAGAACCGCACCTGATATGTGTTTTGCATCTGATGATTCTAGATATCTCAAAATCGCGGTTGCCCCCAAACTATGACCCACTAAATACACATCGGCGTCTGGATCCATGACCACCTGGTGAGCTATCTCGTCAACCCACGCCCCGGGAACAGGGCTATTTGGACTGGGCAATGCAATTGAGGCCGCATATATATCTAATTTCTCAAGTTCGGACAAAATCCACGGCTTCCAATTACCGTTTGGGGTGCCACAAAAGCCGTGAAGTAACAGTACTTTTTTCATTTATCTTTAAACCCGTTTTGAAAGTAATCCATAATTATTTGTCTTTTTTTTTCTGGAGTGTCTGACCCAGCTATTTTAGTTTGCAAGTCAACTATATCCAAATTTGGATCACGATCAAAATAATGATATCCGCTGGTTGCGTATTTGGCAAAGGCCACCGCCCTTATGTGGTGAGTACTTTCTCCTGCCATAGATTTAAATACCATTGCAATAACTTCATCTCTGGCGTTTCTTGTTGCGTCTTTTAGGTACGCGTGTCCAGCTTGTGGATCATCGCCAATGGCATTTACGACCGCATTCATCAATCTGTGGTTAATTTGAACAAGCTCATCATTTGTGATTTCTTTTTCTGTTTTATCAGCGACAGAGTCGTATTTGACCGTAAGGGGTTCATCAGTAAAAAATTGTGTCCTAAGTGTTTCAACTCGTTTTAATAATTCTTCATCAGGTAAATGAGTAGGAAAATTTCGATCGTTAACAAAATGGGTCCTTTCGTGGACTTCGATATTGATCGCTCCAGCCGCAATTGACCCCCCCTCGCCTTCCATTGTGGTTATTGCGAACTGAGAACCAGCTAGTGCCAAACCATAAATTGACCTATATATTTTTTGCCTCTGTAATTTGTCAACAACGCCGGCTTCGACCAGCTCTTGTACTTGACTAAAGCCCAAAAATGATAAGTTTTTAAAGTCTTGGGATCCAAACTGCACCGCCATTGGATCGCTAGCCAAATCCATGGCAATTTCTAATAATTGGGGTCTAATATTTACAGGCAATTTTTCGCCTACGCACAATTCTTCCAAAGTTGTTCTGACAGTGGCCCTACATGCCAAAGCGTCAGGATTGGAACGTGCCATGTACTTCATTTCGTTTTCAACATGACCCACATCCAAAGTAATTGTGATATTTTTTGTCGCTGGGTCAAAACCATTGTTTGGCTCATCCTTATCCCAGCCATATTTATAGAAAACTTGTGCTAATCCTGCTTCCGGATAAATCTCTGTTAGAAGTCTCATCCCGTTCGAATTTCTCGCATCGAATCTAATCCTACTTTCGACTAACGCGTCTGGGTTTGAAAGGAGCTTTGTTTCAGTTGGTAAGGGTGTATTGATCTCAAAATCGGATGCGGACGGTCCTGAATACATCTTAATATTTCGATAGACAACAAGTGTGCTGGCGGGACCGACGGGGCTCGGACCCGCGACCTCGGCCTTGACAGGGCCGCGCTCTAACCAACTGAGCTACGATCCCAGCTTACATGTAGTATTTTACATTACTCTTGCAATTTTGGCTGGGAGGATTTATATTCGCACTTAACTCAAACCTGCCCGGAAGTGGAAGAAATTGAAGATAAATCAAAAATTATTAATGAATTTGGCAGGTGTCGCAATCGTAGTCGGTACGGTGTGGGGATTGTTTTCGTATCTAGTGTCTGTAAATTCTGTCGGCAAAATAGCATCCGGGGTGAATACAGAACTTGAAAACGTAGGAAAATTTGAGTACGTCGTGGCTAAGGGCGACACTTTGTGGGCAATCGCTGAAAAAAACCTGGGAACAGGGTATGGATGGGTGGAAATTGCCAACACTAACAAATCAGTGATAAGTAATCCCGACGTGCTTGAGGCTGGGATGAAAATTACAATACCGGCTCCAAAAATAACCGACCATACCGTAGTTTTGGGTGATAACTTGTGGGATTTGGGGGTCAGATATTGCAATAACGGCTTTGCCTGGACAAACATTGCCACATTCAACAACTTGGAGAATCCGAGAGTAATAGAGATCGGACAATTGCTTAAGATTAAGTGCATTTAGGTGAGGTTGTTGTAAAATGATAATTGCGCTACGCGCTGCGGGATATTGAACTTTTGGTTCATATCCCTTAGATTGCTTAGTTGCTCAATGCTCAAGCTAAAGCTTTCCGCTTTCGCAAGTCACAATCTGCGGGATTAGTTCACCGGTAGAATGCGTCCTTCCCAAGGATGAGAAGGGGGTCCGATTCCCCTATCCCGCTCCAAAAGTAACAGAAATGTACATAAAGTTACTAGAAACTTACATAAAATGACAATAATACACAATCACGAACCCAAAAATTACGATTGTCCTTTTTGTAGATTAGTTCACGGTCAAGATGATGAGATTAATAAACAAGAATATATTGTTTATCAAGATAGCAAAACTGTTGCATATGTAGCACCTAAATGGTGGGATAAGAATCCGGGACATGTTTTAGTTGTTCCGAAAGAGCATATTGAAAATATTTACAATATCCCGGACGAATTATTGGCCGACGTTTATAAAACAGTAAAAAAGGTCGCCATTGCAATCAAAGAAACATATAAATCTGATGGCACTTCAACTCGTCAGCACAATGAACCTGCAGGTAATCAAGACGTTTGGCATTTCCATGTCCACGTTTTTCCAAGATATGAAAATGATGAATTATATAAGAATCATGATAATAAAAGATGGGTTAATCACGAAGAAAGGTTAGAATTTGTCAACAAGCTCAAAAAATACTTTGCAAATAAATAGCTAAACTCTACTTCTGTGCTGCTTACCAAATACTTCCAGAAACAAAAATGGGTTGATTTTCTCCAGGTAGCCCTTAAGAACTGTAAGTTGTAAAATTAATTCAGGAGAAATAAGACGGTGCAGGTTCGAGCTGAGTACCGTCTCCAGCTCCATAAGGGACTTACACAAATGACAAAAACAGTCAAAACAATAAAGGAAGCACAAAAGTTGGTAAGAGATTTTGCTAAACGCAACAATTGGAAAGATTTACCAAATGTTGATAAATTTGATCATCTTCATGAAGAATTAATAGAAATGTCCCAGTATCTTAGGTATAAAACGGAAGAGGAAAGAACAATGTGTGTTAAAGAAAATAAAGAAGCGTTTAAAGATGGTATCGGTGACTTATTTTTTGGAACTTGCCGTTTGGCTAACCAATTAGGTGTTGATATTGAAGACGCTTTTAATATGGTTCAAAAAGAAATTCTGGCAAAATATAATCATAAAAACCCTGAAAATAACATCGTCAAACTCGAGTTGGTCCATAAGCAACCTGGCTGATTCACCATAATTGGCGGCTAGTTCTGTAGATATATCTTTTACTAGTACTTCGGGCTTGTTTAAAAAGTTATCTGGTTCTTTACCCCGATTGAATAAATCAATGATGCCGGCGTGTAATATCTCCAGTTCCTGTTCTTTTGATTCCTTTTGGGGAACGCTATTTAGCGACTCGCGACGAAATAAATCCTGAGCATATTTGGAACTATGATGATAAATAACTGCGTCATTTTGTTTGGCCTGTAATAAAATTAAGGCTAGAGAATCGGAATCCTCATGACTTTGGTCGACCATGTGTTCGAGAATGCTCCCGTTATTATGAGCTAGCGTGTGAGAAGCGTTTATTAAACTTAAACTTGAATCCGCGGTGAATTGCGTGGTAAATCGGTTGGTTCTGAAATTTGCCAAAAGGGATACCCCGCCCTGCCAACCATCTACCTTGCCTATTTGATCATTGGCTACACTACCAACGTCTTGAACCACTAGTGAGATTGCCTGGCTTAGAGCTTCTTCATCCCGACCCAGAGATTTTAAATATTTTCCATATAGATCTGCCAGCGCGTCTTTGTGATACCCATACCTAGTGCCAATAGCGTGAATTTTATAAGTTAGATGCTCGCGGATGATGGCCTGGGCTAGCGCGTCATAATATTGCTGGCCCATAAAAGAAAGGTATTTAGTCACTTCCGGATCACAATCAGGCCTCCTGACTAACGGCTCGAGCAAGGCGACGTCATATGGATCGGACGGCTTTACCGATCCGCACTCGTTTTTTAATGCATAGGCAGCCGCACAAACCTCCTTATCGTTATTAAACTTTGGCTTCGAATCCCAAGTTTTGTCCGTGAAAACTTGACCAGATAGGTGAAGACCGAACATGTCCGGAACTTCGCCCCTGACAACCGCCGAGGCAAAACCGTCAAATCCCCCCCGGGAGCAAAGCAGGCCTATGGCAGCTTTTTGCTCTGGCCTACGACTGACCTCAGTGTGGATTTCTCCATCTCCGACTGGCATGTGAAAAATTATACACCGCGAAAATAGTTTATAATTAAACCATGACGAAATATAAACAAGCGGTCGCAGACATGCTGGCTGCACACAAAAACGAGTTTGATGAATTTAAAAAATACGGCGTAGAAGACCCGGAGTTTAATGAGTTGGGCAAACCGTTGCTTCGGATAATTTCCGAAACCGAAAATAGATTGT
This sequence comes from uncultured Gammaproteobacteria bacterium, assembly GCA_964633995.1. Lineage (GTDB taxonomy): Bacteria > Patescibacteriota > Microgenomatia > CAZETR01 > Amesbacteraceae > CAZWKN01. The sequence continues at coordinate 49,174 of CAZWKN010000002.1, forward strand.
GCGGAAAGATGGAGGGAGCTGGGAAGGGGTCGTATTCTGCCAATCTAGCTGAAAAATTCCGCCAGGAGTTACGAATTCACATCCCCTTGGTGGACATGATTGGCGTGGTGTTTAAATAACGTACACGTCCTGGCCGAAATCGTTGACGCCCACAAATTTGCCCTTGCCGGAGGCGGCAGCTTCTAGAGGCAAACAGTCGCGACATCCTGAGATTTTTGGGCATTGGAAATGATTTAATTTACGGGCTAAAGCAACTTTTTTGGCGACAGATAATACCCGGGCAAGCGCTTCCTGAGTATCGGGCAAATTCACCGGAGTGGGGGCATTGTCGCGACCCAGGTACCAATAGGAAACGCCCTCGACGGTTCTGCTTTGACACTTGGAAGCCAAGAGAAGATAAATCGGGAGTTGAAGGGAATCGGGATCTTCGTCGTATTTGCCGGTTTTGAAATCTAAAATTCTCACCCCGTCGGTAGCTTCGTCGTACTCTAACCAATCGATCTTGCCACAGAGAATAATATTATCTTCCTCGGATAGCCAAAAATACGGAAGTTCCTGGCGGATTTTGACTGTCTTCCTTAAAATAGGACCAGGGTGATCTGTAACTCGTTGGAGCATATCCAGGCCCTTTAAATGAGTTTCTGCTTCTTGGGACGAGTCTTTGAAGCCACCTTTTTGACCTTCTACCTTGGCCCATGCCTGGTTAAATTTTTCTGCCAGAGGGACGGAAAACCGTTCTGAGACTGGAAGAATAGAAAGTGATTCGATAACTTCGTGAACCGATTGGCCCAGGGCTAGTGCAGGTGACATGATACTTATTTTATGATGGGTCTTGGGGTCTTTGTAGACATTTTTTAGATAATAAGCCCGAGGGCACTTGAGATAATCCCCCATGGAGGAGTGCGAGACCCAAACAGCTGAAAATTTATCCCTGGTCATGAATTAATTGCGCTAGTTTTAACTCTATTTCATCTAATTGAGCTACTAAACGTCCTTTGAGTTTAGATTTAATAATTGATATTCTTTTGGAATCGGCATCCAAATATTGTTGTGGGTTGGCTTTGAATGGTGCCCAGGTTGAAATACCTTTTGTTTCAAGACTAATTAATAAAGTCAGCCTATTGGCCAATAAATCGGCTGCTGAAATGGCCAACACTTCTCTGGATTGCTTTTTTAGGTGGTCGCGGTAATCTTGTTTGCGTTTTTCCCAGTTGTCGGTCTTATTTTTTTCAGTAACACCAGAAACAAGATTGGCAATTCGCTTACCAAATTTGCTTTCGATATCCAAGAGAGTCGTTGGGGTGTCCTCGACCAAGTCATGAAAAAGCCCGGCTATAACCACGTCTTCGCTAAAACCACAATCCGCCAAGATATGGGCAACAATGTACGGGTGTGAAACATAGGGTACATTTTTGGGGACCTTACGATATTGACCTCGATGGGTGACTGCTGTAAATTCTACAGCTAAAAGAAATTTTTTTGAAAGCGCTTGTTTCATTGGAGCCGGGGGGGAGATTCGGACTCCCGACCCGCGGTTTACGATACCGCTGCTCTACCCCTGAGCTACCCCGGCTTGTTAGCGTAGTATAATTAATTTTAGCATTATGTATAGATCCAGGCTGCAGAGATTGGAAGAAAAGAGAAATATCCGTACGGCGTCACTACTGGGAATAGGGGCAGTAGTTGTGGTGATTCTAGTGGTTATATTGGGTGTGCCGGCGTTGGTCAGGTTGGCGGTTTTTTTGGGCGACCTTAAGTCCACCCATAGTCCTGTCGACAAAAACGACCTCATATCCCCTGCTCCGCCAAGGCTTTTTTCTGAATACGAAGCCACGAATAGCGCCGAACTCACAATTTCCGGATCTGCCGAACCAGGATCCACTGTGTTTTTAACAAAAAACAGTAAATCGGTGGGAAACGTGGTAGTCAGGGACGATGGGGGCTTTGAGTTTAATGCCGTTAAATTGGATGATGGAAATAATGAGTTTGCTGCGATTGCCGTTGACCAATCCAGCAACAAGAGTCCAACGTCGGAAAAGTTGGCCGTAGTGTACACAACCAAGAGTCCAGATTTGAAGATCGATAGCCCTACTGATCAACAAAAAATAACCACAAAAGAAGGCATGGTTGATATCCGTGGATCCAGTAATTCTGATTTGAGATCACTAACTTTGAACGATCGATTTATTGTCTTGTCTTCTGAGGGCAGATTTAATACAACCTATAAACTAAATTCAGGTGACAATACGATGGTTTTTGTCGCCACGGACAAAGCTGGTAATACTACCCGACGCGAGATGATAGTAAACTGGAGTCCTTAGATACAAGCAGGGCCAACCAAACCAAAACAAAAGGGTAGAACTGGGAATTTAAGAACAAACTGTGAAAGAAAAGTGCCAGTAAACTGGCCCTAAGAATGGGGTCAGATTTGGAGAATCGCCAATAAGACTTGATATATGAACCATAGAAAAAAAGACCCACAACGCCTGTCGTGGCCGCGACAAAAAGCAATGACGAATCGGCGCCCGCTCCAGCATGCGTAGTGACCCAATCATTAGAGCCTAAAAATCCGTACTCATTTTGGGCATAGCGGTAAGTATTGAAGCCCACCCCCAAAATTGGATGATCAATAAAGATTGTCAAAGAGTTCTTCCAATTAATCAGCCGGGCCAATATGGAATTTGTGCGTTCCAGCCGGACGCCCTCCCCGGTAGGCTTGGGCAAAAGGGGTAAGGTAATTGCCAAGAGTATCCAAGTAAGTAGAAGCAACCTAACACTTTTTCTGTGCCAAGAGACTGCTCCCATGGCAATTAAATATGCCAGATACGAGCTCCGAGAATAGGTCAGGGCCATAGTAATAAAGGTAATAAACCAAGAAAGAGGTTTGTTGCGATAATAAAAATAAATTAATAAAAAGACCAACATCAGGCCCGTAAATCCCGGATCTAGTAAAGATCCTACTACACGATAGTAGTGAGGGTCCCATCCAAGAGGGATCAGGAAATTAATTTTGGGTATAAAGAAATATTGAAAAAGGCCGGACAGAACTAAGACCCATCCCACCTTTGACAATGAAGGAAGGTTTGGAACTAGGAGCAAACTCGAGTATGCCCAAAACCGAAACAAGTAAGCTAAACCCACTAGCATCGCGGTCGACCCATAAGCATGCCCAGAGATGAATAACGAAAATAGGGCAATAACAGAAAAAATGGACACTGATTTGGTAACCGGATGTGTGAAAATACTCGTGAAAATATATTTGACATTTAGAAGCAGGACAATGCACACGGAGATATCTAACAGAGAAAGCCTTAGACTGTCAGAAAAAAAACTAATTTTGTATATATTGCCCACCACAAAGGCGGCGATAAAGAATAGGGTGCTCAAATTAAGCATGTTTGGAGGGAATGCCCTTTTTCAACAAATAGAGCTTGGAGGCAACCAGGTAAGCATACATTGCCATAAGCATGGCGTGGACAAACCCGGCGGTACCATCTAAAAAGCCTAGTTTAATTATATAAAGTTGTAGAAAACGAGCAATTGGGGCGAAAATTATCTCAAATACATTGCTGGATCGACCGCGTGAAAAGAATTCGTCAGCTTTCAGGGTTGAATAATAATTCAAATGAGACAAAAAATCTGATACTGTCTGGTGGGGAGTGTGTATTAGGGGTGATGATAAGCTCAGAACTTGACCTGAAACTTGCCAAGACTCGTGTACCTTGCCTGTCCAAGTACCCGAATTTAAGTTTGCTAAACGCAATAACCTAGTGTTTCCCGAGTCCCCGTGAAAAAGAGGTTTGCCCCACATAATGTCACGCCTTGGAATTAAAAACCCTTTTGCGGTTTTGAAATGCTTAATTGAGTATAAAATTTCTTCAGAAAGAGCCGGTGACACAATTTCGTCGGCGTCCACAAATAAAACCCACCCCGATTTGACTTGGGAAAGGGCAAAATTTCTTTGGGCAGAAAAATCGTTTGCCAGAGGGTGAGCAACAATTTTGGCTTTATATTTTTTGGCAATTGCCAAAGTGTCATCGCTCGATCCTCCATCTACAACTAAAATGGAATCGCAAAATTTAAGACTTTTTAAACAATTGACTAAGCATTCAGATTCGTTGTAGGTAAGAATTATTGCTGTAAGCATATGGTTATTTTAGCACTGTAACTGTCGACGAAGACTCATTGATCGTGAAGTGAGAATAACTGCCTGAGAGCTTGGTATTTCGCGATAACATCCAAATTAAATAGTTGTATGGCATAGTGGACGAGGCAAACTGGGAACCTGGCCCAGACAGTGTTATCTTGGGTGTGGGCGTATTTGACTTTGTGAAAACGTACCGTGAAATCCCCAGGCGATGAGCATAAGAAAGGCCGTAATGATTTGGAGTAAGAAAATAATGGTAGTAAATTATGGCTACAGTACTGCCGATACCGCCCAACACCAACAGGGAGGTCGTTAATATCTTTGGCATCTTTGATAAAACCAACCCCACCAAAAGAGCAACCGGAGCAATAAATAAGGCTAAGTAGGACTCGGAAAACGGAGTAATGCCAGATGCTCCCACCAAAATTCTCCTGGCAACCCAGGCAAATACTCCAAGAGTTTGAACTGGGCCAGATAGTAAAAAGGGCAGGATGCCAAAGCTAAATCCAAGTATAAATAGTAGGGTTGCTTTAGATTTTGTGGGGAGCAATAAGATTGCCACCGGCCAAAGAATAAAAGTGAGAAGATGTAATTGGTATAAAAATCCCAAAAACAGACCTGATAATAAATAACGTTTTTTAATCATCAAAATACCAAAAATAGTCATAAAAAGAGGAATAGGGGAAGTGTGATATGCCATACGAGAATGAAGCACTGCATGAGGAGCAAAAGCGATGACCACTGCCGAGAACAACCCGGCTTTTCGGCCAAACAAAGTGCTTGAGAAAGAATAAAGCATAATAATAGTTAACAAACCAAGGATTGATGTAAAAATAACACCGAACTGGAGACTGGGTCCTGTGGGTATGAGTAGATATGTCCAAAGAGGACCTTGGTGCAACCAGGTGATACTACTTGTGATTCCCAATAACGGAAGTTTGGAAGTTTGAACTGCATCCCTGGCTGATAAATAGAACCAAGCCATATCCCCAAAGAAAGGAACTTCTGTCGTAATACGGTAAAAGCGAACTGGAAAACTTAGTAAAATGATTATTATCAGTGGGGCGAAACGTTTCATGGTGAAATCTCGTTTATGGTTTTGACGACCAAGAAAACCGCGACCGGAACTGCCAAAAACGACCCAATTATTGCTGCAATACCAGCTCCGATTAGTCCATAACTATTGACCAATGGCACAATAGAGACCGAAAGTCCCAGGATACTGGCCAGAGTAACCCAAGTCACAAAGGACTGTTTTTTTAAAGCCAAAAACAAGGGCAATGATGTCTGGGAAATGGATTTGGCTATTCCATATATCGATAATATCTTTAAAACGGGTATTGCGGCAGTCCAGTTTGGACCAAAACCAATAGTTACGATGGGAACCGCTAACAAATACACGCCGATTCCACTTGCGACAGCAATGACAACCTGGACAAAGGCCGTACGCAAAAATGCCGATTTTAGACGATTTTTCTCACTTGATATCTGGGAGTAAATTGGGAAAGTAACCCTACCAAATACGTCTGAGATTTCTGAAATTGGGATGCTACTAACTTTATAAGCAATATCGTATATACCCAAAGATGATTTGCCCAACAATCTACCGACGACGATGTTGTCCAGATTTTGATAGAGATAGTTAAAAATGCCGGCAACTGTGATCCATTTTCCTCGCCCAAGAATTTTTCTGGCACGTAGGTTGTCGAAGTGAACCCTGGGAACAGGTGAAAAAAGTTTCCAGGACAGAAGGACTTCTAATAATGCTCCAGCTATCATCCCCCAGACTAAACTAGAGGCGGATTTGGTGATTAGGGCAGCAAGTACTGAGACTAAACACTCGACCAAAAATAATACTGATTTGAATCCGAATTCTTTGCCAAACAATAGATTTTTTTGAAGCTTTATTGACGAAGGATTGATAAACCCCCTAATTAACGGGACTACACTAATAAGGTAAATAACAGCCAAAGAATCTGGGTTTTTGAAAAATAAAGAAACGAAAGGCGCACATATAAGAACAACCAAGAAAACGAGAACTCCACGAATGATAGAAATAAGCCAAGCCGTATCAATGTAGGCGTCAATATCCCCTTTTTCCTGAACTAAAAAAATGTTTACCCAGGTCTCGGTGAAAATTTCCAAAAAGGCTAAAACCAAATTTGCTACACCAAAGGTCCCAAATTGAGCCGGAATAAGCAATCTCGCTAATATGGCGGTCCGAACGACTGTTATCCCCCGCATAAACATGCGAAGCGACATCGTCCAAGATAGGCCATGAAATGTTTTTTTGAAATAACTCATTTTAAAGTGGAAAACAAACCGACAGCAGATCCAAATAATACCGACAAATCCGCCGTTATTTGTAATATCGGAAGCCAGATAATTGCTCGGATATCTTTGACGTAACGATAATTTTTTCGAATCGAAAGTAGTAGATAGCAAATCGCAAGTAGGATAATAAATGGTTTTAGAATAGTTAACTCAAATGATAAAAAGAAAAGATAGACAAACACTAAATAACGCATGGCTAGGCGCTTAACCTGAGGTCGAATTATTTTGGCTTGAATGTCACCAATAGCAAATCGCATAAACATCCAGGCTGCTTGAATTAATGTTTTACGCGGAATCCAGGAAACAACGGCGAGTGGGGCGAAAGTAAATGAATAGCCTAATGATTTTAGTCGATGGGCATAAGCATAATCTTCATTGTGATATAACGTCGGATCGAAACCCCCTGACTTGTCCCAGACTACACGCCTTAGAGCCATGGATCTAGTGGATGGATAAAACTCTGATTTGTTGGCAACATCGGGCATAACTAAGACGTATGGAATTAGACATTTTTGGAAAATGTTTTTTGATTCGCCGCGATAATAACCACTAACAACTGAAACCGCGGAGTCGGCAAAGGGTTTCAATAACTCTTCTAACCAATTTAAATCTGGCACACACCCTGCGTCTGTAAAGGCAATTAATGGGTATTTCGATTTTGATACACCAAAATTTCGCCCTACTGATCTGTTTCCTGGATTTTGAAAGTACCTAACACCTTTTGTTTTTTGAAGCAGTTTCCAGGTGGAGTCCGTAGATCCACCGTCGACGATAATTATTTCGGTAGCAGAAGATGTCTGGTTGGTCAGCGCTTTAATGAGGGGGAGTAGCGTGTCTTCTTCGTTAAAAACCGTCACTATTACCGATACTTTTGCCATAATCTTTCGTATTGAGATGCAAGATTGTCCCAGGTTTGTTTTTTGGCCCAGGCTTGAGCATCCTTGACCATTTTAGCCTTTTGAGGCATCGAAAGCGACAATAACTTATTTGTAAGTTCTGAAACCGATCCTCCTATCACCATGCTTGAGTTTTGGGGGTGGGTTAACAAATAGTCCTTTCTAAGGGGGTTTGAGTAAGAAGCTATTACTAATTTTCCGACTAGCATTGCCTCCAAGATTGTGAGATAGCCCGACGCAAAAACTAGATCTGATTTGTTAAAAAAACTTGTGACATCGCTGGTTTGACCGGTAAGTTCCGTTAATTGCAACCTTAGTTTGATGGATAATTCACGGCAAATATCGTAGCCAGTGTCTGGGTCTAGTCTTCCAACAAATAGAATTTTTTTAAACTGCGCCATATGTGATTGCGGTGGGCTTTGTGCCATACCAAGTAGAAATAAATGTGCCCACACAAATGTTGGCATTTGCCATAACTTCGGTAATTTTGCGAATAATTCTATTTTTTAACGGGATAGGGAATTTGCCTTCCCAGCCATGATAGGTTACAAAGGTGTTTTTGAATGGATATATTATTTTGAAAGGAATGATCCAGAAATAAACATCGTGGGCGTGAATTACATCTGCATTATTTAGAAGTTGTTCGTGGGATTTTAACCATTTCCAAATAAACCATTTTTTAGACGATGTTGACGCATTTTTTGTGGGAATTCGATAAATCTCGAGACCGTCTATCACTTCATGTTCTGGTAGTTTTGGGTCGTGCTGTTCGGTAATAATTGCTATTTTGTGATGTTTTTTTAATATTTGGGAAATGCCATAAACATGTTTTTCCACCCCGCCGATGTGGGGATAAAATAACCTGGTCAGGAAAACGACATTCATGGTTTTTGGGCAATGAGAATGAGATCTGACTCACTAAATATATTTAGCGACAAATTGTCGAGTATTGTAACTACGTCTGAGATTGGTCCTCTGATGAATCTTATGATCCACCCCAATGATGGCTGAGTAAATAATAAAATTCTGATAATTCCTTCGTTTTTTATTATCTTTTTAACAACATACCCTGATTTTTCGACTTGAAGTTTCAACTTTGTTTCGTTATACCTTCTTAAATGTCCAACTTGTTTATCGAAAGAATTAAGTAGCCCTAGTTTGTATAATGGTGAATTTAAACTTGGAGTAGACAAAAACAGAAAAGCATTTCTTTTGCTTAAACTGAAAAGAACCTTTAGTGTGCTAATTGGGTCTTTAATGTGCTCTATTACCTCTGTACAAAGTACTAAATCATATTGCTTTTTTTGAGCAATATCGAACTCTCCATTGAGGAAGAATCTACAATTATTTGAGAGCTTGAGATGCTCTGCTGAACTTTTTGCTATTTGGATTGCTTTAGAAGAGATATCTACTCCATCAACCATATTTCCCATTTTTCCCAAATAAAGATCTAACGTCCCAACTCCGCAACCATAATCTAAAACGGACAACTTCTCATTGTCTGCGATTATTCCATTTGAATAAAGAACCGACAAAATATTTCTGTACGTAAAATTTTTACGACCAATAATTGATCCAGACTTCCTACTAGATCGATGAAATATATTGTAGAAAATTGAAGTCTTCATAGTAGTATTTTACCGTAATGTTGATTCAGTTACCAAACCAGGTGTAGACTTAATTTGTGATCAAGTTGTGTCGAGCGTTATTGGTGGTATTTGTTTTAGAATTTACACTTCTAATATCTTCATCATATTTCTCTATCGGAGCATTTGTAGATAGTTCCTCGTGGATAACGACCACCTCTATGCCATACTTGTTGGCCAGCCATGTTTCGTTTGAGGATGCAGGTTATTTATATGTCTTGGGTGGTTCGGCCAGGATTGGAAATAGTCGATCCGAGATTATTCGTTCACTAGCTCAGCTTGACGGATTATTGCCCCCATGGCAAATTGATTCACATTTTCCATTAAGACTTATCTATCACTCCATTGCTAAACAGGACGATAGTGTTTATGTTCTTGGGGGTTACTTTGATAACATAGATGGCCTAATTGGTTTTAATAACAAGGTTTACCTTGCTAAATTACAAGCTGGAGGAGGAGTGGGGGCATGGCAGGAGGTGGCCAGTCTGCCAATGGGACTCGGGCTGGGGGGGTCGGTGATTATAAATAACCGACTTTATTACGCTGGGGGAACATATGGAAGCCAAAACCAAAATGTATACGTGACCAACATAAACGCCGATGGAACTTTGACTGGGTGGACCGTGGCCGGTACGCTTCCCTACTCTCTTGAGGGTTTCGGAATGATGGGAATTGACGGCAGAATATTAATTGCTGGGGGTCGAAGTGACAATTCAGGCGGGTATATGAGTAAGGTTCAATTGGGAATTGTTAATTCGGATGGCACCATAGCTTCTTGGGTTGAACAACCCGAATTGCCTGCTTCTTCATACCGGGGAGGTTTGGCCAGGGTAGGAAATCAACTAATATTCTCCGGCGGAGTAAATGGTTCCGGGTATTCTGACAAAGTTTATTTAGCTGATATACTGGAGAACGGAGATATTTCTGATTGGACACTTTCAACAAACAAACTGCCTTCTGGAAATTGTTGTTTTTCGACTGCTGTCTCTGGAAATTATTTGTACATCTTTGGTGGTCACGATGGCGGTCAATACTTGGATACCGTATGGAGATCGTCTGTCGGTCCCATTCCCACTTCCTCGCCATTGCCTTCTCCCACTATCAATCCCACCCCAACCCCGACTCTTATTCCGACCCCAACCCCACTCCCGTTATTGATATTAATCCCGGGTGGAGGGGCGAGTTGGAATTCGGAAGCAATGCTACACAACAAAACCAACATTCCGGATGCCCAGTGGAAAATTCCCAGCTTTATTAAAACGTATGATGGTTTAATTAAGACTATTAAAGATCTCGGTTATTCAGAGGGAAAAAATTTCTTCGTTTATGCTTACGATTGGAGAAGGCCAATCAATATAACAGGAACTTATTTTGCAAATTTTGTCATCAATTCGGTATTGACTGGAAGGCCAGATGGCACTAAGGTGAATATAGTTGGCCACAGTGAGGGTGGTTTGGTGGCGAGAAAATTTGGTCAATTGAATTCCGACAGGGTTAATAAGCTAATTACTGTTGGCACTCCCCATGAGGGTGTTGCTAATTTTTATAATACATGGGAAGGGGGCTTAATAGAGGGATTATCATGGGATAGACTGTTTGGAATTGAGATTATTTTGGGAGTAAATAGATCCCGATACCCAAGTAGAGTGTCCGAGATTCAAAACATGGTCCCCAGCTTGAAACAGATGCTTCCTGTTGAAAATTACTTAATGAGGCCCAATGGGTCTTACATTAATATTGGCGACATGGTGGTTAAAAATACTTTTTTACCTGCCTTAAATGACGACCTCTTTTACATACTTCCAAAACTATCAACCCTGTCGGGTAAAGGATTTACCACCCTTAGGAGCTTGATTGTTGTACCTAGAAATTCAATCGACAAACTGGCTGATAAATGGGTCGACGGGAAACCGGTAAATAGACTGTCTTCCGATGGCGATAATACTGTACTTTTGGGTAATGGACTGTTTCAGAATGGCTTTGAAAACGTAATCATGGAAGGATTGGACCATGAGGGTTTGGTTCAAAAGGCCACCGGAATTAGTAATATTTTGCAATTGTTGGATTTGCCTGAAAACTCCCAAGAACAACCTTTTTACAAAAACAAAAAGATGATTATAGTGACAGTTCTTTCACCAGCAACTTTTGTCGTAGTTGATCCAGATGGTTTAACAACATCCCCAACTGACGGTGTCGTTGTTATTCCCGACCCAAAGGATGGTAACTATTTGGTCAAATTAACCTCGACAGGAAGAGGACAATATACTGTTTTATTTGGAAGAACCAATGGAGCAACTGACGGTTGGAGTGAAGACTTTGGATTTTTTTCCAAGAAAGGTCAACAAGCAAGTTATGAATTTAAAGTAAAATATTTGCTACCAAAGTTGGGAGCCGATCCATATTCTGACATCATAAAAAGACTGAAAAAGTTTAGAAAATACGAAGTATGTAGACTCCTGGAAAAATATTTCGAGGTCTCCCGAGGGCGTAGGGAAATTCCTGAATGGATGATAAAATCTTTAGATAATCTGACCGAGAAGGTTGTTGACCAGACTGAAAAAAGTGAGTTTAAAGTAATAAGGCGTGATATTGAAAGATATTTGGAAGATTAGGATGAGAAGATATTTTGCAGTTTGGATAGTGTGTTCTTTGATTTTTTTGATTCATTATCGATTTACTGGTCAGGCGGTATACGGTGACGGAATCGATTACTGGGCATATCTACATAGTGTGTATTTTGATAAGGATTTAGATTTTTCGAACGAATACCGGCACATCTACAATCCCACTAATAACAATTCTCGTATTGAGACCTTATACGAAACTATTCATAAAACCTGGAAGACAGACAAAGGGTTGACTGACAACCTTCACCCACCGGGAACGGCGATATTATTGGCGCCGTTTTATATCCTTTCCGACCATGTAGTGCGGGTTCTTAATTTCTTTGGGGCCCATTTGGCAAGAAATGGATACTCTGACACCTATCAAATAATCTGTGGGCTGGGGGCAATAGGATATGTCGTTGCTGGTCTCGCATTTATGGAACGGACGCTTCGGATTTTTCAATTCGAAAAAAAAACAAGCTTTCTCGCAACTGTGGGGATGTTACTTACCTCTCCACTGCTTTACTACAGCTCAATCGATGTTTTGAATTCACATTTCGCTTCCTTTTTTTGGGTTTGCGCTTTTTGGGCAATATGGTTATCACCAAAATATAATACAGGGCTATTAGCTGGCCTAATTGCGGGTATGGCCATACTGAGTCGAAATCAGGAATTTATTTTAATTGTTCCTGTTCTTATCCGGGATCATGGTTTAAAACTTGTTACGTTTTTTATAGGGCTACTTATTGCACTATTGCCCATGTTTTATACGTGGAGTGTTTTGTATCAATCAATCTTTCACCACACATACTTACATACATTTATTTACAAAGGAATTATTGGTAGTTTGATTCACCCAATAAACGGCCTACTTACCAAAACCCCCCTACTGTTGTTTCTTGTGTTTAGCATCCCCCTGGCCTGGAAGAAAGTTGTTGGAAGCTGGAAATACTTATTACTGTTTGGAATCATACAAATGGTTATTATCACCATTCAGGGCGGATGGGTTGCGGCTGCTTACGGAGGGAGAATGTATATTTCCAGTTTACCTTTGTTTGCTGCATTGTTGGCGAATCTTATTCGCATTAAATCGCGTGTTTTTGTAGTCTTGAGCCTGTTTGCGGTTCTTAACGTCTTCAGTATATTGAATTTTGGTTTATTTGAAAAAGAAAGTGGAAATATGGAGGGAAGAGGGCTGGAAAACTCGACAAGGTATCGTCTGGAGCGATTGTGGACCCGACAGGGCTCGAACCTGTGACCCCACGCATGTGAAGCGTGTGCTCTACCACTGAGCTACGGATCCTTTTGATCTAAATTGTAGACAAATTTTATCATAAGCTTCATAATGACTTGATGCGACGAGGAAGTATTGCGATCTTAGATGCTTTGGAACCAGTGGTAGTAGCTTTTGCCATCTTTATGATGGTTTACTTGTTTCTATTTCAACCTCACAAGGTTGACGGAAGGTCAATGTATCCTAATTTTTACGATAAGGAATATATATTGACCGATAAAGTTAGTTATCAGCGAGGCGATCCACGCAGGGGCGATGTGGTCGTTTTCCATGCTCCACCGCCTTATGACAGTGATTTTATCAAGCGAATCATAGGCATGCCCGGGGAGTCGATAATGGTTAAGGGTGGAAAGATATTTTTGAATGGTAGTATGTTGGACGAAGAGTACCTACCGGGTGATTATGTTACAACTGAAAAATCATTTTTAAGAGAGGGCGTTCCGTATACTATCCCCATAGGTTACTACATGGTTTTTGGAGACAACAGAAGCTTTAGTTCAGACTCCAGAGAATGGGGCCCTATTTCACGTAAGTCAATTGTAGGGAAAGCCTGGATTAGATATTGGCCAATAAACCGAATCGGAATAACTCCACACCAAACGTATACTAATTAGTTGGCAACTGATTTGAATATCTTTTGCAACCGACCCTCTGTATCTTCGAGATTTCCCTTGAGGATGAAGGTAAGTCTGGTTTCGGCACGCGACCTAGACAAACGTACAATCGAACCGGCGGATTTTCCACCCAACCCCTCCTCCATTTTTTGCCGTAAATTGTCTATGGCCTCACTTACTTCATGTGCAGGCCTGAAACCAACAGTCTTAGGTTTATTTCCTATCTGGCTGCGCATTTTTCTGGCAAGCTCTTCGGCCCGCCGTACAGAACCAGACTCGCGAAGAATTATCTTGTAAGCCTCTACTATCAGTTTGGGATCTTCGATGGCCGCTAGAGCCCTTGCATGACCTTCTGAAATCAAGCCAGTAAGTAATCCATCTTTTAGGGCATCGGGTAGGCTTAGAAGCCGAAGTGAATTACTAATATAGGCAGGACTTTTGCTTATTCGTTGAGAAATTTCACTATTTGACAGACCAAACTCACTAATCAGCCTCTCAAAGGCCTTGGCTCGATCGATAGAATTTAAGTCGGTTCTTTGAACATTTTCTACGATGGCCATTTCCAACATCCCTTGGGGAGTTGTCTCTTTTATTATCGCCGGAACCATTTTTATCCCTGCTAGTTTTGAAGCCCTCCATCGGCGTTCACCTGCAATGATTTGATACCCAGCCGGAGTTTTAGCTACCACCAAGGGCTCTAATATTCCGTGCTCTCGAATTGAATCCACTAAGTCTACAAGTGATTCTGGGGTAATTATCCCTCGCGGCTGAAGTGGATTTGGCTGAAGGGAATCAATTTCTAAGTCAACTATTTGTTGAATCATTACTTTACCGCAATAAGCATCCGGCCAAGACGTTTAACAAACTCTACGGTGCCATTCTTAATCGCGTACAAAGTGAAATCTTTACCAGTTTTTACCCCAGGACCAGCATGATACGTACTTCCACGCTGTCTGACGATAATGTTTCCAGAAACTACTTTTTGCCCACCATAAACCTTTACACCGAGACGTTTGCCCCTACGATTACCTTTTTGCCTTGTGCTTCCACCAGCTTTTGTATGTGCCATATGTTGTTATATTTAATTATAAGTTTTCACGAATGTCAAGTTACTTTACACGAGTCTTTTTGCTTGTAGTTTTTTGAGGTTGCTGATCCGCTTGTTTTTCAGTCGTAATAGTATTTATTCTTAACCTAGTTAATTGAGGTCTAAAACCTATAGTTTTTCGGTACCTACTTTTGGCTTTAAATTTCGAGACGGCAAGTTTCTTGCCTTTAATGTTTGCCAAAATTGTGGCTGAAATCGCTGCGTTTGGAACGGTGGGTTGCCCAACCAAGGTTTGGCTCTCGGAGACGATAAGCAATATTTGATCCAACGTTATCTCTGGGCTAGATGCCGGAAGTCGGTCAACAACGATTTCTTCGCCTGGGCTGACCAAATACTGACTTGACCCTATCTTTACAACAGCTTGCATAGTTTGGATATTATAACATTAGTGAATTTGGATGGAAAGATGGCGCTGGTTCTGAGAGATTGAATTGATTATGCCCATTAAAATACCCAATGACAGGAGCGATGATCCTCCGTACGATAAAAAGGGGAGGGTGATACCTGTAATTGGAACCACCCCAACATTCATACCCATATTTACAAAAGCTTGAAAACCAAGCATGGCCATTGAAGCCAGACAGTACAAGGTGGCAGTACGACCACTACAACGCTGCGAAATAGTAAAAATCTTATATAACAACAGGGTGATCAAAACAATAGTTAAGGAGGTCCCAACAAATCCCAATTCTTCGGCCAGGGAGGCAAAAATAAAATCTGTGTGATGCTCTGGAAGAAATCGGAGTTGAGACTGAGTCCCCTGGCCTAGGCCCTTTCCAGTTAAACCGCCTGATCCGGTAGCTATGATCGACTGAATTACATGATATCCCCTTCCAAGTGGATCTGAATATGGATTGATAAAGGTCATTATTCGCTCTTTTTGGTAAGTCTTGAGACCAAAATTGTAAAAAGGAAATACCAAAAGCATCAGACCCAAAGCACTTAATATTACGGTTTTTAGCCTTAATTGATACAATAAGGTGGCCGCCCAGCCTGCTGCTAGTACCAAAGCAGATCCTAAGTCGGGTTGATTAAAAATGAGAAAAATTGGAATGAACCCCAAACTCAAAGTAATTAATGTCTTATGTTTATAGTCAGAAGTGGCTATTACGGCAAAAAAAGCGATTAAAAATGGCTTGACGAGCTCTGATGGTTGAAGTGTTAGTTGGCCTATTTGTATCCACCGCAAGGCTCCCCTGCTTGCCAAACCAAAAACAGCAGGGGTTAGTAAGAATATATTTGACAGTACGTAGATCGGCGCGTGAAGAGCAAATATAACCTGATAGTCTAGTGATGAAAACAATAAAAAAGCACTAGCTGAAATCCCAATAAAGACTGCTTGATAGATGGTTAACTGAGGAGCGACACTGCGAATAATCGTAAGACCTAGCATTAGTAAGAGAATGATAGGGAGTACGAAAGACCATTCAAACTTTGGTCGAAACATATTAAAGTAAATCCAAAGCTAGGGTGTCACCGGGTTTTATGTTCTTTGCTAGGGTATGGCGTTTTAAGTAGTCTATTAGTTTGGAGTTTTGTGGAAGGTATGGAGAACTAATTGAAACAAACTGGTCAGTTTTCGCGCCCATTGATTTGCGCAATTCTTGAATATCTCTAATCAGATCACGTGTTTTTCCCTCCTCAACCAACTCTGGAGTAAGTTCCGAATTAAATTGAACCGAAAACTCTTCTGCCTTGGTCCAATGAATGTTTTTTACGTTGAGTTCATCTAGTATCAACTCAAGCAAGTCGTGGTCCTCCAAACTCCAAGGTGCCTTGATGGTAATTTCGGAAAGAGGTTGTCTTACTTTTAGGTTAAGTGACTTGCGTTGAGATAGACCGGCTTCGGTAATTTTTCTTACTAATTTCATTTGCTCAATTATTAATTTGTCGCCTTTAGTAATCTTTTTAGCGACTGGCCAGCTTGAGAGATGAACAGATTCCAGTTGGGAAATATTTTTAAATATTTCTTCAGAAATAAATGGGGTAAACGGCGCTAGAAGTTTGGATAGCGTAACAAGAACACTATATAGAGTATCAAAACAAACCATTTTATCTTTCATGTTTTCAGCGGAGGGTCCAACTCTGTCTCTAGATCTTCGCACATACCAAAGTGACAAGTCTGATACCAATTCCTCGATTGATTTACTAGATGTGTATGGGTCAAATTTGTTTAACGCAGTTGTGGTATTCAAAACTGTCTGATTTAGGCGGGCGAGAATCCACCTATCTAGACTTGTAAGTGCTTGTCTGCTTGTGATTTGTTTGGGCGAGTAACCATCAATATTCGCATACGTAACAAAAAAATTATATACATTCCAGAGAATCAGGTGAAATTTTCTGCGGGTTTCATCGGCCAATTTATATCCAAAAAGCATGTTGTCGTTGGGGTTGTGAGTAACAAACATCCATCTCATTACATCAGACCCAATTTTATCTGCACCTTCATTAAACTCTATCGAGTTCCCCCACGACTTGTGCATAGGCCTACCATCTTCGGCAAGAAGTGAGGCGTAACCCAAAACAGTTTTGAATGGGTTTGTTTTGGACAAAACAGTACTCATAGCTATCATGGAATAAAACCAATTTTTAAATTGACCTGGAAATGATTCGGTAATGAAATCTGCGGGAAACCAACCTGCTGGTAGTGTCGAAAATGGGACTATACCCGCGTCCAACCACACATTTCCTACGTCTTCAATTCTCGAAACTTGATTCTTACAATTTGAACATAATATTTTTACGTTATCCACCCAAGGCTTGTGTGGGGAATTTCCTAAGAATTCGGACCAACCTGCTATGGCGCGCTTTTCCAGCTCTTGTTTTCCGCCAATAACCTCAAAGTGGTGACAATTGGAACATTCATAAATAGGGAGTGCGAGGCCCCAGTATCGATTTTTTTTAGATATAAGCCAATCGTGCATATTTTTCAACCAATCAAGTTCCCTTTCTAAACCAAATGCTGGTAGCCATTTTATTTTTTTTGCAACCTTGATCATTTGTTTGCGTAAGCTCAGTCCGCTCGAATCTGGTATGTCCATGGCTATGTACCACTCATCAGCTATTTTCCAAACTAACTCGGTTTTACAACGCCAACATGCAGGATATCTGTGGGTATAATTTTCTATCCTAAGTGACCAACCGCCTGAAACCAGATAATCTAGAATAATTTCGGGGTGTTTTTTTGCATTTTGTCCCGTAAGATCTCCTAAATCAGAGAGATAGTCGGCGTTGTCAGCAATGATTGGTATCATTGGCAAACCCAACTTTTTTCCTAATTTAAAATCTTCTATTCCCGCCGAAACAGCAGTATGAACTAGTCCGGTACCATCGGTGGTGGTAATGGGCAAGATGCGGGAATCCGTAGCGACAACTACATGGAAATTTTTGTGTGAGGCAATGTCCTTAACACGAGCCAAGTGGTCATATGGCCCGGTATATCTTAGGCCAACCAATTTTTTTCCAGGGACAGTTTTTGCGATAACCGCCTTTTCTCCAAATACTCTTGTCACCGCATCGGTCGCAATCCAACAATTTTCTACCAATGAATAATTTATTTTTGAGTCGACTGCTACGGCTATATTTGCCGGAATGGTCCATGGAGTAGTGGTCCAAATCAACAGAAATTCATCCTTTCGACCGGAAATGGGAAATTTAAGAAAAACTGATTTATGGGTAAGTTCTTTATAGTCTTCAGTAAGCATTTCGTGTTGAGAAATTGCGGTTTCACAACGAGGACACCAAGGTACTGAGTCGTGACCTTTATACAACCATCCCCTCTGCCAACAAACTTTGAGAAAATTCCAAATGGCGTAATTATTTTCGTCTGACATGGTGTAATACGAGTTGTCCCAATCCATAAAATTACCCAAGCGTTTAGACTGCTCTGTTTGAATAGAAGAATACTTAATGACACGTTCTTTACATTTGTTAATAAAATTTGCTACCCCGTAATTTTCGATATCTTTTTTTGACTTAAAGCCAAGCTCCTTTTCTACTTCTACTTCAACCCATAGGCCCTGACAGTCAAATCCATTCTGGTACCTTCCCGCGTCTCCTTTCAGAGTGTGATATCTCTGCCAAAGATCCTTATATGTCCGACCCCAAGCATGGTGCACCCCCATGGGATTGTTGGCAGTAATAGGACCATCTTGAAAAGAAAATTTTGTGTTGGAGTCTTTGTTTTTTTCTAGATATTTTTTCGCTATTCCAGAACCATACCACCACGCCAACAGCTCTTTCTCCATTTCCGGAAAGTTTATTTGGGGGTTGACCGGCCTAAATGACATGAAGCTATTCTAGCACAAGGACTATCGACCCTGTCTTAAAAATGCTGGAATGTCGTAGTCATCTTCCTGTGGCTTATCTTCATTTTGAACTGGAGGTTGAACAGTCTGGGGCTGGGGATTAGATTGGAATTGACCGAGCTCCTCCTTCATTTCAACTTTTTCGGTATATGTTTTAGGTTTTTCGCTTACTAAGCCCGTAGAAACCTGGCTGCCTGAATGCACTGGGCGATTTGTTCTTGTCATCATGCTGGCAAGCCTAGATCTTGTTTCATCAAACCCGGTAGCGATAACGGTAATTTTCATCTGATCGATTAACTTATCATTGATTGCTGAACCAAAAATTATATTTGCGTCGGCGTCTGCAGCTTCGGCAATTATTTTTGCCGCCTCGTCTACCTCTGACATGGTCATGTCAGGACCTCCAGTTATATTAAACAAAACCCCCTTTGCGCCCTCAATTGAAACCTCAAGAAGTGGCGAAGAAACAGCTGCTCTAGCAGCCATCTGGGCTCTATTGTCTCCGACCCCGGTTCCAATACCCATTAACGCAGAACCAGCATCTTTCATTATGGTCTTAACATCGGCAAAATCGACATTAATAAGCCCCGGAACAGTAATGATATCCGAAATACCCTGAACGCCCTGTGTAAGGACTGAATCTGCTACCCTAAATGCCTCTAGCAATGTCATCTTTCGATCGACAACATCGAGTAGCCTTTGATTGGGAATAACTATGAGAGTGTCTACTTTTGTTTTTAACTTTTCTATGCCATCTTCGGCGTTTACTAATCGCCTTGTCCCCTCGAAGGCAAATGGCTTGGTGACAATAGCTACTGTAAGTGCGCCTTGTTCTTTTGCTATTTCGGCTATAACTGGCGCTGCGCCGGTCCCAGTACCTCCGCCCATACCCGCTGTGATAAAAACCATGTCTGAATCTATCAAATATTCCTTGATTTTTTCTCTTGATTCTTCGGCTGCTTGTCCACCAATATCCGGATTTCCACCTGATCCTAGCCCACGAGTAAGATTATCCCCTATTTGCAGCTTGGTCTGTGCGAGATTTGTTAGAAGAACTTGGGCATCTGTATTGACAGCAATGAAGTCGACTCCACTGATATTATTGCTCCCAATCATCGAGTTGAGGGCATTGCCCCCACCTCCTCCGACACCAATTACTTTTATTTTGGCTAATCTGCCAACATCTGGTTTAACTAAAGCCATGTTTTGAAAGCACAATAAAAATGCTGAAGGGCAGGAGCAGTTTTTATTCTAACACAAGACCTATGGCAGTAAAGACTTAATCCATTGAGTAGCCTTGCCCATAAGTCCGTGGCCAGGAATTTTTTCCAAGGACGGGAGTGATGGCAGAGAAAACCCTCTGGGAGAAAGATCCATATCTGCCTGTTTTTGGGCATATTTGAGTAAACCAACTGAGGTGGCAAAACTTGGAAATTCGATATCATCAATAAGCCCTGAAATACCTAGAGGAGTTCCCACTCGGACCGGCATTCCCAACATTCTTTTAGCTGATTCGACAATTCCCATAGTTAACGCTCCGCCTCCACACAATACCAAACCCGATGGCGTAAGGCCTACCAATGCGCTTTTCTTTATTTCCCCCGCAATCATTTGAAACATCTCGTTTAGTCTGGGTCGAATGATGCCCTCTACTAAGGTTTTTACGGATACTGTCTTCATCCCCTCTGGCAAATGAAGAGAGCTTACGTCTATGTCATCTTCTTTGGACTTAGAATTACTTAGAAATATTTTAATTTTTTCAGCGCTCTCAAGTGAAACACGAAGGCCAGCGGCCAAATCTTTGGTAACATTAATAGCACCAACAGGTAGTACTGACGAGTAAGACAAAGCTCCTTCGACATAAATGGCAATGTTCATGGTTCCACCACCTATGTCTACTAAAATCACTCCTAGTTCTTTTTCTGTATCCGAAAGTACTGCTTCAGCCGAAGCAAGTCCAGCAAAGGCCGTACCGGCAATATCGCAGCCAACTTCTCCGACACATTTTGATAAATTTTTAATAACTGGCGTCGAACCAGTAACTATATGCGTGTCAACTTCCAACCTTACTCCGGTCATGCCAACGGGATCCTTTACTCCATCTTGACTATCGACTGTAAAATTTCTGGGGATAACATGGATAACCTCAGACGAAGCGGGGAGTGAAATTGCCCGAGCAGCTTCCAAGACTCTCCTAACATCTTCCGGTCCAATTTCTCCCTGTGGCTGGGCAACTGCAACAACCCCATGGCTATTTTGCGAATTTATATGAGCCCCACCCACCGAAACCCACACCTTGGATAGATTGTAACCAGCCATCCGTTCAGCTGCCTCTACGGCCTCGACTATTGACGATACCGCCTCTTCTATGCTACCTACCTGGCCTTTCCTCACCCCTCGAGATGGTACAGAGGCGGCTCCCACGATGTGCAACTTCTCGCTATCTTCTTCACGGTACTGAGCGACTAATGCGGTGATCTTAGAACTACCGATGTCCAATGCTGAAATTATTTTGCTCTTAGCCATTTTTAATAAGTAATTACTGGATCGCTATATCTAAGGTCGATCTTTTTGGGTAATTTGGAGCTTATTTTACTTCTGTCTAGAATCAATTGTAAAGGGGCGTACCATTCTGTCGATGATCTTTCGATGTCAATCACCACCAAAGTTGAATCATTTAGAGTTGCAGCTAACGTGTTGTTTTCGAGACTTCCCACTATTTTGGATCTTGAGAGTGAACTTATGAGTCCTAGAATTTTCAATGAAAGTATTTGGGATCTAGAAAGCTGGGTTAGATTTCTCCTGTTTGCCACAATTAAAATTGGCAAATCAGATAACTGGTTGTTTGCAATTATGGTTCCATTTTCGTCAACTATACTGTAGGGACTTGATACATTTTCTCCAATTGCCCCGATTGGGATTCTTAGTTCAAAATGCAAAGATAGAGTATTTGGTAATTTTTTATTAACTTTAATGGACTTGATTTCAGGATACTTCTTTATAAGATTCTTTAAGTTTGCCGACGGAACACCAGACAACATCGACTTCCCTAGCATGAATGAAAACGGGGTAATATATTTATCTTGGCAGTTCTCGAATTGAGTGAGGCATTCTATTTTTCGAATTGGTAACAAAAAGTAAAATAATAAATAACAAAGTAAGATCGCCAAGAGACAAATTGACAATACTTTACCAAGAGCTGGTTTCCTGCGATACTTCATTTAAAGGTATTCATAACTAAATCTATAAATAGTTTTTTTGCGTTTGTGGGTAATGAAATTTTTTGTGGATGAAGCATTTCAACTTGATCAATTGCAGCTTGCAACGAAAACGGTGATAGTTCCTTTTCGGGAAGAATAATTCCCTGATGCGCTTGCACTAATAAATTGGCATTTCTATATTGTTCGTTATGCGAACTCCATGGTATGGGGACCAAAATACATTTTTTTTGAAGCAAGGCTAACTCGTAAACCGTGTGTGCCCCTGCTCTTGATATCACTAGATCCGCCACGTTTAACGCGTTTATCATTTCATTTGATCCGTAACCGAAAAATGTATAGTTTGGGTAGTGAAATGAGGATGCTGTACGAAGGTCGTTATTGATTGACGATACGCCAGTTTGATGAATAATGTGATACTTTTGAGTAAGCGTATTGACAGAATCAAAAATCAATTTATTTATCACATGCGACCCCTGCTTTCCTCCAGTAACAAAAATGGTAGATATTTTTGGCTGAGGCTCTACTTTTTTTTCTGAAAGGGCAAGTATTTCGTCTCTAATTGGAAGCCCAGTTACAACAACTTTACTTGGGGGGTAGTACTTTATGCTTTCTGGCCACGTAATGGCAATTTTTTTTGAAAGAAGGGCTGTGAGTCTGTTTGACCAGCCGGCTATTACTGTCTGTTCGTGGGAAATTACCGGGACCCCCAACAACCACGAAGCTATTGCTACTGGAACACCAAGATATCCCCCAAATGTAATCGTTCCCTTAAGTTGTACACCAAGAGAGAGTTTGATAGTAATTATTTCCCAAAAAGCCTGGAGAAAACCGACGGGAATACGTATGAGTTTTAGTGGATTGTATGTGCGATATGCCTTGCCAGCTTTTAGATCGATAAACTTAATTTTTTGACTAGTGACATCAAGGTATTCTGCTGAGTCCGCAGTGTCTTTCCACATACTGTGTCTGTGTCCAAACCAAACAACATTCCAACCCTTTGCTTGAAGATCTTTGGCGACAACTAAGGCGCTTACATGGTGCCCACCGGTAATAATAACTGTTGGTTTCGCGAAAGTTTTTTTCATAATTAGCCCTTCGCAATATTAACAAGTATCCCAGAGGCAATCAGCAAGATGACCAATGACGACCCCCCATATGATATGTAGGATAGTGGAATTCCAGTTAAGGGGACCAGAGCGGTGATTGCTGAGATGTTTAAGAGTGCTTGTACTCCTATTGCACTGGTAATAGCCAAACTTAGGTTGGCAGAAAACTGATTTGATGATGCTGCAGAAATTTTTATTCCATAAATTATAAGAAGAAGAAAGATGCCCAATATACAGGTGGTACCAATGAGTCCAAATTCTTCACCGATCACAGCAAAAATTGAATCAGTTGAGACTTCGGGTAAAAATTCATACTTTTGGCGCGATTGACCTAGACCGACTCCCGCAATCCCTCCGGAGCCAATTCCAATTAAAGCCTGCCTAATTTGATACGACGCTCCCAGCGGATCTTTTGAATGGTCAAAAAATGTTAATAGACGGTTAAGCCTGTATGGTGAAATGACGATTAGAAAGACAATCAACAACAGTGAAACCGGAATTAAACCCAATAAGCTTGCGACCTTACCACCACCCCCCAAGTAAACCAAAATTCCCATGCCAACAATTACTAAAGAAGTCCCCAGATCAGGTTCTAACATAACCAATCCACCGACTAATCCAACTGAAAACACAAACGGAAGAAGTTTGGGTTTCTTTTTGACTAACGTAGAAAGATAAATGGCAGAAGTTAATTTGGCTAATTCGGCCGGCTGGAATGATAACGGGCCCAAATTCAACCACCGCCTTGCACCAAGTCTCTTTGACCCCAGACCGGGAATAAGTACCGCTACCAACATAACTAACGTTATAAAAAACATTAAAGTTGCGTGGGCCTCTAACTTTTTGTGGGGAAACCGAGAAAAGAAAATAAAGCTTAGAAGGCCTATAATTGACCAACCTATTTGTAATTTTAAATAGTACCATTTGTCCGAAAAGTCTCTGCTTGCGGTTACTACAGATGAGTTGCCAACCATTATTACCCCGAAAAAGGTTAGTAATACGACAATTATCGAAACTGAAGCAATTAGATGCCTGCGAGCCATAGGCCAAAAATAGAAAAAATAATTCCTGCCAGCCAAAATCGCATAACTATTTTAGGCTCAAGCCAACCCAAACTTTGTAAGAAGTAGTGAATTGGTGTGATGGGTAATATTTTTTTCTTAAATAGTTTTATCGAAATGAGTTGAATGAGATGGGCCACACCTTCAATAACAAAAACTCCCCCGATTACCATAACCGCGATTACCTTTCCCAGAATTAGTCCGGTCACAGCCAATGTAGACCCAAAGGCCAAACTTCCTGCATTGCCTAACCAGATTCTGGCAGGGTAGACGTTAAAATAAAGAAAGGCGGTTAAGGCACCAATCCACAATGAAATAAACATCGACAGCGGAGTATCTAAGGACGTTACTGATATAACCCAAATACTAAGAAGGGCAATCAACAGGCATCCAGATGCCAACCCATCAAGGCCGTCGGCGATATCAACTGAACGAGTAAAACCAAATATAGTAGCTGTCGCTAATGGGATATAAAAAAACCCCAGGTGAACCACTCCAAAAAATGGTAAATTAATAATTTCTATTCCTAGATTTTGCCTGAGAAGAATTGCCACGGTTGTGGAGAGCATAACTTGGAAGACCGTTTTATGACCTACATTGAAACCAAAAATTCCCAACATGGGGAGATTAAATATTTTGGCTATATCATCGTATAATCCTAACAATCCGAAAGAAAAGAATGTAAAAAACAAGACATGCAATTCTTCCTTTAGAGAAAACAACGAAGTTACGTAAATACCTAATCTGGAAGTAA
>CAZWKN010000002.1:74367-237187 GCA_964633995.1 uncultured Gammaproteobacteria bacterium
AATTCTTCCTTTAGAGAAAACAACGAAGTTACGTAAATACCTAATCTGGAAGTAAGCGGAAATAAAATTGAATAGAGTATTGTAATTACGGCAATCAATAAAATACCTGCCCCTACGGGTGTGCCAATTTTCCAACAATTTTGCCTATCAATTTTTGAAATTGCACTTTGTTCCGAAGTGGAACCGGAGACCACTAAAGTTTTTTTACTTACGAGACTCAGCCTATATAACAAGTCGATAAAAGGAACAATTAGTATGCCGGTGGTAATAAATGAAAAGATTAGAAGACCTAAATAAATAGCCATGTCAACGCATCAATAGAGCAATTATTTTAGGTAGAAAAATTTGACAACCAATAAATATGGATGCAATGGCAAAAACTAACATTGCACCTGCTGCAGTATCTTTAGCAACTTTAGCGAGAGGATGAAACCGCTTAGTGATTAGGTCGACTACAGATTCCACGGCGGTATTCAATAATTCAATTACTAATCCGGCTGCTATTGTAAGACCGATAATTATCCACTCGATTTGACTGATCTTAAGCCAGATTGATAAAACGATGACAAAAACCGAAATTACGATATGGACTTTAAAATTTGGTTGGGTCCTGACGGCATGAGCAATGCCATCCAACGCGTGTTTTACTGAAATTTTGTGGCGTTTCAGCATAGGAATATTATATGCTATTTACCCGCATATTGGGGTATTTTGTAATATCTAATTAACTGCTTGGCAATGTCAAACCACAACGGTGCGGCTGTTGTGCTTCCCCAGGGCGATGGATGGGGGTCTTTAAGAGTTACCAACATGGTGAATTTGGGATTAATGGCTGGTACAAACCCCACAAAAGACGCAATCACACTATTGGTGTCGTAATGACCAGCGATGGGGACTTGTGCTGTGCCTGTTTTACCCGCTATTTGATACCCTGGAGGTTTGTAGTAGCGAACTTCTCCATTGTCTACGCCGTTTACCATCATTTGGATCATCTGGATGGCTGCCGTTTGCGAAATTACCTGACTAGATGGTGAACGACTAAGTGTTTTTAAATTACTTGGGGTCCCCATGTGAGTGACTATTCGGGGGGGGATCCGTTTGCCAAGGGTGGCAATAGTATTTACCGCCGTAAGCATCTGAATAGGAGTAACGGCAATGCCCTGGCCAAATGAGGCAGTAGCTAAATCTATTTCCTTCCAATCCCCCTCGGACCTTAAAGGTGGGCTATTTTCTTCCTGAATATCAATACCGGTGGGTTTTCCAATACCAAATTTGTGAAGGTAGTTAAACATCTTGTCCTTACCTAGTTTTCTTGCGACAAAAGACATGCCCACATTATCGGAATGAAGTATAACGTCGTACATATTGCTTGTAGGATAGTATTGGTTATTCCAACTACGGATGGAATATTCACCAATTACAAGTGGCCCTCCACAGATTTCGCACTTGGTTTTTGGAGTAACCACATGAGCGTCTAAGGCTGATGCCATAACTATTGTTTTAAACGTACTTCCTGGCTCATAGCTATCTGAAACAATAGGATTTTTGTATAAACTCGAGGAATACATTAAAAAATTATTTTGATCGTACCCAGGTAAACTAACCATAGCTAAAACATTGCCCGTCGCACTCTCAATGATTGACACTGACCCGGCCGATGCTTGATATTTGGAGAGTCCTTTCTCAAGACTCTGAAAGCTTATATGCTGAACCGTCCTGTCGATCGAAGTCTGAAGGGTTAAACCGTTTTGGGGTGGAATTCGATTTTCGCTGCCGATAACTATTGGGCGATCAAAAGCGTCACGTTCCTGGATAAGACGCCCCTCTTTTCCTGAAAGTTGACGATTGTAATAACCCTCTAAACCAAAATAACCAGTGGGGTCGCCGGAATCGTTTTTACCCACAAAACCCGTAAGATATGCACTAGGACTACCCTCTGGGTAGATCCTGACAGGCTCAAGTTCAAAGCCTATTCCTGAAGTAATTTTTTTTTCTATTTCAAGCTTATTTGAATGAGATAGGTTGTGGGCTAGTGCCACCCAAGACAAATTTGAATGTTGAGCAGATTCCCAAACCAATCGAGCACTATCTGAACCTGGAAGTGTTTCTATAAGTTCGGCTATTTTTGACGATTCTGTCCCAAGTTGTTTTGGATTTATATACATTGAATAGCTCTCTTTGTTGGCTACTAACGGAAATCCATCACTAAACATGATTTCACCCCGTGAGGCTGGAATGATAATTGACGAGGTATGTTGAAGTGTAGCTTGAAGACTGAGATCTTTTGATTTGAAGACCTGCCAGTAAACCAACCTCGCTTCAATTGAAAATACCCACAACACGAAGAGGGTTAAGATTAACTTTAGTCTCCAAGTCATGGTTATGGTCGTGAAGCCGCAACGGGCGGCGGATTTAGAGTCACAACCTTTAAAAGTACAAGATTTGCTTTCTCGGCCCTGTCCTGAATTGACCGGATACTACTTGCGGAATAGATCTTGCTTTTAAGCTCGTTATTTTGGGTTATAAACTCAGATGTCTTTACTTCCAAGTCGTGAATTCTTTGACCTTCGGTGGCTCGCGAAGTAGTAATCCACAGCTGAGCTCCCAGTAAAACTATATTGGCTAAAATTATGGTGATAATCGTGTTTTTAAACATGTTTTTGAAATACTCTCAGCTTTGCACTTTTTGATCTTGAATTGGCCGTTACTTCGTCTGGACTGGCGATTACCGGTAATTTGGTCTGGACATTTCCAATTTTTTTTTGCTCCCATTCAGAGAATTGCCTTTTTATTAATCGATCTTCTAGTGAATGGAAGCTGATGACTACCAGTTTGCCCCCCTTTTCCAACAAATTTAGGCATTGAGGAAGTAAAGACACTATTGCGCCAAGTTCATCGTTAACTGCAATTCTTAAGGCCTGAAAGGCTTGTTGGGAATATCTGGAAGCAATTTGTGAAAACTGAATGGTGGTACTAATCGGCCTGGCATTGAAAAGCTTTTTGGCTAATGACAAACTGGTTGGAATTTCCCCATAGGTTTTCAATATACTTGCAAGTTCGTTGACCGGTAGGGTGTTTAACAAATCCGAGGCTGTAAAGGAAATTGTCGGGTCCATGCGCATATCTATTGGACCATCTAATTTATACGAAAAGCCCCTACGGGCCGAGTTAAGCTGGTGACTGGAGACACCTAAATCAACAAGTATTCCAGAAACCGGCGCCCAAGCGTGTTTTTTGGCAACTTCCGTCAGATGTGTAAAGTTTGTTAACTCTAAAATTAAATCGGTGGATTTGGGGCAAACGGAAATGGCTTCGGGATCCTGATCAAGCCCAAGCACTTTCCCCCCAAGACCCAGTATTGCCTTGGCGTGTCCACCTCCACCCACTGTGCAGTCAATGTATTTTCTTCCTGGATGGACATCTAAAAAGTGTATTGCTGATTGTAAAAGTACTGGGATATGAAAGCTTTCGGTCATTTCATATTCCGGCGTCAGAAAGCTTTTCAGCTATTTCTTCCGCCTTTGAATTAATCTTTTTTGCGTAATTATCAAACGATGATTTGTCCCATAATTCGATTCTGTCGATTGCACCGGCCACTATACATACCTGGTCTATCTGAGCAAATTTTTTTAAATAATCCGGCAATAGAATTCTGCCAAGACGATCAATTTCTACCTCTGTTGCCCCAAAACTAAGGCTTCGAGTAAATGACCTGGCGTCCGATCTGGTTAGGGGTAACTGGGATAATTTAGAAATCAGCTGGTCCCAGGTGGCTTTTGGGTATAAAAATAGGCATCCATCTAATCCCTGAGACAGTACTGCGCCTTCTAGTAATTGGGTTCTAAACTTCTTGGGAATAGAAAGTCTACCTTTTTCTTCTAGATGGTGTTCATATTGGCCTATAAACATATTTTTCTACCACTTTATACCACTGTATACCACTATGATCTATTTTCACGGGCATGTCAACACACAGTAAAGGCGAAACTATATTATTCCTGGGGAGTGAGGAGCTGAGTTTCTCCGGCTGAGAGCTTGAAAGGATAGCTTGCAGTATAAACCGAACGACCCGAGGAATCACGAAGAGTGAGCTCCAAAACGGCATTTGAGATATCTTGATGGAAAGTAAATTTACCACTAGATTCACTACCAAGTAGTTGTTTTTGTGAATAATTTGTTTTTCCGTCAAGAACTTTTGAAGCGTTTACTCCCGCCTGAATACGATTTCCCTTAACTAGCGCATCGTATATGATGTTGTACTCAAGCTGGTCTGCGAAAATATTGGTAATGGATACAGTTGTGTAGTGACCATCGGGCGTGAAACTCAGGCTGACTTCTGGTAATTCATCGCTGTTTAATGACGCCACTGAGGAGGGCGTAGGCGCGGGGGCAAGCTTTGGTTTGTTAGCCGTGGACGATTTAAAAGAAAAAATCGACAAAAGTACTAACACTACTGCGGCAGCCCCAATTAATAAAAATTTAGGTTGTTTTAGCATTTAAATTAAGATAGTTTGTCGTTAAAATGAGACTCTAGTCCCGTGAGCGGAATTCGAATCTGAACTGCAGAATCACGGTCGCGGACCGTCACCGACTCGTCTTCTAAGGTTTGATAGTCGACAGTAACACACCAAGGAGTACCAATTTCATCCTGTGAATAATAGCGTTTACCAATGTTTCCACGATCGTCCCAAGTAGTCGAATATAGTTTTCGTAGTCTTGAATATAGTGTTTTGGCTTTTTCTACTATATCAGGCTTGTTTCTAACTAGCGGGAAGACTGCCACTTTGAAAGGAGCAATTGAGGGATGCAACTTAAGGACAACTCTATCTCCATCCTCTGAATATGCGTCCAGCAACAAGAACAGAAAAGTCCTATCAACACCACCAGAAGTTTCTACAATCCAGGGAATAAATTTCTCATTGGTTTCGGGGTCGGTATACGAGAGATCTTGTCCAGAATATTGGCTATGTCGACCTAAATCCCAATCTTGGCGCCAATGAATACCTTCCAACTCTTTTCCCTTATATTGAATGTCGTAAGCCTTTTTTGCGTAGTGGACAAGCTTTTCGTGTTGGAAAAAACCTAAATCTTCAACATGATTAAACAGGGATTTGTACCAGGCCATTCGCTCTTCTTTCCAGTAGTCAAACCATTTGTCCATGTCTTGCGGCTTGGTAAACCATTGAAGATCCCATTGTTCAAACTCCCTTTGGCGAAAAATAAAGTTTCCCGGAGTAACTTCATTTCTAAATGCCTTTCCGATTTGGACTATCCCAAACGGAATTTGAACCCGAGAACTATTGACTACGTTTTTAAAATCCAAATAAATCGTTTGACAAGCCTCCCCCCTAAGATAGGTTTTAGTCTTTTCTCCTTCTATAACCCCAAGTTCGGTTCCCATCAAAATATTAAAATTTTTAGGTTCAGTAAGTGGGCCAGAACAATCTGGACAGACCTTAGAATCCATGTCGTCGGCCTTAAAACGATGGTGACAGGTTTTACACTCGACCATTGGATCAACAAATCCCTGGACATGGCCAGACGCTTCCCAAACACATGGATGGGTAATTATTGCCCCATCGATTCCAACAATGTCGTCGTGCTCAACCGTAAACCATCTCCACCAAAGTTTTTTTAGATTATTTTTCATCTCCACCCCTAGAGGACCATAGTCATAAAACCCCTGCAGACCTCCGTATATTTCGGATCCAGGGAACACAAATCCACGCCTTTTACATAGACTCACAATCTTTTCCATAGTGTCCATATGGTTATTTTAACCTATTTAGCAGCTTTGGGGAATGGAGAGGTCGAGAAATGATTTCCTCAATAAATTCATATATATCCCCATCAAAATTTTCTCCTACTGGCCAGTATCCTAATTCCGACAAAATGGTTACAAACCAATGCTTTGTAACCATTTTCCAATCGTCTGTTAGACGACCAATATCCTTTAGATATGAAGTAGCTTGCTCATAAACTTCGAGGTGGGGTTCGTATTCGGGTAATAATTTGTCTAGCACCTCTGATAGTTGATAAGCTATGTTGACTCTACCCAAATGTGAACGCCAACTTGAAAAGGGATCCAGAAGTTGGACTTCGGTCAGAATGGTCATGTTATTTTTTCCCTGGACCACCTGGCATTTAATCAGGTTGAATAATTCAAGCGATCCTGCACGACGTGAAGTTGTTTTTCTGACGCCTTTGGCAATTACCGAAATCTTTCCGTGTTGTTTTGAAAAAATGGTCAGAATTTTATCTGCTTCGCCGAAGTTGTGGCGTTTGATGACGATCCCCTCTAAACTAATCGACTTCATTAAAAGCTAAACAGCAATTCTTTGTCCGAGGATAGTAAAATTTCGGGCTGTTTTCTACCATTTATAGTAATGGTGTATGGAAAATCCTTTGCCCCTGCTTGTTTCTGAATCAAAATAGAGTATGGGGCTTTAGCTTTAAAGGGGAGTTTGTATTTAAGCGAGATGGTTTTTACGTTTAATGGGGTGAGGGTGAAAAATCCCTCGAATACAGTTTTACCCAAATCTGTACCTGTAACCTGACCTGTTTCAAAGCCCTTGGCTTCGATGAGTTCGCTTCCTTTAGGGACGTAAACTCGTAACCAGTCTCTAAAGACTCCATTTAATTTTAATTTCGTCTTTTCGTCCTGAAAAAATTGTTGAGGATTTTTGTATGTTAACGTAAGAGTTTTAACAACTGAACCGTCGCTCGAGACTTCGATTTTTTGATCGGCTGAATAGTTTACCCAGGCGTTGGTTTTTGCTCCTGCAAAATTAGTATCAACTACAAATAAGTAGTCTTTGTCAAAGTCGCGGACCCGGCCAGCTAAATTAAAGGTTTCGACTGCGTTTTGAGCTTGTTCGTCTATGAAATAGAACTGGATATGTTTTTGAGAAATTAGCGACATGGTAGTACTAAATAGAGAACCCATTTTACTTTTTGGCTGGGCCATGACGTTGGCCAATATCGAATACATAAATGGACCAATGAACGATTTTCGCTCGCCGTAGTTTTTTGGTTTGACAATGATTTGGCCTGACACGGAATCCCAGACAACCGGTCCTTCAACATCTGCAAAAAGCTCCAGTTCGTAAAACGCCTGTGGGCAGTTACATCTTTTGTCTAGGTCTGCTGAAAAATTACCAATACCCGAGACGCCAATTGGACCAGTGATTTTTAATAAATCTACCAAAACCTGCGTATCCAGTGCGATAATGCCGTCTACATTTGGGGATTTCGTAAGCTTGTAGTTTGGAAAGAAAGTATCCATTGACACTTTGAAATCCGGGGAAAGATTTTGATCCCTTAGGTACCAATATGGCACGTTAGGCAAGTACTTCTTTATAGGTTCAGGTGCTTGAATTTTTTTAGTGAATTTCGCATCCAAGGCATATATATCATCTGATTGAACTGTGGAGATTTTTCCCCTATCGACATTTAAAATTGCATACGCTGTCATGAAACCGCCAGTCGGTCTCAATTCTGCGTCGTTTTGAAAAATAACTAGATATTTCCTGGGTGAATCAATGCCTAACATATAAGGAGCGGACTCGAGCAGTGGTTTGGCGTCGTTTACAAGTACTGACGCCTGGTCCAAAGCGGAAATCGCCATTACAATCTGTTCACGTATCCTGCGCCCTTTAAATTCCTCCGGATACCTAGAGGGGTTAACCTGGTCAACTGACTTTCTGGCGGATTCTATATGTTGACCTATCTGTGAAAGCTGGGGTTTTACTTTGTCTAGAGTGTTTAGAATAAAATTGATTCGGTCCTGAGCTGTTTTGGCACCATCCCCAGTTGTCGCTAGGCCTTTCAGTCCAATTACATCCGCATATGGGGCGATTGCGTCAATAGTTAAGTTTGCGGCGGAAATAATCTCTTCTGCAGCTGACATGACTCGTGTGCCATCAGAATAATAATTTCCCAACACAGGCAGAGATTTTGCCCAGGCAAATTTTTTGTAATCTAACTTGGTTGTATCAAGATTTGTTTTTACGACTGCGATGGCGGTTTTTGCACCGGCCAGGTCCTGAGCTTTAATATATGGAAGAATGGCTTTGGAAGAAGATTCCAAGTTTGCAAATGAGGAAAAAAGTTTCTTGACTGGACCCATAAGTATCAGGGCCCCAATTATAGGAATCAGTAAAATAAGTACAAATACCGAAAGCAATTTTACGAAAAAGGGTTTTTTGGGTGGAACCGCATTGGTTGGCATCTGATTATCTAGTGAATGTAATAATGGATTGGCGTCGACTATCATACAGCGCCTTTGCCAGAAATCATGGCTATTGGAGTCTTAAGTAAGATTTTTAAATCATACCACAAGGACAACTTGCTCGCATAGTTTGCGTCCATTTCAATTCGTTTATCAAAATTAATATCGCTTCTGCCGTTTACTTGCCATTGACCGGTAATTCCGGGGCGGACAGAAAGCGCTACTTTAACCAAGTGTTGAGTATGGGGGTATTTTTTTTGTTGATCTTCTAACTCATCGGGATAATACGGCCGCGGACCAATGACGCTCATGTCTCCCTTAAGAACGTTAATGAATTGAGGTATTTCGTCGATGGAATATTTGCGGATAAACTTTCCCACCTGAGTAACCCGAGGATCGACGGTAAGTTTGTAACTGCCTTTTTTATACTGTTCGTACAACTCTTTAAATTTGGGGTCGGTGCGAAGAAGTTCGTGGGCGTTAGGGATCATGGAACGGAACTTGTAGAGACGAAATTTTTTGCCTAACCTGCCAGCTCTTAGGGGTATGTCTGCAAATACGGGTCCGTCTGGAGATTCTAACTTTATTGCAATTGCAGTAATGACACAGATTGGCAAAGACAGGATTCCCAGTAATGCTGCCATAATTAAGTCGGATAGCCTCTTGATAAATTCGTAGGACATAACTACAAAAATTCTGATAGATTTTGATCTTTTAGTTGTTGAACTATCGCCTTAACATGTTGGGCGTTTTCTTTAGGACCAATGAGAATTGCATCGGGAGTATCTACTATTATCATATCCTGTAAACCGACCAGTGTCACTAATTTTTTATCCAAAATCAGTAAATTATTTTTAGAATTTAAACCAATCAATTTGCCGTTCCCGTTTTTTCCCATGATGACGTTGCCCTGACTGTCGTGGGGGAGATGTTTCCAAATTTCCGACCAATCACCCACATCTGACCAATCAAATTTGGCTGGCATGACTAGAAATTTTCTTAATTGCTCTGCAACTGCAAAGTCTGTGGAAATACTCGGAGCCATTTGATAAACAAGTTGCAGTACCTGTTTTTCTTTGTCCGTACCAATTGCCTGTTCTAATTTTGGAAGCAGCGAGTATGTTTTGGGTGCGTGTTTTTTTAACAAGTTTAAAAAAGTTTTTGCTTTCCAGGTAAACAGATGGGCGTTCCAGTAGTAGTCCCTGCCCCTAAGGTATCGTTTAGCTTTTACTAGGGACGGTTTTTCAATAAAGTGCTCCCCCAATTTGGTGGTGGAGTATTTACTAGGAGTGGTTTTAATATAGCCCATTCCGGTGTGTGGATATGTGGGTTTAATGCCAATGGTGGCAAAAAGTTCGGTTTCAAACGCAAGCCTGACGAGCTCTTTCATCTGAGTCTCAAATGTCGAAACAGGTGAAATCAAATGGTCCGACGGGAAATTGCAAATAACGGCTTGGGGATCGCGATTATAAATATATGTGGCACCAACTCCTTCCGCCAGAGCAGTGTCCCTTCTCATGGGTTCTCTGATAATATTTTCCGCTGGTACTTTACCCGCTTCTTTTTTGACTAGGCTGAAGTATTTATCGGATGTGGAAATATAGATCTTGTCCGGCGTAGTAAGCCGTAATGAACGATCCAAAGCTAAGCGAAAAAGTGATTTGCCATGAAATAACTTGAGGAATTGTTTGGGAAAAGCTTCTCTGGACTTCGGCCACAACCGCGTCCCTCCCCCACCGGCTAAAATCAGGACAAATAAATGTTTTTGTATTTCGTCCATTCGCTTAAGAACACTTTAACAAATTCTTTCTCAAAGCGCTCGTTGGAAAAAGTACTGGCGTGAGCCTGTATTGTAGTGCTATCGAAATTTTGAGGATCGAATTTGGCGATCGCATCCCGAAGTGACTCCCAAGACGAATCGTTGATTATTAGCCCAGTTTTATTATGGATCACCGTTTCAAACGCACCTCCCCTTCCCAAGGCGATCACCGGGGTGCCAGCTGCCTGAGCTTCGACCGGGACTAATCCAAAATCCTCTTCGTGAAAGAAAACCACCGCTTTGGCATTTTGATAATAGGAAATTAATTCAGTTCTGCTTACAAAACCGGTAAACGTCACGTGCGGTCCGGCCAATTTGCGCAAGTATTTTTCCTGCCTGCCGGTTCCCACAATTACCAGGCGATGGTTTAATTTGTTGAATGCCCGAATTACTTTTTCCGGATATTTATGAAAAACTAGACGCCCTACATATAAGAAATAGTTTTCTGTCCTCGGAGGCTCTAGATGTTTTTGAAAATCCCCGATAGCTACTCCCGGATAAACAATGGTGGAGTCTTGGCCGTAGAATTGGAAAATGCGGTTTTTTACCGTTTGGGAGATGGCTACATAAGCATCTGGTTTGGTGGCGGCAAACTTGTCCCAAGATCTCAGATAAGCAAATACAGGTTTTACAAATGGAGCTAAATAGGAGTTGATTTGATTTAACGAGTCTTCATAATGACTCCATAGATACCTGGTGGGGGTCAGGCAATAACATAAATGAAAAGTACCAGGGTGAGTGATTACCCCTTTAGCGTCTGCAGAGGTGACACTTATGACGATATCGTAACCAGTCAAGTTGAGCGATTCGAAGGCCATCGGTGTCAACCAGGAAAAAAATTCATGAGATGTTTGAGCAAGGGGAAGCTTTTGCATAAAGGAAGGGATAATGTCAGGAAACACCTTTGCCCAACCAGCCGACTTACTTGAATAAACCGAGGTGTAAAGAGGGGCGTTTGGAAAAAGTTTATGAAGCGATAGAAGGACTTGTTCGGCCCCACCCCATTTATTAACCCTGTCATAAACCAATGCTACTTTCAGGCCTTGAAACTTCGAATTTGTTTTAGCGTCCATATGCCTAATAGTACCGCCCAGTTAACAAAAAATGGGTACCGCTGGGAAAGATGTTTCCTATAAAAAATTTTCATGACATCAGTAGAATTAGTTGCCCAAGCCAGACGACTACTGTGACTGGCTTTTGCCGAAGAGCCTTTGTAGTGAATTATCTTGACTTGAGGAATAAACATCACTTTCCACCCAAAGGTGTGTAACTTATAGCAAAAATCGAGATCTTCTCCATTCCAATAATAATCTTCGTCTAACCAGCCTACTTGAGTTCCCGCTGATTTTCTTATTAATGCAAATGCTCCGGTTAAAGCTTCTATCTGATGTTCATAATTGGGCACTTTAGTAGAAGAATACGACGATGCGGATCTGAAGCCCAAAAAATGCCAAAGCGAATTTATTGGATTTGGAAAACCTCGGTGGCATGAGTAGTCTAACGATCCATCGGGAAGTTCCACTCTACAAGTTGCAGCACCGACACCGGGATTGCGTTGCACAAATTCAAGTACTGTTTCAATTGTCTTTGGAAAAACTAGGGTATCGGGGTTTAATAGTAATACATATGGCGTAGTTGTTTGTTTTAGGGCAACGTTGTTACCTGCTGCAAACCCTAGATTCTCTTTGTTTTCAATAATTTCTACATTCGGAAACTGGCTTCTAATTGCTGCAACGGACCCATCTTTAGAACCATTGTCGACTACAATGATTTCCCAATCGGAGTGACGGGGAATCGATTTTATACAATCTAAAATTAGTTGTTTAACGTTGTAACTAAGTATGATTATGGACAAGGTTTTCATATATTGACTCCAGAGTGTTAGTAATTGGTTCCCATGAAAATTTGGTATCTACAAGGTTTCTGGCATTCTGAGCAATAGAAGTATAAAGTTTTTTATTGTTTAGTACCTCAATGGCTTTATTGGCTAAATCCTCAGGGGTATTGCCAATTAAAATTGACGTTCCCTCTATTGCGCCGTATCCTTCGGCGCCAATGGGCGTGGTCACAACGGGGACCATGGCTGCCATGGCAGCCAATATTTTGAGTCTGGTTCCCCCGGGTGCATAAATTGGAGCGATTAATAATCCCGTGTTTAGATAAGCATCAGTTACCCCCTTGAAATCGCTGTCGCCCAACTCTACGACTTTTATGTTCTGTGACTTATCCTCTAGGCTCCGAACGGCAGAAGTTGGAAATTGCCCGGCAATTGTCATAGAAACATTTGCGAGAGTTTTCTTGATAAGTGGGTATACTTTTTTAGCTAATATTTCTGCAGCCTCCCAATTATCTATCCATTTATAATTGCCCATATATAAAATGTTCTGTTTATAATGGATCTTCTTGGGTAAGTTGCTTAGATCATCGCCCACTCCGTTTGGAACGACGTCTACTCTTAAATTAGCCACCATGCGTTTGATCGTCGCTGCATCTTCATTCGAAACCGTAACTACTCTATCTACTTTTTTCCAAAAATGTTTCTGCCAAAAGTTTATTTTGGCTACATCAATCCACATAAATGGCTTAAGCCACCACCTTTTTTCAGTGTCAACATAATGGCCAAAATTACGAGACATAATCGTTTGTTCCACCAATATTATTGGGAGGTTGTGTTTTGGCAGGTAAGGAAGAGTGTAAAACATTTCTGCGTGGATTAGATCATAGGAATTTCCCGATAATTCCTCGCTTAGAATTTTTTTGGTTAAGGGTGAGTAATAAATCGAAACAAGGAACGGGTATAACGAGAAACCAGTTCTCAATATGTTTTGAACAGTCCAGGTTTTGCCTCGTTCAATTACAATGACTTTCTTGCAAAACTGCTTCATATGGTCGATCTGGTCGGGTGTATTATGCTGACGGGAAAAACTTACTAGTGTTATTTCGTGGGTTTTTGAAAGTCGTTTAATTAAACTGTATGACCGAACCTGTCCCCCTTCGGAAGGGGGGTACGGCAGATATGGGGTTAACATGAGAATCTTCATCTTGGTTCCACCAACTTTACCAACACATATTCTGAAGTTTTATCGACAACGGTGTATTTAGACATGATGGCGTTTGTTTGGTCATCAAAATTTACAGATACGTAATAACCTGCACCAAACCTATCTATCAAGTCCTTTACCGGCATAATCATAAATGGAAAACCCTGACGGTTAGTCTGGTATAAAAACGCAGTATCACCACCCCAGGGAGCTATAACGACAGCGTCAGGAGGTGTTAATTTATTTACCGCCTCACCAGCATGAACTATTTCCCAATGGTTAACCTGGTAATTGCCACGGACTGTATACCACGAGAACGCAAAGCAAAACAATACAGAAATGATCACAATTAGGCGACTTTTAACTTGTCTGTAAAAATAATTAGTTCCTAGAGCTAGCAGTACAGAAACGATTGGAATAATGGGTATCTGATAATAGTCGTGTTGAACGTTTCCGGTCGCAAAGATCGTAAGATACGCTATGGCTCCAAACACCCAAGAAAGAAAATATGCATTGGCAACAATGAAACCACCCAAAAGCGGAAACAGCCCCCATTTGCCTAAAATAATTGCCCCTAAGCGTTCACCAAAAATCCACTGGAAAAATGCCCCCTTAAATCGAATGTGATTTCCGTTGAGCAACCACGCACTCGAGGGAATACCTTGCGGAAAGTTGTATGACCATATTCTCCACAAGACAAATGGTCCAAGAATTAACAAGTGAAACAAGTAAAACAAGGGTGTTTTAAATAATTTATATTTATATTTTCTCCAAAATTGCCATGTGGCAGGTAGTAGAAAGAAAATTGCCATAGGTTTTACCAATATGGCCATGCTCCCGAAAATAATTGATAAGGTTAATGTGCTTATTTTGGGATGTGTCGACCATTCGTCAAAAAAATAAAGTGCCGATAGGAAAAAGGTGACCATTAAAGGATCGGGCAATACTACTCGTGAAAAATAGATGTTGAACGGAATAAATAGAAAGAAAAACATCGCCATTAATCCCGTAAAGTAGGAATAGTGCTTACGAACTAGTTTATAAAGTATGATCGAAGACACTAGCGAGGCGAGAATTGAGACCATCCGACCCCAGAACTCAAGTGGCTTGACGGGGAATAACAAAGCAAAAACATAGTGAATCAGGTTAAAAATCGGAAATTCTACAAAACGATAACCCTGATAGTTAATCAGGCCTTTACTTGAAACGTCGGAGAAATCATCGTATTTGGGATGCAATAAGTCAATTCCGTGTTTGAAGAAGTTCCTGGTAACTGCTGACGTATCCGCCTGTCTCCAACTATGCCAATCTGCGATGGGATTGTTGATTTTATAAAGTCTAACCAAAAAACCCAGGCATAAAACCAGACCCAAAAGTGTTATCCGAAAGCTTTTAGTCATAACTCATGAGTCAATAGTTTAAGCTTTTCCGTAATGCCAAGCATTATCCAGGTAAAAATAGCCACCTTTGACGCCGCAAAGACATCAATAAAGACGGCATTAATTATAAGGCTTAACAGGGAACATGAAACTACTAAAATTAATACATTATCAATTGTAGGAGTGTAATTCCGAACAACTAATAATGTGGTCTTAAAGTAACGATAAAAGATAAGAATAAATGAAATAAGACCCAGTAGACCAGTCTCCGCGAGTGCTCGTAAGTAATCGTTGTCTACCGCCAAGCCTACTGACGAAAAACCCGTGCCTAACAGAACGTCTTTTTCGAATGCCCTGATGGCTTTTGGCCATTCAGCATTAAGGCGAATATTTAAGGATCTGTCCTCCGGCTGAGCAGGTGGTTTGAGGGCATCCGGCGTTTGGGAAACATCTTTTTGAGCGTGGACAGTAGAGACTATTTCCGAGTTACCCAATCTAGTGGTAATAAACTGCAAGTACCTTCCTCTTAATTGGGGTGAAATTAAAAAGCCCACAATAGCCATCAATGTGAGCGGAAATATCCAGGATTGTTTTTTTAGCATCCAAACCAGCACTGTTGCGCACACAAAAAAACTGGCAAATGTTATTCGAGACGCTGACTGGAGCACTATCCAATAGACAAGCGCGCCGACTGGATATAGGACATACTTGTGTCTGACTTTAAGGCTTAGTAGGCCAATTATTAACAACAATGGGAATACTGAATAAGCTGCGAGATCGTAGTGCCCAGCAAAGGTCGAATTTATCCTGGCTCCCGGCCCAAGCGACAAAGCAAGACCCTTTGAGAACTCACTGTTATTGGTGGAAATTACTGGGAAATTTAAGTACTGCTGTCCAACTCCATAAAGTGAGACCAGTAGCGCAACTAGAAGAGTAACCCGGACAACGAGACTTGCTTGTTCTTTAGCGTTAATTGCAAAAAAGGCAACAGGAAACAACAACATATACTCAAACCTCCTAAGTAGATGAAGCGTTCCAAGTCCTAGTGTTGTTGACTTGGTTAGAAATATACCTAAAAACGTAGCAACAGTCCCAATGATTAAATAAACAATAATAGATCTACATACCGGATTAGTCAGAGTTTTGAATTTTTCGGAAACAAAGGATTGTAAAAATATTAGAAAAACTAAAGCGATTAAAAAATCTTCGAGCCTGACTGACACAAATGTTCCAGCTACGCCTACTAATGGGAATTTCGGATAAAGCGGAATGAAGATAAGAAGCAAGACAATGAGGTATAAATATAGGTTATTTTTTAACATATTCGATATACAACATGTAAATGCATAAAACAGCTAATGCGAAAACGGTGACCCTAGCAATAGGATGAGACGGAACATAACGAACGGTAACATAGTTGTCGTAGTGGACGCCTTTAACGTTGATTTGTTCGGTCGGTTTGGTGGGGAAGAAACCATTGATATATAACGAATCCTTTAAAGGATGTACTAATTCCTCTAACCAACTGCTCCTTGCCTGATCACGAATCAACATTTGAGCTTCTTCGGGTGGATGGTTTAGCCTAATTTGGAAATGCCGACCAAACTGGTTGGTGTAGTATTGCATCAACTGACTTCTTGAAAGATTTGAATAAAATGACTTTCTGTATGGGCTTTCAGTATCTGCGGGTTCGATAGAAATTCGAACTCCGGGCGGAAACGGAGGCAAGCCTTTAGATGGAAGCAACAAATAGATACTTCCCAGTGTGAAAAATAGAGCTAATACTATTTTCATTGAAACAGACGAACCCTACCTAGGCGATAATGTGGTTGTTTATTGGATCTGGTACCAATTTCCTTTGCAGGTACTCCTCCCACCATAGTAAAATCTGACACATCTTTGGTAACAATCGCGCCAGCTGCGACAACGGCGCCTTTTCCAATCGTTACGCCGGGTAGAATTATGGATCTGGGGCCGATGAAAACGAAATCTTTAATTGTTACCGGTGCACTGGTGGCATGAA
This sequence comes from uncultured Gammaproteobacteria bacterium, assembly GCA_964633995.1. Lineage (GTDB taxonomy): Bacteria > Patescibacteriota > Microgenomatia > CAZETR01 > Amesbacteraceae > CAZWKN01. The sequence continues at coordinate 90,860 of CAZWKN010000002.1, forward strand.
AGTCATCCGAATTTATGTCGTGTTCCGAATTGTAGACCATAACCTCTGACGCAATATCAACATGATTGCCGATCACAATCTTATCTCGTCCATCGAGGAACGCCCGGTATCCCACAACTGAATCTTCTCCAATTGAAATCCCTGAGGGCTGGAAAAACCTAGCTCCCATGTGAATGTGAGAATCTGGACCAAACTTAACTCCCGCTAGCGTAAAAACTATTTTTCTTAACGTAAATATAGGGACCAAGTCGCTAACCAGGTGGACAAGATACAACAACAGGTCTTGATACCAGTTATAGTATCTAACAAAAGACCTTCTGAACGCCTCGAGTACAGACAGGCGATTGCCGTGTTTGTCGGTAAAGACAATGCCTTTTGAACTTATGTGAATGTTTTCTTTATAAAGCATTAGACGGCGTCTTCAATAATTTTCAATGTCTGCTGTGCACAAGTAATCCAGCTAAATGATTTTACCCTGTTTAGACCTTTTTTAACAAATTGGTCTCTTAACGGGCCGACCGAGGTGGTTAATCCCGTTGTAATGCTTTTAGTGTCTGAGGGGTTTACATATATACCTGCATCGGCTACAACTTCTGGCAAACTAGCCACTTTTGAAACTACCACCGGGGTGCCACACGCCATTGCTTCCAGAACCGGAATTCCAAAGCCCTCGAAAAAGCTCGGCAATACAAAGGAAGCTGCTTCTGTCATAAGTGCTGGCTTGTCAATTTCATCGACGAAACCTGTAAAAATTACTCTTTCCGATATTCCCAAGTCGTTAGCTAGTTTAAATATTTGGTCGTATAACCAAGCCTTTTTTCCGACAATAACCAGTGAGTATTTTTTGTCTTTAAAATCATGAAACGCTCGGAGTAAACCCGTAACGTTTTTACTGGGTTTTAGGCTACTTAGAAACAGAAAATAGGGCTTAGTTATGCCATATTTATTTAATATTTGTGGTTGATTAGTTGGTTTGAACAGGTTAGCGTTATAACTTAAAAGTGTTACTTTAACTGTATCTGGGTTTTTGTGATAATAATGTTCAATATCTTTTTTGGTAAATTCGGAAATTGCAATTACTCTTTTTGCATTTGTTATGGAATATTTGGTCCATGACTTTAGTTGGTTCAGATCTTTAGCTTTGAATTGGCTGGGGTCCCTTAAAAAACCCAGATCCATTATTGATACTACGGTGGGGATTGGCGACCAACGGGGTGCATAGTGAGTCATACTAAAAAATACCTTGGGTCTGGGAGTGTGAGTGAAAAGATCGAGTGGCAATCTGGTCTGGGTCCAGAATTTTGGAAAGGGAATTATTCTGTAGGTCCAGTTTGGCTTCGGTTTTGGTAAATCGGCTAGTGGGGGGGTTTTTAAATAAATTACAAATGTGTGCTGGGTTTTGAGATTATATAGGGCATGCAGAAGTTCGAAAGCATATTGATTCACCCCAACCCGGTTTGGAGTTAAATTTGCTTCGTTGGCGTCGATACCTATTAGCATAATTGTTGATAGAGTTTTAATGTTTCGCGGGCTGTCTTTTCCCAGGAGAATTTGGAGAGTTGTTTTGTACCAGCGGCAATGAGGGATTTTTTGTTTTTGATGGCGGAGGAAATTCCGGAAGCGATGGATTGTTCGTCCAATGGGTTGAAAAACGAGGCGGCGAGACCAGCGGTTTCATGAAAGACGGGAATATCTGAGCAGGCGACTGGGACTTGATGATGAAAAGCCCCTAAGATCGGTAAACCGAAGCCTTCGTATAAGGACGGGTAAACAAAGGCCTGGGCGCCAGCGAGGTAATTTACTAACTCCTGGTCGGAGACATAACCTGTAAATTCCACCTGGGAGGAGTCCATTCGGCCACCTTCCAGGTGATTTGGCTTTTCACCAATGATTATCAATTTTTGAGAAAGATTTGAACAGGCAGAAATCAAACGGGTGATGTTTTTGCGAGGCGAACGTGCACCGATAGCCACAATATACGATTGGGAAGTATTGGATGATGGTTGTACATTGAAACGAGATGGCAGAGCTTCAAGAATAACCGTCAGACGGGATGTGGTTTCCGGAAAAAGTTTGACCATATCGTTGGCGGTATTTTGAGAAACACAGATAATTGTGTCGCATTCTTTAACGACCCGTCTCATGCGAGCGGTTTGGGCAGCGACTACTTGCGAAGAGGTTTCGCGGGGGTACAAAAATGGACTTAAGTCGTGAACTGTTGTGACCTTTGCAGCTTTACTAGGAGCTTGGGTCCAATCGGAAGAATGGTAAACGTCAATTTTTTCGGGTGAAAAATTTTCGAAATTAACAATATGTAGTTTGTTCCAGATCACATGTAATAGTGATGGCGGAATTGGATATGTACTACATCCTGGAACTAACCGTGTTAGATCGTTGGTTCTCCTTAGCGAGAAACCTATCAGAGCAAGCTCGCTTTGCGGTAAGTGGCGAACTAATTCCAAAGTATAATCAGATACCCCGGTGCCATAAATACATTGTGAAATATCAATTCCTACTTTCATATATATTTTTTATAAATGCTCCAGGTTTGATTTGCCATTTTTGACCAACTGTATTGTGACACCTGCTTTTTGCCTAAGGCTATCATGCTTTTCCTTAAGCTAGGATTATCGTATAGGGACTCTATTTTATCAGCTAAATCTTGTGGACTATCCGGGTCGAAATACAACGCGGCAGGTCCATAAATTTCAGGCAAACACGATGAGTTTGCAGCTATAACCGGAGTGTTTGCGGCCATGGCTTCTAATCCAGGAAGCCCAAATCCTTCGATTTTAGAAGGAAATACGAACGCCAGGGAATTTGAATAGAGACTAAAAAGATCGTTGTCGGTAACAAATCCCAAGAACTTAGCCCATTTATCAAGATCTTCTGCTTTAATCATTGCTTCTATGCGATCGGTAAACGTTGTCCTGCTACAGACTAACAAGAGGACGACCTTCCCCGAAAGTCTTTTTATCGCCCCAAGAAGCACAGGGACATTTTTATGTGGATACATGTTTCCCACATATAAGACATATGGCTTTTTTGGCAAATCCAAGTGCGGGTCTGGGTTTTTTGATACCGAAGTGACACCCTCATGGGTAACCGTTACTTTGTTAGGATGTATCCCATATTTAGCAATCAACCTGTCTTTCCAGTACTGGGCTGGCACAATAATATGATTTGCCCGATAGACGGCAAACGTCGATAGGGCTATGTATTGAATATATTTTAGCCAATAAACCAAGGCCGAATGGGTGGACGCCATGGGACCTCTAGATTCGTGTTTGATTAGATCATGAATGGTAATAATTATTTTTCCTGGCCAGAAAACGGGAATGGTTAAGTGGGGAATGTGCACTAAATCAGGTTTAATTTTCAAGAGTAGTAGCGGTATTTCGATAAGCGACCCAAGTTTATATGGGTGGTATTTGGCAACATATTTTTTAAATTTAACTAGCTCCGGATTGGCTTGATTGTCAGAAGATACGATCAAGTGTAGTTCGACGTCAGGGTCTACGTGTAAATGGGCAATTAATTCTTGAATATACCTGCCAATCCCCGTGTTTTTAATTCCCCATAACCTGGCGTCTATTACTATTTTTTTCATAAAAATTGGTTGTATGTTTCTAGGGTAGACTTTGCTGTTTTGTCCCACGAAAAAAGGCTTGCCCTGGCAATCCCCCGCTTTGATAAATCACTTGCCAATTTTGGATTGCCCAATATTTTTTCGAGTGTTTCCGAAATTTCCGCAACATTGCCAGGATTAAAGTAGACAACGCTATCGCCTCCAACTTCCGGAAGTGAGGTGGTGTTACTAGAAGCACATGGGGTTCCGCAGGCCATTGCCTCCAACAGAGGCAAACCAAAACCTTCCGAAAGAGATGGTTGGACATAACAAGCGGCTAGGTTGTAAAGCTTAACTAGATCATTGTCGCTTACAAAACCAAGCCTGTGTATTAGTGGATGGTTAGCAAATTCAGAGAGCCATAATTTGAAGTGTTTTAATTCAGGGTGACTAAAGTCCTGATCTTCATTGACCGCAGATTTACCCACTATCACCAAATGAATGTGTGAATTTACACATGCTTGCGTAAGGCGGTACAAATTTTTAGACCAATCAACGTCTCCGACGTATAACACAAACCGCTTGGGAAGTTTTAAACTTATATTGACATCTCCTTGAGGTTTAAAAATCGATCTTGCCGATAGTAAAGTAACAGAAATATCGTGTGATTTAACGGGGAAATATTTTGGGATTTGGGACTTACTGAATTCCGAAATTGTAATTATATGGACTACATTCATCAGCAATGACAATCTTTGACTTGTCAATGCAAGTCCGGAACGAAAACCTAAGGGAAAATGATCGGGGAACATTAAGGGGGTGGTATCTAAAATTGACACTATTGTCCTGCTTCGCTTAAACAAGGGTAGACTGGGTTTGAAAATATCAAAATACGGATAATGAACCAGATCAAGCCCCCCGGGAGGGGTGCCTGAAAACGAGATTAATTCAATATTGTAATCTGACGCGTATTTGTGAAGATGATCGACAAGTGCTTGTGTGTAAAATCCAACTCCCCTAACCTTGTGGCCTGGCTCATGCGGGAGTGCAATGCCGACTTTTCTTGTCATGGATCTATTTTACATCCTTCACCTTGGAAAACTCCTCAATAAAACCTACTCCTTCAAAATTATGGGTTCTTGTATTTAAAAACCCAAGTTCTATCAAGTTTTTGTCTATAAGTCTGGACGGATCTGTCAAGTCGGTGAGATATTCTACAAGATACAGCTTTGACGATGAAGGAAGGGCCGTCAGAACAGGCATAAAGTCTTTAGGGTTTGATGGTGCCTTGGGCACTAGTGAAATAGTTTGTAGTTTCGGTGCATACCAATAAAATGGAGCAAATTTATCTGAAAATTTAACCAGGATCGGTGAGTTCACTGTTTGTAAAAAAGTAATCGCCTGTCTCCACTGCTCTCTTTGAAGTCGAGGACGAGTAAAATAGGTGACATTTCCAAAGATAAACACATACAAGATTAAGGTCGTAAAGAGTTTTGGATATCTTTTAGCGGATTGGACCAATACTAAAATAATAGCTGGCAGGATGTAAATAATTCGGAATGGCTGATTTTGGGGAAATGCTAAAGATGTAAGTATCATGATAAATATGGGTAGGAATGTCCAAGTAGTCAGAAGTGCTTTGTGCTTGGTTAATGAAAGAAACGAAGTAAAAGTGAGAATCAACACAAAGATGATGTAAATGCCGTATAAGTAACGATTTAATAGGGTTATGCGTCCGCCCACTAGTTTAAAGAGAGTCATCGGTAAAATTTTCAAAGGGGAAATACTTAACACATTTCTCCATCCTGGCAGGTAGCTGTCGATGTGAACCCCTGACTGAAGTTGGCTAAGTAATTGAGGTATCCAAGGAGCAAACAAAAGAAGTGTTAATAATGTCCCCAACAGTATTGTCAATATTTGCTTGCGATCAGAAAAAAACCAATAAGCCAGTTGTGTAAGAATAAGAAACGAGCTGGAATAGTGAGTGTACAGCAACAAGGCGTTTACGACAGAGGAATAATAATATTTTTTTTGGAAAAAAAAGTACATCGATAAAGTCCCCAATAAGCACAGCAATGAATATGATCTGAATTCCTGGGAATAGTAAATATGGTACGGGGATAGCGCAATAAATAATGCTGAAAGTAATGGATAGTTTAGTGAGCCTGGAAATAGTTTTTTTGAAAATAAATAGAGTACATAAATGGTAGCGACGCCAAACAGAACTGGTAAAAGCCTCAACCAAGCCTCCGACCTGCCGACCAATAGCCAATAATGAGCGATGATGTAAAAAAACGGGGGATGAAAATCAGCGGCCCTGTTAAATAGTATTTGTCGGACGGACATGGAGGACATCTGGGCCTGGGAGGCTTCGTCCAACCAAAAACTTTGGTTGATAGTTATTAGCCTCAAGAGGAATCCCAAAATTATGATTGGGATTATGAGGTATTTTTTTGCCATAGTTTTACCTGTATTGAGAGCTGGTAAATCATGAGCGAATAAACTACAAACAATCCAGCGTAGCCGTCTAAAAAACCCAAATGTTTGATGTACCTGACTAAAAACTCCCGAAGCGGCTGCCAAACAAATTGCAGAACTGAAAAGCGTTGGCCGGAGTTAAATAGTTCATTCGCTCTGACCGATGAGTATCTATTCTGCCTGGAATAAAAATCTGAAAATGAGGCGTAACCATAATGCATCAACGCCAGACTGGGCCTTGGAGGAAGATCAATAACCTGTCCGTCTATGTCAGGATACGCATGAATTATCTTAGGCCATTTAACGTGCTTTTTTTTGATAAATCTGATTTGTCTGTCCGGCCAATAATTTGAATGGGCTATCCACTTCCCGAAAAAAATATTTTTTCTTGGAATATTTATCGCCACAACCGACGGCTTGTTTGCCACTTTAACCAACTCTTTTGAAAGGTCGGGCGAAACCTCCTCGTCGGGGTCTAAGATGAGCACCCAATCACCGGACGCATGAGAAATGCTAAATTCCCTAATCTCCTCGACATGGTCAACAAACGGGTGGTTAATTACCTTTGCTGAATAGTTGTTAGCTATTTCAATCAAATCCAAAGAAGGTTTAAGACTAATTACCACGATTTCATCTACCCAAGTTTTGACACTTTCGAGGCATCTTCTTAATTGGCCCACCTCATCAACAACGGCGACAACTGCTGATATCATGTTGATCTAAATAAGTCGTCATATAAAGGGGCGATCAATTCCCACGAGAATTGGCGAGCTTGATTTAGTGGAGCATCTCCCCACGATTTATCAAAAGCTTGATTGATAGCAGATGACAGCTCAAATGGATTTTCTGGGTTGGTCACAAAAATACCCGCACTTCCGATAATTTCACGGCGAATCGGGTCATCCGTCGCCACAACCGGCAAGTTTGTAGCCATAGCTTCAAGATACACCAGCCCAAACGCTTCCCATGGTTGAGGGACAAAGCAAAATAGCGAAGCCTGTTGATATATTTCCGGCATGTGGGAATGACGCACCACTTTACCACTCCCCTGGCCTACTACTACAAACTGAACACCTGGCAGCCGATTAACAGCTGCCCTTACTTGGTTGACTCTTTTGTCCGGATTATCACTGGCTACACACAAAACAGTCCTTGTGGTGGGCTTGTTTTTGGACGGGAGGAAAAGCTTCGTGTCTACCGCATGGGGAATAACTCTTAGTTTTGTCCAGGGTAGTTTGAATCTTTTAGCCCAAGCCATTTGGGTGTTTGTAAATGTGACAAAAACTTCGGGGCTACATAGTAAATTCCATTTATCATCTGCACCAGGACCTGAATGGCCAAAAACAACCATAGGTGTATTAATTAGCCAAGTGACAATCCTACAAATAGCTACCTGAAGCCTTCCGTTTGTGGGGATATAAATATTTCCTTTTGGCCATCTCCAGGGCAGGAAACTTGAAATCCCGGACACGATATAGACGGAGTGCTGTCCACTTATATGGGCTTTTACACTTTCAGCCCACGTTTCGGCACCTCGATTTAGCTTTGATAAATAATAAGATAGGATGATGATATTCATGTTTTGAGAGCAGCTATAAATAGCTGTGGCCCCCAGTAGCAAAAAGGCGGAATGCCTAGATTGCCAAGAAATCTAATGAGTCTTTTCCTAAAATTATCGGAGGCTGGTTCAAGCTCCCACAACGACGAGGCTGAAATTATTTGGTTTGGCATCGTTCGAATGTATTTTACCAACGACAAAAGATAGGGTTCAAACGTAGTGTCGTCGTCTGGTTGAGTGTACTTTTTTCGGGGCACTACCTTGGTCCATTTCAGGGTGCTTGAAGGAAAAAAGTCTGAGATTGCACCTGCAAAAAATTTTGCGTACGGATTTTGGACTGACACTGGCGATCTTCTGTTGGGAGCGCCGTAATTGGGAGTAAGTATTACTACCACACCACCACTTTTACAAACTCGAAACATTTCATTTACAAAGTTTTGAGGATTACTGCAGTGCTCAATTGCAAATGCGGAATACACCAAATCAAACGTTGAATCTTGGTAGGGTAGGTCCTCAGCACTGCCGAGTTGAAAAATATTTTTGGGGTAAGCGGATTTTGCCATTGAAATGGCCGCTGGATTGATGTCTAGTCCCCATCCTACTTTGCCTTTGGGCAAGAGCACATTTAATCTAGTACCCTCTCCACAACCGACGTCTAAGATTTTTTTGGCAGTTTTACACTTTGTTTTAAGATAAACAAGACCTGGGTGGCCCAAAACGTGTTGGCTGGCTTTTTTTGACGCTTGATAGTAATCCATTGCTAGTAGCCTTCTGAATCTTTTGGGTGAGTAAATTTTTTAATTACTCTTAATACTCCAAAAACACCTGCGATAAGTTCATAAATTGGGGTACGATGGCTAAACGGCGAGGGAACTATAGCTGGCCTGGGAAGATAAAATACTTCCGGGTAATTAAAATGCTTAGGAAACCGGATACCTAAATCATAACGAAATTTAAAATTGCGTTTCAATGTTTTCTTGTCCAGACTGTGGGAGTTAGATCTTACTAGATGGGTGGTATGAAAATAGGGAAAGTCTGCATACAACAGCTTGTCAGGGCTTAAGTTTTGGAGTGGTATTGAATTGGTTTGATATTCTTGTTTGCCATGGGGATTTACAAGTTTTAGCTTAGGCAGTTTACGATTAATGGCCCTGATATTAAAACCTCCGCGATGATCGAGAATTTTGTAATTGATGTCGCGAGGGTTTTGGTAATGGAACACGTCCCCAACAGCGTTGTAAAAAGGAGAAATTAACGCGGCCGCATGGGGATTATTGTGAATGGTATTAATTAATTGCCGGATTGAGTGTTCCCACCATATTTCGTCACCATCAAGTATGATAAACCAATCCGATGTTGTTTCGGCCAGCATGTGTTGTCTTAGGCGTGAGTGGCCCGTAGCATCAACTAGTCCGCATTCTTTAAATTTAATTTTGGGGTTGTTGATCAAATTAACTATTTCGGGTGTTTTATCCGTAGAACCGGTATCCCAGACCAGTATTTCATCTACGTAATCAATTACAGACATTAGCGCATACCAAATCCAATTTTGTTCATTTACCACTAAGCAGTGAACAGATATTTTCATTTTAATTTTTTGTAATATACAAGACCTAAAACTGATATTACTAGATAACTAAAAACGATAGTTAAAGCAGCACCAACTACTCCAAATTTGGGTAATAAAATCGACCCTAGTCCAAGTATAGTTACAGCTTGTAGTAAGGTCGAATAGAAGGCAAATTGGGGTTTGTGATAAAAGTACATAATACTGTCTCTGATGGGGTTGGTGGCCATAAAAACAGTCATGCCAACTAATAAAATACCAAACGGCGCTAGGGACAAACCATACTCTGCCCTACCGGTAAACTTGATCACAACCAAGGCCACTGGAACCATAATAAGCGCCACTGCGCAACTTATCCCGGTAATAAATAGTATTGCTTTTTTGATATATTTTTTTTCTGAATTGACATCCGCAACACCGGCAAATTTTGCAGATGTTACAGCCCCTATTGCCGCAGAAAGCTGAGGTAAAAAAGAGGCCATGGTATAAGATAGTGAATAAATTCCCACCTGTGAAAGCGTCAAAAATCTAGCACTCATAAAGGTGTCAAGCCTATTGGTTATGGAACCTATGCCTGAATAGGCTGCAGTCCATTTACTAAATTGCCAAAAACTGAGCAGCTGGTCTTTAGTAGCCCGAGCTTTGATGAACTGGTGGTTTATAAACAACCAGGCAATGCCAAACCCCAACAAATACGAAAGAGAGAAAGAGATAATCGCCGAATTTACCGTTAACAATCTCATACTATAGACAACCCACAAAATGACTAACCTAAGAACGTTAGTACCGACCTGTAATATGCCCCAATGGACAAATCTTTGTTGACCCTGAAACATGGTTAGTACGAAGTAAAACAACATCTGAACGAGAACGCTTATACCTACCAGATTTAGATTTTCTGCATATTCTGGATGATGAAAAAATAAAATTGCCAACTGACGAGAAAAAAGCAGGAAAATTACTGATGCAAGACCGCCAATTAACAGCTTCATCCAAAACCCAATCCAAGCAAATGGATAATAGTCTTTGGATAGTCTAAATTCGCCGACAAATCTCAACAAACCCTGTGAAACTCCCAGATCCAAGACGGACGAGGCGGTTTGAATTACGGTAAGGGTTACTATAAAAAGACCATATTCGGTTGAAGATAAAATCCGAGCCAAAAAAATATAATAAACTGCACCTAGACCGGCACTAGAGAAAGTAGCTCCGACAGTAATTATCGACTGTTGAACCGTAGATGCCCTGAGCAGGCGGGTTAATTGTTTATACATAAAAGGGCGACCTTAATACCCAATTCAACCGCGTAATTTGTCCCTCTGTCCCAAGGATAAACCTGTTGTATGTTGGCTAAATAAACATTGGGGAGAGAAGTTTTAATTTCTGGAATTAGTTTAGAATAGCCGGTTGTCATAATCGGTTGGGCGAATTCTGATTTCCACGCCCAAACATGCTTCACCCAACTAGACTTAAACGACGGGTTAATCTTTAATAGGTAGGGTTTAAACTCCGCTAAAATTTGCTCGGCGGTCATTGAAAAGTATCTGTGTTTTGGATCTAGATAATTTCCCAAGTACACAACATGGTCGTTATTGTAAAGTTTGGGATCCATATAGTTGGTGTGTTCTACCAACGCTAGAAATGGATAACCCGGGTCGTTGATATTTAACCAATACGAGTGGTCTGAAAGTAACTGGTGCTTTAAAGATATCACTACATTGATCGCCCCCAGACCCTTAAGTAGAGGATATTTTATGCCAGAAATACGTGAGAAAGCCGGGGTGGGAAGTGTGCAAATAACCCGATCATACTTTTTTGCAAATTTAGTTATGTCGTCAATAGTTGAATTGTAGATGAATTTTGCGCCATACGACTTAGCTGCTTTCTCTATCGATTTCGCCAGAGATAAAAATCCGCCCTTGGGATAGCCAAGACTGGCGCTTCGTTTGTAAATTCTTGACCAAAACCAAGAAGCGGAAATTTCCGATGCGTTTTCGCCAAACTTGCCCTTAAATAAGGGACGCCACAAAACCTCCCACGACTTAACACCCATGAAGAAGTTTATAAACTTTTCAGCTGTAATACTTTCCAATGGTTGCCAAAATGGATTAAACCTTAATAAGGCAAGTCCAAGCGCTGTCCTCAATCTATCAATAAGTGGTAGGTGCTTAAACTTAAGTAGGCTAATTGGTGAATCCAGTTGAGTAATGGTGGAATTGACCAGTGTGGAAGTTTGTGGCCGGAAAAAAATTATGGGGTGACCAATTGCCGCAGCTAGTTTCCTTATCGACGTGTCAGAGACAAAGAGATGGTGGTAATGTTTTTCAAGCTCCCACGTCCATTTTTTATCCTTGAAACCACCAGCCAGGCCTCCAGGTAAAACGTCTTTTTCGCATACTTCGACCGAGTGCCCCATTTTTGACAACTCATATGCCGCTGTCAGTCCCGTAAAACCTGCACCAATTATTCCGATTTTCATAAGTATATTTTAAGCTAATAATCTATATTTTATCAGTGTCCAAATGGCCTTGAAGCCATCTTTCCAGCCGATTTTCTTCCCTTCTGAATATGTTCGTGGTGATACTTGTATAGGTACTTCTAGAATTGGAATGTTTTGTTTAAGTATTTTGGCCGTAATTTCCGGTTCAATGTCAAACCTTTCAGAGACCAGGTTTAGCGATGTCAAAAGTTTTTTGTTCAGCACTTTATAACATGTTTCCATGTCAGTAATGGAGCTGTTGTAAAGAATATTTGTCAAAAATGTTAGGAATTTATTTGCCAAAAGATGAATCGGCATTGGCGTCTTGTTTGCACCCATCAATCTAAGTGGATAATTAATCAACCTGCTTCCATATACTACTTTTACTTTGGGGTCACTAAATGGCTTCAAGAGGTTTATATAATCTGACGGGTTATATTCCAAATCTGCGTCTTGAATGAGCACCAAATCACCTGAGCATGCAGCTAAACCTGATTTGATTGCGGCTCCTTTACCCAAATTTTTGTCATGCCGAATTATTGATAGGAAACGGGTGAATTTTTTTAATAATTTCGGCGTTTTGTCTGTTGACGCATCGTCTATAACAACAAGCTCTCTGGTAAAGCCTCTGGGAAACTTGACCCGAAGAACTTTATCCAGTAGTTCAACTATGGTTTTTTCCTCGTTGTAAACAGGAATAAGAATGGAAACTAACATGGTTTTTGAGATACTGAATAAAGCGAGAGCCCGAATGGGAGGTTGAGAAAATCGTCAATTATGGTTAATAAGGGCACAAAGACGTCTAAAATTTTTACCTGAAACTTGGGGATTATTTTGTTTTTCAGAATAACACCATTCACCCACCACCCAAATATCATCAGAGGGCTGATATGCCGGCAGATCTGAGAATTAAATCCGGCTTTTTGGAGCGAGGTCGTTAGCAGACGAGAAGAAAACCTCTGTACGTGGCCTAAGTGGCGATCCAAGGTCCCATATGCCCATTGGTGAGCCGGTACTACAATTATCAATCTGCCACCGGGTTTTATAAGTTTATAAATATTCTCTAATGCTTTTTGATAATTAGGAATGTGTTCCAAAACGTTCAACATGACCACGGAATCGAACCTATTTATCAATTTAGCGTTGATCTTTTCTGTTTGTAAATCCATCAAAATAGTGTCGATGTCCGGAAGGTTCTTTTTAAGTGAGGCTAAATAGGCGGGATTAATATCTAACGCTGAAACGATATGGTTTTGATTTCTCATCTTTGAAATAAATGTCCCCGTACCTGCACCAACTTCCAAAACTCGTTTTCCAAGCCATGGTTTTACTAAAGAAAAAAGCCGAGTGTTATAATTCGGCGCTTCTTGCATTATTTCAAGAGTTTCAAGACCTATGGGATCGAGCATGGTTTAGTAATTGAATTAACCATAAGATTATAAAGGTAAACACCGTAATTAGCGAAACGGGCAATAGCTTGCCCACATATTTCTGATTAGACAATTCGATCTCATAGTTGCCAGCTTTATTGACTATAAAGCTATTAAACAGGCCGTAAGCTGGAAAACTTGGTAGTCCGTTCGCCTGCCAAGAACTATTGTAATTGTCGGAAAAGACCAACAACGCTGGTCTGGTTATGTTTGTTACCTTAACCCGATAAGATGATGGTGAGGTTTGCGAGAAGACTATATGAGCAGATTGGGCTTGATAATCAGAAGAGGGCAATGTCGAGTTGTTGGTAATGTAAGTGGCCTGTTTTAACATTGTGTTCCAATCCGTTTGTGGAATCAAAGCTAGAGCATTAACTACATTTAAGTCGCCTGATGTAGAAAGACTGATATTCGCCTGTTGATCAGACTCACCAATGACATGCCAAAAAAAGCTTGACTTGTCAAATTGAAAATCAGAGTCATTTTCGGTTTCTAGCCCAGTGACTTTTCGAACTACGGCGGTTGGATTAATTTCGCGAGTATTAATCTTGGTTAACTCCTTGTTACCCTGAGCAAAGGCGATGGTGCCACCTCGGGTACTGGTTAATAATCTAGCCAAGATTACACATTTACCGGAACAGGCTGGTAGCTTAAAGTCGTGGCGAGTTACTCCTTCTGCAAATGCTAGGCCGCCACCAAGGTCAAAGTCGGAATTGGTTATTTTATATTTACTTTCAAAAAAATCCCTCCACCATACGTGTTCACCAGTCTCCCTTTTCCACCAAAGTTCAAGCGAAGTGGGTGAACTTTGCAAGACTTGGGCGGGAAACAGATAGTTTTCTTTGGGTATAAAACTTGCTGCTAAATCAATTAATTTTTTGTCTTGCAGGTCGACGGTAAAACCTAGAGCATTTGGTAACAGATTGGAGATTAATTTAGGCTGTTGATCTAAAAATATTAAGGCGTTACGCGATAGATCTATGCTGGTGTTAAGTTTGTCTTCGGACGAACCCAATACTAAAATTGTCCTGTCCGGGATAAAAAATCTAGCTGTCTGGCGGTTGGTTTGGTATAACGTCAGATCTTTATGTGACCATACTTTGGTTAACCAAGGTAATTTGTCAAACTGAACTTCAAGTGTTTTGAAATAGGTCTTGGTTTCGGGTATATCCGAGACCCGACGTGGGTCAGGTGGAGCAAGCACCAGGTATTTAACTCCGGAGATAGACATTAGTTCCCCCATATAGGTCGACTCTCTAAGAAAATTTAAAGACTCATATTTTCCAATTGTTCCGACGGAAAATGTATGCTTTTCGGCTAAAATTTCCGTACTAAGTGATGGATGATTTTTATCTGTGTAACTAAGAGGAGCTAAAGCTGGCACCCAAACAACCCGACCAAAAGTTTCATCTTCTCCGATTCGATGTGCCAGTTGATTATATGCGCTTTCGTTAAACGCCCTTGAAAAAGTTCCGGTCATGGTGCCTTTGAGCAACGGATAACAAGGAAGAAGTAATAGCAGTAATAACCCCAAGGTAAGTATTTGGTTTTTTTTGCTGATGGCGTCAATCGAAAAACCTACCAACACGGAGTAAGTCACAGATAATAGTGAAAAAAACTTAGTGGAATCTCTAAAAATATAAAAGCCCGGTAATTTAGCAAAAAGAAGAGAATAGACAAAGCCAAAAGGCGGGGAAGTGCCTTTGGCTAAAAAGACATAAATTAAGGCAGAGAATAACCAGTAGGCAACAGTTTTCTTTCTATTCAATACTGGCGATAAAAATGCCAGTATGGGTAGAGCCATAAATAAAGCATTCGGAGCTGAGATGCGCCCGAAGATATTTTTGAACCAGTGGGGCTGTGAGAGGAATAGGCTGTGGGTTAGGGTTGTAAAATTAAGGAAACTGAGCTGAGATTGTTGAGTATAAGAAACGGGTAAACCAGAATTTGAAGTAAGAGTTGATGGAAATAACCAATACGAATGAAAACCCAATAATAAAACTGCTGTAACTGATCCGATCACTAAGTTTCTGACAAGGTTAAGACTAAACAACATGCCAATTACAATCATGGTGACTAGTAAATAAACAAATCTGATGTCAAAAAGAGAGATTAACAAAGAGATGGTCGAAAAATAAATAATTGATTTAACTGAAAAATCCTTCACTGACCGTTGATAGAGAAAAAAGCTTAGCGGAAGAAGCGAATAGGCTACGGCTAATGACATCTGGCCGCCATCTATTAGGAGTAAAACATAGCTATTAAGCAGGTAGACAAAACACCCGGCAAGTTGCCCCCACGACCCAATTTTATAAAAACCTAGCAGTCTAGTTACCCCAAGATACGTAAAAAAAATAATCGGGATGATAAATATCACCTGGGTCGATAACCAAAAAGGAAGTCGAAATAATCTCCCGGTAAATTTGACAAATGAGTCGATTGCCCAGGACCATTGGGTATCTAATGAGTAATATCCCAAGCCATCTGATCCAATAGTGTTCCATGTTTGAGGGATTCCGATACTAGCCTGAGTGACAGCCTGGGGAAATAAATATGGAAAATCATTCGCTACGTGTGGAACTGGAAGCCAAAGCCGCCAGAAAACTAAACAACTTACAAATAGGTATATGACGGCTTTAGGAATGGTCTTCATGGTGAAAGATAAATGTTCCGACGGTTAATAATGTAAATACCACCAAGCTTAGTTGATACAATTTTGAAATATGACCAGTCGCTGTTAACAGTGACACCAAAAAAATAATTAAACAGCCGGTAATAAAAAGGATTGACGATGCTTTAGTGGTCATGTGAGAACAAGAGTCGTGCCGTAAGGACCATAAAGACGCTAAACGCTAAGGATAGCAGAAAAGAGCCCATGGGAAAGTAAAAAGCCCAGAAAATATAACCTGAAACAAAAAGTGAGACTGTTAGTGTTGCGACAAATGGGAGGGAAAAATTTTTTGTGGTGATTATGACTCCATACAAAACATACCACCAATAAACATGACTTAGATAAAAATCCAAACCGTTTATTACGAAATAAACGTGTAAACCAAGGATTGCCAACAAACTAATGGCAAGTGCTAGAATGGTTAACTTATTTAGTTTTTCGAACATAAGTGTTGATCAGAACTACCAGGACAATGGTACTAAATGCAAGTAATGAAATAGCCCTACTTTGAGCAAGAATTGTTTGGGGGATAAAAGTTAAAATTAAGCGGTAATTACCTTTTTTGGCAATTTCCCAACCATTGGCATACCCATCTACGAGCATGTGCGAAAGAGGTAGTGGTTCATTCTCAATTTCAGCTGTCCATCCGGGATGGTATATCTGATTCATAACCAAGACAAATGGCGAGGTGGCGTTTTTGATATCAAGTATATATTTGGCGGGGTTAACTTTTGTAGTTGTAATGTCCGGAGCGGTTGGATGCTTGCTAGAGGATTGAGTAGTTAAAAACAGCTGATTGGTAAACTGTCTGGTTACGGTCAGATTAGTAACGTTAACTAGTGTGGTTTTATCGAACTTAGAACTGTAGGATTTTTTGTCACAATTATCGAGCAGTTTTATTTTTGACTGAGGGCAAAAGTTAAACGGAAAAGCTATGAGTTTTAGTTGCCCGGTGGTAGCTCCGGCATATACTCCCAATTCCGTTTCGAAGTTTTGCCAACCATGCTCGTACTTGTCTTTTCGAATGTTTGAATGTGAATAGCTGTAGTTTTCCCTGGTCTCTTCATTGTCTATGTCCTGCACAAATCTCGATTCAAATCTTTCGCCTTTTTCGATTAAATAACTCATCTTTAAAGTGAGTCTTGAACCGGGGACAAGGGGGGCAACATCTAAAACAGTGGCTGGCTGACTCGAGGCGAGTGAAAACAACTCCTCTCCCGACACCAGATTGATAGATTCGGGCATAGCGAGAATAACTTCATGTTCGCCTTTATCTAGCCAAAACATCCCTAAAGACATGGTGTCGTCCTGCGAGTTTATGTTTGGATGGATTACATTAAA
This sequence comes from uncultured Gammaproteobacteria bacterium, assembly GCA_964633995.1. Lineage (GTDB taxonomy): Bacteria > Patescibacteriota > Microgenomatia > CAZETR01 > Amesbacteraceae > CAZWKN01. The sequence goes on from CAZWKN010000002.1 coordinate 107,952, forward strand.
AAGATCATCGACTTGAAACCGGAGGTTTGATCCGGGCCAATTATAAAGGCTAGCCTCGATTGGTGAAATTTTTACTGACAAAGTATAGCTATCTTCTTTGGGTACGTTAAATCGGACAATTCGTGTTTCTGCTTTGGAAAATTGAAGATTAGGCTGGAAAATAGAGGCTAAACCAAATTTAGCCAATTGCTTACTCATGAGTTGATGAAGCGATTTAAGTCCATAACGATCGTCCGAACCCAGATCAGATAATCTTTGAATAATTTTGAGATGGTCAGAAAAGATGGTTACTTTTTCGTCAGTGGGAAGTGATTTTAGTCCAATATTGTCAGCTACAACTATTTGGTTGAGTTTAGCCTGATAAGAAAGAACTGCTTTTGATATTTCCGGACTACCCAATTTAACCAGGGCTACCAATTCTGCAAGACGTTTCCCCAGTAACATAATGTCGTATCTGGTAATAGAAATCTGCTCTTGAGATTGTGTATACCGTTGGACGTCTTCTTTGAGCCTGACTAATGGAAAAATTTTGCTACCTGGTAGGTGTTTAATGCTGGGAAGAACGGCTAAAGACTCTTCATAACTTTTTGTAGCCATCGACGGAAGTGTAAAATCTTTGATAGGTTTAATTAGTGTAAATTCGGGTTTTAGTTCGCTTTGTGTCAAGTCGGGATTAACCAGAACTTCTTGCGGATCTGGGTCGATTAGTAAGTTGTCACTAAATTCCTGTTGGGGATATGATTCGATCAACTGAGTGGTGGCAAAGAAAAGCGGGTTTGCCGATTTTGAGTTTACCAAAGAGTAAACGTCGATTGGGCCTATTGAGGTGGACTTGGTAAGTGTCGGCAATAAATCGAGCGTTGAATTGACTGTGTCCGGGTTTCTAATTTGCCGATTTTTGTACAGCACGTCATGGCGAACCAGGACGGTTTGTATTCCTAGCTTACCCAGAAGTAGTGGCAACTTGGTTGGAAAACTACTAATGCCCTGATCTAGGCTTGAAATAATATCTTCTAAATATGGAACTGACGTTCTAAATGAAATTGCCGGAAGCTTCAATAATTCACTAGATAGCTCCACCCCGTTATAGCCCCAGTTATAAGTCATGCCTTCACCACTTAATGGAAAAACCGCTAATCTTAACAGGTTGTGGCGAGCACCAAGCCAGACGTTTAATTTGGAATAATAGTCAGGAACTGATATCAAGTTGCCGCCAAAAACAGAGCCTGTCCACATCGGATACACCAAAAAAATACAGGAGGTCACAAAAAATACCAAAGCCAGTTTGAAATGTCTTTTGGACAATAGGAACAATCCATTACCAAAAAGTAGTGCATATGTTAAATTGAGTATGAATCCAAGCTTTTCAAACGAATTTCTAAATACCTCAAGAATTCTCAGGTTGTTAACGAGAAATGGAAATACCTCCTCAAAAGGTGGCATAGAACCTTTAGAGAAAAAAACTGAAAGAGTGAATAAAACTATTACAAAAAACCAGTAAGAATTTTTTGGTTTTTTTCCAACAAGCCCAAACAGAATTATAAAAAATGGAACTGGCATGAGTAACCTTGCAATAGGCCATAAATAAAAGTTCCCCCATTGGGAACTAATGGAGATCAAAAAAGAGCTATCTATAAGCGAAAGAACCGATGGCAGGCCTCCAACTAAACGACTAAGTGAATTGAAGGCTAAGAAGTTTCCGGCTTGAGTTACTGCCTCAGAAGTCGGATATGGAGTAGAAAAAGTAGAATATATCAAAGGTGCCAACCACCAAAGGTGTACTAGTGACCATGCTAATAAACTTAATCCAAGGTAGGCCGTAGCAAACACTACTTCTTTTACTGAGAAACGGTTAAGTATTAGATGGCTAACCACATACAGACCCATCACCAGCCACCATATTTCGATGAAAGGAAAAGACCCAAAAGCTAAAGAAAACGGTAGACTGCACAGGGCGAAATATAGAGCGTAAGATAACTTCTTAGTTGATAGACCTTTGATAAAGACAAATAAACCTAATGGCAGGACTGCAAAAAAATATAAAAAGGGGTATTGGAGTCTATTTACAACCGAGACCATGGTAAACATATTGAGGATATAAAATAGACCCGACACACATCTGGCAAACCTGTTTGCGATCAGAAATCCAGACAACTGATAAACCGAAAAAGCACCTATTACAAGCATGATCCAGTAAAAAAGTGCTTGAATCAAAAAATTAGGTAAACCGATTTTTGCCATGATATTTATGAATCCAAAAAAAATGTTCCCGGCTTGGTTGGTATTTCCTCCCAATAACGACTCTGTCCATGCAAAGTTGTTGCGTGGAAACAAAGTGGCATAGGTAACGAACGGAAGCCCTGATTCGCCAGAGCCAATGACTTGACCTTTGGCAAACCAGATTGTCACAAGTACACCCGCAACCAGCATAATTACCAATAGCGGGGCAACAGAATACAACTTGTTTTTCATGAATTCGCAACTACTCTAACAACTTCTGTTCTTCCTAAAACAGTCGCAAGAAGCGCGATAGGCATTGTCAAAGGCAAAGACAGCATGAACGCAATCCGAGCTATGGCACGACCAACACGTGGTAACAAATATTTGTATAGGCTCAAACTAAAATTAAGAATTGCACGTGGCGGAAAATCGAAAGATATTTCCTTGAACCCAATTTGTGTAAGCAGATATGCAAGACTTTTTGGAGAATAATAAAAAATGTGTTCAGGAATCATTTGCCAGTTATACACGTCTTTAAAGATACCCATGACCAGTGAGTCGGAGTTTGGTACTTCTAATATGAGCTTTCCTCCGAGTTGAAGCTGGCGTTTAACAGCAGTTAGAAAAGCAATGGGGTTGGGAACATGCTCGAGAACATGCCACATGGTAATGACATCGAACTTCTGTAAAAATTTGATTGTGGTTGGTTCGCCGACTTTGATTTTTGAAGCGGTTAGATTTAACCTTTTTTGGACATTTGCAACGGCCACCTTACTAGTATCAAGACCCCAAATGTCCCATCCGAGTTCCAACATATCTGATAAAAATTCTCCATTCCCACAACCTATATCCAAAACGTTCCCTTTTGAGCGTGTTTTTTGAAACACATATTGTGCACAGGATGGGTAAAACTGAAAACTTAGTAAACGATCCAGCAAGCGATTATTGGTCGACTGACTTAATTTTTTGAAATACACGGGATCTGAATAAATTTTGCCAAGGTCAGATTTCGACGTATATGGATAAAGAAAATCTACGCCACAATTAGGGCACGTAAGATACGAGTAAACCTTGTGGCCAAATTTCCTGGGATTGGCGAGAAAGTATTTTGCCGCTGGACTAGAGGTCTGGCCGCACAAATGACACTTGATCATTAAACTATTTTACACAGGTAACCAATACTGCCCCGTTGGCTTTCTGACTCGAATCAATTTTTGATGCCTGAGCCAAACTACAAGGCATCCAACAACCCTGCGAATCCCTAAAATATTCATAATGAACTCTGGAAAATTTTTCAAACAGCCTGCTTAGATCGGATTGGCAATATGATCGATATGACGGGGTTACGACAGGAAGGCCAAAAGGAGCCGTAAAAATTAATTGTCCGTCTTTTTTGAGAATACGTCGAATCTCGTTAATTGCTTTTTGGTCTCCATTAATATCTGGGTGGAGCGCTTTTTCATAGTACCCCAAGCCAATGTGTTCGACTACCGAAACCGCTGTTACTGCATCAAAGAAATTAGAGGGAAAGGATGTTTTTCTAATATCTCCTTTTACAAATTTTAAATTCGGATGGGAATATTCGTATGGTTGTAAATCTATGCCATACACTTCGTGTCCGAGACTAGCCATTTGCAACACCAGGTTGCTATAACGACAACCCACATCTAGTACACGTTTGTTGCCAGGCTTGAGATATCTAAATACCAACGGATATTCCAATATCCGCTCGGAGACAATGTCCTGGTACAGGAGGTTTCTGAGTTGAGTCTTGATACCGTTTTCCGGCAACTTTGACAAGAGGTGAATGATAAAAGCTAAGATTTGTTTCATAAATCCAACACAATTGTACTACACCTTAGAAAATACTAAATGGGCAGTGGCGTGTGTAGGGATAACAAATGTATGCCAAATCTGAAAGAAGTTGCCCGGAGCAAATACAGATTTTAAAAGAAGGGAGTCGTCGATTTTACGGCGCGATTGAATTAGCCGCCGTTGACGTAGAGTGTTCGGAAGAGTGGACAAGGTCCATACTATTGAAATAAAAAAACCCTTAAGTGGATTTGGATTGCCTTTAATAAGGTGCGAGATGGCCCTGATTAAATTTAAAAATAGCAACCAAGGTAAATAGTGAATTAGATTTGGTAATTCATAGTTTTTGATAAAAACTCTGGTCATGCGATGTATATATATTTCTGATTTTAAAGACGAAATCGCCCGTATTTTCTGGGGTTTACCACCCCAATGATATGTTATGGCTTTGGGAATGCTTACTGACCGATAACCTGTTAACCAAATGCGCCAACCCAAATCCAAGTCGTCAACCTTGTGCCCCAGCACCTGATCAAAACCTCCAATTGTGTTTAAAATACTTCTTCTAACCATAGTACCGACTGATCCTATTATGACGTTGTTAATGCTTGAATCGGAGTCGTGAGAGGTAAGTCCATAATTTCTCATAACTACCCAACCTGTATGGGGAATTAAAAGCATGCCGTCGGCTTGAATGTGATTTTTTTTCTTTAAATCAAACACCCGACTATGCGCTGCCCCTATGTTAGGGGTGGATTCAAAAACATTAACCATGGTACTAATCCAACTAACCGACGCCTTCATGTCCGTTTCAAAAAAGGCAACGTATTTCCCCTTCGATTGGAGAATGCCAGTATTTCTGGTAAACGAGGGCCCGGAATTTTTTTGGTTAACAAACAGGCGAATTCTTTTGTCGTGTTTAGCTAATAGTTTTATTTTTGACAAACTGTTATCTGTAGAACAATCATCTATGATTACAATTTCGAGTCGCTTATAGTCTTGAAGTAGCAAAGATTTTAAGCAGTCAGATACTAATGTCTCGGCGTTAAAACAAGGCACGACTACAGAAACCAACGGACTGTTCATTTATTCAGATCCTTTGTGCAGAAGATATACACCCCCAAATCGGGGAAAATATTCAGAAGAGGCCCAGCAAGAAGAGACAAGAAGGCAAACAAGTAGCTAATAAATCCCCATTTTTTTACCGCGTTTCCCGTGCCGTAAAGGCATTTCAACCCTTGGCCTCGTACGTGGTATCCCCTTTCAATAAAGTCCGATGCATGCCAGGTGGAAAGATGTCTTTGGTATTTATTACCATCGTAGGGATCCTGGGGTAGGTCTCCGGCCGGGGTAATAATAACCACTCTTTTCCTAGCAATTTTTTCAAGCTGCCCCATAAACGCAAAACCTTCGGATTTAGATAAATGTTCGATCGCTTGTGAACAGAAACAAATATCAAACTGGCCGGCTTTAAAAGGAAGTTTGCGAATATCCGATTTGACCAGTTTTGAATATACACCGGTTGCTTTAGCTTTTTTTAAATATGGAGGAAAGATGTCTACAGCAGTAACGTCGAGGTGGTGATCGGCATTTAGCATTGACATAAACTTGCCGTTTCCACATGCAACATCCAGAACTTTTGTGCCCGCTCCCTCCAGAGCTTGAATGGCCATATTATAGTGCGTGTGATGTATTTTCCGGTACACCGGAGTAAATAAATCATCGAGACTTCTGATGATGTTTAATTTATCCATAGTTTGACTTTTGGAAGTATTTTACACCAAAGATTGAGAATATCTATCAACGGCTTGGTATCTAAATGTCGACCATACTTATCAAAGTAGCGTCGATGTAATGTCCTAACAAGACAATACGGAACCGCTGAGATGATGACATCGATAGGAATATTCATGGCTTGCGAATATTTAACAATCACAGATTTTAATATCGGGGAATAGATGCCATTACCTGTGAAATTGGCCTCAAAACAGAGGGGCATGGTCCCAACGCGTGCCTGATTAATGACAAAAGTTAACAGATCGAAAAAGGGTGTGCTTTTGGGCTTAAAAAATTCCCAATCAATGACACTTACTTTGTCCCCTGAAACAATCATATTGGTTTTTACAAAATCCCCATGTTCGGGGACAATGGGGAGAGTAAGTTCGTGAGTACTGGCAAAATATTTATTAAGCAAACCAACTAATAATGCAGACGTTTCTGATGGTAAACCGATAGATTTTATGGCTTCTAAATATGACGATTGCTCTTTTTTCAAATCTGTTTTTGACCAAACGCCCAGTTTATTTTCGGATTGGAAGTTTATTAGCCAATTGACGACTGCGAGATTGTCGGACATGTTAAAGGTTTGGCACACCCTGCCATGTAAAAAGGGTTCAAAATAAACTTTTCTTCCAAGTATGTTTAGGGGTGTAATTATTAAATTGTTCCACTTAGACAAGTGTTTTTCTTCTGTGTCCAGCGACTTTTCAAATTCCTTAAACCGGGAAAATTTTGCAATACCAACTGGTCGGCCGTTATTTAATAAGAAATAGTTAATTTTTGAATTAATTCCATGAGTACCACTTCTTCTTACAAAACTTGTCGCCTTGGGAAAATGCTCCAATAATTTGGTTTCGAAACTTTTTGGATTGAATTCTTTGTACGAATAAATTAGGTAATTGGGAGATAGCCAAGGGATTAGAAGCTTAATTAACTTAGCAGGCACATACGTACCAAAACGAGTCGCCAATTTACTTAAAAATGTGACACTAAAATCGTGTTCTTTAAAGTGCTTGAGAAGAAAAGCGAAACTTTGAGAATCAAACAATCCAGATTCTGAGGGACTATTGTAGGACAGAACCCAATTAAAAATAATTTTTGAAAAACCTACAGACCTAATCAGGTCGGCATATCCTTTCCAAGTGTAGGTATATGTTCTGTAATCAGGCCAATCCAGGGCCATGCGTTTATCAGAAAGGTATTCGTTTTTGGTTTTTCTAAACAACCTGACTGTGAGATCGGCCAATTTTCTGGGCATGAGACTTGTAAAGGGAAGTCCACTGTGATCGAGGGAACCCAAAAAAAGAAAAAGGGCTATCCGATTTTCTATTCCAATATAAAGACAACCACCTGGTTTTAGTATTCGATAAATTTCACTTAGAAATCGCTGCTGAAGATTTCTGGGGTTTTGGGAAAAATCTGACAATCCAATCCACTCCAAAACTCCATTCACCGAAATCAAATCAAATGAGTTATCGGGAAACGGCAAGTTTTGCCAGGATGATCTGACAAAATGTATATTGGTCCGACCTTCCTGCCTGGCTCTAATCCGTTGAAAATCAATTCTTTGGGGAACAGACTCTAGAGACCATACTTCGCTGGTATGTCTCGAGAGGGCAAAGGTGATCGACCCCCACCCACTCCCTATATCCAAGCTTCGTGATTCTTGGTTGAGATTTTGGCAGCTAAAAATCCAATCCGCACGACTGTAACTTAGAATATATTCACTCATACCCGGGTATTCGGATTCTAAGTTGCTTACCGCAGACACATAGCCTTCTTTTACAGATTGAGTGTTTAATAAGGCTGCTCTGAGTTCCGATATCTCCCCCCAATAATAAGTTTTGTTATGAGCTAATAAATCAAAGTATTTGTTTTTCGAATCACTAGTACCAAGCACTTTGGAACAACCCGGACAACGGATCCGACCGTTGGTAATATTCAATTTTGATTTACAAGTTGGACATGCTAGATCAAGCTGTTTCATGAATAGTATTTTCTGTAAATTGTAAATAATGATTCGTGGGACATAATTTTGGCATAAATAAACTCGTCGTCAACTCGCCGGGTATTTTGGACCTGTTCTCTTAAATTGAGAGTGTCTTTAATGTTAGCTAGATTCCAAACAAAGGAAGTAATAAATGCCAGGAGGGCGGATGGATCAAATTTAGTAACTAAAATAATAATCCCTCTGGCAAAAATAATTAAAATCGAGATGGGTAAATATTTTATCAGGTATGGCAGGCTATAGTTTTTAATGAGTGTTCTTAGGGTATTTTTATTTATGTGAAAATAGACAAAGTACCTAGTGGCACGCATCAATTCTTCACGTTGTTTTTGGGTTTTAGACCAATGCCATACTTTTGAGGTCGGAACGTAAAGAATTTTATAACCCGCTAACCATATGCGCCAACAAAAGTCTAAATCCTCGGTATGGACAGCTAATTGCTCGTCAAAACCAAGTACTGTTGCCATAACTTCTTTTTTTACAGCCAGGGCTGCCGAAATGGATACGGTTTCAGCTGGAATAGTCCATTGTTTTTCTGAATCCGGCCGTCCACTTCCCCTGGCTATGCCCCATCCTGTGTGGGGGATCAGTAATAATCCCGCTGTTGAAACCCGATCGGGATATTGAAAATTTAATGTTTTACTGCAGGTTGAACCAAGGTTGTTTGAACTTGTTAGTGGACCTACCAGCTCCTTAAGCCAATTCTTGTCCACCCGAGTGTCGTTATCCAAAAAAACAAGAATGGAACCTTTTGAAACTGCTATCGCCTTATTGCGACTCGCCGACGCACCTAAATTTACGGAGTTGGTGATAATTTTTATTCGCCGGTCTTTTTTACTGGCAGATGTTAACAGTGACAAACTAGCGTCGGTTGAAGCATCGTCGATAAACAGTACTTCAAAATTAGTGTAAGTCGAACTTAATACTGAGGACATGCAGTCTGCTAAAAATTGGGCTCCGTTGTAATTTGGAACAATTATTGAAACAAGCGGGTTGGTCATGTGTGTTTTTTGACTGCAATCAAAAACCCAGCTAGCTCGGGTAATAGATAAGTAATGGGGGTGAAGATATATTGACAGGCAAAATATATTGGAACTTGCCAACTAGATTTGGGCGGACCAATACGAAGTCCAAATCCATAAATTTTGTAACCATAGTTTGTAAAGTCGCTAACAGACCAGGCGGATACATGGCTGTCTGACGGTACAAACTCGGGCTGATGATGCAACATAGCATTTGGAGTAACGATAATTGATATCCCTCTACAAACCCTGTCTAGGTCTGTTAAAAACTGCCGGCCGTCGATCTTGGATAAATGAGCTATCACCTCAATGGCCAGAAAAAGATCAACAGATCTAGAATTAAATGGTAAATGCTTTAAATCTCCAGTAACGTACTTGTCGTAAATATTATGTTTTTTGGCTATCTGAAGATATTCGGAGGAAATGTCCATACCAATAAGCTTTGAACCTGTAAGATCTCTAGTCGCTCTTAATAAATAACCATATATTCCTTTACCACAACCCCCTTCTACAATTGTTTTCCCTGCTAAATCATGAGGAATAAAATTAAAAACCAGGGGATGGTGAAAAAACATTGAAATACCCGCCCACTTGAATGATTTTTTTTGAGCCATCCGAATTATAATATCACAATGTGGGATTTTTTCTTTGATCCGCAGCATGTATTTTTTTACTTTAGACTATGGACTGCGTTGGGTCTGATGGCTTACTTGGGAATTAGAATTACTGATTTATGGCTTAACACCAATAATAAATGTTTTAGATTGGGAATTGGGATGATGGTTGGTTTTGCGGTCTTTGACGTACTTATTAATTTTATTGCTTATGCGATCAAAGGAGAGATGGGAATAATAATGGCGATAGTTTTGATGATAATTTTGAGTTTGATACTTAAAAAGAAAACACCAATTACTGAACTAGTTCCACGTAGATGGTCTAAGGCGATTGTCTTAACACTGGTATATCTAGCGGGGATTTTTTGGTACGCAAGCTCGGTAGACATGGCCTCCAGTGCACCGAAGTACTGGAGTATTGCTTTATCTTTTTCCAGAGGGAATTTTCCGACCAAAATTCCATGGCAACCCAACATGCTAACCGTATACCACCACGCCCCATATGTGATTATGGGTTCTCTACATGCCTTGTCGGGGCTGAATATTTCCATCGTACACCGATTTGTCTCGGTATACGTCATTTGGGCTACTTTTTTTGTGCTGCTTGGAATGGCAAGAGAATACAGGAGCGGACTTGTCTCGCTAGTACCGCCATTATTTGCCATCCTGCTGGTAGGTGGTCCAGTCGTTAGATTCTCTCCCATTGTCTCTTTTACTCCACTGCTGGATTACGTTGATTTTATTAGTTGGCTTGGGGCAGGAGTGACTAATTTAAACGGCCTGGTTTATGCGAATTATCACATTTTTGGCATGGGGGGGATGTTGGTCACTGTTGTTTTATGTATAAAAAATTGGACAAGCTTTAGCATAAAAACATGGGCACCCATAATTGGCATGTCGATATTTACCTTGGCGTCCGAGGAGGTCATATTTATTCCTCTGATATTTATCATTCTAGTTTATTTTTGCCGATCCTATTTTTTGAATAAAAAGGATGTGAGTTTGGGTCGGGGTGTGAAAGTGTGCGTGGTACTGGCCAGTGTTTTTACGGTGCTTTTTTGTGCAGTTCAGAACACCATTAGAGATAGCTTGATTACCAGATCCCCTGATCAGCCTAGATATCAACTTGTGACTAAACAGGATGTACTAAAGAGGATTGACTGGTTGTTTCCCGAACCTCAAGCCGGATGGGTTATTCCAAGTTTGGGATTACTTTTAGGAGTCGTTTTGATGCTAGGATTTGCTACTAAGTCGGACGAAATTAACATTCTGGCTTATTCGAGTTTAATTTTTGGTTTTTTTGCTATCGTACTAAATCAACCGGGATTTCCCACTAATGCGACAAGAATGATAAATTATGCCTATGCTATGCTTTTTTTGGCTCTTGGCTTCATTATTGTAAAAATTAAGTGGTTTGGACCATTGTTGCTAACAGTGATTATTCCACAACTGCTTGTGGGTCATGTTAAAGCATGGGATAGCTTGGTTAATGCTGGAAACTTAAATTATTACGTTTACAATTTCGGATTTAGCCAGGAACCTTTGGAATGGTTACATAGAAATCTTCCATTTGATAAACGGATTGTGTTAGTTGACGAATATCCCAAAGAACGCTCTAGTCTAATTGGACCCGCACTAGAGGAATACGGCTTATTCATCCCCACCGGTGATCCCAGGGTTAAAATGGACTTGCCTGAAATAGGAATGGATTGGATTGATGTGGTGACGACATTAAATCCAAGTGCAATAAATTCTTTGGGTGCGCAAATTATTTTTATCAAAACTGGAAGTGGGGAACGATTTTCAAACCACAGAAGGGAACAGTTAAAAGACGGCTCACTGTTTAAACCAATTCATATTGACAAAACGGGAGTTGTTTATGAAATTACCGACAAATTCAGAAGGCTGAATGATAATGAAATGTCAATTAGGTCCAGTTTAGATTTGGTCAAATCAGACTCGAGGGTGTATTTGGGAAGATTTAAGGTTTTGGAGATCAGAAAAGCGGCGTTGTTAAACTTGGGAAATAGAACCAGACTCTATGGTCCCATGTATAAGATAAGCGAAGATTATTACATAGTTACCGAAGCACCGATGCCTAAAATTGCTCAAAAAAGTGACGGACCGATTGATTTTGTGTTTGCGGATCCAAATAACTTTCCAAGTGAACTAAACATTAGCGACTTTGTTCAAGTTAGTAAATCTGAGTACTTTTCACTTTGGAAAAGTCGGACTAGTGGCCAGCAGAATGCCCGATAGTGTACCACGCAATAAATTTAAATACTTACCTATTCTTTGGTATCTGAACGCAAGAAATAGATAATACAACAGAAATAATGGTAAAAATACCGCAAGAAACAAAAAGAAATTTTTACCAAACCGCCTCATAAACAGAATCCTGTTTTGACCAATATAAAAAGCGTAACGGTCGAAGAGTCGGTACACCTCTTCTACCGGATTGCGGGAAAGATCGTGAAGCGCAGTTGCTTTGGCTGAATAGTAAATTGTAAACCCCATTTTTTTGGCTCTAAAACAAAAATCCGCATCTTCCCATGACGAGACAAATATAGGGTCAAACTTTTTGACCTCTGATATTACTTGTCTACTTACTAACATCGCTGCCGGGGCAATTTGAACGGCTTGATCGCAATTAAACTGGTAGGAATCCAAACCGTTTCTGAACAATACCTGTCCAGTAATTAAATTTACATCGGTTCCAGCCGACCAGATTACTGTCGGATCTGATTTGTAGACTATTTTTGGTGTCACTATGTCTGCCTTTAAAGTAATGGCGGTATCCAACAACGACTTAACCATATCACGACCAGCTTCCATGTCGTGGTCAAAAAACAAAATGTAATCGTATTTATCGCCGGCTGAAGCTATTCCTGCATTCCTGCCACCCACTACTCCCAGATTCTCCGGTAAAGTGATCAGCGTAACTTTTGGAAAAGAGGTTTTTACCACATGGCGCGTGGCGTCAGTAGAGTTGTTGTCTATTACAATAATTGTTGAGACGGCGACGGTCTGATTGTTAAGAGACTGTAAGCAGTTTGATATTGTTCGCTCTCCGTTCCATGTAGGGACCACTGCTACGATTTTTGGCATAGTTCCAATACTTTTGTTAAAACTTCTTTGGCTCTCTTTTCCCATGAGTAATTCGTGCTTATCAATTTCTCGGCCTGGGTTGAAACGGCTGCATATAGAGTCTTATTAGTAAGCAGGTTAGTAATTGTTTCGGCAAACTGGTTAATATCTCCAATGGGGACTTTTAGCATTCCCATAGGATAGTACGATTTGTAAGCCGGGAGATCAAACCCAACACACGGGAGTCCAAATGCCATGGCTTCCGCCGAAGCCATGCCCCCTGAATCATAATAAGCTGGATGCACAACCACCCGGCTAGTATTAAAGATAGAATATTTTTCAGGCCCGTCATATATGTAACCTTTTAGAATTATATTGGCGTTTAGATTTAATTCGTCTATTCTATGGACGACTTGAGGCATAAGCTCTCCGTCGCCGATCATTATTAATTTTGCTGAGGGTTTGGTTTTGACTACGCTTGCCCAGATATCAATTAATTCAAGTACCCCTTTTTGGGGATGAAATCTACCTTGAAAAATAGCATCGTATACTTTTTGTTTTTTTTGATTTGTCGTCCTGAATTTCTTTATGGCCGATACGTCAACTGCACCCAAAACCGCCAGCGATTTGGGGAATTTGGAAGTTTCCAGTGAATTATTTACCAGGACTAAATTCGCTGAATGAGCTAATAGTGGTTTTGCAATGAACTGTGACAACCAATACAGGAGCGATGCAAGCTTGTATGTATGTTTCCTTTTCCCTTCTGTATAGCCTCTAAATGGATTTGGTGCTGTTTGAAACCAACCCCCAAACCAATGAGTTTTGGGGAATCTAAATTTCAATATGGCCGCGGGAAAAACGTCCATCCAAAAATCTGAACACGAATATAAGAAATCCTTGGGTTCCACTTTTAATGTCAAACCCAACCACACCCCTGCAAATATTCTGGCAATGTAATTTACAAAAAAACCAAACCTTGACCAGGTAGAAAGTTTCAAGACATGGATATGCACTAGATTGTGGGCAAGGTGCTGATGAGCAATTATTCCAGCCCCCTCTTCCCAGACATAAATGTGTATTGGATATCCAAGGCTAGCCCATTGTTTGGCAAATTCTATAAATATTCGATCTCCGCCAGATAACCCCTCACCTACTGCCGCAAGCGCAAAAAAACGAAATGCAGGTTGATTAGGCATGTGGATTTGAACAGACGGCGATCAAATCAAGTGCGCCTGTTGTACGACTTGATAACTTATAATCATTGAGTGTTATGGACAAATAACTTGAGGTCAAAATTCGCCTCCGGGCAATTGAAGCCAAGAGTGAAAATAGTAATTTTTTAAGGCTTGTTGGGATCAACATTCTTAATTTAAATTTGTCTCTTTTCATTATAGACTGTACCGATTTTGCCCTTGCTTGTTCAAATTGATTAGCTGGGCCTATCGGAAAGAGTCCGTATAGTTTGATTTTTTTAAAGTACTTGGTTAATAGAGCTTTTAACTCAAATGCCGAAAATTCTTTGACATGAAAGGGGTTTTCGTTAAACGACTGAGTCAGGGCGTTGGGGGTAGAAATAATCAGTAGTCCTTGTGGTTTTAGCCAATTAAGAAGTGTATTAAAATAGCCGGATAAGTCGTCCAAGTGTTCAATCACCTGAAGCGAAACAATCACATCGAATTGCCGGTCAATGGTTGGGTATCTTATGTCCTGATATTGGTATTCCAGGTTAGGCTGAGTATTACTTTGGCGTGCTTGATGAATAGTCGATTTGCTGTAATCGATTGCCAAAACGGATGTGGCGGTGGTGGCCAAGAGTTTTGAACCTTCCCCTACTCCACAACCTAAATCCAGAACTTTTTTATTTTTACAAAATTTGGTACAGAAACTATAAACTTTCTGGTGTTGTATAAAAGTCGGGTAAAAATAATCTGCCTTACCGGTCGAACGCTCGGCAGTAATGAATTTATTCATATTATTCATCAAAGACTAATGTAAACTCATATTTGCCTGTTTTGTAAATAACCCAGCCGTTTGCAAACCCATTTGCCAAAACGTGTCGATGGGGCACAGATACAGTTGATTTTAGCACCCAATTGTCGTTGAAAGTATCTGATAAAACCACTAAAAATGGCCCTTGGGCATCGAGAATTGTTAAACGATATTTAGTGTTGGAAATTTTTGTAATCCGGTATTTTGGAAGAACCATTGGGGATTGAATATCGAAGTTGGTTACCGCGACGGTGTGGGGGTCAAATCGATCGGAGGTTATTTCATCAACTACGTTTACCAAATTGGTCTGAAATATTGCGCTTGGGACTATATACACCCTTTCCAAACGCCAATTATTGGCTATGGGCACAACGGTTAACATGCCTACCCGCTTAGGTGCCGATAGGTGTTTCCAAGTGGTAATGTAGTCGGGCTGGGTTAACAGGTTTTCCGAGACAAAACTGGCGTCTAAATCATGCCTAACAACTATGTTGTGGACGTTCATTACAGTGAGTAAATTAACAAAATTTGAGTTGGTTAAATTAGGTTCAAGTGCTTTTAAAAAGGAATCATAGTATTTGGTTTTAAGCAGTCTAGAAATAACAGGGTTAGCAAAAAAGAATTCACTCGGATCACCACCGCGGTAACCCCATGAATACCTAACCCCTTCCCCCAGAGAAAACGGGAGCATAAAGACTCTACCCAAACCATCCTCCAATTCCATATTTGTTTGTTTAACATAGTCTGGAACACGTACTTTGAGTGAGTTTGAAAAGACAGAACCTGTCAATAGTGGAAGCGTTACTGAAAACATCAAAATAAACGATAATGCTTTTTTTACTGGGGACAAATGTATTATCCCCACCGCAAAGAAAATCGAATAGGCCATTACGTATACCAGCCCAAATTTCTCGAAGGGGTTTCTAAATACCGTGGAAGCTGGCACATATTTAAACAAGGTGTAAAAGAAAAGTTTACCGAACGGAGGATTAGTCGCTTTTGACACAAATAACCCAATAAAGAAAATTAGCCATACATACCATCGTATGGAATTTTTTTTTATGTGAAGCGCCCCCACTAATGCGATAGAAAATAGCACCAATTCGGAAATTATAAACTTGGGCTGACCACCGGCCTCTCTTAACAAGATGAGATCTGGAATGGTAAAAAATTTACTAAGCGACACGACTGTCCCATAAGAACTTTGAAATCCGCCAACTTCCGAAAAAGCTTGGGAATTGAGTTTGGCATAAGGAACGATCCACCATAAATTAATACATACCCAGACGAGAACTAATACGACAAGACTCTTTACAGGATGTATTAGTTTTGTGAAATGAGTAACAAGAAACACAAAGGTAAGTAACCAAAAGGTAATTACCCAACTTGGAGCACCAAAAGCACTTGTTGAGAGCAAGGAAGCTATGATATATAACAATAAATTGGACAGACTACCCGACCTTAAATATCTTATAGATCCTAGCGTAAACAAGGGAATGGTGGCCCAAGCTACGATTCCGGTAAATAAAAATCTCGACCAAATTTGAGTCATTGAATACTGGTTAAACACATAAAAGACAGAAGCAAAGAACGCCAACAATGAATTTGAATAATCAGGCGTTGTTAATTCCTTGGTTAGTAAATAAAAAGAAATCCAACCACAGACAAGCAGGGCAAATGCAGTTAAGGCCTGAGTAACAACTATTGAATTAGTTAGCTTATAAACCAATGAAACCGGATAGAAGAATGCCACTCTGGGAAGAAGTACCGGCATTGGATAGCCGGTCCCAGTACTTACCCAGGAAGAGCTAAATAGTTTTACTGTTTGAACGGGATTGTAAAAGGGCATACCCTCCTCCCCAGTGGCCAACATACGCCCGTCTCTAAACCACACAATCGTTATTAGTAGGGATGAAAATATAATTCCTATGAATATCCACTTACTTTTCATTGGTTTTCCAATTCAATTTTTGAAACGTATTTTTCCCTCGAAGAAAAAAGTCCACACAGACACTTCCCTGGTACACAGGCAAGACATTCAATTTTTTAGCCGTTTTTACTCTCCTGGAAAACATTGAAGGCAGTAACACCATAAAGTGAATATGACCAAACAGTAGGGCTAGTACATAATTAAACTTGCCAGTAATTAGATAATAAAAATAAGTTACCAATTCAAGTGGAAGTCTTAACAAAAAGACTTTCCATAGGTCAGATGACGAAAGATTTTTTACAAGCAAGAGTAAATTATTTCGGTGCTCCCAAAGTCTTTTTTTTATCGGAGAATTTTTACTTGTTGCTGCTACTTTGTGATATACAACCGCAGAAGGTTCCGATATTACACGAAAATTAGAATTTAAGACACGCCAGCAAAAATCAATTTCTTCCATGTAATTAAAAAATGTGTTATCAAAAAGTCCGCCCGTAACTTTTAGTAGACTTTTCCTGAACATTAGAGCAGCACCACTGGCCCAAAATAAGTTTGTGCGCGTGTCATACTGGCCGACGTCCATCTCCTGGTTTTCAAATAATCTCCCCCTTGTAAACGGGTAACCTAATAAATCGATGAATCCCCCACAAGCACCCGCGTAATCAAACCTCGATTTGTCGTAATAATATTTAATTTTCGGCTGGACTACCCCAATTGTTGAGTCCTGATCCAAAGCTTTGACCAGATTAACTATACAGTTTTTTACAAGCAGGGTATCGTTGTTTAGAAGTAATACATATTTTCCTTTGACATGTGAGATAGCAGCGTTATTACCTCCGGTGAAGCCCAGATTTTTTTGGAATCTAAGAACTTTAATTTTGGCTTTAAATTGTTGCTGCAAGATCTTGGCTTCATTAACCAATGACCCATTGTCGCAAACGAGTATCTCAAGATGTGATAAATAGTTTTTTTGTGACTTTAATATCGAATTAACGCACTCTTTGGTATCATTAAGACCATTGAAATTCAAAATTACTATTGAGGTAAGTATTTTGTTCATTGTCTCCAGTATAATTTGGCTGTTTGAAAAGATAAATCGGGAAGATAATTATTTTTTTCTACAAACTCTGAAATCCAATCTGTATTTTCATATGTAACGATTACAGCCGGAGATTTAGAAAGACCTGATTTTAATTCTTCGAGTGCACCGGGAATTGGTAATCCAAACGTATTGGCGTATTTGGTGGTTGGACGCCTGTCTGAATAAAACAGTAGTTCAGGGTCATCGTACCACATAAAGACCTGGGCATCTTGAGGCGTCATTTTTTTGATCTTTAATCCAATGGCTCTGCCATCGTAGGCATATTTTGTGGTTGGTCCGAACGTGTAAGTGTACGCTAGTGAAGGAGGACAAAAAAACAACCAACCCCACCGAAAAAAAATAAAGCACAAAGCTAAAACAATAATTTTTCTGGCACTGTAATATTGCCACAACCACGCCATAAGCAAGATACTTGATTGAATCATGGGGAAATAGTAGTGGGCAACATTTCTTGAAGTAATTTTTGCTCCTAAATAATAGGCCAAAAACCACATAACAAGTATCAAAAAGTTAGAGGTAATCTTGGTTTTTGAAAAAATAATTGCTACGACCGTCGAACCAATGAGTACTAAAGCCAACGGAGGCAGGGTGACTAACCAGGGTATTAATCCGTGTTTAGTAATCGACTCGAAAATACCTGTTTCAACATAAAATTTATTAAACAAAACAACCTGATTAAAAAAGTCAGTCAGACCCCGAGTTTGTGCAAACCAATATATAACGCTAATTATCGGTACCAGGGTCCCAGTGGCAAAAAAAAGAAGAGTCCTAACTCGATCATGTTTGGTTTTGAAAAATAAGATAATGAAAATTAACAGCAAGTTCACAAAAGCCACGGGTTTAATCAGGAGCGAAAAACCTGAAAGAAGTCCTAAGAACATGGGCTTATGATTAAAGTTCTTGTCGAGTAACCAAAGTTCAGCTAGCAAAAACGTGGACATAAAAACTTCAGTATTGCTTAACTGGCCTTCCAGGAGAAAGGAATTAGCCAACAAAATGTAAATAGCAGTAAAGAGATTGGCAGTGTTTTTATTAGCTGAAAATTTAATGAGAAGTAGATATATTAACAGGCCAGAGACCACAGAATTGACAAAACCCAAAAGTCTTACAGAAAATTCTGACGCCCCAGTAAATTGAAACATAGCCCAATAAAGCAATTGAATCCCCGGTGGTTTGTGTTCAAATAAATCACGGTAAAGGACAAAATCGGCATGAAAAAGTCGGGATGCGGCAAAAGCATACATGCCCTCGTCCCTATTTAGAGGCAAAGTCCAGGTTTGCCACCGCAGAACAAACGTCGCTAGAAGAAGTATTGTAATAATCCATTTGTTCATTAAATTTAGGAAAGTTCGTCCCAGTATTTGAAAATTTCTTTAAAGATCATTAGGGGTACTTTGGGATGGACGAAGGCAAATATTTTACTTCTTTTCCCAATTTCGTAGATAGTCTTGCCCTTGGTCCTAGGAAAATGTCGCACACCAACCTGTCCTATCGTAAAGCCCTGTTTCTGAGCTTTTAGCAAAACCTCTGCGTCAATTAAGCCAGTTTCGCATTTTAAATCTAGGTTTTTAAATATTGTTCTTTTATATAGCTTAAAAGAACAATCAATATCCTTAACTCGCAAACCAAGTAACAGGCTAATAATAATATTGTATGCATGAGAAACTAATATTCTCATTAAGGGGTCGTTGTGGTTAATCCTATAGCCTGCGACTATGTCGTAATGCTTGATCAATGGGATAAGTTTAGTTAAATCATGAATATCAAACTGCCCATCGGAGTCAGTATAAAAAATTAGCTCTCCCCGAGCGGAGCTAAAACCGGACCTCAATGTGGCCCCATATCCTTTATTAACTTCGTGGGTAACCAATCTAAGATTTGGTACATGCTTGATTAAACTACTAACCACTTTTCCTGTTTTATCGAGACTCCCATCATTGACTACAATAATTTCATAGGAAGAAAAATTTTTGGCAAGAAACTTGTTGATTGAGTTAACAACAGGGCGAATGTTTTCTTCTTCATTATATGCAGGTAGCACCACCGATATCTTTTTCATAGAATCTACTTTTGAGCCTCTATGAATATACCTACTGTAGGAGTAGACAAAGAAAATTCTCTGTCGTTGTAGCCATCAATATACTTGATGAAGTTTAATAATTGTTGATACCAATTATCGGGCTTGGTTTCACTAGTAAATTTGTTCAGGGTTGTGGTAATTGTTTTTGGAAAAAGCTTTGATTTACGGATGTTGTAACCAATATTAAGTAAAAAATGATTGAATGGTATACCCCTATTAGTTATGACCTTTATTTTGTTGACTGTCAGGCCAGCGCTTTCTACCGCTGAGACGAGACTTTGAGGAGTATAAAGTCTAATATGCTGATTCCAAACTCCTGCCCAAAAACCATTTTTGAAGTGAAAATTAAATAAATGCTCTAATAACCAATTAACCGGATCCCACAATAATGGATAGTTGTGGCTTGGGACGGTTATTGCGATTTTTCCACCCTTTTTTATAATGCGCTTAAACTCTTTTAAGCCTGCTACATCGTCGGGGAGATGTTCCAAAACCTCACTACAGATAACTTTGTCGAACGATCCAGCCTTAAATGGCATTTTGGTTACATCGCCTTCAACCAATTTAAGTTTGTTTGATCTGACGTAATTTTTAGCTAAAGCCAATGCCTTGGGATTGTCATCTAGACCAACCAGCTTAGCTTTTGACAGGTTTGACAAAAGATGAAGGTAAAAACCGTCACCGCAACCAGCATCTAGCACAACTTCGTTCGGCTTGGGATCAAGTGACAAAACTATTTCTTTTGCCCGTCGCTTCAAACACATGTCTCCCGTGTTGAAAAGTAATTTATCAAGCAGTTTTTTGTCCAACATAGATCGAATCATACATGGTAGTAATAACTTTGGCTAGTCTTGGACCAAACTTTTTTGCGAATCGTGCTGACTGTTCTGACATGTCTTGTGCGACATCTGGATGTGTAATTAGATAATTGACTTTGTCTACGATCTCGTTTACTTCTGGATGTACTAAAAATGCTACTTTTTCCGGGAGTCGATATGCTCCAGAACCGGGGTTAGTTACGATTACTGGAGTTCCGCAAGATAATGAGTCAAGGATTGAATAGGCCATGTCCTCTTTGTAGAGAGCGGGGTAGATCATCACGTCAGACGCTGAGTAGATCGGAGGAAGATCGTCGTGGGGAATTTTTCCCAAAAAATGTATGTTGGGAAAGTGCTTTGTAGCAGACAAAACCGCGTTTAATTCCGGGCCATCATCTCCTACAATTTTTAAAGATATTTTTTGAGAAATTTTCGATAGGGTTTCCAATACCAGCCTTATGCCCTTTTCGGGAATAAGTCGTCCAACATAAAGTGCGGTAAAAACATTTTGCCATCCTAATTTTTTACGTAGAGCTGCTTTTTTTAGTGATGGCTTAAATTTCTCTTGATCAATCCAGTGACTAAATATTTTTATTTTTTTTGGATCAAGTCCCAGGCTGACAAGTTCCTTTTTTGAGTCGTAAGATTGAGCCAAAATCCCATCCAATCCGGACAGAAGCCATCTAGAAATTGTAAAAAATAAGGTTTTTTCCTTGAAATTAAATAGCGTCTCCGTGCTCATAACCACGGGCTTGTTGAAAAGAATTTTTAAAATCCTCGCTGAAAATGCCGAGGAGAGTCCAATAGCGTGAATTACATCCACTTTTCGATTATTAACAAGCATGAAAAAAAACGATCTTATAAATAGATATGGCGTAAGATATAAAAAATTAAAAATGGGGTGTAAATTAACGAACACGTTAAAATAATTACCAGAAATCCAGCTATAACGGTGAATTTCAAGATTTGGGCTGATCTCAACTCCTAGGCCTTTCGCTTTCGTTGTAATTGGTTGATAAGTTAGAACGTAAGTAAAATAGCCATGGGTACTAAGATAATTTGTCAAATCGTTTAAATGTACTTCGACCCCACCCAAATTTGGCCTGAAGGCGGGAGTGATAAGTAATATATTTTTCATGGTAGAAAGATGTTAACGAACTGATTATAGCTGGTTTCCCACGAGAATTTTTTGGAATGCTCAACGCATTGTTTGGACAAACTTTGAAGCAGTTGTTTGTTTTCGATAAGGCTAAGAATGGAATTGGAGATTTCAGATACTGCCGGGTTTGAGGAAAGGACGATGCCAGTCTTACCGTTAATAACTGAATCCCTAAGACCCGTTACATCGGTGACAATAGCGGGGGTTCCACAAGCTGCACACTCGGTAACCGTCATACCCCAACCCTCTTTGACCGAAGGAAAGACAAGAACCCAGGCTGATTGCATAAGTTTCAATTTGGCGTCTTTTGAATTTTTGGAAAAGAACCATGTATTTTCATCTGCAAAAAAAACATTATTTTGTAAATTTAAACTATTACGTAGGGCTTGCAAATTAGCCCGCTCATAGCCGGTGCCAATTATTGTTAATTTAGCTTTTGGATATTTTAGGACAACATCTACCATGGCCCGTACAGCCAAATCGGTTCTTTTCATTCTTACTAATCTGTTTACACAAATAAAATGGGGGTTCTTGTCTTTTTTGCCAGGTTTATACCTTTGACGATCCAGTCCAAGTGAAAAGGTGAAAATATTGCGGGACGGGATGCCCATCGATTCCAAATCTTTTTTTGTGCTGTTTGCATAACAGACAAATTTGGTTGTCCGATAAAATAGATACTGAATAACTTCGATAAAGTAGCCAAATTGGGCAATCAGGGGTGGAAACTCATAAAAAAAGACCTCCCTGGCCAGTTGATTAAGATAGGCTACTTTCAAGGATTTCCATGCCCAAAGTGGAGTCTGCCAACAAATAGTATTAGAGGCATCTAAGATGACATCTGGTTTTTGGTGCAGTGACCAATAATAAATTGGGGCGATAAAGAATGTTGTTACCAAATTACCACGACGAATGATTGTTATTCCGTCAATGACTTCCGAAGAAGCCGCACCTTTATAGCTTTTGCAATACCAAGTGACATTATGTCCGTCTAAAACCAGGCGTTTTGCCAATTCATAAATAATGACTTCAGCTCCACCAACAGCAGGGTTTCTGATGTCTTTCCAATTCAAAATCAAGATCTTCATGCCAATTTATTCTTAATAGTTCCCCAGCCATAAACCACGCAAATACCCAAACACATAACTGGGTGAATAAACCAAGCTGGGTCGTGGATATGCACAAAACCAACTAAAGCGTCGATCGTGGGTTTGACAAGAGTTAAACTGTAAAATATATATTTAATCAGAGCCAGCTCGTCACCAGGCATGTAAACACTGTATCGTCTCTTTGAATTGTCTGCAAAATGATACTGAGTTACAAATTTCAATCGCCGGCTTAGAAAACTTCCTATTCCTCTGGACCCAGTCAGATGTATCAATGAGTTTTTCACAAATGCAAACCTGGTGTGACCAGATTTAATTACATCCACCATGACATCAATCGGATAGTGGTGACTGGGGCGAACATCGGCATTGTTTTTTACAAGAACACGTCTCATCAAACATCCATTAGTCCCTATGGTTGGAACTTTTCTGGGATTGGGATCAAATTCGACAATATAGTAATCTCCCTTGTCCTGTGAACGGCCAAGTAGATTCCAGTGCCGGGATGTTTGAGACATACGGTCTGCCTTGCCAAGGTAATATGGAATGGGATCAAGCGTCCCAAACAACGCATAATACCTATCGAGAGCCGAAAATTTTGGATCGTATTTGAAATAACAACTTTCAACCGCAACTACCTTAGGATCATCTAGTAGAGGCTGAACAAGTTCGCGCAGATAATTTGGGGTTGGCATGAAATTGTCATGATCAAGAATTAGTACCAACTCGTTTTTAGCGGCGTTGAATGCAACTCCTCGGTTGTATTCTGCGTTTTGATGCTCTTTCGGGATATAAACCACCTTGGTGTTAAATTTTTTTGCCAGGGGAATTATTTGCTTTGAGCCACCATGACCCAAGATAATTTCGATGTTTTTTTGTGGATAATTTTGCGCCCTGACCAATTGCAAACAATGTTCAAGAATCTGTTCAGATCCGTCGTAGCTGGCGGTTACCACAGATATGGTAGGTAATTTTATTGTTGTTTTTGCCATACGACTTTTTGTAAATAGTTCCATATTGATGATGGAAGGGTTTTGTTTAACACACTAAGAACTAGTGCATCAAAACCAATTAAGAGTTCTTTCGGTGGATTGGGTGACTGGAGCACCTGTAATAGTTTTAAAGACACGTTGTCTGGGGTTGTCATAGGTAATAATAGTCTCAAAAGTGGAATTTTTGACCTTGCAGACTTAGGTGGCTCGGGAATATTGGGATTGCTAATTGCACCCGGCAATATGCAAGTTACGTGAACATTCCTTGGAGATAACTCAAAATATTGAGCTTCTACTAGCGCGCGAAGCGCATGTTTGGACGCAGAATAAATACTGTAATTTGGGAAACTTATTAGTCCACTTAATGATGAAACCGCTATTAAATGACCAGAATTTTTCGTTAGCATTGGTAAACACAAATTAGCAATCCGTAAATAGCCGATGGTATTTAGGTCTAACGTCTTTGCAAGGTCGGAGGGAAGAGCTGCTGAGCTTAAACCTGACGGGCTTATACCAACAAGGTAAATTAGAGCATCCAAACCGATTGTGGATTTCAATAATTCTCCCACGGCAGCCTGACATGACTTGTCTGAGGTGACATCAATTTGAACTGGTACGACGAACTTTTCAGCCTGAATTCGAGTTGAATCGTAACCTGCGTACACCATGTAACCTTGACTAACTAATAAGTGGGTTAGGCTGGTCCCCAGCCTAGAAGATGCCCCAACTATAAATACTTTTTTGATCATGCTAAATATTTTACAACGAATTGACCTCCCAAATTTGGGAATTTGAGTTTTCAAATATCAAATTAATCCCGTAATCGCCTGGCGAAAACCGTAGTTTCTCCTGATAATCCCCATATTTTACAAGGTAAATATATTTTACCCCTAATCGTTTAATCATGTCCCGAGCCTTACTCCGGTCGGTCTCAGGTAATAAGGTTTTGGAGTAAACAATTTTTTTATGTGTATAGTTTGCAACATATTTACGAAAATTTGCAAAGACAGCGGGCATGTTATCTCCATACCAGGCGCACTGCAAACATTCGGATGAATTGACCAGTATTTTTCCTGGGGGCGCTAATCGTAATTTTTCTAGGCCTGCTATTTCGTCTTGGGACACGCTATAAGTTGTGTAATTTATTTTATTTATCTTGCCCAGGAGGATCGTTTTGAACAGGGCTTTGGGTGAAAGCATTATATGTTTTGTTTCAAGACTAGGACCTATAAACGTAAGCCCTTGTGTCGGTGCGGGCCAAAACTTTTTTGGGTTGACCGTAACAGCTGTTTTATCAACACTGAGTGTTAGAAATCTTGATGTTAAAACATGCTTAGGAATGTCTTTAACTTGACCTGTAATTACAAAATGGTCTGGAAATAGCTTAACTTGAGCAGGCCCATAGTTCCAAATCTCGGACTGGTTTTGAAAGCTATCGATAACCGATGGCACATAAACTCTCAAATTATCTTCTGGGTTTGGCCAAATAAAGTATGGCTCCCGAAAATTTTCTGGGTATGCCCTAAGGTCAACGATAGTATGGGTAGCCAGATCAATGCCGACCCTATAATACGGAGATTGATACCAAATAAATTTGTCGTCTCCTATTTGATGTGCTGGTGATGCACTTGGAAACTTGTGTAGATACCAGTCTGAAAATTCGGCCATCGTTTTAAACTTGGCCTTTTTGGCCAATAAAACTTTTAGCTGATTTTCAAATTCGCCTGAAAAAGTCTCTTTGGGAAAGTCGTTTTCCAAGCCAACTGTAATTTGAGAAAAAGAATTAGAAGTGTCGAGATAGGTGTCTACAAGCCTACTAAAATAATCGGTGTTATATTTTTCTTCGGTAGTGAAATAGTCTTGGGTACTATACAGGCTACTTGAATATCCTCTTTTTGGTTCTCTGGCAGCCCATTGCAACGTAACTACTTTTATTTTGTTATCCAGACTATTGGCTGGAATGGCAGCATTGATCTTGTTTGGGTAATAGGGAACTGACCAATACGTGCCCCATATTTGATAGTTGTCAGTAGAAAATTGATCGGAACAACTAAGATTTGCAGTAATCCCATATTTTTGCTGCATGTAGTCTAGAGAAAAACTATCTATCCACCACGCCCCAACCGACTTGGGATACTGGCCAAATTCTTGTTTAAATTTTTCAAATATTGTATCTATTAATTTTTTCCTATCGTTTTGAACATATCCTGATAAGAATACGGACCTAGCAAAATGCCACGAACCCGACTGGTTGTACCCTACTCCTGAATTTTTTGCAAAAAACGGTGAGATTTCTAAAAACACTCCCTGTTCCTGGTTTGCAACCATTTTTTTGGTTTCGGCTGATAACTCCTTGTTATTCAGCGCGTCGTAAGTAAACAACCAGGTCGCGGGTAAATTATATTTTAATACAATTGCGTATTGGGC
Source organism: uncultured Gammaproteobacteria bacterium (assembly GCA_964633995.1). Classification (GTDB taxonomy): domain Bacteria; phylum Patescibacteriota; class Microgenomatia; order CAZETR01; family Amesbacteraceae; genus CAZWKN01. The sequence goes on from CAZWKN010000002.1 coordinate 134,091, forward strand.
TTTTAGACTTTCAACAGGATCGTGGTTGTATTTGGAAAGTCTGACTGGGTTTACTATGGTAATGTATCTGTCGTCAGTATCAGCTTGTGCGGGCAATGTTGAAATTACTAATAACAAAAAGACCAGCGCAACTGTTTTCATTCATCAGGGAGTGTTTACTTTAAAGTTTAGTTCTGGATCGAAACGCCATTTCCTTCTGTTGGTATCCGAATAATAATTTAGAAATCTTAATCGATAAAATACCGCAAATGTGTCTATTAACATCTGGTATACGAAATAAATAAATTTTTTACTGGTAACGGTAGACGCTTTGCCAAAATCGAGTTTCAATTCAATCGGTGCTTCGTAAATTCTTTTAAAACCTAAGTAATGTGCAACTGCTAATATTTCTATATCAAATGCAAACTCTTTGATAATCAGCCTGGGCAATACTTCCTCCAAAACCTGTCTTCGGTAACATTTTAAGCCTGCTTGAGTGTCCCTTATGTTTAAACCAAAGAGAATCTTTACAAGCAGGGAATACACGGTTGACACTACTTTTCTCTGCCATGGATAGATAACTTTTGAGGCAGGATGACGCTTTGACCCAACGACAATATCTGCGTTGTACCACTCAAAGTGCTCTAGAATCATTGAAAGTCCGTTTGGATTGATATCCATACCAGAATCAATAAAGGCAATAATGTCTCCCTTGGATCTGGCCATGCCGTATCGGACAGCATGACCCTTTCCCCTATTAGTTTCATAGCCCACTACTTTGATGTCTTTAAACCTTTTTGCTAGAGGGAGAGCCTTGTCGTAGGTTTTGTCACTTTTTCCATCAACTACACAAATGATCTCCGACGGGTATCTAAGTTTCTGAAGGACGGCACGAAGGCGTAGTAGTTCACGCCGAATAGTTGCTTCCTGTTTATAGGCAGGTACTATGACTGAGAGCAGTCTTACGGCTGAAGTCATGCCACCCAGTAACCATTCGCAAATAAACCCAAGAATACCAGCATAGCCATGATATTACACAAAAAATAAAAAATTAAAAGTTTTGAACTCAGTTTTGATAAAAAAAGTCCCAAAAGGATAAAGGAGGGAAAACAAGTTAATGCGTATCTGGGCAATGAAGTGAGCGTTCCCGTAAGCGTGGGCGTAAGTAGACATAAAAAATTGAATATTGAATAGGATGGCCTTTGTTTTAGGAGTGAAATAACTGCTAGTGCAATAAATTCAACCCCAACAAAAGCTTCAAGTAGGATAGTGGGGTACATTGGAATAGATTTGTCGACCGTAAGAATCATTTTTACATACCTCCAAATTACTTGATAAGGAAGAACTATTTTTTCGCTACGAGACTGGCCAAATAATTTTTGAGCATGAACGAAAGCCAAATAATCTCCTGTGGTTTTATGTAAAAACAACATATATGAAATAAGCCCAAGAGGGACAAGAACTACCCCAACCAAACTTAAAAGAGAGGCCTTGCTCTCTGATCGCCTTCCAAGCCATTCTAGAAAAAGCGCTGGAAATATAAATATCCCCACTAGCCTGGTGTTAGCGGCCAGTGCTCCCAAAACACCCGCTAATAACCATTTATTCTTTCTGGAAAAATAAAAACTAGAGACGGTCAAAAGAAAAAAGACACCCTCGGTATAAACTGAGGTGAAAAAGAAACTTACCGGAAAAGCTAACAAAGCAAGTATGGTTAGATTGATTACTTTTGGGCCATAATCCATTCGAAGAAGTTTGTTAAAAACAAGTAAACCCACAAAAAAACTTAGTGTCGATATCCACGTACCAGTCAATATTCTATCTTTGAAAATTGGGGCGAATAAATTAATTAAACGGGGATAAAGAGGGAAAAAAGCGTGTTGGGCATATCCATAGCCACTAGCAGCAATTGCTAGATAGAGATTGCCGTCAAAGTTCGCTCTAAAGTTAACAAGTGGATTTGATAAGTAAGTCTGGGTTGCCCCACCAAGATATTGGGTTGTTCGCGGTATGAACTGCCCTGTTAGCGCAACTATACTTACAATTAACACCTCCCACACAGCCACGAAAAATAAAAGTTTTTTAATCATACGCTCTTTGTAATTTGCCAGAGCTTTATATACGATATTGGAAATCGTAAGCCCGAAAATAAAGCAAAGACAAAACCCGCAAAACCATCTACGTACCCCCTATGGCGCAGATAAATGAATAAAAATTCAGTTAATGGTTTTATAAACAAAAAATTGAACGTGGATAACGGATGTATTTTTACGTTATCAGTTGCCATAGACTTTGCAATTAAGTCCGTATATCTGTTTAATCTGACAAGATATTTGTCAAAATTTGTGTCTCCATAATGGAGCAAATTGTTAGTCAAATGACCAACAGGCCCTGAAACTTTAGCTTGTTCATGGACATCCTGTGCCGGTAACGTACCACAAAGCTTTTTATATAATCTTAATGTGTAATCCGGATATTGTCCGCCTTTGGTTAAAAACCGATTCAGAAAAAAATTTGACCTGGGTATCCAATAACCGCAGAGTTCGGAATGATCTTTGGAAGTCTCAGTAAGAACTTCTGCTGCCAGCTCTGGAGTGACAACCTCGTCGGCATCTAGCTGAAAAATCCATTCGCCAACAGCTGCGTCGATGGCCTTTCTTTTGTTGATATGAAAGTTGGGAGGATTAGTGGTTACAATAACACGAGCCTTGTATTTTTTTGCTATTGCAACAGTGGCATCTTCAGATGCTCCGTCTACAACAACGATCTCGTCTGCAATATGTTTGACTGATTCCAAACATCTTGCAATATTTTGTTCTTCGTTGTGAGTAGCCAAGACCACTGATAATCTTTTTTTTGCCATATTAGTTTGAAATTATTTTAAACGCTGGCTCACTATTTAAGAAATTTATTGTCTTGACGACGTTTACTCCGGCTGAAGGAATATCTTCTGGGGCAGCAACAATCATAGTTGAGTGAATGTCTCGAACTTTTTCCCAAGGAGTCGAAGTAAAGGTATATTTATCAAACTGCCTAACAGTAGAAAAATTAAACTTGTCACGAAATGAGAGCTGGTGGTGCCTCTGAAATTTGGCTGGAGGGTAGGCGGAATAAAAAAGGAATAGTATGTATGGTTGATCGTATTTATCGGTGATGTATACTTTGGAATATTTGTCCTGATTTGACTGTACATAAGACACTAATTGTTTAAAACCATATTCCCAAGCAGAAGGATAGGTCTTGGGGTAGTGAGCATAATATTCATGTAAATATCTGGAAACTTGCCACACCATACAACTTACATAAATAAGTATGCAAACAACCTTACGCCTTTTGTAAACGAGTGAAAAGCAATAGTTAACTCCCAAGGCGATAATTATGGTTAATGGAACTATCATGTTTTGCGCTCTTAAGGCGTGGGGGGTTTGGAAAGTAAGAGCTGAAGCAACCGGAGCAACTAATAACCAGATCCAGATTAGTTTTGAATAGGGTGTTTGATGTTTGATTAGAAAAATAACTCCAGCGACAAGAAAAAGTGCGTCAGTTATGTAAAGTAATCCAGTTTCAGGCACTTTGTTTCGTTCAATGACGTCACCGCTTATAAATAGAAAATTTCCATCAAAGTGATCAAAGTAATTCTTAAAATATTGAATGGAATAGATTACGGGGCGATTGTGAAGCACTTTCGCCATAAGCCCACTAAGTCCTATGCCGTGAAACCCACGTAATTCTCTTACCCTATTTAGTGGTCCTATATCAGATAACAAACCTACCCCAGAAAACCGAGAAATGGCGTCAGAGAAAAACACGGAGTGAACTAGGGGTAGTAATAATATAGCCGATAGGCCTAAGCAGAGAAGTAAGTTTTTTAAATTTTGCTTAAAGTGCTGGGGATTAGTTATAAACAATAATATGCCCAACAACGGCACAAGTACGCGAGCAGATTGATAGGCATACATGGCAAAAACAAAATTGAGAAGTGAGAATTGAAAATTAAGAATATTTCCTGTTTTTAGCCATTTGATAAATTGCCACATGCCTATTAACATCAAGGTTGTAGCCAAATTTACCTCCCAAGCACCACGAGAAAAATGAATGTGCCAGGGCGAAATAGCCAACAAGAGTGCTGAAAGAAAACCTACTCCTTTGAATAATTCATCTGCCAATAGCCACATGACTATAACGGCAAGTGTTCCCGCAATTACCGAAGGCAAGCGAACAGCAAATTCAGTTAATCCAAATAGTTTAACAAAAGGAATTAAGATGTATGCGTATAGCGCGGGCTTGAAATCTCCAAACGATTCTAAGTTTACTGGCCATGCGTGGCCATGCTCGTCCTTGCCTGTTAACAGCAACGAATACGCATTGTAACCCAAAGCAGCTTCATCGGCGTTTAAACCTGCCGGGTAATTTACTATCTGCCAGTAACGAAGGATAAAAGCCAGAGAAATAATTAAAATAAATATTATTTTTTTCATATTATTTTAAGCCGACCACATAGAGCCCTGACGACCCATCGACGTATGGAATAGCCGCAAGCGGAATTAAGTTTGACTGGTCGGGTGGATGGTCGGGAATCTCATACTTGTCCCCCACTAAAAGCACTGAATTTCTAGTTCGTTCAGCTGGCCAATTAATTTTTTCAAAATTAATCCCGTCGAAAAAACTTACCTCACCCACATCACCATAGATGTTATCAACCGATTTGGAATGGGAGAGGAAAAATCTGGGATCAATTTTGTTGTAATACAGGAAATAGATATATGGTTGACCCAGGGAGGTGGAAAAAACAATACGATTATATTTATCTTTATTTTGGTTGACGATAGCTACTGCTTGTTTATATGGTGTCATCCAGTACTTGGAAAAATAGAACGGAGAGTGGACAAAATATAAATCCATAAAGTAGACCGTGCTAAACGCCAGAAAGGCAAAATAGACCAGAGTCATTAGTTTGTTTTTAAACATAACCGACAAACCTATACCGCCAATAACCGACAACGGAATAACCATTGGCAAGGACCTAACTCCGGAAACTATATCCCGAGACAAAGCTGATGGTAACGGTGAAAGCAGTAACCACAACCAAATTAGTTTATTGCGGTGTGATTTTGACATGATGAGTGCGTATAGTCCTAGTATTATGGGAATAACCTCCGGGAAATGAAGATATCCGTAAAAAGGCAGAGCGTGCCTTGGATTTGACCAATCACCCTCACTAAATAAAAATCTAGGAGACAAGTGATTAAGATAACGTTGGACGATCCCTCTTAGTTGATCGTAGACTTCGGAATGGTATAAAACAAACAACGGACTGCTGGTAGTCGAGGTGTCTTGGTTTAGGATTTGATTGATACTGTCTGCTGTTCTGGTGTAGTTAAACAAGCTAAATACCCGAAGTCGACCAGATTGGGTTTTTAAGTTAACGATCAGGGGAAAAACAAATATGGTCAGCACAGCAAGGGGCCGAACAAGTGTAGTCCATTTTGGTCTTAATGAAACAAGCAAGGCCAATAGGATTAATGGCGTAAACAGCTTAGAGCCTTGATATGTCCAAAAAGTCAGGCCTAGCATGATCGAGGCTAAAACAAATTTTTTTCTTAGGAATAGAGTTGCTCCTAGTGTTGTTAAAAGAAGGGCCAAATTGGCCTCCCATGCCCCTCGGGAGAAAATAATTGCCCATGGGGAAATGGTGAGCATAACGCTGGCAAACAAACCGGAACGTGTGCCAGATAGATGTGAAGTCAAAAGATACACCGCGATTATCAGGAGCGTACCCACAATGGCCGAAGGAAGTCGGGTAGAAAATTCGTTCAGGCCGAAGACGGCAGTAAACGGCACTGTAATGTAGACGTAGAGCCCTGGTTTATAATCGCCAAAAGATTTGAAAACAAGTGGCATTATCTGACCATGTTCATCGGCTCCTGTTTTTAAGAGTGAGAAGGAGTTATAACCTAACGCAGCTTCGTCCCAGGTTAAACCAGCGGGTCGATCGGCTAGCCTGATTGTCCTTACAAGAAACGCTGTGGCAATAATAAGTATTAAGAATAAATATTTCTTCGTCATAGTGCAGTAATATTAAAGGCGGTTGTCCCGTCTAAAAAGAGAATTTTTCCCAAGTCCGCACCTGACTTGGGATGATCTTGACTGGAAAACACAAGCACATGTTTTCCAGACGATGCCGAAATAGATTGGATGTCCCAATCGTTGACGAATTTAAACTTGTCGAAACCATCTACCCAGTACCAATTGGCATGATAATCCCAGGCGAAATTAGGATCTTTTAATAATTTGTCCGAACTCCATCGCAAATTCCATAGCAAAAATTCATGTGGCTCTGCGTGACGTTTGGTAATAATAATTTCATCATATTCGGAATAATGGTGTCTGACAAATTCCGCCAACTGAGAATAGCCATATTGCCAACTAGCTGAATACATTTTAGGATATTGAGAGAAATAGTAAAAAAAATAATTTGCACTAAGTGTTAGATAAAGTATTACAGTAGAAATCAGAATAATTTTACTGTATTTGGTCGCTACGAATACTAATCCCGAAGCGGTAACTATTTGGACGATTGGCAGCATGGTAGTGGCCCGAATAACAGCATATTGATCACGAGTTATGGCGGCAGGTAAGGGAGCCAGTAAAAGCCAAGTTAATAATAATTTATCTTTTCTGAACAATAAAAGGGTTAGGCCAATGTAAAAGAAGGGCAGACTTACAATAGGTAAAACTCCAAAGTGAGGAATGCTGTACTGGTATTGGGTTCCACCTGATAAAAACAAAAACTTGGGAGAAAAGTAACCAACATAGTTGGTAAGCACCTTAGTTACTACAAATAGTGGCCTGTTATAAACCAGGCGCGACAACAAAGCTGGTAATCGAGAAGTGTTTCTTTGGTGTTCTATTTGACCGATAGCGCCGGTGTCTAAAATACCTACCCATGTGCTCCGCGCCCGAGATTGAGGAGAAAATAGAATAACAACCGCTGGAATGAAAAACAGCACAATCCACAACCAGGTCATTTTTGATCTAATAAATTTAGGTATTTGGCTTGCCATAAGCAGGGGTGAGAAAATTCTGGTGTTGTGGTAAGCATAAAGACTTAGTCCGCTAAAAAGAGCTGAAAATGAATAGTTGTTATTGAGAATGTAAACTAACCCCAAAGATGAAAGAAGTACTGACCAATTCGATTGGAAAACGGCTCTTGATGGAAAGAAAGTCCAGGGATCCATGGCCATAAATAAAGCGGATAATACGGCTATTTTCTTATTTTTGCTCCATAGATATGCGGCATGAAATACAATAAAAATACAGAGTGTACCGATAAGTGCATGTGGCAATCTAGCTGAAAAATCCGACGGACCCAATAATGCAAATACTGCGGAGGTGAAATAAAGATTTAACGGCAAGGGATAATCGCCATAAGCTCTAAAATTGCCTATCGGCAAGATTTTTCCCCACTGATCTGCTCCTGTATGCAGGAGTGAAAGTGCATTATAGGCATGACTTACTTCGTCCCAGTTTAATGCAGGAGGAAAGGATTCTAAATGGTACAACCGCAAAAAACCACCTACGGCAATTATCAGGCTTAAAACTAAAAGAGTGCGAAAGCGGTCCATATGAGAACTATAAATAACCCAAATAAACTTAGTAAATTGCCAATATGTCTTACGTCAGTGTCCTTAAATGATAGCTTAACAATGTGAACCCCGCTGGGAACTTTTAGTGAGACTAGCCCAGAAGCAGATGGCGTGATCGGGGTAGGTTTTGAATCTAGTTGAGCCGTCCAGCCGGGGAAGTAAACGACTGGCAATAACACCCGGGTTGATTCGTTGGGTACACTGACAGTAAAACTGTTGACCGAATTGCCTCGGTTGGCTACTAAAACAAACGGTGACAAAGCGGGAGCGAACTGAGTTGGAGGGTTACCAGCGATTTTTGGCCAATAATCTTTGTGGGCTGTCCTGCTTTCGTCCCAAAACCTACCTGAAAAGAATTGGTTGTCTGATAGATTAAGCCAAATGTCAGGACGAAAAAAAGAAAAATTGGTAATGATTATCAAAAGTAATAAACCGGTGATCAAGTAACGATTGGCCAACTTACTTGCCAAAGCTCCACCAGCCATAGAGATAAAAAAGATGCCTACGCCCACATACCTCCAGGGGAATTGGATGAATTTTAAAAAAGGTAACAAATTCCAAATAAAAGCTGATTTTCCATGGGCCATAAAGAGGGCCAATAGACCTAGGAAAACAAACCCTACCGCTTTCTTGTTTCGGGTAACAATAACGGCCAGAAGTGCAACCGCCCATTGAATTTGGCCTAATGAGATACTAAGGAATTTTTTAGCCCATAGCGAGGCCCCGTAACCCCAGTATCTGGAAATAAACAATTCCTTAAGCGTGGCGAAATGAATATGATAGTCGTAATAACCCTGGGTTGTCCTGGCTAAATCAACCAGATGGCTCTCAAATATCACCGGAAAAATATAGTAGGAAGAGAGGATCACGGATACAATACCAGCAAGCATAAGTTTAAAAAAAGACCAAAATTTGTGCTGGAATACCCAATAAATTGCCAAAAAGGGTAGGAACATGATTACAGATAGATTGTGAGTGGTGATAAGTCCGGCCAGACAAAGACTGAAGGCAATTAAGTATTTTGAATTTTTGGTCTCTAAAAATTTGTCCAAGGCTAAAAGAATCAGAGGAAAAAAAACAAAGGCGAGCGACTCAGGCAACGCAGCCCGAACCCAGACATCGGTTGACCTATATGGTGCATAGGTATAAAGCAATGCTGATACAAGTCCGCCCCAACTCCCCCAGTGGTGTTTGCCAAATAAATACATGGCGACTCCGGAAGCTAGTAGTGAAAAGGCGAATGCAGCTTTCGTTGAATCCAAGATCGACAAACCCAACAAATGAAACATTTCTCCTAGCCAAAAACCGGTTTGGGGATAATAGTTGAAAAGGGGTTCGCCATAACCCATTTCTGCGTCTGAGGTCCAACGGCAGGGAAATTGACGTTCTTGGACACATTTATCAAACTCGAATAACCTAAAATGGGGGAAATCCTGCATGGTGTAGATACCTGACCTAAACATGAGCGAGCAGGTGGGAAGCGCGAGAAGTAAGAAGATTAGGACCCACTTGAACCGTGCCATAGCTCTATTATAGCTGGTTATGGCAGTTTGGGGAGTTTCTCAGCAACTGTTATTGTGGGTTCGCCGTTGGGAAGGTCGATGTGAAAATAGTTTGGGAAATTCGGCGGAAACTCATCTGATTTACCCACAAACAAAGTGGGTACACGTACCTCCTCTTTGGGATGAATACTTCCAAACCTGTATTTGCCCAGGCGATAGCCGTCTAACTGATCTAGAAATTTAAGATTTTTGGCCTCAAAAACTAGCCAGGTGTTTGATGCAGCCTGATAGTCCTTGGGGGGGATTTTTTGAAAAAATGCCAAATAGATGTGTGGTTCTGACAAACCGGTACTAATTTGAACTTCTGAAAACCTGTCGGCAATATCAATAAATCTAGTAAACGCCTGGTTTCGACCAAATAGCATGGATTGGCCTATTCTGTAAGAAGAAGTGTAAAAATACTCCTGTAAAAAAAACACGCAGGAGATGAAATAAAGAAGACTAATAACTGGTAGATACTTTTTCTTTATAAGTGATATGCCACTGGCGGCGGCGATTGTCAAAAACGGAATCATGGACGCAGCTCTATTTGCTGCGTATCCCGGGCCTTTGGCAAGAGCAGCTGGTAAGGGGGCGACCAACAACATGGTCAGTATCAGGATGTTTGACGAATTTGGCTTTTTGATAGTAGAGATGCAGAAAAAAAGTAGAAATGGTAATTCAATTAAGTAAAGTAATCCTGTCCCAGGGAGCAATCCATATGTGCCTTCTGCGGGACCAGTTGTAAACAAAAATTGTGGAGAAAAATAAGTAAGATAGTTTTGAGTAAAAAGGCGAAAGACGTAGACTGCTTTATTGGAAAAAAATCTGGATACCGCATCGGGTAAACCTGCGTTTCTTGACATAAATCTCATATCGCTGACGTATTGCCATTTGTCAGTAGGACTTAGTATTGAAACATCGGACACCCTGTGGACGCCTGCACCAAAATATGAGAGTACGGCAGGAAGTGAGAGTACAGCTAAAACAATGATGAATTTAGTAAACCCAAGAAATGGTTTTTTTATATGAGCAAACGCTAAAAAGAGCAGTAGTATCGGAGTGATTAATCTAGCCGAATGATACGAATAAAGATTGATGGCAAAGACGACCCCTGACCAAATAAAAGAATTTATCAAAAATAAATAAATCCCAAGAGGAAGAAAAAAGGTGACAAGATTGGCCTCAAATGCCCCCCGCGATAGACCTATTGACCAGGGAGAAATGGCTGTTAATGCCGCAGTTATCAGGGCGGTGTTGTCGGACGTCAGTTTTTTTGACAATAAATAGACCGAGACTATGGCCAGTGTCCCAATTAGAGCATTTGGCAAACGTGTGGCAAATTCGTTTAAGCCGAACAATTTTATTGACGGTAGACTTAGAAAGACATATAGCGGCATTTTGTAATCACCAAACGATCTTAAATTTTTATAGGGCAACCTATACCAAGGTGTCCCCCATTCGTCCATTCCTGTTTGTAAAATAGAATAAGCGTTGTAGCCAAAGGCGGCTTCATCAGGTGTAAACCCTGGTGGATTAGTTGATAGTTTGTAAACACGGAGAAATAGCCCAATGGCTACTACAAAACTAAGTATTAAAACATGACGATTCATAGTCTATACAAGCTGGTAAAAGCCAGTGAATTCAAATCATCAACATACACCTCCAAGTGGGAGGGATCAGATGGGGATATGGTTATGGTTAGTTTGTCTGTGGAATTTATTGGAGGAAATTGAAAACGAAGATTGGATGGATCTCCAGTATTCCGACCCGAAAAAGTGGAAGTGAATAAACGAGTATTGGTTGAATCGGTTATCTCAAACATAAATTGATCAGTATTTTGCAATCCAGGATTTTTGAAGCTTAAAACAACAATGTTTGTTCCCGAGTGCCTTGGCGAAAACGTCGACGAAATTGGACCTATTATTTGGGTAAAGTGAGTTCCTGGCTTTGAATAATCGAGCCTGTTTTTGACAAAAAACCTAGGGATGAGAGAAGAGACGCCCAAAAAGATAATTGGAAGCAAGAATAGACTATACTTCATATTCAGCCTTTCGGTCTAAAACCATCCACAAAGACGCGGCAGCAAGTATGGTGTTTGAACAATTGAGTAATAACGTCAAAATGTGTTTATCGATTAGGCTGGAAATCGGCGGGAGTAACAATAATCCCGGATCAAACGGGGAAAAAATACCCCAGGTTAGAAACGGGTCCGAAGATAATATAAGCGACCCAAACCATCCCAACAAAAACAAAGCCCCGGGAAGCCAATTACGAGTATTGACCAAGTACAAGCTGATAAAGGGCACGGCCCACAAAGCCCATTGGGGGTTAAATCTAATGCCTAGCAAGACAAGTAAAATTATCGGGAGGTAAAACGTTGCTGGTTTTTGAGTTGATTTAAAGGCGTATAGCCAAACCATAATAAGGGCTCCTGGAATTAGTAGGATGGCTTGATCAAATCCAATCGAGAGTGATAATTGAAACAGCCTTTGGCTAAGCCCCGATAGAAGAGTATCCTGAAAAAATGCTGGTGTGGTTACAAAAGGGAGCAAGGTGACGAGATATGTACCTACACCCAATATAAATAATTTTGGTTTTTTTAACCAAAGGGGCAATAGTAAAAGCGGATAAGCCTTAAATGAACCCCCTAACCCCAATAAAATTACTGCCCAAACAGGAGAAACCACTAAACTGGCAACAGTCAGCAGAACCGGAAGAATATCAATTTGACCCATTAAAACGGTAACATAAATGCTAATTGGATTAAAAAACCAAAGCGCCAATAAGAGAATTTTATTTTTGGGGCGGACTGCCTTTGAGACCAGAAGTCCGGTGAGTATGTGTAACAAGATCAGAGGTAATTTGGTTAGAAACAGAAAGGTGTGGATACCAGAGACGTCGACGGCGGTATTACCCATCGCAAGCCATGACCTGAAACCCAATCCCGCAAATAAGTTTACGATAGGAAATAACAGACCAAAAATAAGATAGGTAAGCGGTGGATATACAAATGGCCCGGAGCTGCTAGGATGTAGGGCTGTGTAACTGTAGATATTGAAGACCCCCGATGAAAGATGTTTGGATAGTGAATAAATTATCTTTAAGTCGGGGTGGAAGTAAAACGGGGCCAGAAGTAAATATGTAAACGCAGCTAATAAAAATATGTGTTTAACCTTCATGGTGATAACTATAGTGTAGTAAATTGAAAAAGAAAATCAAAATTATGCCAAGTGTTGAAAGATTGACAAGCCAGGTAGTTTCCAAAATTGCTCTAAGCATAGGAATAAAGGGTTCCCACCAGTTGTGGTACATATTTGCAAAATTAAAGAGTGAGACAAGCACGATACTGAATAGTTGAGATTTGTTCTTGGTAGAGGTGATCGCCAAAAAAGGAATAGCAGCCCCAAGATATCTCTCGTGCATTCTGGTTAAGAATAGAAACGCGGCATAGGTTGTTAGCCCAAAAGCCCAATAGATATTGGTTTTGGAAATTTTTTTTATAATAAATATTAGACATACTGCAAATAGTAGATAACCTGCTAGTCTATAATTGGTATCGTGTATTTTCCCCAAGCCAGTTAATAAAGACCAGAAGTTAAATGCGTGATCAGTTACATAATCAGATCCTGATCCGGTTTGAATCTTGTTTACATAAGTTGAAAAGGTAAAGGAAAACGGCAAAGAGATGATAAAAAATGTGGTCAAAAAAACTACAAATGACTGAATGATTGTTTTAGGTTTGTGAGACCTTAGGAAAAATAGAGCATAAAGAGGAATGAAAATTATGGTGGACTGCTTAGTGAGTAACGCCAGAGTAAAAAAACTTACAGAAACAAACGGCTTTTTTATCAGATGGAGGCTGAGAAGTGTAAACAAGACGGGGATTGACTCAATCTGTCCCCAATAGGAGCTGTTGTAAACCAAAGCCGGATTAAGACAAATCAACATCATGGAAAGCCAATAATTTTTGGTAATTTTGTAAATAAGCACAGCCAATCCCACGTCTGCCAAAATAGCCCAAAACTTAAAAAATCCAGGGTGAGTTGCTGGACGTTCTAGAAACCAGACCAAGCGAGATGGATAGAGCTGAAACGAAGAATTGAGATGGGTTGAGAGGCCGATGGTCGATCTGTACAGATATTCCGAACCGGTAAATAAAGCCAAAGCTATCGGAGGATAGGTCGGGGTCATGGTGTGATACTTGTAAACAAACTCCCGAGAGTACACACCCACTGGACCGTTGGTTAGGATATCTATACCCCAGGAAATGTGGTTATTCACATCGCCACTGAAACCTGAAAATATAAACAAACACCGGACGATAAAAGCAATTATGATGAGAGAAAAATATTTCACTGGCTCTTGGTAACAAGATAAAAAATTGGTTGGTTGTAGGGGTTAGTCGAGGTGGAAAGAACTTTTACTCCTGCCGGAGGACTAGTGCGCCAATCCCAATCTCCGGCAACATCGTCTCTTTGACTAATTAAGTAAACTGCGTTGGGAAAAAGCCTAGATCCAAATTGAACATTTTTGGAGTCGTCGGAAAAATTGCCAAAAAAGTATTTTCCATCGAGCGAAAAGCCATTGTAGCCCGGTAGAATTTCGTTTTCCGGTTGATCCTTTTTGAAAATCGCCTGAAACCTTAAGGGTGAATAGCGCGTATAAAATAAAAATCTTATTAGAGAAGGCTCGTAACTATTGTTAATGATTACCCTAGAATAATCTGGCGATAATTTGGCAATATCTATCATTGCTTGTTTAAAGCCTACATGCCACCATCTCCAAGAAGTTTGCGGATAATGAACAAGGTAATAGTGTGCTCCCGACAAAAAGTTGATACTCAAAAGAACAAGTGTGGAGAGGAATAGTAACTTGGTTTTTTTTAGATAAAGTAACCCAGAGCCCAAAATGACTGCCAACGGAATGGTCATTAAAAATGATCTGGTTGCATGCCAACTACCGTCAATTGTTAAAGCGGCGGGAATAGGGGCTAGCAACAACCAAAATATCCACATAAATTCACGTTTTTTGAACAGGTATATCAATCCTAAAAGTAGTAGGGGTGAGGTCAGGGGTAATAATTCACCAAAATATTGCATATTGTGGCGAACTGTTGGGTCGCCCCTAACAAAAAGAAATTCGGTAGAAAAACTACGTAAATAATTCGTTAAAAACCGCAGAGAAATAGTTTCAACTTTGTTGTGAAACAGGCGCTCAAGTAGGGAGTTGTCGCCATTTCGAAGCGAAAGCACTGTGTCAGTCAATTCACGACTTTGTAGAATGCTGAGTGTTTGAAATCTCTCGGTCGCTTTGCCAAAGACAATACTAGTCAAAAAGGGGGCTGTTAAAATTAACAATAACGCAATCGAAACAAATTGAGGACGAACTTTTTTGTAAAGATGAAGACCTAGAATTAGTAGTGGGGTGAATACTGTGGCAGTGCTATAGGTATAAAAGGTAAGGGCGAACAGAACGGTCGAAAGGAGAAATTTTCGCCGAATGAACATTACAACTGCGGCCAGAGTGAGATAGGCTAGGATTACAACCTCAAACGCGGCGCGTGAATAGTGAATATGCCATGGCATAAATGCAATAAACGCTGCGGAATATAACGCAAGGGATTTAGACCTTGATACGAGGTAGACTAGACCAAACAACAACACAGGGGTAAGCGAACCAAACACAACCTCTGGTAACCTGACTCCCCATTCCGTGTTACCAAATATTAAAATAGACGGCACGGTGGCATAAATAAGCAAAGGAGCTCGCCATTCCGCCAAGGAATGGATATAGACCGGAAGTGGTTGCCCGTAAAAATCTTTTCCAGTCTTAAGTAATGAGTATGCCTGGTATCCTACATCTATCTCGTCGCCAAAAAGTTCCGGAGGCGAATGGGTGAGCATTCCACCCCTTAAAATACTCGAAATAATCAGGATTACTGACAACAATAAGGGCATTTCTGATATTATACATTTAATGTTGTCGGTAATAATAATCTCTTACAATACCAAGGATGTTACGTTGGAGTGTTTGAGCAGGCTAAATAAATCTAAAGGGGTCAAGTATGAAACTATTGTGGTAGACAACGCCTCTACCGATGGGTCTGCTCAAGCTATTCTGAAGACTTTTCCGGATGTTAAATTAGTTGAAAGTAAAGTAAATTTGGGATTTGCTGGCGGAAATAATTTGGGAATGAAAATGGCCAAAGGGGAAAAGTTGATACTACTGAATTCAGATTGTTTCGTAAACCCGGACACTTTAGCCAATTTACCTGACTTAGACGTGGTCGGGTGCAAACTACTAAATAAGGATGGTTCGGTTCAACAATCTTGGGGCTATTTTCCAACGCTTAGAAGGATTACCCAAATGATGTTTTTTGTCGATAATTTTCCTATTATCCGCAAGTTCATCGATTCGATTCACGTAAGAGATGTGTCCAGGTACCAGACGCAACATGAGGTCGACTGGGTTACAGGGGCGTTTGTAATGGTAAGAAGGATTATCTTTGAAACGGTGGGGGGTATTGATGAAAAGTATTTTATGTATGGAGAAGAAATGGAGTGGATGTATAGAATAAAAAAAGCTGGTTTTAAGATTTGGTATTCTCCGGAACCCCTGGCTACACACTTGTTAGGCGCTAGTTCGTCAAACCGAGCACCTGCTGTCGTTGGGGAAATTAAGGGATGGATGTATTGGTTTGCAAAACACAACCCGGTTTGGCAACAGAAACTCCTGCCTTTGGTAATTTTGATTGGATGTTTGCTTAGAGTTGTGCTTAAGCCAGCTATGTCGAAGTATTATTTGCAAACAATTTCCGAAATTTTTGCCCCGTCCAGGAAACGAGTGCCATAACGACCGATTTTCCCCAGCCGTTATACCAAATTCCGGCTTCAGTACGATATCTTTCGGATGATGATGAGGTGTTGGGAATATTCAACATTTTTCTAATTGGATATATTAATGTTTCGATTAGATTTCGATATTTTTGGTTTTGGATTTGTTTCGAACTTTGGCCGTGTTCATGGACGATAGTTACATCACTATCAAAATATACTTTCAAGCCAGCTGCGCGGATTCGCCGGCAATAGTCCAAATCTTCGTAGTACATAAACACTTTTTCGGTAAATAAACCAATCTTGGTTAATGTGGACTTTGGAAAAAACATACATGCTCCTGAAACCGCATTTACCTCAGACGTAAGATTTGGTGTATATTTCGGAGTGTTTGTCAAAATTCTAGGTTCCAAAAAAACCGAACCCTGGGGATTTCCGTTTGGATCGACAAATTTGGGTCCCATGACACCCATGTCCAAATGGCGCCGGGTAAATTCTAAGGCTTTTGAAAAAAAATCTTTAGGAATTTGCGTGTCGGGGTTGAGAAGCAAAATATAATCACCCGTCGCCTTCTTCAGACCTTGGTTTACGGCTCGAGGGAAACCTAAATTTTTGCTATTTGCAACGATCGGTGCGATTTGCAAATCCTTGGCGACCTGGACTGAGTTGTCTGATGAGGCGTTATCGATGACTATAGTTTCAAGATTTGGATATTTGGTGGCAAGAATTGATTGTAAACAACGCTTGAGAGAGTTTGCCACGTTCCAGCTGACAATAATTACACTAATTTTAGAAATTGATTTTTTCACAAATTTAGCAACTCCCTTTTTACAATAAAGCTTCCTATAATGAGAATGTCTACGCTTCCTCTGAGGAGATGTTCTATTGCTTGGGACGGAGATCTAACAATCGGGAGTCCATGTTCGTTGAAACTCGTGTTTAAAACCAGTGGTACCTTTTTTATTTTGTAAAATTCGGATATCAATTCCCAATATAAAGGATTGAATTCTTTTTTGACAGTTTGTGGTCGAATTGAACTATCGACATGTACCGCTGATGGAATTAGTTTTTTCTTATCGTTTTTACAATCAAAAGATATTATCATGAAGGGGGCATCGGAAGAATTTACCAGATATTCTTCTTTATATTCATCAAGAATAGATGAAGCATAAGGAATAAACCAATCCCTTTTCTTTAAAATTAAATTAACCCTTTCTACACTCTTTGGGTTAGTTGGATCTGCTAAAACCGATCTGTTGCCTAACGCTCTTGGCCCGTATTCCATTTTTCCCTGAAACCAACCTACAATGTTCCCTTCGGAAATCAATTTGGCTGCCTCGAATGCCACGTTATCCGACTTTTCGTAATTTAACTTATAACTTTCAAGAGCCTGCTCTATTTCAAGATCTGAATATTCTGTTCCTAGATAAACATGCTCTAATTTTTTGGGTGTCCAAACGTTTCCCCTTGCCTTTGTTAACTGTTGACAAACTTCCAAAGCGGCACCAACGGCTAATCCTCCATCACCGGCATTGGGGTGAATGTATAAATTTTGAACCTCTTGTAATTCTCTTATTTTTTTATTTAACTTAACATTAAAAAAAATTCCGCCACCTAAACAAATGTTGTGTATCCCTGTTTTTTTAATGTGGTTTTTAACTAGTGATGTTGCAATGTTTTCGAGAAGAAGTTGTCCAGACGCAGCGATGTCTCTTTTGCCGAATTTTGAGATATACGAATTAAATATTTCTGCATTTGTAAGGTGTGCATTTCTATAAAATGAATAAAGAACGTCTTTTGAAGTTTCGATTTTATTTTGCAAATTGAAGTTGTATTTAAATGTGATGCTCGATTTTTCTTTAGAATATTTAATTATTTTATAAAACTCTTTGTCGTTTATGGGGTGTCCGTACGCAGCTAAAGCCATTGTTTTGCCTTCCCCCTCCCACGGAGAGAAACCTAAGCTTTCTGTCAAGGCGCTGTAGAATGATCCTAGAGAATTTTTCTTGTCTTCGAAAGCTAACTTTTGTACAAGTTTATAATTTTCACCTTTCCATACACTCATGCTTTCGTGATCACCGTATCCATCAAGACATAAAATCAGAGATTTTGACATTCCTGAAGTGTAAAACGTCGCAGATGCATGTGAAAGGTGATGGTTGACAAAGAAAATTGGTTTATTTACAACGAATGGTTCTATAAATCGTTCAATGAATTCTTGTCTCCAGGGGTATTCGCTTTCAGTCCCCAGTTTGAATGGTTCGTGACTTGATTTCTTGCTTGGAATTGCTATCGCGTCAATAATACTAGGACTTATTTTTGTAATTCGGAAAACTTCTCTAACTGAATTCCAGGGAGGTGAGCTGTCATGTTTTGTTCCAGTCATTCTTTCTTCGTTTACGGCTGCTAGTATTTCGCCATCTCTGACTAGCGAGGCACCCGAATCGTGATTTCCCGTTTCTGAATGTGTATGGATTCCAAGAATAAGCATATACTTCTATAAATTAATGATTCTAGGATACGAAAATCGAGGACTACCCCTTGATGGTCGGATTAGATTCCAGCTAACAATTATTACACTAATTTTGTCCATATGGCCCAAAGAGTGGGTAAAAGATAACCGGGGTGATGAAAGATCCTGGATCCTAGATGATAGATGTGAGAAAAATAATATTTAGATTCCAAGTTGTTCCAATGGGCAAGTAAATAATTTCTGTCTTTGGTTAATTGAAGAGATTTTCTAGAAAACGTTTTGTTGAACGTCGATTCAGGAGTCGCGTGGGTAACTTTTGCCTTTGGGTCCCAGATTATCTCGTATCCTTTATTTCTGGCACGCCAACTGATATCTAGATCTTCATAATACCCGGGAGAAAAACGAGAATCGAAGCCACCAAGCTGATCCCATTGTGATTTACGAAAAGCGGCACTGCCACCGGACGCCCAAAATGAAGAATGTAGCTTATCGTCTATCGGGCCATTATAAAATTCCAGAAAACCATTTTTAATCTCGGCCTTTGCCCAAGAACGGCCCTGTTCGTTGAAAGTGACGGCAAAAACTTTAGGATCGGAAAAATGAGGTAAAACAAATTTGAGTAGGTTTCTATCTGGGTTAACATCTTGATTTAGCAGAATAATAATTTCACCAGAAGCTGCCGCAAAACCATCGTTAACTGATATGGGAAAACCCTTGTTGGATTTATGACGAATTATTTTAATGTTTGACGCGGTTACAGGATCACGTGATGCATCATCTACGACAATTATTTCATCGGCTCCCAAATTCCGAACTGAAGCTAAATTGGAGTCTAAAAACTGTTGCCCGTTGTAGGCTGGTATAACAACTGAGGTGGTCACAGAAGCATTCCAATAAATAATGACAGGCCAGAAGCTGCCAACAAACTTCTGGCAAGCGAGGCAAGCTGATCGGGTGGATAGTGTGGAGCAATAAACCCGGAAAGAGAAAAGGTGCTGCCGAATAGTCCAAAGTTTAGGGATGGTTCAAACAGGAGTATTAACAACAAACATGCTAGTAAAAAAATCGCAATCGGAAGCCTGGATTGATGTTTGTATACCCACGCTAAAACTAATGTGGGCGAGGACCAAGTAAGCCATTGAGGGTGAAAATGAGTTACAGAATAAAAAAGCATGGGAACGGCAAGAAACCACCCCCAGATATCAATAACTTTGGGTTTAACAAAATTTAGAAAATATATCAAAAATAAGCCCATGAAAAATAAAGAAAGGTATTGAGATCCAGACACCGGGATTTTGGCAAAAAGCAATTTATCAGACTGACTAGCCAGTAGGGCGTAGTGTTTAAAGGCGGGAGATGCTAAGTATGGCAACAAGGTTAGCAAATAAACTGATAAGCCGGTGAGAATATTTTTGATTTTTGACCCAGGTAGCAACGGGAGTAATAAAAGGGTAAAAGGTTTGAAACCTGCACTTAAAGCCACGCTGGCCGCAGCCAATAGCTGATTTTTTTTTGAAAAATAAAGAGCGATTAGGATAAACAAAGCCACGAAGATGTCAAACTGGCCAACCATATAAGATGTATACACGTTGATAGGGTTAAACAGCCACACTAGGGAGCCCAACAGCCGTTTTTCGGGGTTGAGAATTTTTCTTAATACGAAAAGACAAAGCCCATCGGCTATTAAATAGGGCAGTTTGAGCAGGAATAATAATAGTGGTAAATTCGGATTGCCAACAACTTTACCTATATCGTCTAGCAGGATCATGAAGAGCGGTTTGGGGTATAGTGGATAAAGTAGCTTATTAAATAATCCGTGGGTTAGATAAGCGACGGGTGGGTAAATAAACAAATCGTCTCCATAAAGTTTTACCCAGGTATGATTGCGGGGCAATTTACTAATATGATCGTAGAAAGTAAAAATCTCGCCTTTTTGAGCTATTAGAAAACCGGCCAAATTGACTGCTCTAAAGTCCGGGTGGATGGTTGTAACCATCAGAACAAGGCGTAGTACTAAACCGGCAATTAACCATGGAACCAGTTTTTTCATAACAATCTCTCTAGGGTGGCATTAAATACGTTTGTATCAAATAGTTTACTCTTTTTGATTGCCGACTGAGATAGGGCATCAACTTTAGAGGCATGTCGTGAAAGCTCTAGTGTGAGCCTCTCAAGTTGTTTTGGATCATCCCAGAGATAGCCATTAAGGTCGTTATCCACTATTTCCCTGTGCCCACCGAGATTGGTAATTAATGGAACAGCACCAGCAGCCATGGCCTCAACAACGGTGATCCCAAAATGTTCCTGTTTGAGAAGATTTTCCTGGTCCGCCATAAACCCACTTGCTGACCAGTAAAACTTTCCTCGTCCACACAGGTTTGTTATCTCTGTAAAAGATGGGTTGAAGAGAAATTCTATTGGTAATCCCTTAGCCTGGTCAGTTAGGGTGTGTATGGCTTTCTCGGTTGTCCCGACCCCGACTCCACCTGCCAAAACTAATTTCCACCCAGGAAGTTTTTTTGAGATACGGGCGAATGAGCTGATTAGTGTGGCGTGACCTTTTTGTTGAGTTAAGTTTGAAAATCTACCAATATAAAAAATTAAGTTGTCTTTATGTTTTGGAACAAACGCCTGTGTGTCTACGGGAGGATAAAGAATATGACTATGTATTTTGAACTCTTTATCAATAGCAAGTTTTGTAAAATCGGAATTGACAACAAAGACATAGAGTTTTGCCTTTAGTTGGTTGATAAAGCTTTTACCACCAATGTCCTTGAAAGGAAATTGAAAATGAATGATAGTTTTTTTGGAAAAAGAGGTCGGTAGACTTCCATCAGAGACCCAAAATACCAAATCGAAACCCAAAGTACTTTGGATTTTGCCAAACCTAGCTTGAGAAATATCAATACCAAATCTGGTTTGAATTTCCGGGGAAACATTTTCCGGCCAGTTGACACTTACCTGATGACCCTGGTCCAGAAAATATCTAATAGCCGCCGATACATAGCGTTCACCTCCACCAAACGTATTCCAGTAAGGATTAAATACTGCTATTTTTTTCATATCTGAGCCTCCCAAACTCTGGCATATATTATAAATGTATTAAAGACTTGAAATAGGCCGTCAATTACACCTTCTACACCATCTCTAGCTGCCTGAAATTTAATAAAACGTATCCAAAATTCTGTGGCCATCACCCTAATAAACCTCCACCAAACAATTGGCGGGTGTTTGGATTTAAGCCGAAGTTGTGACTCATAACCAGTATAGAGAAGTGTTTTGTCTACCATCGTTGATAAATCTCGGTGGGAAAAGTGGACCATCTGATGCGAAAGAGTTGACAGTTCACAGTTGAATTCTGGCTGTTCATGCAGGTCTCCACGGTAACCTATTAGACAGGTCCGCTGGAATAAGCGGATTACTTTATCATTACCCCAACCACCAAAATGCATAAACCTACCTAGATAATTATTCAGGCGGGGAATTTCATACACCCCTTTGTGTTTTGTTTTTACAATTTCTATAATTTCATTTTTTAGCTTAGGGGTAATACGTTCATCGGCGTCGACAAAGAGAATCCAATCACCCTGCGCTGCTTTTAGGCCATCATTTCTGAACTTAGAATAAGTTGTACCATGAGATGTAACTATTCTGGCTCCGAATTTTTTGGCAATGACGTTAGTAAGATCAGTATTTCCCGTATCTACTACGACCACCTCATCGGCAAATTCGACTGATTCCAGACAACCCCCAAGCATTGTTTGTTCGTTTTTGGTTATGATGACGACACTAAGCATACGAGCCCTTACCCAGATTGTTAAAATAGTAGTCCAAAACACCTTTTTTCTGCCATTTTCTTCCGTTTATGAGCTGCCAAATCGACTGACGGATTAAGGCAATTTTTGTACGAAATGGCGCATGACTGATTCCAAACATCAGCCGATTTCTGGTTATGTAGTAATCCTGGAGATCTGACCCAATGCCGGTTGCTTGAGCGTTGGCGTGCCAGGCAACACTCTTATATGAGTACATCAGATCGAAACCAAATTTTCTGGCTCTCTGGCACAAATCGTTTTCTTCGAAATACAAAAAATATTTCGAATTCAATAAGCCTACTTTGTCAAATACTTCACTTCTTATAAACATGGAAGCCCCGGTTATAAAATCAGACTTGGCATCTTTGTCGAATTGTCCATGGTCTACTTGGTCTACTCCTATATGTTCAGACGCGACGTTTTTCCAATCAATACGACCTCCTGCAAACCAAATTACCCTGCCCAAATCTGATTTTTGATATTTATCCTTGTGAAATTCATAGCCGGATTTGAAATATATTTTCGACCCAAAAATACCAGCGTGTGGATATGTTTTTGCAGCAACAACTAGGGAAATAAGGGCGTTTGGATCTAATTCAATGTCTGGATTTACTATCCAAAAAAAATCAGGGCGATTTTTCTGACCTTCACGGATACCAATATTATTGCCCTCTGCGTATCCATAATTTTTGGAGTTACGAATGATTTTAACTGGGAATTTGGAAATTAGGCTCAAAGAGTTATCGGAGGAATTATTGTCTACGACAATGATTTCTAGTTGGTGAGATGATTTTTTTAGTTTGACGAGAGACTCTAAACATCTGGAAATATAGCCTTCACCATTCCAATTAAGCACGATTACTGCAATTTTCATAATCCCAATTTACGAACTGTTTTAAGCAGAAGTTTGCCTAAAAACCCACTCTCGGATATTTTTGATTGAATAAGCCACCAGTTAAAATCGCGGGCGGATTGGGCAAGAACTGTTTTGACCTCGGCAGGGTCAAGTGGTTTTGTGACAAACGCACTTGATTGCCAAAGTTTTAAGTATAAAACTAGTTCCGAAAACGCCTGAAGCAGAGATAGGGCTAGGCCGTGGAGTCCTTCTTTGTAGGCGTGTCTGGAAAAATATTGAGATAGGAATTCTTCTGACGGTTTTGTTAATAGATCTGTCCACGAAAAATTATAACCGGCAGCCAGTTTTAATTTTAATTGGTGATCGGTATAGCGGTTTAACCTTTCAACGTATTGGCTAATTGATGTGTAATGATGGTGGACCAAACCAAATTTTTCCTGGGCAGGCAAGTCGGCACCCTTGCCCTTGGTGAGTGGGATACTGTGAATGGCGTCGCCCCAGGTTACTGAGCCTTTTTTAAATAATCGATATACGTAATCAGGCCACCAATGTGAACTTTTTATCCACTTGCCAAAGATGAGGCTTTTCCTGGGTATACGAAAATAATCCGGACCATTGGACATAGCTATTTGTGACTTGATCTCCTCTGCTAATGAGGGGGGTACTTCTTCGTCGGCATCGAGAAGCAAGATCCAGTCTCCCTTGGCTTTGGAAATGGAAAAATTACGGACGGGTTCGACTATTCCCGTGTTTTTGTGATGAAATACCTTACAACCAAGCTGTTTGGCTATTTTGACTGTCTCATCAGTGCTTTCGGTGTCGACGACTATAACCTCGTCCGCTATTCCTTTTATCGACGAAACGGCCCTTTCCAGATTCAATTCTTCATTCCAGGCAGTAATTACTACGGAAAGCATGAATTCATTTTACTATATCGAGGTTTATGATACGATTGGGTCGTGAAAACAGTGTGGCCGGTTTTAGTAATTTTAGCTATTTTTCTTACTTACATACACCTAAACCAGAGTTTTGCCCCCTACCCCAGTGAATTTGGACCACTCTGGATGGGCAAGACGAGAATTCCGGGATTGGTAATTAGTTGTTTGGCACTAAGTGTATTTGGATTATGGCTTTCTCGAACCGAAAAAAAAGTCGCCGTGGTATCTACGATGTTTTTGGGTACTAGTTTATGGTGGATGTTATCGTCTCTTTTTTATCCCCTAACCGGCCTGACTTTTTTGGCTATTTGTCTGGTGCTGCTATTTGAAAACAAAGGCCTAAGATGGCTGCTTTTGGTGATATTGGCATTAAGTGGTTTGATGGGAACAATGTGGGGATTGGTATATTCAACTCATAAAAAAGATTGGTTATTACTGGTTATTGTGGTGTTGATTGGAAGCCGGGCCGTGCTTACAGATAATGCATGGGTTGCTGCGCAAACAACTATCCCCAAAATAGCTGAAGAGGTCAGGGTTAGGATGCAGGAAGAGTTTAAGGTGAATGGATATAACATGATATGGCCGTTTAGAGTAAAACTTCTGGGATATAATACGTACTATTTTGCTGTCCGAGAAGGATACAAGGAACTTGTTAAAGTAATGGATTTTGATTTTTTGACTAGTCCTGGTCAGCAAAGCGCTACAATTAGCAGAGGGCTATGGACCGCCAAAGGGCTACCTGTTGTTTACTTTTGGTTGGTTTTATTGGCGATATGGGGACTATTTAATCGCGAAACTGTTTCTGATCAACTTAAAAAAACTAGTTGGATCCTGCTTGTGTGGGGACTGTTGGCTGGGATGGTTAGCCCTGGTCCCAAATTGGTTCAGTCGGCGATCGGAGTGGCTGCGTTTGTAGCAATCTGGGCTGGAGTGGGATTTATTAATCTTAGAAATATGGGGAAAATTGTAGTGGTTGTGATTGGTTCATTGGGAATAACTTTTGGAACATGGCATCTGTTGACACATGAACTGTATTGGAGAGACAACCGTCCATGGGTGTTTGAACAAATGGCAAAATCTGCAGTTAAACATGGGGCAGGAAGACCTGTCGTGGCTTCTAGCCTATTGGGGGATCCGAGCTCTTATTTCACATCGCAAGCCACATTTAGACATTTTGATCTGACGACCGAAAAACTGGATAAAGAAATTGTCTATATAGGTTTACCTGGAGAGTTCTTAGGTGACCGGAGTAAAAAGGGAGATAATCATTTTGAAAGCTCGTGGCTACCATCAGAGATGAAACTGCTAGAAACGATTCCAATTCACGACACGGTTAGTTTTGGTAATGGAGACTCTATATGGGTAGTCGAAACAAAGTAATTTTTTCCACTATTGCCTTGGCGGGCATCGTGATCATGGGTGGGTATTTGAGAATTACCAGAATTTCCGAATCTCCTCCGAGTGTAAACTGGGACGAAGCGGCTCTTGGATACAATTCTCTTGCGCTTTTTAAGACCGGACGAGATGAGTTTGGAAAAAAGATGCCATTGTCACTGAGATCTTTTGACGATTACAAACCAGCACTGTATTCATATTTAACCACGGGGTTTGTGGCCGGATTAGGCTTAAATGAATTGTCCACCAGACTAACTTCGATTGCTTCCGGTTTGATGCTGATTGCGTTGATGTATTATCTAGCCACAAAATTGACCGGAAGGCCTGAAATAGGACTGACTGCGGGACTACTTATAGCGACAAGCCCTTGGGCAGTGCATTTTTCCAGAATTGCTTTCGAGGCCAACCTGGCGTGCATGCTATATTTTGCTGGCATAGCTTGTTTTGTAGCTGGATTGACGAAACCAAAATACGGCTACATTTCGGTGTTTTTGATGGTGTTATCAATGTACGCCTATCACGCCCAAAGGGCGATTGCATTACCGACCCTTGTTTTACTAGGGCTTGTATTCAAGCCCAAAGTTAAAATTGGGTGGCTGCTTGTCGCAGTAGTAGGGCTATTGCCACTTGGGATATCTTCTTTAGTGGATCCCATTGGGGCCAGGCTAACTGCGACTAATATATTCAGACTTTGGCCATTCGTACCCTTGGAATTTAATGCTGGCCTGATTGCGTCCGGATATAGTTTGGTGTGGATGGTAGTGGGCCATTATTTGGCTTATCTATCGCCGGTAAATTTATTCTGGCAAGGTTCCGTTGAGCCTATTTTGAGAATGCCCCATCTGGGACTTTTTGTTACAGAAGCACTTCCGTTGTTTATTGCCGGCTGGATAGTTTTACCGAAACAAAAAGCGTTAGCAAAGTTAATTATTTGCTTGGCGGTGCTTACTCCACTTCCCGGAGTTATAACTTGGAATTGGTTTTCGGTGGTTCGATCATTGGCTGTTTATCCAACCTGGACACTAGTAATGGCCACCGGGGCAGTATTGGGCTTTGAAAGTATCAGGGGCAAGTTGGCAAAAATCAGTGCTCTAACACTTACCGTTGTGGTCTTTGGAATTTCCTGTGTGTACTCCATGGCAAGTTTAATTTTGTACTACCCCGTGGAAACATATGGAGATTTCCAGCCGGGGTTTGAAAAAAGCGCACCATATTTAGTGGGCCGTGAACCAAGTGTAAGAGAAATTGTTTTTGACAGTCCCCATATTGCACCGTATATTTTTGTTTTGTTTTACGGCAAGTACCCGCCCGGTAAATATTTCGTTGAAGCAGGGTTGGACAGAAAAAACTCAGGAACAGAAGATTATGTTTTTGGTAAATGGCAGTTTAGGAAAATTGATCCTAAATTTGATTTTGAAAAACGAAATGTTATCTTGGTGGGCTCTGTATTTAGTATTCCAGATTATAAAGTTGAAGAGCTAAAGCGGGATGGAAAGCTGATAAAGTTAACTGATTTTCCCGACGCTATGGGCTATACTAGCTTGAGGGCTATTGAGTTATGAAAAGGTTTTGGTGGATTGTCTTGGTGGTAGTGATAATGGTGGTCAGGCTTTACAGAATTGATACCCATTCACACTTTATGACAGACGAATCCTCCGATTTGGTCCGGATGCATCAAATCTATGTGGAAAGGATGATTACCCTGGTGGGCCCAATCTCAGAGGACAGGAGTCACGTTTTTAGCTCGCTAACATACTACATGCTCTTGCCATTTGCTGTGATGTTTAATTTTGATCCCTTAGGCCCGGTCGTCGGCATGGTGTTTTGGGGAAGCTTAACTGCGATTATGTTAGCGATGGCAATAAAAAAAATAAACCCGAATTTTACGTTTATTGGAGCTATTTTTGTCTCCTTGTGGTGGCCATTGGTGTTAGGTTCCAGATGGGCATGGAATCCAAACCTGGTAGCGTTTTGGATTGTCCTGGGATGGCATTTTTGCCAAAAAAAGGTCAGCTGGATGCAACTTCTTGGTGGATTATTTATGGGCTTGGCCGTGCATCATCATTATCTAGCCATACTACCTATCGGGGTGTATTTATTAATAAATCGAAACGGCTTTTTTGCGGCTGGATTGGCAGCTGCCTGGTTGCCTTTTGTCGCATTTGACTTAAGACATCCACCGGGTCTATTTATCATGCGCAGCCTAAACTATTATTCTGGAACAAAACAAGGATTCGAACTGCACAAATCAATCCTTATGGCGTGGTCGACTTTTTCCGAGTATTTCTTTCCTCAGATAAGCCAGGTTTTTGTGACGATAGGCATATCTGCGTTGGTTGGATGGGACATACTTCGGCATAAAGCCTACTTATTTGGACTGGCGAATTGGATTGTTGCCTTAGTGGGTTTAATTTTATTATCTTTCCAATTTCACTATGTGCTACCAGTTGCTGTTTTTTTTGTATTGTGGATTTTTGCAAAACGGAATGGATTTGGAAAGGTTGTACAACTAATCATTATAATTACGATAATTTGCGGGTCGATACTTAAATTTTCTAAGGAAATTTCCTCGTATTCGCTTTACGGAAATTTAAAGGAGACCAGGCAGATTGTTAAAATTATCAGTGACCAAATTACAACACAAAAACTTGTCAATCCAAATTTGGCAATTCTGGCTAGTGATGATATATATACCAACGGGAATAAATATCGGGACCTACTATTGGTTAATAACATCAGACTAAGAATGGCTTCTGAATACGAGATCTCTGATAATTTGTTTGTGGTAACCCAAAAGGATGAACAAACTATCAGAGATGATCCGGCAGCCGAAAGAGCGAAGTTTAGGCCAGGACCGTTATATGGCTACTGGCAAATTCCAAATTCCAGTTGGAGAGTTTATCAGTTTAATAAATATTGATGAAAAAGTTTTTACTAATACTGGTGCTTGTATCGGGAATGTGGCTACGCTTGTGGTTGGCGCCGAAGGCGTTTCATGATGACATATACAGTAATGCCGGTTGGGGTACATGGATTTACCAACATGGCCCCAAGGGCTTTTATGAAAATAACGTCTGGGTCTATTCATGGCCAACCCAACCCCCACTTATTAGTTACATATATGGTTGGAATAAATCATTTTATGTCGAACTGCTGGGGAGAATTGCTTGGATAAATCATCAGGTGCAAAAAATTTATTACGTTAGTTGGCTGGACAACTTCGTACAATGGTTTGCTTTTGGAATCGTAAATATTGAAATTCCGTTTCAGATAGGCTATTTGATTACCATGAAACTTTTGCCAATTTTTGCCGATGTAGGCATTGCGCTGCTAATGTATAAATTGTCGAATAGATTGTTTTGGCCAACGGTGTATTTATTTTTTCCGTTTAGCTGGTATTTGTCTGCTTTGTGGGGCCAGTATGACCAGGTGAGTTCATTGATATTGTTTTTAGCATTTTTGGCCGTAACAAAAAAGAAAATTGTTTGGCTATCACCTATTCTTGCCGCCATTTCGATTTTGCTTAAGCCCACCGGACTCGTGCTCATGCCCCTTTTGGCAGGAATGTACATCTGGAAATGCAAATATTGGAAGCAACTGATTTTTGGCGGGTTGTTGGGGTTGTGCGTGTTTACTAAATCCACCAGCTTGTTTGCCGATCGAGGCGAGTTTGCGTATTGGCACCACACGCTTATTCGGATGGTCTTTTTCAAGTCGGAATTTAGAGTGTCGACAAATGCATTTAACGCATGGCGCATATTAATTGGCAATAAGGCAGTGAATCAGGATGCCAAATTTTTGAGCCTTCCTGCCAAATGGTGGGGCTATGGAGTGATGGCCATTTCACTGATAATAGTATTTAAAAAATACAGGAAGTGGACTGACCGAGAAATCACTGAATCCGTATTCCTGATATCAGGCTCTGCCTGGATGTTTATGACCGGAATGCTGGATAGGTATGTGTTTATGGCCATCTTCACCGGATTGGTTGCTTGTATGTACAATCAAAAATTACTTAGCTACTGGGTTGTATTGGCGTTAATTTTTTCGATCAACCTGTATCACGGTTGGTGGTTTCCAAATGGCTTTGTATTAAAACAAATTTTGGAATGGAATAATGGAGTAATTACGCAGGGTTTATCTTTGGTTAATGTGTTGGTGTATATTAAGATGGCAAAATTGATTGTGGCATGAAAAACATAATTATTCTGGTACTATTCGCGGTCTTGACGTTCCCTGCTTACAAGGCCTTACGACATCCAGGACTTATATATGGACATGATTCTGAATCGGTGTTATTTCGGTCAATTGAGTTCCGCCAGGCGATAGCTGACGGCAATTTTCCAGTTAGGTGGTCAAAAAGATTGGACTATGGGTTGGGACAACCAACATTTACGTTTACGTACAATTTGCCATATTATTTATCGTTTGGGCTGGGGCTAGTGGGCCTTTCGGAGCTCTGGTCATTTAAACTAATTTATGCGCTTAGTTTCCCATTAAGCGCATTTTTTGCGTACTTGTGGCTTAGAAAGCACGTGGGGACAAAGGCAGCATTGCTGGGAGGACTTTTTTATACTTACTCACCATATCATTTTGCAAACGTGTATGTCAGAGCGGCATTTGGAGAAATCGTAGCTGCCACCGTGGCGCCTTTGGTTTTTTATGGAGTATTTTTACTGGCTACAAAAACTGACCTTCGGAATATTGCCAAATGCGGGTTGCTGGTGGCATTGATGGCATTAAGTCATAATTTCTACTTAATTATCCTCTTGCCCATATTGACTGGTTATTATTTTGTAGTTGCCCGCAATTTCAGAATTTGGACTGTAATTGCCTGGGGCCTAGTGGTGACATTGGGAATTGGTTTGGCAAGCTATTATTTAATCCCGGCATTTGTATATAAGGATCTGACTTTCTTAACAGATATGGCCAGGTGGTTTTCGGAAAATAATAATTTTATTACCGCCAAGGATTTGCTTGCGTCTTCTTGGGGATTTGGGGGTTTAAGACGAGACGGAGGCGACGGGTTGTTATCCATTCAAATTGGATTAGTACATCTGGCCTTGGCAACAGGCAGTTTGATACTAATATTAAAAAACCGACTGGCTTCGGGGCAAAAAAAAGTAACTTTGTTTTTTTTGATAGTGCTATGTGGAATTGTATTTTTGATGCATAAGGAAAGTACCTTTGTCTGGGACATGCTTCCCATCCTCAAAAACCTTCAATTCCCATGGAGGTTAATGTTTGTAGTAAATCTGGTAGTGGCATTTTGCATAGGGCTATTTTTTGATCGAAATTTGAAAACGGTGATAGTTTTTACTTTAATTATCGGCTTAATCGGTGTAAGTAGTAGATATTGGCATGTACATCGATATTTTCCATGGATTGATCCCACCCCCAAAACCATTGGCTACCCCGGGACTTTGACTATGCTCTTTGAAGAGACACCAAGATGGCATGAGATCCGCCAGGAACCAAATCCGCACTTTTTGGCACAAGTGAGTTCAGGTGAGGCAGATACGTCTGAGTTGGCGTGGAAGACAAATTACCAAGCAGTGAGCGTTGATTGTAAACACGATTGTGTAATTGCTTTCAAAACACATTTTTGGCCGGGGTGGAAAGTATACGTAGATTCAAAAGAGACAGCATTAATAGACCCTTATGATGAGCTTAGTCAGGGGTTATTGAGTTTGAAAGTGCCGAACGGAAAACACATAGTGGAGGCGAAACTTTCTGAACCTTTATTGGGAAAAATTGGCGACACGGTTACGATATTTTTTGGACTTATTACAACTATTCTTTTTGTGGCACCTTCCAAATTTCCGTTTCTGAATCGGAATAAACTTTGGATAAGTTAAATTGCGCTAGGTTTATGGCCACAGGCATCAGTTTGGGAATGTAAACGTAAGAGATGTGGTTGGTAGTCAGAAAGTTATTAACCTGATTGGGATATGTGCCTGAAAAGAAATCTACGATCTGGAGATGGCGTGATTTCCAGTCGTAGCCAGTTATATTTAAGTTTACTTCATCGGCTAAATATGTTTGTTGTCCAGAATAAGCGGAAATATAGCCAGTAGATTCATATAAATAAAGTGGCCTGGGAGGAGAATGTTCAAACTTGCTACTTAAGCTCTTGTCAAACACTGGTGTAAGTACAACACCTTGAGGAAGTCTGCCAAGAAAAGTTAGGGCGGACAACTCCTGTGACGAAATTTTCGCCGGCGGTCTTTTCGGTAGGTAGTGCCTTAAAGTGCCAAGCGTAGTGGGAATAGTTAACAATACAATCATTAGACATAAGAGTTTATTTGGCCGCAAACTTGCAAATGATATTCCGGCCAACAAACCAAGTGCAAATTGTGAATAATAAAAAAACTGGATAGTATTCCAGGCTGTGCCGGACTGGGTAAACAACATTGGAATAAACAGGCCAACAACTACAACTGTGATCAAAAAAATTTGTAGTGCATCCAGTTTTTTTGGGGCCTTAACTAACCCTATTAACCGTGTTCCAAAATTACCCAAGGTAAAAATTAACAAGGCAAGTGAAAAGGCAGGAATGCCTTTTAGGAGATTAGTGCTAATTCTGTAAGTGTTCAGAGCCGAAAAAAACTTAGGACTATTTAACCGATCGGGGCCCATCATGGTTTCTAAAAACCAAAGCGGCTGAAAGTGCAGTAGTTTTACTGAAGATGAATTCAATGGCATAAATAATCCGAGTGAAATTATCACTGACGGCAGTAATACTTTGAGCCATTTTTTATTTTTTAGGCTGCCTAATGCCAACCCGGCAAAACTTAATAGGCCGATGTATATTTTGATTTCCGGTAAAATTGAAAACACTAAAATAGCCGATAGAAAGCGATTTTTGTGCAATAGTATAAGTCCTAATAATAATAGAGCTAGTGAGAATGCGTAGGGGGGGTTTATGAGTGTAGAGATAGATTGTTGGGCCCAAAAAACAGACTCCCCTGCCCCCATGACCCATCCAAGGCTTCCTCCAAAATAAACAAAAAATAATGTCCATAAGGCTGCCAACTTCGACTTTTGCCAACTAAGTATGAAAAAGTAGGCAAGTAATCCGATTAAGGCAGATATTAAAACTGGAAAGATTTGAAAGTATAAGATGGTAACCGGAAGCTTGGTTATAAGGTGGATGAATGTCACCAATAAATCAAATCCCAGATGGTAATTTTTTATGGCTTCTCCTGCAAATATTGGCATGTCCAAAGAGCCCCTAGAAAGACTCTGGATAAGCGATATGTGCCAAATACCGTCGTGCCCATTTGGACCCCAAAAACCCAAGCCATACGAGTAGGTTAGGCCATTTTTAACCATGGTCACCAGCCATGTTATGGAACCGATAAGGATGACTAGCCAGTGTTTATTTTTTTTGACGAAAGGCATGTGACATTTTTGTTAAGTCAATTAACAATTGAGGTCCTGTTAAGCCGTATAGCGCAGCCAAAAAGACCACGCCAGAAATTAACACGTTGAGAATTAAGGTCGGCCAGGAAGACGGCAGGATAGTTTTTAAACCTATGGTTATCAAAAGCATTGCGACAGTGGCAAGTAAAGGCTTGAGGATACTTTGGGAAAATTGAAACCCAGTAATTTTTTGAACAATTACGATAGGAATAATTGAAAATACTGAAATAATCGCGGTGGCATACGCCACTCCCAAATAGCCAAATTTGTGGGCCAAAACCGGAGTTAGTCCCCAGGCTAAGGCTAACCACATAAGCATCAATGCGGTGTTTATCTTTACTTTGCCGAGGGAATTTAACGTATTTGAAAGTGGAGTTGAGATACTTGCCCAGGCAGTGTTAATGCAAAACAAGGTTAGGGGAAACAACGCATCCTGCCATTTTGAATATTTGGGAATCAGGCGAACCACTTCCGGAGCCAGTATCGCCAATCCTGCTGTAAAAGGAAAAGTTGCAGCGGAAATAAAAAATAGGGTTTTTTCAAGACTTTTTTTCAGATCATTCGGATGGTTTTGCATACGAGAAAACGTAGGAAAAGTGACTTTGGTAACATTGTCCATAACTAGTCTTAAGGGCTGTTCTGAATAG
Organism: uncultured Gammaproteobacteria bacterium; assembly: GCA_964633995.1. Taxonomy (GTDB): domain Bacteria; phylum Patescibacteriota; class Microgenomatia; order CAZETR01; family Amesbacteraceae; genus CAZWKN01. The sequence goes on from CAZWKN010000002.1 coordinate 167,642, forward strand.
TTTCTGGCCCAACTAATGATTCCCACTCCCTCGGTGCCAATAATTTTCCAGACAACTAATTCTATAAACCTATCCTTGACTACGGCTATAAACGTATTGAGTTGGTATGGCAAACCGAACTTTAACAAATTGTTTAGCGACGATTTTGAGAGCGAAAAGCCAATTGGCCAGGGCGAAAGAAAATAGATCAGAGCGGTGCCAACGATCCCCCGTAACATCACTGCCCAGGCATAGGCATATATTCCATCGCCCCTCCAGGCAAAAAAGACTGCTACAAACCAATAAACGATATTTTCTACCACTTCTACCGCAGCTAAGTTTTTAAATAGCAGATGTCTTTCCAAAATTACAGAGGGGATTGTCTTGAGAGAAGCCAGAAAAAAAGCAAGCAGTAAGCTATTGAATAAGAAAACACCACCAGCTGGAAACTGGTAATACCGGGCGAGACCGGGAGCCAGAAGAAACATGACTATACATCCGGAAATAACTAATATCTGCTGAAGGGTGAAGGTTGTCCGGAGATCTGATACCGTAGGACTGTCTTTTTTTTGAACCAGTGATGCCGCCAAGCCAACGTCTGAGAAATAACCCAATATTATTACCAGATTGTTAATTGCGGCAAATAGTCCGAATTCGTACCTTTTAAGATAAAAGGACAGAAGAGAAATGCCAATTAGACTGATAACGCGGATAACAAATGTCCGACTGATTAAAGTGACTATGCCGGAGAGGGTTCTGGATTTGACGGTGAGTAGATCTATTTCTCCAGCGACCGGTTCGGAGTCCATGCAGTTATTCTATCATCAATAGCGATAGTGATCAGCCTTAAAGGGCCCGTTTTTGGAGACGCCAAGATATTCCGCCTGATCGGGGGTTAACCTGGTCAATTTTCCCCCTAATTGACCAATGTGGAGCATTGCCACTTTTTCATCCAAATATTTAGGCAGCCTGTATACACCCACTTCGTACTTTTTTGTGAAAAGCTCTATCTGGGCCAAAACCTGATTGGTAAACGAATTGGACATGACGAAGGACGGATGGCCCGTAGCACAGCCGAGGTTGACTAACCTGCCTTCTGCCAAAAGGATAATGCGATGGCCATCTGGAAACGTATATTGATCAACTTGTGGTTTAATCTGTTCTTTTTTGATCTTTGGGAAATCGTTTAAGGCTTTGACCTGAATTTCCACGTCGAAGTGACCAATGTTGCATACGATTGCGGTGTCTTTCATGTGTTTCATATGTTCGAGCGTGATAATGTCTTTACATCCCGTTGCAGTAACAAAAATATCCGCTCTTTTTACAGCTTCGGCCATTGTGACAACCTCATAGCCCTCCATTAAAGCTTGAAGTGCACAAATCGGATCGATCTCAGCGACAAGAACCCTACAACCAAATCCCCTAAGCGACTGTGCACTACCTTTGCCAACATCTCCAAAACCATTAACCACTGCCACTTTTCCGGCCAACATGATATCCGTTGCCCGTTTAATGCCGTCTGCAAGAGATTCGCGACAACCATAGAGGTTGTCAAATTTTGATTTGGTGACACTGTCATTGACGTTAATTGCAGGAATTTTAAGTTCACCTTTAGAGTGCCGCTGATAGAGATGATGAACCCCGGTAGTGGTTTCTTCTGACACTCCTCTAATATCTTTTAATAACTCTGGATGTTTTTCGTGTACCCAGCCAGTCAGGTCTCCACCGTCATCCAATAGTAAGTTTGGACCGCGGCCTTTTGAGAACTTAAGTGTCTGATCAGTGCACCACCAATAGTCTTTCTCGGACTCGCCTTTCCAAGCAAAGACCGGCGTGTTGGCTGCTGCAATCGCGGCAGCGGCGTGATCTTGAGTAGAAAAAATATTACACGATGCCCATCTAACGTCCGCACCCAACGCCTGAAGAGTTTCGATTAGCACGGCCGTTTGAATAGTCATGTGCAGTGAACCGGAAATTCTAGCATTTTTGAGAGGTTTTGATTTTGAATATTCGCGCCTAAGACTCATTAGGCCCGGCATTTCATTTTCGGCAAGTTTAATTTCCATCCGACCCCAACGAGCTAAGGAGAGATCTTTGACTTTGTAGTCTTTGGTCATGAGAGCTTTAGTTCTTGGTGATAATTTTCAAAATAACGGGAAACATACTGTGAAATAGAATATTCGTGAGTCATGGTACCATATTTTTCTACAGTGTAAACAGCGGAAACCGATCCCATCTGGCCGCAAGTTTGCAAATCAAAGCCCCGAATAAGCCCTGCGACAAAACCCCCCCTAAAAGCATCTCCTGCTCCGGTGGGGTCCAAAGAATTTTCTGGGGATGCGGGGGCTATTTCAAAACGGGCAGACGGTGTTTCAATAATGGAACCTTTTTGGCCAAGTGTGGTAATCAAAATTGGAACTGATTTAACAAGTGCTGAATGGGAAACGGAAAGCTTTTTTTCGATAAGTGATATTTCGTAATCATTGCCTATTAAAATATAGGCCCCGGAGGCTAAATCTTTGAGATCCTTTTTGGTAAACGCGTCTATTTGGAAAGCTGGATCAAATAAATATGGTATTTTTTTGTCTTGACATTCTAGTCCATATTTTTTCATTGCCTCCGGGCTAGTCGGAGCGAGAATGGCAAGTTCGGGACGGGGGTTGATAGTATTTATGGACAAGTCGTTAGCATATTTGGTAGCACCGGCATAAAACGACCCTATTTGATTGTCGTCCTGGTCTGTAACTACAAAGTAAGAGCCCGTAGTAACGTCCGGAAATGTTTGAATGTAAACTGTGGAGATCTTTCGATTTTCCAGAAATTTAAGATATGGTGCAAAGTCGTTACCAGCCGGAGCAACAATATATGGATTGACGCCCAAGAGTTTCAAATTGTATGCAATATTGCCTGCAGTACCCCCCAATTGCTTTTCCAACTTATTGACCAAAAAACTTAGGGAAATTTTGTGTATCTTATCCGGCATGATCCTATCCGCAAAGCGGCCAGGAAAATCCATGATGTAGTCAAACCCCAACGTACCCGTTACAACCACACACATATCAAAAGATTATATACGTTTAACTAAAAAATACACCAGACACAAAACAGCCCCAAGTGAAACTAAGTTACTTAAAATCCGAATAGGTGTGTCGGTAAACCTGGCCACCAGATCGTGACTGCCCGGGGAAACTGTTAACTGCATACGACCAAGCAATTTGTCCGAAGTGTGATCAACTGTAACCTCTTTTCCATCTAACCATATTTTCCAACCGGGAAAATAAAACGTCTGAAGTTCGATAGTGGTGGGTAGTGAATCAATGTTGACTCGATAATGTTGAAGATTGGACTTTTTGGAGATTCTAGTAAAGCTCCCTTGTCCAAAAATGTTTATGTCATCCCCTGCCTGATCAGGCGGAGGCAGTTTGGCTGATATGGGCAAATAATCGAAAATACTGGCAGTAATTAGAGCTTGCCAGGATTTGCCTGAAAACTTTTCTTGGTCAGTCATGGTGGGAAACCACTTGTCTGGATGGAAATAATTGGCGTTTAATAAGAGGAGAAGAGTTAAAGAGCAGGAGAGTATAAGTTTATTTTTTGTAAGTAAGGCAAAAGCTCCCGCAAGAAACGAAGCAGAAAAAGCTGCCAGAGTCATAAATCTCCAAGGAAATTGTAGGTATTGAATAGGCGGAATTAGTTTCCAAATAAATGTTGATTTCGAGTGGGCCATGAACAAGCTACCAAGAACACACATGGCAAGAAACAAGATCGTAAACTTGTGATCCTTGAGTTGTTTTACAAACGGCAAAGAAACTAAGACAATAGTTGGGACAATCCAATGCAGAAAGCCTAAGGCGAAACTCATGCCATCTTTTGGCCCCAACAGAGATGGGCCATAGCCCCAGTTAATGTTAAAAAATAGTTGATTTAGATCCGCAAAGTGGGCTAGGTAGTTGAAATAGCCAACAACAATAGACTCGACGTGAGCAAACTTGGCTTCTAATAAAACTGGGATAGTAAAAAATGCGGCCAGGCATAGCGCTAAGACCGCAGAGAACGCTAAAGACACATATGTCGTAAAGCTGGACCTAAACCTTATAAGCCAAAACAGACACCAAATAATTAAAACCGGAGCAAAAATCATAAGCATGGGATTGTGAGACAGCATTAAACACGCGACCGACACTCCAACCCCCACAATCCAATACCTCACCCCAGTTTTTATTAAACGATAGGTGGTCCAGAAGATAAGCGGGTAAAAGGCCATGGCCCAAAACTCGTTCATCGCCCCTCTGACATAAAAATCGACAGAATGATACGGAGCGTAGGTATAAAAGGCTGCTGAGATTAGTCCTCCGGTTCTACCCCAAAACTCTTTGCCCAATAAATACATATTTATTGCGCAGATGCCAAACCCCAATATCCCAACTAGTTTTACAATGTCGATATATTGTAGATTTAACAATCTGAATGGCTGACCAATTAGATAAGGCAAGGGAGGGTAATAATTAAACAGAGGATACCCGTACCCATAGCCCATATCCGGAACCCAACGGCAAGGAATTTGGTAGTCCTTAAAGCATTTGTCCAGTTGATATTGGCGCATTGATTGTAAGTCGTCGTGCATGGTGAAATATCCTGGTTGCATCAACCAGGATATTGCCGGTAAAATTAAAAGTAGGAGCCAAAAAAAATCTTTTTTCATTTGCCTGTGTTTAACTGGAAAAATAACAGATATTCTCTTTGGCCGATGGGAGACGTAGCTTTGGGATAACTTCCCAAGAGTTTGAGACCTAGGCTTTGGGGATCGGGAATGAAAAACCGGGTGGAATTTACAACGACAAACACCTGATTATCCTTTTGGGCGGTAATAAGTTTTTGGTCTATTGACGAAATTGAAGTCCCTATGCCGATTACCCGAACATTGGGCACGTCGTTTAAATATAATTGAAGAGCATTGAATGGGGTTCCAAAAAAACCCTCAGACCCTATAAGGACCGGGCCGGATTTTGCAAAGTTTCTCAACGAGTCGGCAACTTCTTTTAGTCCATATCCCGAGGTCCAGCCTTCCAAATACCCTTCCCGCTCTATTCTGGGCAAGGCCACAGAAGCAGGCTTTGAGATTAGTAGATAATCTATCCATATTGATGGCAGAATAAGCAAAAGGACCCCCACAAACACCAGTAAATGTTTCTGCGTTCTCTGACCTAGATGTTCCAATCCATGACTAATTAAAACGACAGCAAAGGGAACGGTGAAAAATATATACCTGGCGGTAAACGCTTTGGCAATCAACGACTGAGCAATGATTGGACACAGAAGCCAGAGTGAAGTTACACACCTGCTTTTCCAGTGAGAAAATCTGCCGCCCAACATTCCCCAGAAAAGAAACAACAGTCCGACCGGTGTTACTAAATAAAAATAGAATTCGATGGAATCCTTAAGATGGGGAATCAGGGGATCCGATGGGTGTTTGAGTATATCCGAAAAACTAAAGACATAATCTGCGTTGCGAAGTGCAATCATATGAAACTCTGGTCCAAGTCTTAGGATGTTGTACATACCAAAAGAAATGGTGAATGTCGCAAGAAACAAGAGACAAGAAACAAGAAAATTTTTCCAAGTTAATTTTGGCAAAAATATCAGAAGTGACGGTAAGAGGATAAGTGCAAACAATGCGGGCGATTTAGTAAGCCAAGCAAATCCAAAAGCGAAACCAGCTAGCATTGCGAAATCGAGACGCAGTTTACTAAACGAAATGTACATCAAATCAAAACCCCAAACCATGAACATGGCCAATAAACTATCTGCTAGTGCTAAACGGTTGAAAAAAACAGCAAACGGGATAACTGCCCACAATACGGAAGCCAGAAGTGTTAGCCGAGAATTTTTAAAAAGCATTTGGGCCATGAGAGCGATACCCAATAGCGTGCCAATGCCAGACAAAGCCGAAAATGTTCTGGCGGCAACTAGCGGATCTGAAATTAATTTCAGAAACGGAATAGTGGCCCACATGTACAACGGTTGTTTGCCGTCAGAGAGCGGCAAAAACCTGAGGGACGGCTCGACTCGCATGACTTGCGACCAGCGAATATAAATAGATTCATCGGCAAAAATGGGGAAGGAGCCCAAGTTTGCAAACCTTAGTACTGTTGCCAACAGCAGGATTAAAAATCCAATAGTTAATACTTTTAAACTAGGTTTCATAAAACTCAAAAAATCTAAACTTCAAAAACTCAAAGCAAACATCAAATAATTAAATAATAACCATTATAAGTATAGCCGAAATTAGCAAGACTATTTCTAACACAACATTCGCCTTTGCCTTTTTAAGATAATTACTGATTATCATTTTATTGCCAGCGACCCGTTTTTCTTTTGAAGTAAATGTCGTGAAGGGATAACCCCAGTTAATTTGAGGATAGCTACTTACTTCCTGAAGCCCTAGTTTACAAAACCAATATCCGATGTCATCTAATATTAGATGAAGCAATAGTGAAGCTAATATTAAAATGTTAAAATCAAAAAAGTATGAAAAAACAACCCATGCCACAATAGCAAACAGGGGGGTATGGGTTATCAAATCATGGTGTTGGTCCCCTCTTTTTCCAGTTACAAACCCCACCAGTAAATCTAAATCCAAGACATTTCCAAAAACAATTATTTTAAAAAGATCCATTGAAGAAGGTTCGTATCCAAACAGCCGTGGCGACTGGGCCAAGATGTAGGACGCGGCTATGTGGCCAATGAATAGCATGTATTTATTGAATATCTGTTTTTTTGATAATACTGGTAAGGATGTAGGTGAGTTCTTTAGATTCTTGAAGAAGAGCATCAAACTCTAGGTCGGTAAATTCTACTGCCTCTTTGAGACCGGCAATCCAGATGGAAAACTCCCTTAGTTCTTTGCGGGATGTTTTTAGACATTTGACAAAATCTTTTTTGCTCATGGCCTCACTGGCTTCACAATAATTTGCGCCAGCTGAACCCGAAGACGAGACCAACTGGGGAATTAGGCGGGCTGTTAGTGGTGTAACTTTAATCTTCTTACAAAGCCTAATTGTTCGTAGGTGAAAACTTTTAAATCTTTCTTCAAGATTTTGGATTTTATTTTCCATTATTTTGCACTTTGCGTTTTTGATTTTTTGAGTTTTTCGTCATATCTACCAAGTATATCGTACAGGCGAATTTTAAAGGTGTCGATTGCCATCTGAAGAGGTTCTTTCCAAATATTAAGTCTGTCTGAATAATATTTGATCCAATCCACTGACACTTGATCTATCTTAAACCCATATTTTTTAGATAAAAAGAGGGCTTCGACATCAAACGCACCCATATATCCTCCAACCGTTTGTCCTTTGGGCAGACAGACCAAAAGATTGGTAAAAACTTTTTTTGCAGCTTGTGACGAAAAAGATTTAAACCCACACTGCGAATCCTTAATTCCAGGAATAGCGACAAGCTGGACCAAGGTCACAAATGCCAAACTACGGATTTTTCGAATTAAAGTGTCGTTTTGCGTTTGGGTGCGAACCCCAATTACGACATCTGCGCCCGATTTATGCGCGTCCAAAAATTTGGAAATTTGGCTCATGGGAGTCGACTGATCAAAGTCCGTGAACAAAACATACTCTCCGATAGCGGCCAATACACCGGCTGTCACAGCAGCCGCCTTTCCACCATGGGGTATTTGCATCACACGAATGTTTTTTGCTTTTAGTTCAGACAAAAGGTTATAAGTGTCGTCTGTTGAACCGTCGTCGACAATAATCAATTCCCAAGAATATTTTTGATTTTTTAGATAGGTCAGTGGTTCGTCTAAAACTCCATTTTTAAAATTTTCCGCCTCGTTGTAAGCTGGGATGACCACCGAAAGTAATGGTTGGGTCATACTTTATAAACACCGGTAAGTGAGCGGAGGCGGACGAGGAAGAGACCTTTGAGACCGGCAATCATGTCTTTGGCAAACGAAACCCGACGCGATTCCTGATACCTCCAGGCAACTGGGATTTCGGCAATTTTGTAACCTAATTTGCGGCCCAAATAGAGCATTTCTACATCAAAACCCGGAGTAACCGCGGGGCCAGTTATTACCTGTGGCGGATTTAATTTGTTCATCATGGTAAAAATCTTTTGAACCGCCTCACTTGAAAAGGCCTTAAACCCACATTGAGTGTCATTAAATGGTAATCGAAGGATAATTGCGCGGACAAGAACTTGTCCTAGGGCCAGAACCTGTCTAAACAGCGGCGCGCCTTCTCGCCCAGCCCTTGAGCCAATGACGATGCTGTACCCTTCTTTAAATTTCGGTAATAATTTGTCGAGCTCGCCGATTGGGGTAGCTTGGTCCATGTCTGTAAATAAAATAATTTTCCCGCGAGCTGCCAATGCTCCAGTAATCACGGTCGCAGCCTTACCCATGTGAGGATTATCAATGACTCGAACTTCTGGTTTTTTCAAAGCAAATTCATGTAGAAGTTTGGAGGTAGCGTCGGTAGATCCGTCATTGACTAAAATTACTTCCCAGGTAAAGTCTTTTGTCTTTAAAAAATCTATGACCACATTAAGAGATCCACGCTGAAAATTGTCTTCCTCGTTGTAGGCCGGAATTATTATTGACAAATACGGGTCGGTCATTTTGTAAATCCAAACATGGGATCGGTAATGTTGGCATCTGGGCCAGAACAACTCAAATTCACGTCATTTTGATTATATCGTTTATAGTCGGGGTAGATCAAACCCAGAGCTCCAAACGACTTATCAATCTTGTCTACGAGGCTGTGGGGAAAGACTATGGAGTACACGGGGCTGCTGCTACTGGGCTGGTTTACGTGCAATTTGGCAAGCCAGAAGAAATACCGGTAGCCTAAATTGTAACCGGGGTTGGTTATATACGACACAGAAACACATGGGTAGCCATGGATTCTGGCATCTGAAGAGATGAAAGATACTAGGGCTTTTTTTTCAATATATCCGTTATGGTTGATGTTGACATCAAGCAGGGCGCGTACATTGACGAAACAGTAGACGGCCAGAATGGCGTAGCCAGACAACTTAAGATTTGGCGATGATATCAGGAAATTGATGAACAATGCAGAAGCAGCTATCCATAGTACATTAAGACCATCTAAATAATATTCGGATAAATTTAGGGGTTGAAAATAAAAAAATACAAAGTATAGGAAAATCCAAACACCAAACAACATTGGAGTATAACTCGGGAGTCGTTTTTTTAGCGTCAGAATGAGCACGGTGAGCAGGAATGTTCCGGGAACAATAAAGGGGTTAATTTTTTCATCTAAATTTGTGGCGATATTTCTATTGGCGTTTCTGTTGGCGTAAAGCACGATATGCCCAAGTTTTTGTATGAATGTTTGAGGCTTGGGCGTTACTTTCTTTGAGGTAAACATCGCCAAGGCCGATTTGGTCTGTGAAAAACCGTGACGGTATTCAAAGATAACAAGAGGCAACGACAAAACCAAAAACAAAAGTGCAGGCAAAACAAAATCTTTAAACTTAAATTTAGAAATATTGAGCACTATCGCTAACAGTACCAAAGGAGCCAAAAGACCCAAGGCCATACTCAAATGCCAAACTAGGGCAAAAAGAACTCCCATAATGAGCAGGCCTTGTTTTTTACCCTGAAAAAGTAAATTAATTCCGTAATAAAACCATACGGTCCATAAGGTTACCGGGGTAGTTGGAACAACTAATCTTTCAGTTGAACTTAACCCATAAGATAACGCGTAGATAAAACTACCTATTAACCCGGTTCTGGAGTTGTACAGATTGTAAAAAACATAGAAGACACTGACGATAGAGATAACGGCAATTGACCAGGATAAAAATATGCCACCTATAGGGTCCATGCCAGCCAGGAGATAAAATGGAATGAGGAGATAATAAAATAGCCCGCCAATAAAGATTCCGGGTGCAGATGTAAGCTGACCGATGAGGCGCACATGGTGATTTACTACAATATCTTTAACTATCCACGAAGCCAAATCACTATCGTGGCCATATGAAAACCTATCCCGGAATTGAAACCCACGCATAAACAAGCCCAAAACAACGATAAGAATAATTATAAAGAAGGTTTTCTTGGTCATATCCGTATCCGGCGTTCTGCAATAATACCCCCAATATCAAACGAGGTTTCAACCTTTCCTATGCCGGCCTGACGGGATAACCAGGCTTCGAGCCGTTCTGGGTGTGGCGGATCGATTTCGTAAAGTGTGTATAGGGCAGGCTCACGCTGGTCTGACGGAAGTGTGTGAAATTTAGTCGTTCCGCGCCACAGAAATAAATAATCATATGCATATGAAATTACCGGTGGGACGTAAACGTCTACATTGAACGGACGTGTCTTGGTGTCCTTATATATCCAATCAACTGCGAGTACAGACGAGCCGAGAGAGATATTGCCGGCGGCATGTATATTTTTTGTTAGAGCAGTATAGATAGGTAAAAAGTTGAGATAGGAAAGGGCTATGAGCATAACAGGGGCGACTAATTTGACGACAAAATAGCGTTGCGCCATCAACACCATTATTCTGGTGATCATAAGAATCAAAAATGGAAAAATGCCAGTGAAATAATAATCCCAAAGGTAACCTTTATTGCCATGATAAAACAATAAAATAGCAAGAGGGGTCAGACACCAGACAGAGAGTGCCAAATACTCTTTAGAAAAAAGCTTTTTTTTGACCATTACCGCAGACACTACGCAAAGAACTATAAAGATCTCTGAGTTTTTTTGTGTGGCCCAAAAAAGATTAGTAATAATATTTTGATAAACGATTAATCTTTGCTGCAGAAATGCAAAAAGCTCGGGTCGGAAACTTTTCTCGGCAATCAGAAAACTATAAAATGATTTATACAGGATGTGGTCATGGCGAAAATCAAATACTAATTGGGGAAGCAGGGTTGAGATAAAGACCAATATACCAGACAAAATCCAGATTGGCTTAGTACGTAATCGATCATGATTAATGGCCAGTATTATTGCGACGGCGGGAATAAAAAAAGTAGCAGATGCAGCTTCTAGTTGAAGACTTAGACCCATTAGCAAGCCTAACATGGGCCAATATTTCTGGTCTTTGGAGTTGATTATCTGCAAAATTGACCATACCGCCAGGGCTGAAAAAAACGGCAAGGGGGTAGGGTTCGACAACCACCTGTGGGCGATTACCAGATAATATGATATCGACATAATAAAGGCAGTTAAGATTGCCGAAGTGTTATCAAAATATTTCCTGGCTATGGCGAATACGATATAAATGCCAGCTACATTAAGTAGCCCTAAAAAGGTGGCTGGCCATACAGGGTTGCCATTCCCTAGCCAGTAGAACGGGGTAATTAAATAATAATAAAACGGCCCAAGAAAAATGCCCTCAACCCCAGTTGTGGGACCGATCAGAAAAAATTTGTGATCATGAATCAAGTTCCAAATAACCAAAGCATCCCGGCCTTGGTCATAATAGAAACCAACCAGGTCATTTAATCGATAGACTCTAACAAAACACGCAAAAAGTAAAATTATTATGACTAGTCCGTAATATATCTTTTGCTTAAACATACACTGATACATATCACTTTACTGCGATAATGTCATCGCGAACCCGCCTTGGCGGGGTGTGGCGATCTAAACTAGATTGCTTCACTGCGTTCGCAATGACAAAAGAAATCGCTTCGCAATGACATGTTCTATTAAATACATTGCATGGCTAATTGCACTCATTTTCCGGATGGATTGGGTACTAATTTGAAGAGTCTTACTCCCCATGGGAAATCCCATGTGTTATCAATTTTGGCCCATCCAAAAGCTGCTATTTCCCACAACGGATGGCCAATTGGCTCACAAATAGCCGATTCACAAATTACAAATAACTGGTCGGTAAGTTTTTGGTGAATCGTTTTGGAGGGGGTATTTAGCACATCTAAAAAGTATCTGTAGCTGGCGTCATAATTTGACTTGGATATCAGGGCTAGATTGAATGGCTTACCGTCTGAGTGCTTGGCAATAAACTCGGAAACCTCTCTTGTATGCGACATTTGATTGTTGGGGGGATACAACAGTGGATTGTTAATCAAATTAACGACCAATAGCCAAATAAGCCACAAAAACCCAACCAGCTTTAGCAAATTAGAGCGGTCTAGTATATCCAGCGAAAACCCAAGTAATAAAAACGGCACAGGGAAAATAAATCCGAAGTAGTGAGCATAGATATGTTGTTTATACAAAGCTAATCCCAAAACGCCCACCATTCCCCATAGTAAAACAAATAACAAGTCTTTTACTTTGGAGTCTTTGGTTCGTTTTATTAAAAATAAAAGTGTGATATCAAAAACGGCAAACGCCACAATCCGACCAGACGTAGGCGAGCCAGCCCCCAATAGATCGGTATTTATACTCTCCCAAACCGGCCAAAGATTTGGCAAAGCCTTATAAGGCTTTAAATTCACTGTTTCCTGCCGTTCCAAAAAAAACTTGGCAATGGCTTTTGAATTCATCCAATCGTGTCTTAAGTCAAAAAGAAACATGGGTGAGATTAATAATAAAAACAATGCCAATGAACCCACGGTATACTTCGCACTGGCTGATGTCTTTTTGGACATGACCCAGAAAAAGCCTATTGTTGGAAACAGTAATAAACCTAAATAATGGGAATTGAGAACAAAACCCAGACTTACTGCCGTAACCAATAACCAACGCCAATAACCAAGTCTCCACACTTTCCATATCCCATACATAGCAAGGAGTGCAAAAAACGGCATAATATTCGGGTTCCAAGACGAGTGGGAGTAGGTAATCACGGTGGGCGAGAGAGCATAGAGAAGCGAAATCGCGAGAGCTGGTGTGCGACCAAACAATTGTCTTGCCATCCACCATAAAAGCCATACCGTAGCGACACCCAAGACAGCCACCTGGATTGCTGGGCCAACGGGGGAAAAGTTTGTTAACCATAAGGGAACCAGCATTAGGTAATAGTAAAGTGGGCCTAAATACATATTGCCTATCGAAGTCCCAGGTCCCAAAAGGGTAAATTTGCGCCCCAACAACATGTCCCGAACCACTTGAACATCTCGACCTTCGTCGCCTAAAAATGTCATGTAGCCCGAAATATGCCAGAGGCGGGAAAAAGCAGCCACTACCAAAATAACTAAAATTCCCAACATCTCCCACTTAAAAACCGCCCGACCTTGCTCGACCATAATCTCTGACCGTAACTGCCACCAGAATTTAAACAGATCTAAAAATGATTGGATAATTACTCTTAAATTGCCCCCGGTCGATGCGCCAGCTGTCCTGGGTAGATGGGTGACAGGCATCTCTACAACCGAATATCCCCTGGCCCTGGCACCGGCCAAAAACTGGGTATCAATCATGGCTCCTCTTTCGGAAGTAAGTTTTATGTGAGACAAAATTTCTCTTTTGAAGAGCTTGAAACCACTATCCACGTCGGTGGCTAAATAGCCGAACAATGCCCTTACTATCGAATTCCATCCCCATCTATTTAGTCTTCGCACAAACGGATCTACTCCCCCACCGACTCTTATTCCTGAGACAATATCAGCATTGGTCTCTCTTTGTTTGGCAAGTAGTTTGGTGACCTCAGAAAAATTGAACTGATTATCAGCGTGGGCAATGGTAATAAATTCCTTGGTAGCAGTATCGTAACCCTTTCGAAGTGAACCGCCATATCCCCGATTGGGTTTGTTTTCAACCACCACCAAGCCGGGAATTTTTTTGAGGAAGCTTTTGGCTATTTCTCCTGTTTTGTCCTTGGAGCCATCATTGACTACGATTATTTCGTAATCGAGATCTAGTTTTTTTAAAACGGAACTGACAGAGTTAATGCATTCAGCGATATTTTTTTCTTCGTTATAGGCCGGGACTACTACGCTTAAACCCGTTTTCATAAGCCTAATCATACCAGTCGGGACCGAAAATGATAATATTGGATTATGCGGGATAAACTAATCCTGGTCGGGGTGATATGCGTATCGACGGTAATACTTTGGGTTGGGGCAGGATTTAGGACTATTTATCAGAACTTTGATGGCCCATATTATGCTGTGGTCGCAAAGTGTGGATACAACAAAGAGTGCATCGGTAACAACTTTTCTTTTCCATTACCACTGGAGTATTACCCCGCCCACTTGCCGGCATATCCGGCCTTGATCAAGATTTTCAGTTTTGCGGGATCCCTAAGAGCAGCGGTTGGGATCAATCTGTTGGCCACAATTTTGGCCGCGTTAGTGCTTTATAGATTGGTGGAAAGAAATAAGTGGGGTAACCCGTTGTGGCTAAGCTTGGCTTGGTTATTTATTTGGCCGAGAATGTGGGTGGTCAGATCTGTGGGAAGTCCGGAAACGTTGTTTGCACTGTTTATATTGACCTCAATCTATTTCTTTGTGGAAAAAAAGTATTGGTTGGCAGGCATAGCTGGAGCACTGGCAGTACTTACCAAATCACCGGGAATACTCCTGTTTATTGCTTATTGCTTAGTGCCTATTACATATAAAAAGAGGGCGTGGCCGATACTTTTGATTCCACTGGCGCTGGTGGGATTGTTTGGTCTTTATCAGTATCAGATGGGAGACTTTTGGGCTTATTTTCACAGCGGGGACAATATTCATTTACAAGCATTACCGTTTAAAATTTTTGACAGTAATCAATCGTGGGTGGGGACATTTTGGCTAGAAGACGTGCTGTGGGTATATCTAATCGGATTGATTGGAATATGGCGTGCTTACAGAAAGTCGCCGGTGTTGGGGACTTTTGGGGCTGTATTTTTGACCACAATATTTTTTGTATCTCACCGGGATATTTCTAGATATAGCTTGCCCATAGTCCCAGTTGTCTTGGTCGGGTTGTCTGAAATATTTGAGCGCCGCGAAGTAAGGTGGGGACTAGCGTTACTTGTTGTTCCGATTTTTTTCTACAGCTTAAATTTTCTTTCTCACAACACTCTAGCTATTGCTGACTGGAAGCCTTTTTTGCAGACGTTTTCCAGATAAATTTATTGTAGATAATGTAGTTGACGACCAGGACAATAACGATCGCTCCGAAATAAAAGAATTGAATAATCAGCTTGTTGCCGGAGGCAACTTTTTGACCTATTCCTAGAATTATAAATTGGATCGTTAAGGCAATTAGTGAAGTAAGATTAAATTGGATAAATTTTCCGAACATTTTAAAACCGGTGACCTTGTGATCCGAAAAAGTCCACGCGTTGTTAAGGATAAAATTACTAATGATTGCTATTTCGCCACCAATAACCGTGGCTGTTTGAGGTGAAAGAGTATTGGTAATAACGCCAAATACTTCGAAAAAAAGTGTCTGAAGAAATAGACCAGTTCCTCCAACTATGCCAAATTTGAAAAACCGAATTATTTTGGGATTATGAAGCTGCAGTAGAAAAATAACTCTGAGCGTTTCTTGTAGTTCGTTTTTGATTATTTTGGATTCCCCTTTTTCCCGGTTGCCAAAAGCAAACGGAACTTCTTTGACCTTGGCACCTTTTTGCACCATATAGTGAAAAAGGTGGACCTTGTAGGCAAAACGCTTTGATAATAGCTTGGAAAAATCAAATTCGTCCATAAAGCCTTTGACCCTAGATAACTTAAAACCACCGGTGACGTCGTGAATTTTCGGCATAATAAGCAGTACTCTGGCAACGAGATTGCCCACAACGCTTAAAAATTTCCTATTAAAACTCCAGTTATCCGGAATGGATCCACCTGGAACATAACGGGAAGCAACAATATAGTCGTAGCCATTGTCTATTTCGGCGATAAGCCTTGGAATGTCTTGCGGCGGGTGCTGGAAATCACTATCAAATTCCATCAACCAATCGGCATGTAATTCTTTCATGGCATAAGTCATTGCCGATGCATAGGCCACGCCCAATCCACCTTTAACCGGATTGACCAATAAATGCAACCAGGGATACTTTTCACAATTTTTGCGAACTATGTCTGCCGTCCCATCAGGCGATGAATCGTCGACATACAAAACCATGACTTCGTGATTTTTTATCGTAGGAATAATATGGGCCAGGGTTTCGATCATTCTGGGAGTACCCTCCGCCTCGTTGTAAGTGGGAATTATTACTACGACTTTCATTGGTTCATCATACCCTTTTCGGCTCTAATTTTGAAGGCAAGTGCTATGTATTCGCAGATATCCCGGATGTAAGTCTTTATATATTTGGGATTGAAACTAATTTTTGATTCGCCTTTAACCCTAAACTTATATGTAATCGGAAATTCGCAAATTTTTTCTGTTACCCGGGTAAGGGCGTAAATCCAATAAAAAAAGAAGCCAAAGCCGGTGGGAAATTTTGTGAAATCCAGTTTATCCAAAACTCCCTTGACCCGGACAGCCCTAAAGGCTCCATTGTGATCATTTACTTCGGCCACTCCGGCTATCAGACTTGCAAAAAAGGTGTTTGCAACCCAATGGTTTAACCGCCGTGTTAATGTCCAACCAATAGTCCCCCCACCTCCAACATGCCTCGAACCCACAACGACATCTGCGCCTTCTGATATCTTTTGCAACATAAAGGGGATGTGAGCAGGATCGAAGGCAAAATCAGCTTCATTTGCGATGACAATATCGGATCGCAGATTGCGAATTGCGTATATTAGTCCCCGAATCATAGCGGCTCCCAAGCCTTTTTTGGGTCCTGAAAGGAGGACCACCTTACTAAATCGGGGTCTGAATTTTGTAACCACACTGGCGGTTCCATCTGGAGAATTGTCGTCGACCACCAAAGTGATAAATTTATATTTTGGATTTTTGTGCGCCAGATCATCCAATACATTTAACATATCGGTAATATTTTCGCGTTCGTTGTATGTGGGGATTAAATTTACTACAATCATGGAATGGAAATTGATGTTTTGACCCTGTTCCCGGACATGTTTTCCGGCCCGATTGATTTCTCAATAGTAAAAAGGGCTAAGGAAAGGGGCTTGGTCAATATTAACATACACAATCTGCGCGATTGGTCTGATGATAAGTATAAGTCTGTAGACGACAAACCGTATGGGGGCGGGGCGGGAATGATTATGAGAGTGGATGTGATTGATAGGGCTATACAAAAACTCAAAAATTCGAAAACTCGAAGTGCAAAGGTGGTTTTGTTGGATGCGGGGGGGGAAAAGTTTACGCAAAAGACTGCAGCGCGGTTGAGTAAAGAACAAAATTTGATACTTATTTGTGGACATTACGAAGGCATCGATCACAGAGTCCATGAACAGATTGCAGACGAGGTAATTTCGATAGGTGATTATGTCCTGTCCGGCGGGGAAATTCCCGCCATGGTGATTATTGATGGAATAGTAAGATTGCTGCCAGGGGCTTTGGGAAACTCTGAATCTCTGGTAGAAGAATCACACAACGACGAAAACGTCGAATATCCTCAATATACCCGACCAGAAGTGTATAAAGATTGGCAGGTGCCCAAAGTATTACTATCCGGTGATCCAAAAAAGATCAACCAGTGGAGAACTGATCGACAACTTGATAGTAAGGCCCGGTCTTTGACACAAGACTTTCAAAAAGAGTGACCCGTTCCACTGTAAAGGCCGGAAGAGGAGTAAATTCAAATTTAGCCACCTGGTCTAAATATTGTTTGGTCGAAGTGGGATCGGTCCGTTTGAGACGGCCTACTGTAATGTGGGGTAAATAACGATTTTGCTGGGGCAATTTGAGGGTGGCGTATTCTGAGTTTAAAGCTTGCTGAAGAGCTATTAACATATCAACCTGGCCGGCAATACCCAAATAAATTTTGGATTTTTCATGTCGACTGTATAAAGTTTCTAAAAAGGCTGGGACTAACGTAAATTTCTCAAATGTAGACACAACTCGTCTGGTAACACCTTTTATTTGGGGGATGGAATCCTCCGGGGTGGGCCCAAGAAAATTCAGGGTCAAGTGAAGTAGTGGCTGAGGTTGCCATTCGACGGGCATGGCAAGTTTATCCAGGTCATGTTGCAACGAGGATATTTGGGCGGCTAGGGGCTCTACAATCTTGATGGCGAAAAAAAGTCGGTGTTTCAAGTTCGGAGAATCATTGAGCCAAAGGTTAATACGGCCAAGAGACTGACGAGAATATACTCGAAAACGATCTTCATATGCAAGTCGTGATGCTGAGAATGATGAATAATGCCCCAAACTACATAAGAAATAGCCATGGAAACGACGATGGCAAATTGGGTGGAGGCATCGTAACTAAACCAAAATATACCCCAAAGCCCCACTAACATCAGACTTAACAGAAAGAAATAATGTAACGGGTGGCGGGGGAAATCTTTTTCAAAATCTATTTTTGCCATAACTTGTTAAATAATCTGGCCGCGCAAAATACCGGCGGCCGCAATAATTAATGCCAAGATAAATATGAAATGAGCCATGCTTTTACTAGTCCAACGAGCAATTTTTTTAGTGTGAACCATCCAGATATCTACCGCCAAAATAAGGGCAAACATAGCGAGTAAGCCTACAGAGAAATATTTAGTGACATGGAATGGGGTGACCAAAGGAGCCGGAGCAGCGACTGGCGGAACAGGAGCGACATTTTCAGCCGCTTTGACTGATATGGATGTACTAGTAACCGCAGGTGCTGCTGACAATTTGGTGCCAAACATCTGGACTACTAATGTTGTTTCCCGACCGCTTAATTTACCGTCTACAACAGCCACTCCTATGTCTGCATAGCGTGCATTTAAGAGATTTTCCCTGTGGCTGGGTGAGTTCATCCAAGCTTTGACGACTGACCCTGGGTCGGCAAAATCACGAGCCAGGTTTTCGCCGGCATAACGATATTCATAGCCTGAGTCGGTGATAAATGCCCAGGGTTGCGTACCAGCGGGAGAAACATGCGCCCAATAATCACGGGCAAACATGTCTGCGGCTTTGTGGGCTGCAGCCGCGGATAATTTTGCGTCGTAAACAACCGCCGTCAAACCACGAGTAGATCGTTCTACATTAGTCAGCCGGATAATTTCTTCGGGGGGGATTTGGGATGCATAACCTAGAATTTGGGGGTAAGAAACAGCAACTTTGGTGATAGTGAATTGGATAACCAAAAACACAGCCATAACAACAACCAGAGCTGATGGGTGGAGAAGTTTTGCACGTTGATTGTTTGTGTGATGTGGAACGAATAGATGCCGAAGCCAGTCCATAAGCATCATTATGGGAGTAAACAATCTAGGGGTCAACTAGGGAGCGACCATTTCCTGGCTAATTTTCTTGCGCAGTCCTACCCTACCCAGTTCGTATGTAAGTTGGGGAGAAAAACTGACATACACTGCCGGGTCTAGTCCAGCATAAGTTCTGCCGGACATATCTACACCATTCATGCCGATGACAGACCCATCAATTCTTAATTTATTTGTACTTGATCCGGCATCAAATGCGCCTTGTGTGTAGAAGATTCCTTTGAGGTGGGGAGCATACCCTGCTCCACCTATGTCAACTAATGAGTCGCTCTCCCCCACTGTTCCACTTACCTGGATATCATCATGTGCCAATATGGCAAGCAAGCCAATGTTGTCTGTAAACATTTTGTCACCAATCACTACGTTTCCGGTATCTACCAACAAAAGAACCTTCCTGGAACCCAAATTAAATTCACCATCCATAAACCTTAGTGATCCAGAAGCCGTTTTTCTCATGATGACTATTCCTGAAACTTTTGCGGTAGGTGGCGCGGAATCAATGAGATTAACGAACGCAGTCGGGTCAACTTTTCCACCGGGACCCGGAACAAGAGAAACTGTGGTTTGACCTTTGGATAGGGCTCTTTCGCGTAAGGCCTGATATGTATTTTGCTGACTAGATACCAAACCACCCCAACCGGAACCAATATCGATTAACCACTGCTTGTTCTGAGTGACATTTGAGGATGACAAATTACCAAACCACCCGTTTCCGTATGCCACACCCGGAAAACCATCTGCTTCATCACTTAGATATCTGACCGGGTCCGGCGACACGGGTAAGGTGGTTCCCAACTGGCCACCAGCTGCCACCACATCTCCTCCCCGGGTCCCAAAAAACGAGGTGAATTGGGGTGAAACCGAGACTATTGAGGAGGTTGTACAGGTACCAGTTTGTCCTAAAATATTTGAAACACGGGCAGTGGCCCGGACGCTACCTATACCTGCTGCCAACCAAGTAAGGGTCGTGGAATACGGAGTTAGGTTGTCTGGAGTGGTAACACTGAAAGCCGTGGCACCGGGAAAAGTGGTTGTAAAATCTACTCCATTAACAGTTGACCCAGCGTTTGGAACCACTGTGGCAGTCATGGTTCCGGGAGGGTTACCTACCCGGCCGGAAATAGCTGGAAAGGAAGTGATGCTGCACCCTGGTGGTGGACAAACAGATGAACTAAACGAGAGAGCCCCCGGAGATCCACAACCACAAGAGTTGCAACCATGCACCCAAGCGTTGTAAACCCGGCCGTCGGCCACGATATTTTTGGTATAACCATTACCAATCCTGTCGTCCACACAAACGTCTCCGGCATTTTGACGAGCTATGCAACTTCCCACCCAGGGATTACTAGTATCGTCAATTCTTAAGTTGTATTTCCAGGCTCCTGCCGGAGCAGTCCAGGTCATGGAGACGACGGAATTGCCACAAGTCAGAGGAACGGGTGGCGTCAAAAACGTGGGAGCTGTAGCCGGAATTGTCTCCCTTGTAACCGTAGTGGCTCCACAAAAAGTAGTCGAGGCTCCGGCAGTTGACCCCATCCAGACATGAGTGTTAATTGTTCCGTCTCCCGGATGGCTGGCCAGATCAATGGTGGCCCGCCAGACTCCTCCACCAAGATCTACCCCCTGATACCAAACAATATCATCCTGACCACCCACAGTTGTCCAGGTAGGAAACTTGACATTGGCAGCTGATACGCCACTGACAGTTACAGTGTATGTCCCGGAATTTCCACAGGTAGTGGTAACGCTGGGCGTAATTGTGGCTGCGTTACATGTGGGAGTACAAGTTACTGACTGGGGATTGCCTGATAAGATGGTATCTATTCCTGTGGTCCCGACTGCTCTGGCTTGGATAGAATGAGCCAGGCCGTCACGAAGCGAATTGGGGACACTATAGCCATTGAATCTGTGATTGGCAAATCCACCACATGATCCAGAAACACCTGCTTCGGCGGGCACATTGGCAACGGTAGAGCCAACCAGATTTGCACCTTCAATAAAATTGACCGTCAGCGCCTGGGCATAATTGTCCGGGTCACACGCCCAACCGTTTAACACACAACTTCCTGGCCCATCATGCCAACCAATGGCGGGATTGTCTGAAGGTGGAGTTGTGGGCACTGGGCCTCCGCAATTTCCGCTACATGAACCATTTCCGTCAGTGTCTCCAACCCCAGCGCATTGAGTAGGATTTCCCAAAATACATGTTGAATTATCACAATTTCCGCACCACATGGTTCCGGGTTGAGGGGTAGATGTGGGTGCGGGAGTATTTGTCGGGGATGCAAAAGAGCAACTACAACCCGAACTATAAAGCCTGTCATTCCCCCCACACCCTGATCCTCCGGGCAAAATAACTTTGTCACAAGTTGACGCCGTAAGAGGAACGCACATTTGTCCGGCTGGCGCACAAACACCACAATCACCCGCGCTTCCACAAACGGACGGTCCCCCTTTTAGAGAACATGCTCCAGTTACAGCATGAATTGTTTTCACGCAATCTGCCATTCCTGCGGGAAAATTTGGAACACAGTCGTATGTATCATAACTTCCGGAGTTTACACTTCCACCACAACTTTGGGCATATACATGTTTCGGATTCCTAATCAAACCAAATCCTAGAATAAGTGCAAAAAGGACAATTGTTTTTTTTATCATTTGATTACATAGGCTTGTCTAATAACAGGCGTGCAGTTGTTGAACTTATTTCCTAAAGGAAGTGCGTCAGCGAATTGTCTGTTGCATTTTGCGTAGATTTGCCATCTGGTAAGTAGGTTTTGGTCCGTTGCTTTGTCTGAATTTTCAATCACTTTCGTCAAAATAACTTTTATACTTTTACCTTTATACTGACCCAATCTATCCTGAATATTATTTGATGTTAATTCATTGTGGAAGTATTCGCTCGACAGTGGAAACAATGTTTTTACGGTTTGCTCTTCTAGATAAAATTTGTCGTCATAGTTTCGATCTAAAATTTCAATTTTTTGTTTTCTTTTCGCTCCAGAATTATTTGCGTAAAGCACTTCAATGAAGTATTTATTTTTTTCCGGAAAGACGTTTTCTATTTTTGCTATGAATCGGGTTATCTGGTCTTTATTTCCTCCTGAAGAAAAATAACCATATTTCAGGCCTATCCCTTTGTCGTCGACAAACTCAGAACTTACACTCCGCAAGCCTGCTTCTCCAACATACCGCCATCCCAAATATCCTATCCCCAGAAGAACCACCAAAAATAGCACAATTTTCAAAGCTGTAGACACAGCTTTAAGTATACTCAATTTCTTTACGGCTGGTCAACGGCCTTCCAATCGCTTCCTCTAAAAAAAACATTAAATACGTTTGGTAGTAAGTTCGGATTAATATCACCGTTTAAATCTGAGTTCAGGCCATAGGGTGGCGTGGGTGTCTGGGTGTTATTTTTTGATCTATCCTTTATATACTCGGCTAATATTTTCGCGTCCTCAAAATCTTGGCTCAAATAATCAAGCATCCGCTGGTCCAATCTCGAAAGGTCTCCCCAGGTGGAAAAATTGTTAATGGTGTGAATCATTACCACTTTGTTCAGAAATTTATTTAATCTCTCTATTAACTCTAACCCTGTCAATGCTTCCACTTTCTGGTTATTGGCATCTTTAGCCTTTTCTGTGTCCCCCGACCGATAAACCTGCACCGAAAGATCGTTAAACGGTGGCTGCATCTCCCCAAAATTATACGCAATGGTATAACGAATTCCGTTTTTGTCTTCGTACCCTACAACCCCAACCACGTTTCCCAATACTTCTCGTGCACCCAACAATACCCCCACGCTCAACACACCTGAACCGCCTTCGGTTTGAAATCCAAGTTCTCTGGGTTTTCCATCTAGCTGGATTATCCTGCTTTCGTTGGGTATCTGCGTCTCACCACTATTCCACGCAGCGACATTTGTGGTCAATTGTTCGACATTGTTAAGCTGTTCACCGATGGGGCGATCAATAACCTTAGTCACTTCGTTTACAATAACAGTTGCTCTGCCTTTTGTTTTTACTTTATCATCTGGATCGTACATGTGACCAGAAACAAATCGCTCTTCGCCTTTTGGACCAAAATAAGCCCCTTTTACTACCCCATCCCCGTCAAGGAATAGCCCGCCCCACGCCCAATTATTGATAGCCTCTGGGAACCTGACCCAAATCCTGGTCCCGTCACTGTATGTGGCAATGCCGTTTTCAACACTTACTAATGTTCCCAAGGCCGGCAATTCATTTGGTACAACCGCTGACGTGTATTTCCAACCATCTTCCATGGTCACCGTTGAACCAATAAGCCCACCTTCTGCTACAAATACAGTTTTCCCTTCATCTAGTAATCTGTTGGCCCCGAAAATATCAACTTTACCTCCGGGTCCTCCAGCACCTTCAGGCTGAGCGTTTAGAATACTTCCGCCTGGAGTTTTTTGGGGTTCAGGAGTAGAGGATGAATCTGGCAACGGAGTGGCTATTGCAGTAACAACGGCGGTTGGGGTTCTGCTGGAATCCGGCGTGGGCATGGGGGCGGTGGCGGTAGAACGAATTGCAGTGTCTGTTGGGCTTATGGTCCTAGGTATGACCGCACAAGCAGCTGTGACCACAAGCACAATGATTTTAACTGCTCCCTTCTGTGCTGGGGTGAGTCGGTCATAGATTTTCATCATCTCTTGAATAAATACACCCCCAATTGCCAAGGCAACAAGTGGATCAGGTCCGGAGTCGACGACTTGATCTTTGTGCTTTTCGGGTCCTAACATAATCGGAGGAAGCATTGAGGCAAAGGCTACTTTGCTGAAATCGGCGAGGTTGGTATTGGGGTGTAAAACCAAGGCGTCTTTGGGTTTAGACTGCTCTTGTCCCTTCCGAACATACTGAGGATCGCGACGGTCAAACCGGGCATTATGATTCTGTACTTTGAGCATTTCATCGCTTGGCATAGGCATACAAAAATCCCGCCGGCGGCGGGAAATAGTTTAAGTTATGACTTTAAAAGACTTGCGATTAACACAAAGCAATTATACTCCCCCATTTACTATAGGTCAAATTGGTTGGGCGACGAGGATGAAACGTTTAGAATCGAAAAGCCCGATACAGGTATACACCGTAATCCGAGCATCTGTGGTCTGTTTGATTACTGCGGTTTGGTCTGAGTCCACTATGGAGGTGGAAATGATCCTAAATTTGACAAGTTTGGAGTCTGAAAAGCTAATGTGCACCTCCTGCCCGGGAACCAGAGTGTGAAGTTTACCCAAAAGATTTGGCCAGTTGTGGCCATAAAAAACAGAATTGCCTGGGGTTCCCGGCAGTGGAGTAGAAGTAACGTAAGAGACTCCTTTGGGGGTGGTTCCGTTTTCGGTAGGAATGACCGGCAGGATTAGGCCCAAACTTGGAAAGGAAATGGTTTTAGGTAGACCTGTGGCCGTGTTGGCCACTGCCTGAATGGGAGCATGGCGTTGCCAGATAAAAAAACCAGACAGAACAAAACAGGCAAGTGAAGCTACGAGTGTCGTTCTGAAGAAGATTTTAGGCATAAAGAAAGACCAAACAATATAACTCCGGCTCCAAGTGCGAGAAGTACTTGAGTAGTGTTGCCAGTGGAAGCAAGGCCTAAAACTTGACCCGTGGAAGCCCCCAAGACTTGGCCACCAGGACCAGAGGCATCTGACGGCATACAGTTGTTTACGGCCCGAACGGAGAAATAATAGGTTTTGGACGGATCAAGACTGCCTATGGTGTAGGTGGTTACTTTGCCGGTGTTGGGAACGCCATAAATGTAGTTTCCCGGAGCTAAACCGTAGGAAATGGAATAATGAGTGGCATCTGAAACGGCTGACCAGGTAAGAATCGCTGTCGAGCCATTTCTGACAACCGAATTTAGCGATGGGGCGGCTGGTTTTTTGGAATCACAGACCGGGGCTTGGCCACCTCCGCCTGTGCCACCATTGCTCCCACCACCGTTTCCTCCAGTCAGACAACTGTATGGAAAATTTTTGGCCATGTAGGGTGAATCGTCTAAGCCCCACGCAGATCCTGAGGGGACGAAAATCCAACCCAGTTTTTCAAGCGTAGCAATTTGCGACTGACTAAGAGAGCTTACTTTCCACCAATCGGTTTGGATGCCATTACCCGCCGATGAGCAGAAACATTGACTGAGCTGACTATCGTTAACGATATACACCTGATCACTACCCACATAGGTGTTCGTGTCGCCGACTATGCCGTGAATCCCTGAATCATAGCTAATTTTAAGAGAACCCGTGGGGCTAGTACATGCCGGAAAATTCGGGACAACAAGCTCTGAAACAGCAAGCGAGGTAAGGGGCAATAGAAGACCTAGGAGCAGAAACAGAATACCAAACAGCAGTGTTTCACCTAATTTCATTGATTGAAGAGCAGGAGGAAAGTTAAGACTTGTAGTATTTTACTGCCGATTAGCCAGTAATGCAAGCTATTGATCAATTATTGTATTCGAGTACAAAAATACCTAGTTAAATTTGTTCATTACCTCTACAACGCGAGCTATATCCTCATTGGTATGCGAGTAAGATATGGGAAGGCTTAGAGTGGTGGCATGAATTTCCTCGGAAAGCGGAAAACTTTGCCCTCTAAATAGGTCTGATAATGCCGGTTGTTTATGGGGTGGAGTGGGGTAATGGATGGCTGTTTGAATTTCATGATCCAACAAATACTGGCGTAATTGGTCACGACGGGGATGGCGAATATTATATATATGGTATACATCGTAGAAGTCGGGGCGAACAACCGGCTTAATAAATTTGTCAGACAAGTTGTCCTGATAAATTTTGGCTAGTTGGCGTTTGTGGAGATTAATGGCGTCGAGTTTTGTTAACTTGATACGCAACAAT
This sequence comes from uncultured Gammaproteobacteria bacterium, assembly GCA_964633995.1. Lineage (GTDB taxonomy): Bacteria > Patescibacteriota > Microgenomatia > CAZETR01 > Amesbacteraceae > CAZWKN01. Next base: position 193,728 of record CAZWKN010000002.1, read on the forward strand.
ACTGCTTGAAGTTCGTCCAATCGTTGATTAGTACCAATAAGATCGTTTTGGTATTGAACAGTGCTTCCGTAATTACGAAGTTTTCTGATTGCTAAATCGAGCGCGAGATCGCTGGTAACTACAGCCCCAGCCTCACCTAAGGCTCCTAAATTTTTGGTGGGATAAAAACTAAAAGCTCCAATACCAAAGGTTCCAGTAAATTTGTTTTTATACTTGGCGCCATGACTTTGGGCGCAATCTTCTATAAGCACTAGGTTGTGTAATCTACAGATATCTTCTATCGGGCCCATGTCAGAGGACTTGCCGTACATATGGACCACTAATACCGCTTTGGTTTTGGGTGTAATTTTTTCGGTAATTTTGGAGGGGTCTATATTGTAAGTAGTGATGTCCGGTTCTACTAAAATGGGAATATGGCCGGTATTTAGAATGGCCAGAATGCTGGCAACATATGTATTTGATGGGACAATAATTTCACTTTTGGGAGGGAAGTTGCAAGCCTGGATACTTAATTCAAGAGCAGCAAGGCCCGAGCCTACGCCAACACTAAGCGGGGCTTGCAAGTAAGTTGCAAACTCTTTTTCAAAGGCATCGACGTTTTGGCCTAAAACGTATTTGCCGCTATTTAGAAAGTCTGAAAAGCCTTTAATAAAATCCGGGAAAAACTCGGAATTGGTGTTTTTGAGATTTTCGTAGTAAATCATGATATGAATTATAACGTATCACTTGATGGGGATCGCCACGCCCATTACATTCGCTCGCGATGACAGGAAATTGTCATTGCGATCCCACCATCGGCGGGGGAAGCAATCTCTTTGGGGTCACTCGCGAGGACATGTTATTATTTCTGCAATGGATCTGGCGGGGAAAAATATCATGGTGACTGGTGGACTGGGATTTATTGGCAGCAACCTGGCAATTCGGCTGGTCAAAATGGGGGCTAATGTAACTATTGTAGATGCAAAAATTCCTGATACTGGGTGGAACAGCCACAATATTGTAGAGATTAAAAACAAAGTCAAAGTTGTGGAAGCCAACATAGCAGATCCGGAAGTCGCTAGATTGATAAGAAAAAGCGAATATGTTTTTAACTTGGCTGGAGTACTAAGCCACGTGGATGCCATGAAAGACCCGGTGTTTGATTTGCAAATAAACACTGTTGACCAACTTAAGTTCCTGATGATGTGCATTAAAGAAAACAAAGATATTAAAATAATTTACACGGGAACCAGAAACCAATACGGAAGAATAGACAAGTTGTTTATAGATGAAAGTTACCGGTTTGACCCGATTGACACCAATGGCATTTCTGAAATCGCCGGGGAGGCGTACCATAAACTGTATTGGAAATTGAACGGCATTAGGTCTACCAGTTTGCGGCTTTGTAACGTATTTGGCCCCCGGCACCAAATGAGGCATTCCAGGCAGGGGGTTTTGAACTGGTTTATCAGACGATTGATTGACAATGAAAAGATTCAACTGATGGGGGACGGATCGCAAATCAGGGACTGCGTATATGTGGAAGACGTAGTGGACGCGCTAATTGACCTGGCTACCACTTCAGACTTGGTGTGGGGAGAAGCGTTTAATATAGGAGCTTTTCCGGTATCACTAAAAGAATTTAGCCAAAAGGCGATCGAGGCGAACGGCTCTGGCGAATACGAGCTAGTCCCCTTTCCTAGCGAGCGAAAATCCATCGAGCCGGGAAATTACGTAGCCAATTGGGATAAACTAAAAAAGACCGTCGGGTGGACACCTAAATATTCTCTAGATTTAGCTCTTGCCGAAACTTTTGAGTATTACCGATTGAATAAAGCGAAGTATTGGTAGTAAGAAAAAGTCGCGCGTCTGGGAATCCAAAACTACTTCCATTTTTTCTTTGGTAACATCGACATTTATAAATTTATCTCTAAAACCAGGCGCAGAAACGGAAATGGTCGAATAATCCGAAAGGACGGGAACTAACCCAGTAAAATTCCGGCCAAGATAGATTATTTTGGCGTTTGTGAGTAAATTTCCTTGCCTATCAATCACACTTACGGATACTATCTTGGGGGAAAAAAATGAAGCAATCACATCGACCGCCGGCTTTTTTTCCAGATTAGCCCCCTGCCAAATTTCAGTAGAACCGTCGGCATTTATCCAATAATTTAAGCCCATTAAACCGGGAATTTGAATAAGTTTGCCCATAGCTTCTTTAATCCACTTGGCTTGACCTTCGGCCGTCATGCTGCCATGAATATCGGGAATTGGCACACCATACTCCCCCAAGACGATTTGGGCGTTTGTTTTCTTGGCCATGGAGGCAACGTCTTTGGCTAACTTTGTCGGAGTATCGACATAGTGATCCAAAACTATAATTGAATCCAGAGCCGTTACGGTTTGTTTGTCCATAATTAATTTAGCCACATCCAGATTCATGGAGAAATAATTTGAGGCCACATTTTTTCCTATTTCTTTGAAGGCTTCCTTGGTCGTACCATACTCATCTATTAAAAATTGGCGATAACCTTTGACATCACCCGTAGATCTGGGATCACCATCTCCTCCGTTTTCGCATTCATGACACGGTGAATATATATCACCATCGGCAAACAAATCAGGATTGGCTAAAATAAAGGCCTTGGTTTTGTTAATGTGGTCTACCCTGGAAATGTCCGGGTAGCCGAACCAATTTTCCCAACCAGAGAAGTTACCCCTAAACCAAACCAACAGCCCGTGAGACCTGGCGGATTTTGTCCACCTGGTCAAAAAAGGAATAAATTCGGCGTCGTAGGGGGTAGCTATGGCTACATGGGTGGCTCCGGTAGATGCAATGTCGCTCATCTGTTTATCTATCATGTGATCAAAAGCAGGATTATTGGATTCTGATCTGGCCATATCCCGGGAAAACTTCATGGTATCTATGGATTGAATTTTCCAAAGTGTGGGTCGCGAGTCTGCGGCGTGAACCGGGGTGGCCAACAAAAAGATCAAAACACTTAATGAGAGTAAGACTAATTTCATAAGTTGCGTTCAAAGATCAGAATATCTTCCGATGTATAAACTTTTTTATAGTGAACATACAAGCGCCCTTGTTTTTCTGGAGTGTCGAAATAATTTTTCCAAAGAGCGTCGTCTTTTTGAAGAATAATCCACTGAGCATGTCTTTGGGGAGAGACGAGGGTTTCTTCCCAATACGGCCTGGTACCAATATAGATAATGTTCTGCATAGGCAGCTTGGAAGTGATGACACTAAAGATGCGCTTATAATCGTCCATGATCAATAAGCCGCCGGTGTAGTTTTTGGCTAACCAGCCTACCGCGTCCGGATACTTGTTGGCTGAAAGCCCGATGGTGGCGTCATCATAAGTTACCACACGAGAGTAACCATTTATGTACAGGCCAAATTGAAGCAGGAAGAGCGTAACGAGAACTATGCGACCTGGAATTTTGCATTTGGTGAAAAGGTAGGCAAACAATATCGCACAAGTGGGAATCATCATCAGGCCATACCGGACATTGAAGAGACGCCACTCAAAACCTACTGGGGTAATCGAAGGGATAAAAATCAAAGACTGACCTATATAAAGCGTGAGGACATAAAAAATAAAGGGTGAAAGCAAAACCAAAGACGTAAAGAACGAATAGCGCGTTTGTTTGTCTTTTACGAAAGAAATAAAGCCTATGATGGAAACCGCAAAGATAAGAATACCCACATTGCTCATAGATGTGGCGGTGTAATAGACGACAGAACTGGGAAGATTTTTGTAGGACGGGAGTTGTTTTTTGGCCAGCCAACCTTTTTGCTGGGACTTGGCCGAGAATTGACTAGTGGTAAAGTAAAACGGATTACCAAGGATCAAAGCCCCCCAACCCAACCAGAGGAAAACACCAAAAAAAGCCAGGGTGCAAAAGATAATTAATATCCCCTCACCCTTTTGGGTCAGAAGCGTCAATCTGGTGAGTTGGCCATGGAAGAGATTTTTAATAAAGGTGTGGATTTTCGTATTAAGCAGGCCAATGATTCCCGCTTGGATCAGAACAATTATCCAGCCGTCGTAACGAGTGAGAGTAGCGCAAAATCCATAGAATGCAGCGAGAATTAAATCGGTAAGTTTGTCCTGATCATGCAGATATCTGACGAAGTAATAACTATTTAGTACAAAAAAAACTATCAGTGGCAATTCCGTCATGGGGGTGGATTGCATGTATAAAATGTTCGGATTGGTGATAAAAAGCAAGGAGGCAAGAAAGGCGGCGGATGTATTTTTGGTGAGGAGTTCCGTGAGTTTAAAAATGAAGGAGGCGGCAACAACAAAGCAAATTCCAGACACGATTGAACCCGCTAAACCAGTCCTCCAAAGGTAATCTGACGCAATAAGAGGCAGCATTAAAATGTGTGGCAATGGCAACCAAATGCCTCCCAATTGAGCGGCTCCTGGCGTAAGACTGTGGATGACTCTTTTGGCGATGTTTAAATGGGATTCAGCGTCACCATAAGAGATGATGGTGTGATTTTGAAAAGTAATAAAGGTGGCCACCATAGCAATGGTCACCGACAGTGAAACAGAAATGCTTAGAAGTGGCAATCTGCTGATCCAAGCTAACAATCTAGTCAACGGTTTTTTGGGAAGAGTGATGTCAATGGTCATGTTTAGTAAATAAAGGAACAACGAATAAAATTAAAATTGCCAATACAACAACTACGCCAAGAATAATTAGAAAATAATTGGTTAGATTCATATAATTGTTGATAAATGTGTTGTACATAAAACTACTGCTTCTGTTTGCCGCGATAAACGGTATATTTTTTACAAAATTATATTGAGTGTGCAAATAAATGGCTTCGGGAGTGGGAGGAATAGTATTGGTTGTTAAGGCCCCCAACAGGGCAACCGCCGATGAATAAATAAACAGAACTAGAGCTAGAAGTTTTTTTAGGAACTTGCCATCTGAGATCCAAGCCGCCACGAAAGGGCTTAGTAAGCCAAAAACAGGAATTAAATATCTGGGTCCATATGCCCAACCACCCCAGGGATCTCCCCAACTACTATACAAAAAGACAACCACCATAACATTAGCAATCATGACGGACGAAAATAATTCAAGCCGCCGGAGACGGGCAAGTATGCCCAATAAACCCAACACGAAGAGTGGGGAGTATAGGACCAGGCCCCGGTCGTCGGAAACGGTAAGCGTGTAAAAACCGAACGGGAATTTCTGCTCCGTAAAAAATTTGGTGGGGTTGATTTTTTTCTCTATGGATTTAATAACTAAATCTCCGGACGCAGAGGCTAACAAGTTGGACTCCTTAATAGTTTTGTAATCGATTAGTCCACCGCTTATTTTTGTCCAACCACCAAATTGAGTTTTGTTGTAATAGCCATGCAGAAGCGTAATGGCAATAAAAATTGCAGAGGTTGCAACCACAACCGGCCGAAAACTTAGCTTAATATTTCTCACCGTTTGGTCGAGAGAAAATGAGGTTAACCCCAGATAAACAATTACCGGAGCCATGAGGGCAATATTTGGATAGTCGACACTGATAGCCAAAGCGTATGCTAACCAAACGTAAAGAGAATAAAGCCAGCTGAAGCCTGATTTTTGGGCATATTTCCAAACCGCATAGATACCCGACAAAATGAAAAATGTGGTGGCCTGGTGCTGATACAGGGTAACTGCGTAGGCCCAGGAGATTGAACCGAAACTAAAAGCTACGCTTGAAAACACACTTGCCCAAACAGGTAACTTAAACATGTAACGGGAGATTTTGAAGAGGACTACTGCGCTTCCTGTTGCAAAAAGCGATGACAAAAAGAAACTGGCGACCTGGGCTAGGCCGTATTTGGCACCTAATATATATAGTGGGAGTGCCATGAGTGAGATGCCGGGGGCAAAGAGGATATAAAATCTGCCCTGATGCCAACCGACGTCCGGATAAACTGCGTCCGCCAGACCCGGTCCCAAGTCAAACCGACCGGTGTTGACCAGCGCCATAATGAGGGCATATCTACCGCGTTCTGGCGAAAGCTCCAATGGCTTGGTGGCTTGGTCGAGATTATTTTTGATATCCGAGGTAACTGGATTGCCTGCAACTCCTCTTAGAGTAAAAATATAGAGGGCCATCACAAACATCACCGCGGTTATCGAAAAAAATAAGGTTATGATTTTTTTCATATATCCTGTTTTACTGATTTAAATACTACACTTTCGAAATCAATGTTTTCCGACTCAATAATGGTTTTTATAAGATTTGCCACTTGATAGGGTGATAAAAAATTTCTGCCCTTGGTTGATAAAAAGGTTGTCACCGTTCCCGGCATTAAACAGGTTACCCTGATGCCAAAAGGCTTGAGTTCTTTGTTTAACGCAAACGAAAAACCCTCCAGGGCATACTTGCTTGTCGCATATGTGACTTTGTTGGGCGCGACATTGGTATTGTGACTGATTTTGGAACCAATATTAATGATAAGTCCTTTGCGGTTTTTTTTCATGCTTCCAAGAACAGCCTTGGACATGTTAAACGCACCAACAAGATTGGTATCTATCGTCTGTCTAAACTCTTCGACAGAAGTTGACTCTAATGACTTGTTGGCAAAAATGCCAACATTATTAATTAATACGTCAATTTTTTTAAATGTGTTTAGGGCTTTTGCGATACTCTCAATACAATCCTTAGTTTTGGTGACATCGCACCGAAGAGCCAGTACCCGGGACGAATCCTGAAAATGATGTTTGACAAGAAGAGCGCTACGGCTAATTAATACTAATTTCGCCCCTTTTTTGTACAATAGCTCCGCACACGCCCGACCAATCCCATGACTGGCCCCGGTAATGACAATTACTTTATCCGAAAACTCGGTAGCTGGCTCGATTAGAGGAACTGGGTAAAAAAGCTGTGAGACAAATTGCATTATTGAATTTTTCATATGTTTTTGACAGCCCGTACAGCAACTGTGACTGGGAAATACGGATCGTTGTCCTCCAACTCCTCCGGAGCAAGATCCTGGATTGCCATGCCAACCCAAAATGCTTGCCCAGCCAAAGCGTTTCCAAAGGTCTCCACAGTTAAGTTGTCAGGGCTGAAATATTTGTTGAATATATATTCGGCCGAAGCCTTGGTAAATCTCCACATGTTGGAGGCGATGTTCCAAACGGGGCTTAGGGACGAAACCGTAACTAATAGTACTCCACCTGGCTTGAGGATTCTTTTGCACTCTCTTATAGCCGCTTCGTAATCAGGAATCATTAATAGCGTTTGGGTGAGAATCACACAATCATAGGTATTGTCTCCAATCTGAGGCATATTCTGAAGATCCGCATAGATGGTGGCTTGCTTGTTTCCTCGATTGATGTCCAATATGTCTCCCCTACTTACTTTGGAACCACCAAATTTTTTGATATAGGCATCGTCGGTTATTTCAAGACAGTTGCCCTTAATATCTTTTTTGTTAAGTGCTAAAAATTTTTCTATATAATAGCGGTCGACCGGAACTCCGCGGTCAAAACCATACGAGATACTAATTGGTTTTATGTTTCTTTTGGGAGTCGGAAACAAAAAATAATTTTTTCTTGGTTTGAACCACCTGGCAACGGGGCGCTGAATCTTCCGAAACGCGTCGACTAAAACCTTTACCCAGGGCCTGGAAAGTACGGGGTGGAGAGCAGGAGAATTGGACGTTGGAGTCGGGCCGCTTGAATAAAGTGTCTCCATTTTTCTGGCCACATTTGCCCAGGAGTTTTCGCGACCATGATCTAGGTTGTACCGTTGGATTGTTTTAATTGCTTTTTTATTTTTTGGATCTAGGATGAAGTTGATTTTATTGGCAAGCGCTACGTGGTCAAAGGTTTCTACCAAAAATCCGTTAATTTTATCTTTTACTAAATATGGCAAGGCGGTATTGTTAGCTACGATACAAACTAAACCCTGACTAATAGCCTGATGCACCACGTTGCAAAAACTTTCCCATTTGGCCATATGGACAAAGGCCAGGGCATGTCTATTTATATAATATTTATCAGCACCCATAATAACCCCAGGAAATATGACTCTGTCTGAAACCCCTAGTCGTGATGCCAAGTCTTTGAGGTCATTGAGGTATTTAGAATCTCCAACTGTTCCAATATTTACTAACTTTATATCTTTTGGAATAGACGGAAGAGCCTTGATGATAGTTTCCTGATTTTTTATTGAATAAATCCTAGCGTCTTCAAAGATGTATCTTCCCCAGCTCTTAACTAATTTTTTTGTTTTTGAGGTCACATCGGTATCATCAGAATTGAATGCTGCGTCCTCAAGGCCATTGGAAATGGTTTGAATTTTTTTGGGATCTAAACCCCTGGAGAGCATCTCATTTTTTTCCCAATCGGAAACTGCCCGTATGCCATCGACGGTCAAGTTGATCAACAAAGATCCGAGGGTATAGGTATATGTTTTTTTGATTAAGGCTCTAAACTTTGAATAAATCTTCCATTCCGGATTAAATCCACCATGTGGGGTGAGGAAAAGTCTAAAACGTTTTTTACCTAGTACTTTTAACCAAAGTGTGTAAAGCATGAAGAACACATGGGGAAAGATGTCGAAATTATGTAGAGCAATAACGCAATCGTCATTCCAATCTAGGTCTGGAAAAAAACCAAACCACTTGAATGGGTAACGTTTGACCTGAAGCGGTCCAATTACTTCGTCCTTTGGCAAACAATTTTTTTTAAGGTAGGTGTCTTTGGATGTATGGATAACTATTTCCCACTTTTCCGGGTCCAACCGTTTATAGGTTTCGAATATATTTAATTCTATTCCGGCAACTACGGGATAAAAATATTTGGTTATAACGTGAAGTTTTTTAGGCATAGTACTATCAAATTAATTTAACAAATGGTGTATGAGATAAAATACTTCTAAACATAGTCGAAACTGGCAAAATTGCAGATTGAACTTCTATTGGCGTAAATGATTGATCCAATCCAACCCGGGGAAGAGCAAACCGATTTGACGCTTTGGTTAACAAGTCGCTATCCATAGACAGTCCTAATTCATAACCAGTTTTCTTAACCGCAGTGATAATTTTTTCTGAGTATCCTCCTTTGGGGTAGGCAATGTACGGTATTGAAATATCCAGCTTCTTTTCGAGTGTTTTTTTTGATTTTATTATTTCAATATTTATTTGATCGTCCGATAAATTTGACATAAGTGCGTGTGTGGCAGTATGACAACCAATCTCCCAACCTTGTTTATAAAGATTTTTTATCTGTGACGAAGAAAGCAGGGACTGTCCATTGTCCAGCTCGTGTCGGTTTGCGTTTTTTGGGTCTGACAAGACAAATACCGTGGGTTTTAGATGATACTTGGCTGCCAAATCCGTTATCTGCATGAGATTAGCATAGCCATCATCAAAAGTGATCACTAAAGATGGGGAGTCGATGCTTGTTTTCCCATCTAAAAAATTTACCAGGTCTGCTAGAGAAATGAACTTGTAAGATTTTGAGAAAACCTCTAGTTGCCTGGAAAACTCATCCTTGCTCAGATTGAAACGCCATTGATCTGACGATATTCCGTGATAGCAAAGAATCGTGATCAATGGTTTTCGGCTAACAATATTATTCAATAGCAATGTAACCGCATAGACGGTTTTCCGGAGCAGTAATCCGGGGCTTAATTTTGTTTTTGAGTTGATATATTTGATCATACGGAAATTGCTTTTTTAGAGCTTGTTACAAATGCCCATGCGTTTTGGGTGTGATTAATAAACCTTGATCTAACAAGAGAAAATATATAAATTATCACGTTGACTATGACTAAAATGGGGTGGCGCAAAAGATATACAAAAGTCCAATAGATTACATTTAACCATGGGGTTTTGGTTAACTCGCGAACATTTGATATTCCAAATTCTTTGTTTATTTTCTCAATTGCTTGGACAAAACGAATGGATTGTTTTTCATGGTCCGAATAATTTGTTGGCAACCGGTAAGTAATAAAAGCGTGACTTACAAAAAGGTATTTAAAACCTTTAGTTAGGCAATAGACGTAAGAATACAAATCCTCACCAGCACTAAACTTAACATTAAGTTGCTTATACAATCGCTTTGAAAAGGCCCTGGCCAGGCCATGACAGGTGTAGAAATTGTTGCCGTTTTTATAATGATTGAAGACAGATCTTTTTATGTCTTCACTTACCAGCAATACCTGCTCAAAAAAACCTTCAGGTTTAAGCTGTTCTATGTCTGCGGATGTCAGATCGACATTGTTTTCTATTATTGGCCGCGCCATCTTGTCCAAAAAGAATTTGTCCGGGATCCGAACATCGGCGTCGATAACAAACAAAATTGGTGTCTGAGAAAGTCGTGACACTTCGTTTATGCTAAATGCTTTGCCCTGTCTTTTGGCATGCTCAATGATTTTTATTTTTTTTGAATTTATTTTTTTTACGATTAAAACCGTATCGTCTGTACATTCGTCGCAAACTACATAAATGGTTTTAACCATGGTTAACTCACTCTGTTGAGCCAACAAATCCGTAAGAACATTCTTTATATTTGCGGCCTCATTGTAAGCCGGGATACAGATAGTAATTTGTGTTTTGCTCATAGCGATTTGGTTTTCCCTACCACGGTCCATATTCCCCGTGACGAGTCCTCAAGATAAAATGGTTTTACTAGTCTGAGTACTATTTGAAGGATGATAGCTAAAATTGAATAAATAGGATTTCTTAGCGTTTCAGTGAGAACTCCCTGAATTTTTTGAGACAACGTTGGATTGTGGTCGGCATAAATATTCTGGCTAAACAGTTTTTCAATGTGTACTTGGGTGTCTACGTAACGGCTGTTTTGAAGGAGAAAATCGTGCAGATTATCTGCAATTCTGTAATAAACACTGGCCGATGGTACCATTACAAATTTGTATCCCTGTTTTTTTACATCTAGATATTCATATGCGTCGATAGCAAATAAATTTTTGGGGTAATGTATGTTTTTGGCTATGTTTTTTCGCAGGCCATTAACACATCCATGTAAATTATGAATTGAATCTCCGGTATTGATTTTTACACGAATTTCATACCAAATATTGACTCCGGCTTCAACAATTTTCTCAAAGAATTTTTTGGCAGGAAATGGAATGTCATGTCCAGCCACAGCTCCGACCTTGTCATCATTAAACGGTCCGACGAGATCTTCTATTACCGTATCCATTGCCAAAACTGAATCAGCGTCAAAAGTAATAAATATATCGCTTGTATTAAGGTGATAAAACTGCATTAGTCTTCCGGCTTGACCCAGTCTTTTTCCATCATTAATTAATTTTACGGTAGGGTGTTTTTTTGCAAATTTTTTTACTAAATCTACCGTGGAATCAGTGCTCCCATCATTAGCAATGTAAACTTTTTCCAATGTATAGTTTTTATGCTTTTGGGCATAAATAGAATCGAGAACACGGACTATCCCCTTTTCCTCATTAAAGGCTGGAATTCCAATGGTAACTGTAAACTTTTTCATTTTGACTGTAACAAGTTGTTTAAGTGAGCTGGTTTGGATGCATTAATTTTTAGAAAGGCACCCGAACCTAATGTGTGGTGTAGTGCAATATATTTTTCAAAGAACGGTTGTGCGCGTAAGGCATACTTGTCCTTCAATGTTTTATACACTGCCGAGCAATTGGGCTGGTTTGACAGGAACGAAATATCGTAACCTTTTGCCGTATATACAAAACTTTCTCCATCAACCAGATAAACTCTATGATTTTTTATCAAAATATTGTTAGGTGTTAGGTCGCGGTGGGACAGATAAAAGTTATTCAAATCCAAGGTGGCATAGTCTTTAAGACATGCAGTAAATGTTTTGAAATATAGCATTGCGTTTTTAAAATCGTGAATTATTGTCAACAATGTAATAAATGGCAACAATAACAAGTAGAACCAGCCTGGACGGATTGTTAGCGGTTTTGCGGATTCTTCGTGACTAATCTTTATTGAATTTATTTTATTAATGACACTGGCTACAATCTTTGCTTGATAAGTAGTTGGGAAGTTGTCTAAGGGCGTACCGTTATCAATAAATTCGTAAACAAATGCGGCTCCAAATGACCCAAGTATGCATTCTACTGATTTAGGTATTGAAAAACTGGCTTTAGAAAAAACTTGTATAAGATGTTGATTAGTCAGATATTCATTAACCAGAAAATTGTAATTTAAGTCTCTCAAGCCGCCTAACCAGAGTTTTACGAAATATTTTTTGGAATTTTTTTTGTAAATACAGATGGACATGTTACTGAATTTATCCGATTTTGGAATTTGCCTGACTAGAGTGTAGTTTCCAAATTTAGACGGGGGCAACTTTGGTGATTTAAAAATCAAAGAGTTTAACTGCAACGCAACCCCGCTAAAAAGCAATTGGAATAAATTTGGTTGCGTTAAATTGGTCATTGATTTGTTTGATTCTGATAAACCGGGTGTTTATTTATCATATAGTCATATTTGTGATTTAAATTTGTATTTATTACTTCCATAAATTTATTTGAGCAGGTGGGCCAACTGAAATTTTGACCCCAGGCAACTGCGTTTTTGGCAAGAGCGTTTCTAAGTTTTGTATCTTTGACGAGTTTTAGAATTGCGGCTTCTATGGCCTCCGGGTCCATAGGTTTAACCAATAACCCGGTTTGGCCGTCCAAAACGGAATCCTTCAATCCATCGACATTGGCGGCAATAACGGGAGTTCCACATAGATTGGCTTCAATATTAGTAATCCCCCATCCTTCTACCATAGAAGGTTGAACAGCAATCCAGCTTTTTGTGAACAATTCTGCCTTTTCCTCATCTGAAACCTTGCCTAAAAATTCGATGTTACTTCCCATCTCCAACTGAGCCGCAATGGTTTTGAGCCGATGCTCGTCTTCTCCGGAACCTGCTATATAAAGTTTAATGTCCGGAATTGTCACTTTGGCATTGGAAACGGCCATAATGAGAAGATCGATGAATTTGTATGGTCTGAGTCGACCAAGGTAGATTACCGAGGGAAATTTAGTTTTTGCTATTTTGGCTTTTTTAATCTCTACTCCTGGCTCGACAATATTGATTGCCCGGGATTTCCCAAGTCCGATGGACTCAAAAGATTTTTTAGCGGATGGCGATACGGCCACCATCTCAATGTTTCTGTAAACAAACGGCAATGCTTGGCCTTCTAGAAACATGGAAATTTGCTTGAATGGAAATGCCAATCCAGTACGAAACATCTCCTGGTGAACTTGAAAAATTAGACAAACAATTGGCACGCCAAATACATATAGGGGGGTAAAAAATGGAACGCCTTTGGGGACGTCAATAATGACGTCGAAATGGCCTCTAAACTTGAGAAGATAATAAATCATTCCCCAAAGAGCTACTGTGAACTGACCACCCCGACGGACAACACTTACTCCATCTATCGTCTCGTGCTGGGAACTTCTTTGGTCGTTACCGGTAAACATGGTTACCTCATGACCTGCTTTGACCCATTCCTTGGCCATATTATGAACATATAGTTCGGCCCCACCAGCCCAAACGTGCTTTACGTCATACCAGTTAAAGATAAGAATTCTGAGATTGCCGGATGTGGGACGCTTGACGTGCCTAAAGGACTTGAATAGGTCCAATAAATCAAGAACGTGGCTTGAAACTATTTTGAGCTGATTTTGAAAAATGTGTAATGTTAGGACCACAAACAAATAAACAAGCCCCATGACCAACATGTCTAAGACAACCAATTTCAAACTGGAATGGTAGACATAAAGTACGATTATTTGGAGAATATTTATAAAAAAGCCAACTATTGGAAAATGGTACTGCTTGCGAATTTGATGGTAATTGACAATAGTCGTGGCGATAGTGAAAGCCGCCATACTAAGACAAAAAGCTGGCAAGTATGAGACAATGGCCAGCGCTTTCGGGCCAAATAGAAGCGGTACGGTGATGTAACCTAATACCCCAACCAACACAAAGGCTACGAAACTTGAAAAAGAGATGGCTGCCAGTAGTTTGTAGAAGACATTTTTGGAATTGGCTCCTTCACCTTCGGCTTTGCTAACAATAGGGGTCACAAACTGGGAAAACAAACTGCCGACAAAATAAACCATTTTCCCAACTAAGGCAATGAGGGCGTACTGCCCCGCCTGGACTGGGGAAAGAAATATTTTGGCCAGAATAACATCGAGACTTAGGAAGGCCATCGAGGAAAGTCGAACCAGAATTGATGTCGCAAAAAAACGTCTGGGGAAATAAAGTGTCGTCTGGTCGTCCAGTGATTTGGCAGAATCTTGCATAGATTTGGCCACAAACCACACCACCATAAAACTGACAAGCATGGACAGTGGAATTGAGGCGTAAATATATTCCGGTAGATTTAGATGTACAAAAACCATCGTAATAAGAAGTTTGAAGACTGCTTCTAGCACAGAAGACAGGGCCATCAGTCCAAATTTTTGGTAGCCATATAGAAACCCACCATCTACGGCTGTTAGTAAACTTAGGATCCAAACCGGACTAAAGATGAGGAATGGTAAAACGGAGTTGGAGTGAAAAATCTGAGCGAGGACTGGCGACAGTACTAACCAAACAAGGGTTAAAAGAATAGAAACAGGAAAAATACGTTTTCTAAGAGATTGCCAGAATCGTTTAACGGTCACTTGATGCTTGCCCAAAAGATATGCACTGCGGTATGTAACCGTCCTGGAAAGGGCGGATGCCGGGATCTGAGAAATGTACAGGAGACTACTAACGAGACTTAACATACCAAACTCTTCTACCGACACGTTCCTCGCCCGGCCCAGGTAAGCGTTGTACAGGAAATTGAAAAAGTTGCCAAACAGGGAGGCACCGATGAGTAGTCCCCCGGGGACGTACTTGTAATAATTTTTTAGACTAAACGCCGACTTGACGGAAACGTTTAATCCGTGGGTAGTTTTTTCCCAATAGTGGGGCTTGAAAATAAGCTGGGAAAACGCTTTGAAAGCCGCAATGCTGACTAATAACCAATAAAACGGGATTAAAAATACATATTTAATCACCGGCCAGGCTCCCCGCTTGGCACAACCGATCATGTAGTAATAAACATATAAAAAATTGCCAAAGACCAGGGAGATGGCAGCTAAATAAAAGATTATTGACGGGTACAACGCTTCGATGGCCGGACCCACAAATTGGTAGAGAGTAAAGTAGGCAATCGTGGCCAACCACAAAAACGGATTGATAATCATAAAGGCCATACGCATACCTATTACGAGTTGGAAAATTAGAGCATGGATGCCATGTTCTTTAATAAACCGGAGGGGATGGCGATTGTGAACAAAAAAGGTCTGCATGTAACCCTTTATCCACCTGGACCTCTGACGGATCCAGTTGCCGATTTTACTGTTGGCTTCTTCGAGGGTTATAGAATCAACTATTCCGGTGGTGTAACCTAGTTTAAAAAGTCGAGAACCCAGGTCGCAGTCTTCGGTCACATTGAAAGCGTCCCAACCATGAAGCTGCTTTAGGACTTTGGTTTTGAAATGATTTGATGTGCCCCCCAGTGGAATAGTGGTACTAAGTGACTGCAAACCGGGCAATACTACGTCGAACCACAAAGAATATTCGGCGGTAAAAAACCGAGTCAGTAGATTTTGGTGGGGATTGTAATAATTTAATTTGGCCTGAAGACAAACTGTCTTTTCAGATGATTTCAAAAACCCCAAATAGGCTTTTTTGAGTTGGCTTGGTTCCGGTTCATCTTCAGCGTCATAAATAACTACGTATTCGCCTTTGGCGTGGGAAAGACCATAGTTACAAGCTTTGGGTTTGGTTTTGGGAAATGAATGGGGAACAACCAAAACCCTGAAATACTCCGGCAGATTCATAGATTTGGCGGCTTCTATTGTCTTGGAATCGTCTTCTTCCAATAACAACAGCACATCTAACTTTGCTTTGGGCCAATCGAGTTTGGAAATGTTTTCTACAAATTTTGGCAAAACATGGGCTTCTTTGTAGAGAGGACAAAGGATAGAGTAAGTTGGCAGTTTGTCAGTTTTACAGTTGTCCAGTTCAGCAGATGAGAAAGATAGCTCGGGGGGGAAGTGTAAACTTTTAAGCACCAAAAAGAGACTGAAGACGACGTCGGCAAAGTAGATAGAGCTAAGAAGGGCTGTAAACACAATCCCGGTAAGAAGCGGGTTAACAAAAAGACCTAAAAACAAAACGGCAAACAGGCCAAGAAGTGTATATTTTTGCCAAGGCACTAAAGTGTAAATGGCTGAGTGATGATGGGGTAGTGTGGAATGGGTGATAAACCTATGTTTTTTGTAGGCAAAACCAGCCCCCACCATCGAGTCCGCTCCTGTGGCCGGAAATTCGTAAACCTTGTGTTTGGCAAAACGAGTTTTGATAGCTCCAATACCGATTTGTTTGGCTGCGACTAAAAACTCCTGTTTAAGTTTGGAAATGCCCACTTGACGGGTGACAAAATCGATTGGAACCTGGCCTAAGGTGTAACCCAGCTCTCGATTGGTATGTAATAACGGAATATCAATGGACCAAGCCCCAACGAGGGAGGAGTCAATGTGGGTAATTACCTCACGCCGAAAAAGCTTGAGACCAGATTGAATGTCGCAGTTAAGACCCAATAGTAGGCGGCCAAAAAGGATCGAGTGGGAATTGGAAGCTAGGTGGCGCAAAAAACCAGTGTGAGTGGTAATTCGTTTGGCGACAACAACGCCATGGGTGTGCATTTGGTCATACATGACAGGAATTGCTTCGGGCGGGTATTCCAAATCCGCGTCAATCATGGCTAAAACCGGAGCGGTAGATAAACTGGCACCTTCCAAAATTGAAAATGCTTTGCCTGGTATGCCTTCTTTTAACAGGTGGGTGATGGGAAATTTTTTGGAGAGTCTTTTGAGTATCTTTGCGGTATCGTCGGTTGATCTGTCGTCGACATAAATTATCCGATAGGATATTTTGTCTTTGAGGGCTTTATCTATGCGCGTGACTAATTGCAAGAGGCTGGCAGCTTCGTTTTTTGCGGGTATGATTATGTCTAATTCAGTCATTTTTGAGCTGGAGAAAAAAATAATTCAACCTGGCTGGTTGAACTTGGGGTATTATACTCTGAAATAGCCTATAGCGCAATGAGGAAGACCGAGGAAAAAATTCCCACTGAATCGATTATTACATCCTGTATTTTACCCTCGCGACCGAACACAAAGGTCTGATGAAATTCATCTGAAACGGCAAAGAGCAATGAAATTATGATTGCAAGCAAAATAATTGCTTTTTTGGACTTGTGAAACGTTTTTTTGAGTGAGTATGAAGCAAGGATGGTTAGTAGAAAATATTCCGTAACATGGGCCGATTTACGTAACGTAAAATCCTGCCAGGCTACCTGAGATACCCGCAGAGATGGTTGGTTTGAAAGGTAAAACATGATCCCCATCCAGCAAAACGTGGGGAGCCAGAAAATTAGTTTGGTCAGTTTTCGCACCTACTAAGTATATCCTAAATTGCTTTTTTGAAGACCAAAAACGTCCCTAAACCTAAAAGAATAAATGCAGAAAAAATAAGCGCCAATGACGGCACTAAACTTGGAGGCCGGGAAGGGTTTTGAACACCAAGAACGGATGGGGTGGGAATAGGGGTTGGGGATTGGGGGATAGGGGTTGGAGTGGTGAATGTGGGGATAGGGGTTGGGGGTTTGGGGATGGATGTGGGAATAGGGGCTAGGGTAGGGGTAAGGGGTTTAGGGGTTGGGGATTGGGGGATGGATGTGGGTCTGGTTGTGGGGTTGGGTTTGGGAACTGAGGTCGGAATTGGGGTTTGTGTGGGAATGGGAGAGGGACCTGTGACAGAGATGACCACCTGATTAGCCCAGGTCGCACTACTGTTGGCCGACGTGTAGCGGCCAATTTTGAAATGATATTCTCCAGGACCTGAATAATATTGGCTGTCAGGATCTAACTTAAACCTGAGTGTACCACTCCAGCTGGCGTCGGAAAAATCTTCGTGTGAGACGTGAAAATAGAGTGACTTATCGCTGGCAGAATTTATCCATTCTCCGTTATTATTGGCTGTGTAACCAAAATAGTTTGTAGTGTCGCCTTTAAAAAACACCCCTCTTAGATAGGTTTCTCTACAACTTTGACAAGTTAAGTTGACTAGGATTGAAAAGTCTTGAGTTTGATCAAGAGACGAGGGGGTATTTGAAAATGAAATGTCGACTGCTAGAACAGAAGTCGTAGAGACGACAAAAAACAGGAGGATTGCCCATCCCCAATGTTTCATAATTTGAGTATACACCGATCATGTCTTTTGGTAGGTGGAGACGGTTAGGATATTGCCTGTGGAATAGAAATTTTGAAAGACCAGATCGTAACCTTCCCAAGGATCGTTCATCATGTAGTTTGAGCCAGATTTACCCTTGATAACAATGAAATGCCGCCCATATGAGGTACTTGTGGTTCTGATCTGAACTACAACTGGTCGCCCTGCAGACAATTCGGAATTGATGATGTTTAGGTCGCGGCCGTAATTGGTAAATTTGAATCCGGGTTGGGCTGGCCAGGGGATGAGCATTAAGTCCTGGAAGAAATAACTTGAATTTCTGGCAATAACACCAGGGTTGGTATCTACGCCATTTTTCTTTTGCATCATGGCAATGCTGGTTATCAGACAACCCACTTCCCAAACGAAACTGGGGGAATTTGAACAAGTAGTGCCGATGCATTGATTACCCCATCGCTCATCTCGCTGGCTAAAAAACCAGCCATCAGGTTGAGGCTGTGGAGGAAGAATATTGCCACCTTTGGCGTGGGCGAAAGCTCTGAAAGAATCTCGCTCGGCAATAGCCTGACTTAATAATTTTTGATAGGTGGCTTCGTCGTTTCTGGTTTGAGAAAGCAGACGATCGCGATCTTTTCTTAGGCTGGCAAGTGAGGTTTGTTGAGCTATTAATCTTTTTTTGGAATCCTCGATCAGGGTCTTTTGCTGGCCGTAATTGCTCTGAACTTTTTGAGTATCGTGCAAGAACTTGCGATTGTTTAACTGAAGAAGCTGAGAGTATTTAAATCTGGAAATGATCTCCGAAAAGCTAGTCGACGAAAACAAAATTTGCATGGGGTCGATACTCCCCTGCTTATAAGTTTGGACTATCTGTTTTTCTAAGACTTCAGATCTACTTTGGAGTTTGTCTTCTAAAAGTAGAATTTTGGAAGTGATAGAGGTTATGAGTTCCTCGGTTTGGGATATTTTTAAGGACGTTAGACTAATTTGCCCGTCATAATAGGCAATTTGGCCGGCTAGAGTTTGGGAGGTCTGCTGCGCGGCAGAAATCTTGGCTTCCAGATCGGCAATTTCTTTGGCATATTCTTCTTCCGTCTTGGCAAATGCGGGGTGAGCTGGCAAAAAGATAAGCCCCAAGGTTAAAATGATAAGAAGTAGGCAGAAAATTTTTTTGGTCATGACTTTAGGAAACGTCGAACGGCAGTGGCTCCGCCGATACCACCGACCAACGCCCCTAAAGCCAGCTCGACTCCCAAAACTTCAAACATAAAAAATACTGGGGGCGGCAATATGGGAATGCCAGCCAAAAAACTAACCAAAAAACCCATGGAATATAAAAGAATGAGATAAGTGATGCCCCAAGCGATAATGGCCCCAAAAACACCGTAAAGGACACCTTCCCAGATAAAGGGTGATGATATGTATCCTGAGGTAGCGCCGATTAACTGAAGCGTAAGAACTTCTTCCCTGCGATTGGCAACTTTGATCCCGATGATCAAAAGAATTATGACGAAAGTGATAAAAACGTGAGCACCAACCAGAGACGCACCAATGGCTCTAACCGATTTGGTCCAAAGAGTAAGTGAGTCAACTATGTCTTGTGCGAATTGGACGTCTTCGATATCTGGTTCTTTTTTAAGTAGTGTTGCCAATTCCGGAAGATCCTGAGGATTTTTGGCTGAGACTTCGATTGAGGCTGGTAGCATGCTGGACGTAACCGCCTCTAAAAGAAGAGGGTTTGATTTGTTGAGATCTTTGTAGATACGTAAGGCGTCTTCTTTGGATACGTAAGTTACTACGTCTGCTTTGCCGGTTCCTACAAGAAGAGTTTTTATTCTCTCTATGTCCTGGGGTTTAGGAATAATGTCCTGTTTGTAAAAGGCGTTTACTTGGGGGCGGGTTTCGAAATACTTAAGAATTGCCTGGGAGCCAGCGGCAACAAGAAAAAAAACACTAGCCAAAAACAAGGTCATGGTCATAATGGAGACAGCAGCCATAGTCTGATAGGGCGCTCGACGGATCCTTTGGAGGGCTATCTTAATTGCTTTGGTCATACTTGCCTTTTAACTCGTCTTTGGTGAGCTTGCCACCTTCTAACAGGATAACTCTAAGTGACTGGTTGTTTACAAGGCCTTCATTGTGAGTGGCCATTAAAACAGTGGTTTTGAGTTCGGAGTGAATATCTTTGAGCAATTTAAAAATTGACTTGGCGGTTTTGGGATCTAGGTTTCCGGTCGGCTCATCGGCCAAAATTAGTTTTGGCTTACCTACAATGGCTCTGGCTATGGCGACGCGCTGAAGTTCTCCCCCGGATAGTTGAGAAGGAAACAACAGTGCCCTGTCCGTAAGGCCAACCATCTCCAAGGCAATTTTGACGGCCGCGACAATATCCGACCCCCGAACGTTTCTTACCTCAAGAGGCAAAGAAATGTTTTCCCAAACGTTGCGATCCGGCAATAGCCGAAAATCCTGAAAAACCGTACCAATGTTCCTCCTAAAAGCTGGGAGATGAGAAGGTTTTATTTTTGACAGATCCTGACTATCGACGGTGAGGCTACCGGAATCTGCCTTGAGGTCGCGAAGAATTAATTTTAGGAGGGTAGTTTTTCCGGATCCGGATGGGCCGGTTAGAAAAACAAACTCGCCAGGTTCAACAGAAAAGCTCACCTCGGACAAGGCAGATATGGGGCCAAATTTTTTGGTTAGTTTGTTCGCCTTGACCATGGCAGGATTGGTACTTAACTATTATTCTACGAGAGTCACGCGGCCGACGTCCATAAGCCAGGCTGCTTTTTGGGCTTTGACGGTCTGGCCGAATACTTCTACTTTTTTACCAATGAACTGATCCAGGTCAACAATCGAGGAAATAAGATAGACTGTTTGGCTAGGGCCACCATCGCGAACCAGGTTATGGGTCCCCTCACCCTTTAGACCACCCGCGTTAATAACTCCAGTGGCGTTGTCGCTAAACGTCTTGGTGTCCATGGAACCGACCGTGTTGGCAGATTTGACAACATCATTACTACCAGACTGAGTGATTTTGGATGATTTGACGGGAAGTTTAGTAAGTAAAAAACCAGTAACGACACCCAACAATACGAGGGTTAAAATTGCACCGACAAATTTGGGCCACGATGGGGGCGGTGGAGTAGGAACTGGACTTGGGTTAATCAGGTTTTCCATCTAACTTTGAGTATAGCATATTAGATACTCGTGATTCCCCCCTTTTTCGCCAACAATTGGCGACTCTAAAATAGCACTTATTGCGTAGTGCATAGCGCGTAATTCGGAAACCGTTTTTTGGGCAATTTCAAAAGCCTCTTGCTGCGAAAGATGAGGATTTTTAGCTTCATAATGGGGCTTTAATAAAGAGATAATTTGACCTTGGGGTTTTAGCAGACTTGCGGCATGAGGAAAAATTAATTTTTGGGGAGTCCAACCTACGTCTATGGAAATAAAATCAACTGGTTCCGACAAAGTGACATGCATGGCGTTTTGTCTTTCAAAGACTACCACCCGGGGGTCTATGCGCAATTTATAATCCAACACTCCATAGCCTGTGTCTACGGAATAAATTTTACCGGCTCCACGACGCAAAAGACAATCGGTAAAACCTCCGGTGCTACAGCCCAAATCGGCACAAATTTTCTCATTAACATCGATTCCGAATTGGTCCAAGGCGAATTCAAGTTTTTGACCGGCACGAGAAGCGTATGTTGAGTTTTTCAGTTGCACAGTTTTACAGTTGGCCAGTTAAGTTGGCTAGTTAGTTAGTTGCCTGAGTTCGGCGTCGATAAATAAATCCAGGTCACCGTCCAGAACAGACTCGGCTTGGGAAGTTTCTACTTGAGTGCGCAGATCTTTGACTAATTTGTAAGGGTGCAGGACGTAAGAGCGGATTTGGGTGCCCCAGGAAGCGGTGACAAATTTTCCTTTGAGTTCTTTTTGAGTGGCCGCCACTTCTTCCTGGCGTTTTTGCCAAAGTTTGGCTTTAAGTAGTGACAAGGCGATTTTTCGATTTTGTTCCTGCGATCTTTGGGTCTGACAGGTGACTGAAAGTCCTGTAGGTTTGTGGGTAAGTCTGACGGCGGTGGACACCTTGTTGACGTTTTGACCACCATGGCCACCCGACCTAAAAGCTTCAAATTCAATTTCATCCTCGGGAATATGAATATTTTCATCTTCGTCTGGCAACTCGGGCATGATTTCCACTAATGCAAACGATGTTTGCCTTAACGCGTCGGCATTGAAGGGTGATTGCCGAACCAGACGATGAGTTCCCTTTTCCCCCGAGAGATATCCATAGGCGTAAGAACCGGCGATTGAAAGTGTGACAGATTTGAGACCAGCTTCTTCACCGGGTATCTGATCCACCACTTCGACCTGCCAACCCCGATTCTCACAAAACTTGATATACATGCGAAGAAGCATGGATACCCAATCCATGGCCTCGGTGCCACCCTGGCCAGCGTGAATATTGAGTATTGCGTTGGACATGTCGTATGGGCCATTGAGAAAAGTCCTGATTTCTAGCTGACTTAACTTTTTTTCCAGTCTTTTGACGTCTTTTTCCAGATGGGGATCATCGGGCATTAACTCGCCTAAGACGCTTAAATCGCTTAAGTCGCTGGAGAGTAAGTCTATTTCTTTTTGTTCGTTTTGAAGTGCGGCCAAGCGCTTCATTACAGCCTGAGCGGCCTGGGAATCCGACCAGAATTCTGGATCTGCCGACTTGTGTTCAAGTTCCTGAATTTGTTTTGCGCGGAGATCGGGATCAAGTTTGACCTTGATTTGAGAAAGCCTGGTTTGAAGATCAAGTAGTAGGGGTTTTAAATCGGCCATGTTATGAGTTTTACAGTTATCCAGTTTTACAGTTTTTCAGTTAAGTTAACTAATGATTTAATTTGTTAAGTATTGACGAAAAAAGACGAAGATACTCGTCTGCTTCAGATTTTAACATTTTGGCTTCGTTTGCTAGATTTGGAACTGTATTCTCAATTATTTCCAACCAGTAAATCGATTCCTTACTCTCTTTGCGACAAATTTTTAACCGCATATAAAAATCTTTCCCGCCCAGTGACTCGTTCGCCTCTATGTAATTAGCCCCCACTGAACTTCCCGAACGACTTAACTGATCAGATAAATTTTGATTTATCCTGTCTTTGGGGAGTTTTTTACAAAATAAAATTATTTTTTTAGAAAATCCCAGTAGACGAGTTTGGAGTTGTTGGGCAAATTCACGGTTATCCACAGATCTAACTATCGTCCTTAACTGGTCAACTGTGCAACTGGTAAACTGTAAAACTACTTTGCAGACGGTGATGCTGGGGCGCAGATGATCTGCTGGATCTGCTTGACTTGATCGGGGGGAAGGCCTTGGATGACATCCACTAGCTTTCCTATACTTTCATTAGTAATTTTTACTCCCAGCACAACCGGTGAATTCTTGTCTGGGTGAGTAACCAGGTTGTCCAGAGCTAAGCTAAGTTGACCGCCTACACTTGAGACATCGACTTTTTTAAAATCGACCAATTTTTTGACATCTGAAAAACTGGTTATTTTGGGAATTTGAGGAATCTTGCCGCCATGAAGAGTGAAATACCAGCCAACTCCGACTACCACCCCGGCAATAATTAACATCTTAAACAAAAATCCAAACATGTGATATTTATCATATCACGCTGGATAAAATTAGACCGCTTTTACCAAGTACGTGACCCAAGGACTGTTGCCTGGCTCAATTCTTCTTTTATGAACTACTTCAAAACCAACAGCTTTCAGGTCGTTTTCAAATTCGCTTTGACTCCAGAGTGAATAATGACGTCCGGGGCGACTTTCCAACATATCTTCCGAGCCTTCCATGATCGAAATAAATCCAATTCCACCTGTTTTTATCACACGGTGGACATCGTCTAGGGCATTATGTAATTTGTTTTTTGGAAGATGAATTATCATGGCGGATATCCAAAAGCCATCGAAGACATGGGGAGGAAAATCTAAGCTATAAATGTCCATAAGACGTAAGTCTGCCCCGGGATTTCTGGATTTGGCAATTTTGAGTAAACCCGAAGAGGCGTCTATGCCTGTATAGTTTTCGATACCGTAATGTTTTATAAGCTGAATTGCGTCACCGCCATGACCTGTTCCTATTTCTAATATTTTTCCCTGATGGACAAGCTGAAATAACAACTCCATTTCGGGTTGAAACATAAGATGTCCTCCGGTTAGCCCATGCTTTTGCGACCACAACTCCGCATTGTCGTCATACCATTTGATTGTTTTCTCTTCCTCGGATGTTAGCTTGTTTCCCATATTTACGGTTGGCAGAGGTCGGGGTATATCATTGGGATGGTTTCTAGTATTTTTTTGGTGACTTCTTCGACGTTTGAATTGTTGAACCTGGCGGCGGAGGCAGGTTTGTGACCACCACCACCAAACTCTTTGGCAATAATAGAAACATCTCTAAAATCTGCCGGATTGTTTGACCTGAAACTGACGCTTATAGTCCCCGGTGTTCTTTCGGAGAGGATAACTGCAATCGAACAGTCATTACAACTGGAGAGCTGGTAGGCAATAAAGGCATAAACGTCTCCGATCAGGTCGGGATTGTATCCATTTTCTACTAATTTGGAATGCGGAAGCGCAGTGACAATAACTTTCCCCCCGAAATACTTAGTTAAAGTTGAAAGGCCAAGTCCTAAAAGGCGAAGGCTGTCCGCGGGAAGCGAAATGACTGAAAACACTATTTTGGGAAAATCGATGCCTAAATCGAGTAGTTTTGCCGCTATTTCATAAGATCTCGAAGTGGTTGCAGGGAATCTAAAACCGCCCGTATCGCTATATATCCCCGCATAAATGGCTGAAGCAATGTCTTTGTCTAAAAGCTTCTCGTCTTTTTGAGATATTAATTCGAATACTATCTCCGCGGTGGAACTAATCATAGGTTCGATCAAACTCATATCGCCATACCCATCGTTAGTTTTGTGATGGTCTATGACCAGGGTTGGAATGGGGAGAGGAAATTTTAATTCGATTTTTCTAGTTATGTGAGTAATTGGACCGGTATCTAGAGCAATAAACAGATCAAAATCATGTAAGTTTATTTGTGAAAAATCTTGAACAAGAATTTCGTCGAATCCCTTCAGATAGCTTAGTGTTTGAAGTGGGGGGTCGTCTCCTGAAATTAAAGTTGCTTTCTTGCCCATTTTTTCCAATACCAATTTCATCGCGAGAGCTGAGCCCACTGAATCAGGGTCGGGACTGGCATGGCAATGGAGGAGAATTTTATTGGCCTTTTGGATTTCTGCCCAAATGGCCGGAGCTAGTTTTTTAACCTGATCACTCACGACTCAAGTATTTTAGTCGTTGTCTAGGCTTTTCCACAAGTACCAGCAGGCCAGCGTCCTGAATGGCTTCCACGAATTGCTTGTTTTGAGCATATTGTTTTTTAGATTTTTATTGTCTTTAAGCTTGTAGAGTTTTATCATGGCGTTTTGAATACCCCGATCGTCAAGCGGCATGACGTCTGGACGGTGGAGTGTGAACATGAGTTTCATGTGGGCTGTCCAAGGGCCAATGCCTTTTACCTGGGTAAGGTGACTTACGACCTCGACGTCGGTCAGAGTTTCTAAGTTTTCCAGTTGCACAGTTTTGTCTAATATTTTCTGGGAAAGGTCTTTAAGGGAGCGGATTTTGGCCCAGGAGGTACCGGCTGCGCGAAGTTGAGCGTCTTGTGTGGCCAGTAGGGAAGCAGGATCGATTTTCGTAATTTTGAGAACCCGATTATAGATCGTATCAGCGGCTTTGTTTGAGAGTTGTTGGCCGATAATTGTGGAAACTAAATTTTCAAACCTATCTTTGGGTTTGGAGTAGTTGATAATGCCAAATTTGTCGATAAGCGTGGCTAAAATCGGATCGTGGCGAAGGTGCTCGAGACCCCTATGAAGATTCTGCATATATTTTGGCTAGGTGTTTTTTGGCCCGATACATTTTACCCTCCACGCTTCTGGGATTTAGATGCAGTTTGAGGGAGATTTGTCTAAGACTTAATTCTTCGTAATACCTTAAGTGAAGTAGTTGGCGATATTCTTTTGGGAGTAGATCCAAACAACGATTAACGCGGGTTTTAAGTTCATCTAGGGCTAATTTTTCCTCGGGTGAAATATCGGGGTCGATAATTTTATTTATTTCCTCTGACAGCGGAACTATGATTTTAGAGCGATGGCGAACCTGGTCCCTGTAGTAATCCGAAAGTTTATTGAGAGCAATTTTACAGATCCAGGTAAAATAGGTGCTCTTGCTGTGAAAAGTATGAAAAGATTGGTATGTGGCTACAAAGGCGTCTTGAAGAACGGCTTCGGCGACTTCTAGGTCCCCACCATTTCTTTTGAGGAGGAATTTTAGGATTTTTTGACCTAGATTTTTGTAGAGAAAATCAATCGAGGAGTTGAGCTTGGTGTTCATGTTGGCTTTATAAGTATACAACGTGGTAGAATAAGGTGCGCTTGGAAGGCGCTTTTATTATGCAGGACATTAGAAATATAGCCATCATTGCCCACGTTGACCACGGGAAAACCACCTTAGTAGATGGACTACTAAAACAAACTCACACGTTTCGAGATAACCAGGCTGAAATGAACCAAACTACCATCCTGGATAGCAACGATCTGGAACGGGAACGGGGAATTACTATTTTGTCTAAAAATACGGCAGTGTTTTATAACGGAGTAAAGATAAATATTATCGATACGCCGGGACATGCTGATTTTGGCGGTGAAGTGGAGCGAGTGTTGAACATGGCTGATGCTGCACTTTTGGTGGTAGACGCGGCCGAGGGGCCATTACCTCAAACTAAGTTTGTCTTACAAAAAGCCCTGGAGACTGGCCTAAAAATTATTTTGGTAGTAAACAAGATTGACAAAAAAGACGCCAGACCAGAGGAGGTGCTGGCCGAAACAGAAGAATTGTTTTTAAAACTTGCCACATCCGACGCACATTTGGATTTTCCTGTCGTTTACGCAATTGGCCGCGAGGGACGGGCGGGGCTCTCTCCTGACAAAATGGCAGACGATTTGTCCCCATTGTTTGACATGATCTTAAAAGTGGTTCCAAATGCCGTAATAGATGTGGACAAACCTGTACAAATGCTTATTTCTACGCTTGATTTTGATAACCACTTGGGTAAGTTGGCCATCGGCCGAATCAGAAGAGGAAAATTAACCCTGGGTCAACGGATTGCCTTGGTCACACCCGAACACAATTTTGGTTCATTTAGTGTAGACAAAATGTATACAAGTAAAGGAATTGCCCGTGAAGAAATAAAGGAGGCAGTGAGTGGAGATATTGTAGCTTTGGCTGGAATTAAAGGAGTTGAAATTGGTCAAACAGTAGCAGACACATCAGTGCCAGAAGCACTACCGATCATCTTGGTCGAAGAACCTACACTTAAAATGACCATCGGAGCCAATACATCACCATTTGCGGGCAGAGACGGTAAGTTTGTGACCAGCAGGCAGATAGGTGATCGGTTGTTTAAGGAAAAGGAAACTAATCTGGGGATGAGGTTTGCAGACCTAGGGGGCGGCGAATTTGAGGTGGCTGGTAGAGGGGAGCTGCATTTGGCGGTTTTGATTGAAAATATGCGCAGAGAAGGATATGAGATGCAGGTGTCCAAGCCACAAGTAATCATTAAGGGTGACCTGGAACCTTTTGATGAGGTTACGATAGACGTACCCGACGAGTATGTGGGGGCCGTGACCACAGAAATGGGCAAACGAAGAGGAGAAATGAAGGATATGGAAGCTGATGGAAATGGCGGAACTATGATTGCATATCTTATTTCCCAAAGGAATATGATCGGAGTTCGAAATACACTGCTAACAGCAACGAAAGGCACGGTGATATTTAATACGACGTTTGCCGGTTTTAAGCCAATTGGACCAGTGGCTGAGCGACTTAGAAACGGAGCCATGGTGGCTCTGGAAACCGGAAAAGCGCTGAGTTACTCATTGGAAAGTGCTCAGGAGCGGGGAATTACATTTGTCGATCCCGCGGAAGAGGTCTATGAAGGTATGGTAATAGGGCTTAATAGCCGTGAAAACGACATGGATATCAATGTGTGCAAAGGTAAACACTTAACCAACATGCGATCAGCTAGCGGAGATATCAAAATTGCACTAACGCCAGCCGTTAAACTGTCTTTGGAACAGGCGTTGGACTTTATTGAAGAGGACGAACTACTGGAAGTAACCCCGCACTCTTTAAGAATAAGAAAGAGATACCTGACTAAGTTGGATAGGATTAGAGGCGAGAGGCGACAGAAGCCCAATTGATCACATTCCACCAATTCTCGATATATTCTGCGCGGCGATTTTGATACTTGAGGTAGTAAGCGTGTTCCCAAACATCGAGACCCAATACTACCTTGCCTTCCGGAACGTCTTGATTTGGGGTATCGACTATTTCTAATTTACCGGCTTTTTGAACAAGCCATACCCATCCGGAACCAAAACGACCCATAGCTGCTGCGGTAAATTGATCTTTGAGCTCGGTCGTAAAGAAAGCCGGAACTGGGCTTGGGGTTGGACTCATAAAAGTCCAGAACAATGAGTGATTTATGTGGCCACCGGCATTGTTTCTGACTTTGGGATTTTCGTGTTTGAGAAGTGAAACCAAACCGGATTCGGTCATATCCGGTACCAGATCGTTGAGTACCTTGACGTAGGCTGCGTGGTGCTTGTCGTGATGTATTTGCATGGTGGCAGTATCGATAAACGGCTCCAGAGCATCGTAAGCGAATGGGAGATCCGGAAGGGTAAACATGTTAGTTTATTAAGTCTACAGTATAGTGCGATTTTTTGCTTTGGGGAATTAATTTGAACACCGATCCGGAAACTAAGGTATTTTTTAGAATTGCCTTACCTATAATATCCCCTATTTCTACATCCACGATGCGGCGCATAGGCCGGGCACCAAACTCTGGTTCAAAACCATCTTCTGCCAGTTTGGCACAAACGTCATCGGTAATTTGAAGGCTGATATTTTGATCCTTTAATTTGGCCGCCAATTCTTGTAAAAGCAGGGAGGCTATGTGCTTTAGATCTGGCTTGGACAGTGGCGTAAAAACAACAACCCCATCAAAACGATTAAGAAATTCTGGAGAAAAAGTATGATTTTTCTGAACATAGTCCAGAACTTCTGTTTGTAATTTTTCCCCTTCTACACCTTTTATTACCGATTGGCGAATATACTCAGATCCGGCATTTGAGGTGGCAATGACAAAAAGATGGCGGGCGCTTATTTTTCTGTCGAAAGCATCGACGATATAACCTTCGTCTAGCAAATTGAGAAACAGGTTAAATATTTCCGGAGGAGCTTTTTCTATTTCATCCAAGAGCAATATGCTCGATGGTTTATTTTTGATTGCCGTGGTTAACGCACCGGGAAAATTTTTTCCTACTGAACCTATTAATCTGGCCAGGCCTTCATCACCGGTGTATTCGGCCATATCAAAACGAATGATGTTTTTTTCACTCCCATAATAAACCTGAGATAACACTTTGGCGGTTTGAGTTTTTCCTACCCCGGTTGGGCCTAAAAATAGAAAGGAGCCTATGGGGCGCGATTCATCTTTTGCCCCCACGCTTCGTGACCGCAGACTTTTGGCAATTTGCGAGATGGCTATTTCCTGACCTATTAATTTTGTGTGTAACACTTCTTCCAAGTTGCCTAGTATTTCTTTTTCTTTTTCGGTAAGCCTGGCAAGTGCAATTCCAGTCTGATCCGCTAAGACTGAATCGACGTCGTCGGGAAAAATGGTATTTTTGTCTTTGCGTTCGATTAAACTAATTGTCCTGTCTAACACTTCCAAAGCTTTTTCCGGAAAAGGTGTTTCGGTGATATATTTATCGCTACCCTCGATAATCTCGGTAAGAGCTTGGGTTGTTACAGTGATCTTTTTGGAAATTTCCCAATCGTCTGCCGAATTGGTGAGAATTTCCAGGGCTACATCTTTGGATGGTGGGACGACCTCGATGGCTTCAAAATGTTTTCTAAGTCTGGAATTGGAAAATAAAAAGCGCTCATAGTCCTCTTGGGAAGAAACGGCGATTATTTTTAGATTTCCGGATTCCAAATGTTTCTCAAATACATCGGTAAAATCCAAACCCTCGACATCGCGCGACGTAAGTCTGTGTAAATCTTTGATAACCAAGATCACGTTTCCGGCCTGTGATGCTTCGGAAAGCAAGACCGACAAGTTGGCCTTTTTTTGACTTATGTCCATAGACTGGGACATCAAAAAGGTGTAATCCAGTTCCAAAACACGTTTGTAAATCAGGCCTTTGCCCAAATCCCCATTCATCGCCCTCTTGGCAAACTCTAGAACTACCGTCTTTTTCCCTACGCCCGGAAGACCGGTTAAAACTATACTAGAACCACTCGATAAGGCTCGTTCCATGCGGACAACCAACTGTTCCCGTCCTACGAGGTGGTGCGAAAATGGTTGAGGCTTACTCAGGTCGTCAACATATTTATTTAATTCGGGTGTATAGCCGAAAAGTAGTTCCGTACCAATTCCGGGACCACTAAAGCGAATGTCTGCTATACCCCCAAGGAATGAATCTACATGTCTGGCATCCCATCTTTTGGCGGTTAACCTAAGATCTTTGTAGTTGATGTTTATTTTTTTGAGTGTAGTTTCTGGCCACACTTCGGGCGTAAGACAGGTTTCGACAAGGTCGGAAAACGTACTGATTTTGTCTTGTGAGAACTTGGGAATAGGGCCATTTGCAAGCGCGGAAAAATCCGACGGTGATATAGCGAGGTGATTTAGTAAAAATTTTCCTGGGAGGGACTTAAGCAGCAACATTAATCTAGATGAATCGGTAGCTGCATTTAGGGAAGTAACTAATTTTTGTAGCTGCCTAAAGGCGTAGTGGTCGGAAAATAAAAACGTCGGGAGGCCCAATGGAGGACAAATCAGCCATAAAAACAGACAGAATAATCCTATGGCAAACGCCAGCGACAAGTGGATTATTCCCGCAACAAAAACAAGAGACCTGACAATAGCTCCGATCAACCTGGAAATAAGATTGAAGGTAAATTGCTCCAGGAGCTTTTCGGGGTGAAAGCCTGGTTGTTCAGAGTTGTCTACCAGCCTTTTCCAAGGTGAAAAAAGAGTAAAAGGCAGCAGACTTAATGAGTAGTAATGAACTATCCCTCCTAAAATCTGATACCATTTGAGTAGAAATGTTCGCACACCACGTGTATAGTGCCAAAGCAGGAAGTGCATGATTAAGATTATATATTACACATTCTTCTTTGGGTATTTTATTTATTGCTATCTAAAGAAGAGGATTGCCCTGAAGTGGCAGTTTATCTTGGGTGCGGTGTTTTTACATGCTTACTATTTCTTTGGACTGAATGGTCTGGTATTTTTATTGATGGCCGCAATGATCACTACTACGGCCGAATTGCTAAGCCTAACAACCAGATTTAATTTTTTTGGGGTGGGATATAAATATAATTTACAATCAAAATTTTTCCCTTCAAGAATTGTCTTAATGAATGTGTACCCACTGGATGTGACAGCTGCGTGGGTTTTGTTAAAGTATTTGGCTTTTTTTGTCAGTCAAATGATATGCAAACAAGCAGGCATCCCAGTTTTATTGAGCGCGGTGCTTACTGCCAGTATTTTGGTGTCGTTTGATTTATTAATCGATCCAGTTGCCGTCGGCTCCGGTGCTTGGAAATGGGCCAAAACGGGATGGTTGTTTGGAATCCCCTGGCAAAATTTTTTGGGATGGTGGATGGTGGGATTGCTTATTTCATTGGTGCCAATTAATTTGCCATTTGTAAATCCTATGGATTTTATTATGGGGGCAGCGGTATTGTTTGTGATGGCAGTATTTCCGATTAGTTATGGCAAAAAACTGATGAGAAGAAACAAAATCCAAGGTATTTTGGCCATATTACCCATTTGTTTCTTCATTGCCTGGGGAGCATTGACACTACTCTCACACTACAGAGTATGGTAGTTAGATAGTTTCGTGTTTGTATGAATACGTTCAGGGCTTTACGGAAGTACGGATTTCCTGGGGAGTGACTTTAAGCTCCGGGGTGGCGAATCTTACTAAGCTTAGGTCCGGATATTAATCTCATTAGTCTCTCTTTTTCTTCCAACAATAAAGCAGTGAATTCCTCTTCTTCGTCTAACCGTTTAATCCAAACCCGAGCTTGGTCTTCGGCGTCGGTGGCCTTTCGTATTACTTGGATAAATTTCATAATATCTTCATCTGTTGCGATTCTGGTGCCATATTTTTCCCCACCACCACCCCCTACCGCTGGTTCTGTAAACACCTCAAGTCCTTTACCATTGTAATCTTCCATTTGAGCTACCCATGTTATAAACCATTGCTCGCCCTCGACTGGCTCTTTATCGACAAAATACAAAGCTGCCTGGTCAATTTCCCCACTTGAGGTCAATCGTTCATGAAACAATAACTGCCCAACTTTTGGCTTCAATGACGAATTCATTGCTTGATTATATGCCAAGGACTAGGATTGCGCGAGTTAATTAGGCCAGTGGCGCCTTATGAGAGGTTAGCTAAATAGGGTACCACATAAAATACTTGATTATGGACTCCAAAACTGATTTGTCATGTGAATGAGGTACCATTTGTTATCAGATTCAGTAAAAATTAAATGTAGACTTGCTCCATCATGATAAGCATACTCATCGGTTCCGGGAAAATAATACTCAACTTCGATTGTTTTATCATCAAAATAATCGTCTAGACAATTACTACCGCTTCCTGTCCACTCTCTGTACTCATTAAAATGTACTTCAGGGGAATTGGCAAAATCGTGATCGTACAGATCTTGGTAAAGAAATTTGCTTATTGTCTTTTTTACTGGAAGTCCAGAGGCATAAGGTCTACCCCACATATAAACAGTGTTGTCGTTAGGGATATTTTTTATTTCCTGGGGTGTGAAAGTTTGTGCGTCACTTGGATTAAAGCATACTCCGGCAGTAAGGGATAATCCTTCATAAGGTCTTACGTATTTTGATAGTGTTAGAAAATCCTTTGTTTTAATCGCATTTATTACTTTGGAAGCGGTTTCTGAAATCATAGCTTGAGCCGCCTCCGGGGAATACATTCTCGTCGATTGTGTTAAAGGGGGATACGGCGTGGGCGATTTCGGCAGGATTTGCTTTACGCCTGGAGTAATATTTTTTGGCGAAACCGATGTTGATGAAGATTGAATTGTATTCTTGGGAATTAATGATCGTGGATATCTTTGACCCAGCAAGAAACCCGCAAAAGGTAGGGTAATAAACAGAATGACGGCAATGAATTTTGAAAGTGGGGTAATTGTGGTTAGAAAGGTTAGCGATTTTTTTGGGGTGGTTTGAATCTGTGTCAATGGTTCGTTCATGCTCTAAGTATACATTCCCTTAATAAATCAAGTGATAATTTTTGGGGTGGCATTGATGTATGATTTCCCGCTATGGTCGCGTGAAAAGTGACGCAAGATACTGTCTTCGAAGATACTCTGCTAGGGTAATTGACGCTATGCCTAAAATCAAAAGCAAATAATTTATTTTTATTTTTTTGTAGTGGAGGTTTTGATTTACGGGAACATCGCCACTGATCAGGCGTAGAGGAATCTCGATCAGCAACCAAGTTATTATTTTGAACAAATTATTAGTAGTTTTCATTTTTATATACTTGTAAATATTGCCGGAGAAGCGTTGTAGTTTGGCTGTGATTTTTCCCGGAATATTGCTAGAAAATATTATGAATATAATACCGATAACTTCGAATAAATACCATCTGTCCTCGAAACTGATCATTGGGTCTATGATAGCATGAATTGATTTGGTTGTTTTCTAATATATGGTTAAAAATTATTTATCCTGCTCACTGGAAGTGGGGGTTTTTAGCTGACGTTAGATTCAATTTGGAAAATGACATCGCTTGTCCGACTTCACTGAAGCTTCGCCGGACTGCGAAGTGTCAATTTGGATAGTGACACTTCTTGTATTTTTTGCCGCTGCCGCACCAGCAGGGATCGTTGCGGCCGAGATCTTTGTGAGATTTTTCTACCCCACCTTTTTTTAGACTCTGCATTGCAGAAAGAAAATCCCCAGAAACCGCCTTTGGTTTCCCCTTAAAAAACGGAAGTTTTTGGAACGTGGACCCTCCTTGAGCTGGAATTTTTTCAGCTGGCGATGGCGGTCCGGGCATATCGAAATCGGGCTTAATTTCGATTGCATTCGGAGTTCGAGTGGGCTGATTTATGTCCCCCATTCTAAGTAGGCGCCTGCTAAATTCCGAATCAATTTGGGTAACTAAACGTTCAAACATGGAGAAGGCCTCGGCCTTGTATTCAACCAATGGATCTCGTTGGCCATAACCACGCAAACCAATACCAGATCTTAGATCATCTATTGAGTCCAAATGTTCCACCCATAAATTATCAATTGACGACAGATAGGCGTATTTTTTTATCTTGGACCACGATTCATCTCCAACTTGTGATTTGCGTTGTGATAAAGCATCGGAAACGATGCCATTGGTGAGTTTAATAATTTCGGAAGCGGTACCCATTTGTCTAAACTGCATGGCCAGGGCCGATTGAGAGTTATCATCAAATGGCACAATTTCCACCAAAGAATTGACAATGGGAGTAACCTCCTGATCTACAATACCTTTGGGCGCGTAGACATTGATTGTATTTTTAATTAGGTTTTGGAGTTTGGTGATGATTTCTCCTTCAGAAATTTCGTCATGTAACACCCGGTGGCGAAGTCCATAAACAATTTCACGCTGCTTGTTCATCACGTCATCGTATTCGACCACATTTTTTCGGGCGTCAAAATTAAAGCCTTCAACCTTGATCTGCGCTTGCTCGATAGCCCTAGATACCATGGAATGAGCTATGGGCTCGTCCTCGGGGATTTTGAGAAAATTCATGATCTTGGCCACTTGCTCACCTCCAAAAATACGCATGATTTCATCGTCCAAAGCCAAATAAAACCTGGTCGAACCCGGATCGCCCTGACGGCCGCTGCGACCACGTAGTTGATTATCGATCCGCCTTGATTCGTGACGTTCGGTACCTATGACATGTAGACCCCCAAGACCTACCACTTCGTCGTGAAGTTTTTGCCAACGGGCCAACTCTTTGACATATTGAGCATCGGTAAGTTTGTCTTTACCCAAGACGAATTTGGGGTTTGGAGGAGGAGTACCGCCTAAGATGATATCCACACCACGACCGGCGATGTTGGTAGCGATAGTAACAGCTGACTTGCGACCTGCTTCTGAAATAATTTGGGCTTCTTTTTCGTGATTTTTTGCATTGAGCAACTGGTGTGGAACTCCTTTTTGTGTAAGCAATTTCGAAAGAGTTTCGTTTTTTTCTATAGAGGTAGTACCCACCAAAACCGGTTGGCCGGTTTTGTGAAGTGCAGCAATTTCTGCCGCCAATGCCGAGTATTTGGCATGAGTGGTTTTATAAATAACGTCGGCGTGATCGATTCTGACATTGGGACGATTGGTGGGAATAATCACAACTTCAAGTTTGTAAATTTTGTTCAATTCCTCGGCCTCGGTCGCCGCTGTACCTGTCATACCCGCCAGTTTGGTATACATCCTGAAATAATTTTGAAACGAAATGGTAGCCATGGTCTTGGACTCCTGCTGAATGGGTACATTTTCTTTGGCTTCGACGGCCTGGTGCATACCATCCGACCATCGCCTGCCTGGCATGAGCCTTCCCGTAAACTCGTCTACGATAATTACTTCATTGCCCCGAATAATGTAGTCTTTATCCAGATGAAAAAGTGACCGGGCCTTGAGGGCGTTTTCCAAATGGTGAATTGTATCAAAATCCTTCTCATAGAGGTTGTCCAAGCCCAAAAGTTTTTCCACCGACTTGATACCATCTTCTGTTAAGTTTGCCGTTCTATGCTTTTCGTCCATGACGTAGTCTTTTTCGGGAGAAAGCCTGGCGACTATTTTGGCAAAGTCGTAGTATTTCTGAGTCGGCTCGGTGTCCGGCATGGAGATAATAAGCGGTGTACGGGCTTCGTCAATAAGAATCGAATCAACTTCGTCGACAATAGCGAAATGATGACCTCGTTGAACCATTTCAGAGGTTTCACCCACCATATTGTCCCGTAAATAATCAAAACCAAATTCGTTGTTGGTCCCATAGGTGATATCCGCTGCATAGGCTTGGGCCCTAGTACAAGGTTTAAGGTGAGCTAAACGGTCATCGCCATGACTGGGATCAAAGTACGAGGGGTCGTATAAAAAAGATGCTTCATGTACTATCACCCCGACAGATAAACCCAGTAAATTAAAGGTCGGACCATTCCAACCTGCGTCACGACGGGCCAGGTAATCGTTTACTGTTACTAAATGGGCCCCTTTACCAGTCAGGGCGTTTAGGTAAAGAGCTGGAATGGCAGATAAGGTTTTGCCTTCGCCGGTTTTTTGCTCGGACACTTTACCTTCGTGAAACGCAACACCAGCCATGAGTTGGACATCGTAAGGCCGGAGGCCAATGGCCGTTTTTGAGGCTTCTCTAACCAGGGCAAACGCCTCTGGAAGCAGATCGTCTAAAGTTTGACCTCCAGCTAAACGGGCCTTAAAATCTGCCGTAAACGAAGCGTAGTCGGCCGGTTTTTTGAGATGGGAAAATTTGTCCGTTTGGGAATTGATGGCATCAACACGCCCCTGAAGACGGGTGACTTCTTTTTGGTTGACGTCTAAAAATTTGGTAAGAAATTTAAACATATTTAAAACCTCACCCCTGCCCCTCTCCTCAATTTAGGAGAGGGGAATCTTAGCAGTTAGTTTTATTATTATAACTTGTTAAGAGCAAATTAGCAGCAAGTTGGCGAGACTGCGAACCAACGATACTTTGGGGTAAATCGTCGAAAGGGTTTTTACCAATTCTTCGGCTGTATGTTTGTTTTGTGATGAATAAAAAAGATGGTTAACAACAACTATCGGTGCCAATTTTTTAAGTGCCGACAAAAAAGCAGTCGAGTAAACAAAGGCGGGAAGCAGCTCACCTATATAAATATCTACTAAGACATAATCAAATTTTTCTTTTGTTTTTTTTGCATAGGTATTGGCATCGGTATTAATAATGGTCAGGCCGGGAATCTGATCAGTATGAAAGTATTTTTTTCCGACATTAATCATCACCGGGTCAATTTCTATACCTGTCATATGTAACGGCCGATAATTATCACTTAACATCTGGAGCAGGGTGCCACCCGCGACACCAAACACAAGCCAGGACTTGTTTGGTTGGGCAATTTTTTTTAATACCGGACGCCAGACATCTTTAACAATGCCTCCGCTTTGAGTGACATTGGCATCGTCGGTGTGAATATATGTGTAACCCCACCCTTGTTTTACAATGACTCTACGGTTATATTTTGATGGTAGGTCAGCCAGAACTTTTGGTCTAAGTGAATCCAGAAATTTTGAAAACATCAAGCAATTATATATGTATTTAGCTATAGATATCAGACATTCAGAAGGTTGGGCAAGGTATATGGAGTGGTTGGGGTGGAAAACAGAGAGATTGCATATTGCAAATCGCCTATTTCATATATTCATTCGGAGATTGGGGCCGGGAGCTATCGCCAAGATACAAAGAACTAAGGGATCCTTGCCGTGGGAAGCGGTCAATAAAATACTCAAGGATAACAAAGTGGTATTGACCCGTTTTGAACCATGGGAGTGTGACTTTGCAGAAATAAAGAAAGCAGGATTTCATCAGGACAAAAGTCCACTTAGAGCTACTAAATTATTGCTAGTGGATATTTCGGGTAGCGAGACTGAGATTCTAAACTCGTTTGACAGGGCCAGATCGTGGATTAAAAAAATTGGACCTAAAACAGCCAAAATTAATGATCATGAACTATTTTATAAAATTTGGAGAAAGGCGACCAGGATTAAAAACATATGGTGTTCATCGGAAAAAGATTATCAGGCACTGGTGAGGGGTTTTGGCGATAAGGCCTTTTGTATAACAATAGACGACAACTGTGGGGCACTAATATTAATGCACAAAAACGTGGCTTATTATTTTTACGCAGCAGCACTGCCTGAGGCCAAAGAAAACAATTT
Source organism: uncultured Gammaproteobacteria bacterium (assembly GCA_964633995.1). Lineage (GTDB taxonomy): Bacteria > Patescibacteriota > Microgenomatia > CAZETR01 > Amesbacteraceae > CAZWKN01. Next base: position 232,144 of record CAZWKN010000002.1, read on the forward strand.
ACCCTATGCCGTTACATGGGAAGCGATGAAAGAAGCAAAAAAAAGAGGATGTAAAACCTGGGATTGGGAAGGTATATATGATCCTAGGTGGCCAAATAAAGCTTGGAGGGGCTTTTCGCAATTTAAAAAAACCTTTGGGGGTGAGGTTATAGATTTGCCGGGGAGCTATTCTAGAACCAGTTGGAAAAATATATTTTGAATTTAAGAGATCGCCACACCCCGCCTGCGGCGGGGCTCGCGATGACACTTTAAATTCACTGATAACTTTTGGCCTGGAGTTTAAAAAGTCTAGCGTAAACACCCTTTTGCCTTAGTAAGGCCTCGTGACTGCCATGTTCAATAACTTTCCCCTCATCTAACACAACTATTTTGTCTGCACGGCGAACGGTACTGAAACGGTGGGAGATAAAAATAATTATTTTATCGGCACCAATGTCTAATATTTGGTTAAAGATTTGTTCTTCGGCTTCGGGATCCACATTACTGGTAGGTTCATCCAAAATCATTACCTCAGGATCTTTGAAAAAAGTACGGGCTAGGGCAATGCGTTGCCATTGGCCCGAAGAAGGTGCAACTCCGTGTTCAAAATCCCTGCCAATTGGATTGTCGTATTTTAAGGGTAATGTTTCTATCCAATTTTTCACTCCGGTGGCGTTGGTATAGTGTTTTATTCTTTCTACATCAGAAACACTATCTATTTTGGAAGCGGCAATAATTTCTTTTATGGTCACACCGAAAGCGTCTGATTCCTGAAATAAAGCCGAAAGCCGGCGCCAATATTCAACCTTGTTTAGGGTAGATACGTCGTGACCATCGATAGTAATAACACCTTTGTCAGGTGTATAAAAACCACATAACAATTTAACAATGGTGGTTTTTCCGGCCCCGTTTTTACCTACTATGGCAATGTTTTGTTTTGGCAGTATGTCAAAACTGACCCCTTTGAGAATCCAACCATCTGACCCAGGGTATTTAAACCACACGTCGTCAAATTTGATGGCTTGGGAAATTTTTCCAGAGAGCTTGAAACCCTGTGAATTGAAATACGGACTTTCAAGATTTAGAAACCAAACTAAGTCAGTGAGATATAAATAATTTTCGTACAACTCGAGGACAGAGGAAGTAAGATTGGTAACGTTTTCTTTAAAGTTGGAAATGGCTCTGATGTAGGCTTGGGCAGTTCCTATAGTAATCTTACTAATGATTACCTGAAAGCCAAAGACTCCATCGAATGAGTAAGAAATGGCTGTGTCAAATAGGCTGGCCAAAAAGCCCCAACTGCGCTTACTTTTGAAAAGCTGTGTCCTCTGATCAATAATTTGCTGCCAGTAATTACGAATTTTTTCGGCGAGATTTTCGTGGATGTTTAGCAATCGAAGCTCCATGAAAGATTTTGACCGGCCCAAAAAATAGTAGTACATACCTCTAAACCTATGAAGAACTGAAGTACGCTTGTCTAGTTCATAATCTTTTTTTATAAATACTCTTTCCACTGCTACCGTCGGAAAGAGTGATAACAAGGACAAAACGACGACGAACGGTTCTGTAAAAACAAATAGAGAAAGTGACGAAATAATTCCGGCAATGTGTTGGGGCAGACTAACAAAATTATTGGTAATGCTTTGAAGTCTGTTTAAGCTTTCCCGCTCAATACGGTTGTACCGATCTTTGAAGGCGGGATCTTCAAGCATCGGAACGGCGATAGTGGCATATTTCAAACCAATAATTGATTCTGCTTTTTGGTTTTGTTTCCAAATTAGGACCCTGGAGAAGTAGCCCGTTAGACTGCGGGCCAAAGTGCGTAAAGCCTGAAAAGCAAAACGAGCAAAAACGATAAGCAAAATCGCCCGAAATACACCCTGGGGATTAGGATTTTTTATATTGCCCACCAATGTGTCAAAAAAAGCTTTATCCAAAAGCAAATTGGGAATAATAAAAAGACTTAGCGATGTGTTTAATAAAATTACATAGATGAGGGTCTTTTTGTCCGTATCCCATAGAAACCTGGCAATAAACTTGAGGATGAAACCGATTTGTCCCAGGGCGGAAAACTTTCTTTTCATTTAATAATATCTTTCCCCATGTAGGGGCGGAGGGCGGGGGGAACAGTGACCGATCCGTCTTCGTTCTGGAAATTTTCCAAAATTGCAATCGGGGCTCTGCTTAATGCCAGAACCGTACCATTAAGGGTGTGGACGTATTCTGACTTTCCGTTAATTTTTGTTTTTATATTTAATCTCCGAGATTGGAAGTCCGTGGTGTTTGAGGTGCTGGTTACTTCCCGGTATTTGTTTTGGGAAGGCATCCAGGCTTCAATGTCGTACTTTTTTGTAGCCGCGTTACCCAAATCCCCGGTAGCCATCTTTATAACCTGATATGGGATATTGAGTTCCTGCCAGATTTCTTCTTCTATTTTCAATAATTTTTCATGCCATGTGACTGAATCTTCCGGCAGGCAAAAAACTACCATTTCAACTTTTCGAAACTCGTGAACCCGCAAAATTCCTCGCACATCTTTGCCGTAACTACCAATTTCCTGACGATAGCAAGAGGAATAACCTGCATATAGTAAAGGTAATTTCTCCGCTGGAATAGTTTCGTCTGTGTGAAGTCCCACTAGCGTAATTTCGGCAGTAGCAATTAAATCCAAGTCTTCGCCCTCGACGTGGTATATTTGGCGCTCTTTATCACTTCTGGCTTGAAAACCACAACCGACTATATTTCTCTCTTTGGCGACGTTTGGCGTAATAACCGGAGTAAAACCATGCTTGGAAAGCCTGGAAAAGGCAAAGTTTATTAAAGCCAACTCTAAAAGAGCCATATCCCCTTTTAGATAATAAAAACCAGACTGAGCAACTTTCGCACCCCGTTCCAAGTCAATCGTGTCGGTCAGTTTTCCAATGTCGACATGGTCACGGACAGTAAAATTGAAGTCGGGACGATCACCCACGGTTTTTATAACTTCATTATCTTCTGGAGTGCCGATTAAAACATCTGGTGCCGCTGGATTGGGAATTTTTAACAGGGCTTCAGTGAGATCTTTTTCTGCCTGAGCTAGTTGTTCTTCTTGATCCTTTAGCTCAACTTTTAACTTTTGGGCTTCTACTAAATCCTCTTTTGTTAAAGTGTTTCTTTTGGCACGCAACGATTCAACTGAAGCCAGAAGTGTTTTTTTGGCGTCGAAAGCTGCAATGGCCTCTGCGACTGGTTTGATATCAAAACCTTTGGCTGCTGTGGCCTGCTCGATAGCTGTTTGATTATCTTTGACAAATTTTATGTCTAACATATTAGTGCTAAGGGCTAAGGGCTAGATAGCATGTAGGGATAAATCTGATTGTAACTTATTTAGGTGCGAGATGTCATTATGATATACAACCCGGGGGACACTGGCTGTATTAATAAGTGTTACTGCAGTAGATTGGGGGAAAAAATCATAAATAGCATTCAGATCCCGACCAAAGAGATAAGTCAGTAATATCTGGATTATATTTCCGTGAGTGACGGCGGCAATTGTCCCCGGTTTAGACAACGTCGAATCTAGCCAGGCTATCGATCTTTTGGCAGTGTCCTGAAAATGTTCGCCTGCCGGAAATTGGACATCGGAAGGATGTGTTTGCCATCTCTGATACAGATCTGGCCAAGTTTGTCTAATGACATCTTTCGAGAGCCCCTCCCAGGCACCGTGATTGGTTTCCAAAAGACTCGGCTCTAAAACAATGTCCCCCAAAACCTGGGCTGTTTGTACAGTGCGTTTGAGAGGACTGGCAAAAACAGTGTCAAATTTTTCACCGACGAAACGATCGGCGAGAGCTTTTATCTGCAATAGTCCGAGGGGAGAAAGGTCTGTATCGTAAGATTGACCCTGATAAATACCCCGGGTGTTGGCCAGGGATTCGGCATGCCTTATCAAATAAATTTTAGTCATAAGTTGTCATTAATTGTCATTAGTAGTCATTGCAAGTTTTTTTGCACAAAAAAACCGCATTGTGTTGCGGTCTCAGGTGCCACCTCAACTTGTACTTAATTTATTAGCTTTAACGGGCTAACCCGGCCCGGTTGCGACACCGAGCTGCATCGTCCGATGGAATTCGGACTCCTGCGCATTTAGTCTATTTTAGCAAATATTTACAGGTTGGCAAATCAGATACCTGCTTGGTGGAGAATTTCGGATTCGGTAAAGGGAACAATTGTTGTACCGAAAGAGGAATTAAAGTTGTTGGTGATGTAGTTGGCGTAAATTCCTGAGGTAATTGTCCCCTGGTGAAGATATGGAGCTTCGTCTAAAAGAAAATGATGTGGCTCGTTGCCTCGTGTACGAACATCAATACTTTCACCGCCAATAACGTGATAGGTATTTGATATCAGATTAGACATCATTTCTGTGTAAAACTCGTTGCTATTCCAATACGAGATAGACAGGTTTGCGGCCAGAGTTTGCAAACCAGCATTATATTCGGCCATAGCCGTTAAGATACGTTGGCGTTGGACAGGATCAGGAATTTCGTTGCTGAAGAAGTCGTCGTTTGTAGGGATGCCCACCAGAAGAACATGAGGATTCCCCGCGGCTTTGACAGTAGTAATAGCGGTATTTACGTTACTGACCCAATAATTAATTGTGCTGGTAATCTGAGCCGGTGTCATTGACCCGCTCATAATGGCGCTGGCAACCGAGCTAAAGTCGTTCACCCCAATGATGACCACGACATAATCAACTTCCCCGCTGGCCACCTGGGATGCCAACCCGGTATGCTGTCCTTCCGATAATAATGTAGACGTGGTAGCGCCGCTTCTGGCCCAATTATGTGAATACCCCGATCTTCTGGGACCACCCCAAGTACCCCATGGACCCAAATCAAATCCGCCTTTTCTGACTAATAATTCTGCCCAGTTTAGGGTGGTGGCGGCATAGATCCCCCCTCTATTATCGTCGGCGCGGTATTCATCGGTCAGACTGTCGCCAAGTATGCCCAATTTGATCAAATATGGGGGTGTCGGTGTGGGGGTGGGAATTACTGTCGGTGTGGGGGTGGGAATTACTGTCGGT
>CAZWKN010000003.1:0-84335 GCA_964633995.1 uncultured Gammaproteobacteria bacterium
TCACAGGAAAGCTTTGGGCTTTATTTTTATGGCTGCAAGTGATATTAAGACCACAAACCGAAACGTGCCACTCGACAGGGTGAGGAATATTGGGATCATTGCACATATTGATGCTGGCAAGACAACCACCTCAGAAAGAATTCTTTATTACACCGGCAAGAGTTACAAGATTGGCGACATTGACGAGGGCGACACCCAGATGGACTGGATGGAACAGGAGAAAGAGAGAGGCATTACTATTGTTTCGGCAGCGACGACTACTTTTTGGACAATCAAGGACCCCAACTCGCCCGTACCACTGGACTCCTACCGAATTAATTTGATCGATACACCGGGCCATGTGGATTTTACTGCGGAAGTCGAAAGATCGCTTAGAGTATTGGATGGAGCAGTGACGGTGCTTGATGCGGAAGAAACGGTGCAGTCGCAGACAGAAACGGTTTGGCGACAGGCTGATAAATACAAAGTGCCAAGAATTATTTTTGTGAACAAAAACGATAAACTGGGGGCCAACTTTGAGGGGACAGTAAAAGCAATTATTGACAGACTCGGGGCTAATCCGGCCGTGATGGCCTACCCAATCGGAGCAGAGAATGCTTTTAAAGGCGTGGTTTTACTACTGGAAAGAAAGGCGTTGGTTTGGCATGGCGATGAGACTGGTGCCAAGTATACCGAAGAGGAAGTTTCTCCTGACATGAAGGACGTAGTTGAGAAATGGAGAGCTAAACTTGTAGAGCAAATTTGCGAAACCGACGACGAGTTGATTAATAAATTTTTGGCAGGAGAAGAGCCAAGCATCCCCGAACTTAAAAAGGCCTTGAGAAAGGCTGTTATTGCATACAAATTGGTACCCGTTTATTGTGGAGCATCGCTACGCAACAAGGGTGTTCAACCAGTCTTAGACGCTGTTGTCGAGTACTTGCCGTCACCTGTCGACATTGACCATGTGAAAGGAACTAATCCTCATACTGGCGCCGAAGAGGTCAGGCGAACCGTAAACGAAGAAAAATTTGCTGGATTGGCATTTAAGATTCAAACTGATCCTCATGTTGGAAGACTAACCTATGTAAGAATTTACTCCGGCTCGTTAAAAGCAGGACAATCGCTTTGGAACGCTTCTAAAAGTAAAGAGGAACGAATCTCCAGAATGCTTTTGATGCACGCCAACAAACGAGAAGAAATAGACACTGCTTTTGCGGGAGAGATTGTGGCCCTGGTTGGACTGCGTGATACAACAACGGGTAATTCTTTGTGTGAAAAGAGTTCACCAATTGTACTCGAGTCTATCTCGTTTCCGGAACCAGTTATCTCTTTGGCTATTGAGCCAAAAACTAAATCTGATCAAGAGAAAATGGGATATGCACTAAATAAGCTTGGCGACGAGGACCCGACGTTTAGAATTAAATCTAACCCGGAAACAGGTCAAACAATAATTTCCGGAATGGGTGAACTGCATTTGGAAATTATCGTGGACCGGATGAAAAGAGAGTTTAATGTCGAGGCTTCGACGGGTGCACCACAGGTAGCTTATAAAGAGACTATTAAGAAATTGGGTGAGGGCGAGGGTAAATATATCCGACAATCCGGAGGCCGGGGACAGTATGGCCATTGTCTTATTAAGATGGAGCCATTGGCTCGAGGTGCTGGGTTTGAATTTGTAAATGCCATTAAGGGTGGAGCTATACCGGGAGAATTTATTGCTCCAATTGAAAAAGGTATCAAGGATGCTATGGAAAATGGGGTATTGGCAGGCTTTCCTACGGTTGACGTAAAAGTAACGCTTTATGATGGTTCATATCACGACGTAGACTCTTCGGAAATGGCATTTAAAATCGCGGGCTCAATGGCATTTCAACATGCGGCTAAAGTGTGCGACCCCGCACTGATTGAACCTGTCATGAAAGTGGAGGTGTCCACTCCAGACGATTTCATGGGAGAAGTAATTGGTGATCTATCTTCCAAGAGAGCCCAGATTTTAGGAACGGACAAAAGAGGTCACTTGACGATTATTAACGCATACGTCCCACTTGCCGAATTGTCTGGATACGCTACCAAGTTAAGATCCTTGTCTCAAGGCCGAGCTTCGTATTACATGGAACCGTCGCATTACGACGAAGTACCGAGAAACATTGCTGAGGGAATAATTGCCAAGAGTGGAAAAGTTCAGGCCGGGGTGTAAGATTAGATAGGTGAAGAGAATCCTGTCCGTTCTCATATGTTTTTTAGCATCTGCTACATCGGTAGCGGCGGTGACGATAACTCTTAACGATGTCCCGGCGAATATAAGTGGAGAGCCGTTTACGGTTTCTGCAACTATAAGCGGAGCAAGTACGGGAACAAATTATTTGAGAGTAGATTTGTTTAAAAACGGGACGACTAATTATTTTGGTGAAACATGGAATGATGTAAGTTGGTACGGAGGATCGAGTGGGCCGGCATATAAACCCATTTCAATAGTCTCTGGCATAGACACCATGGTGGACGTAACTGCGAAAGTCGGATCTCCATCAGCGAGTCAATATACTGGATCAGGAGCGTATAAATTGAGAGTGCGAAGATACACGAGCTCTGGAAATGTGGCAAGCGGAGACGCACAAATACCAGCTGACGTAAATATTGATTTGGTTTTACCGTCTCCCACAGTGGCCCCCGAGCCAACCACGACGCCAACTCCAATGGCCACGCCCACCTCAACCCCGGAACCCACACCAACACCCTCACTAAATCCAACGTTAACGCCTGTCCCAACCCAAAAACCAATAATCCGCCGGTGTGAACATGATTATGATGAAAAAAGAAAGAGTGAAGATGAGAAAAAAGGCAAAGAAGAGAAAGAGCGTGACAGGGAAAAAGAACGGTGGTGGAATATTTTTTGGAAAAAGATGAAGCACGAGAAACGCCATAGATAATTGACTCTTGCAAAAGATTTTTTAATCCATTAGAATCCTCTTTGCTTTATGGCAACATTTGTACGCAACAAACCACACGTCAACATCGGAACCATTGGTCACGTCGACCACGGGAAGACGACCTTAACATCCGCTATCACCACAGTGTTGGCGAAGAAGGGTATGGCGGTCGCCAAAAGATACGAAGATATTGATTCAGCCCCTGAAGAGCGAGCAAGAGGAGTAACTATTAATCTTTCTCATCAGGAGTATGAGACCGAAAAGAGGCATTATGCCCATATCGACGCTCCAGGCCACGCTGATTACATTAAGAACATGATTACGGGTGCCGCTCAGATGGATGGTGCCATATTGGTTGTATCTGCTGCCGATGGACCAATGCCGCAAACCAGGGAACATATTTTACTTGCTAAGCAGGTTAATGTCCCCCAGATCGTGGTGTTTTTGAATAAGTGTGACATGGTAGACGACGAGTCACTTTTGGACTTGGTGGAAATGGAAGTTCGTGAATTGCTAACTAAGTATAAATATGATGGCGACAAAGTTCCGGTTATTCGAGGTTCTGCTTTGAAGGCAACTGAGGGTGATCCAAAATATGAAGAAAAGATACTGGAACTTATGAAGGCAGTCGACGATTTTATTCCAGATCCGGTTCGCGAATTGGACAAGCCATTCTTGATGCCAGTAGAAGATGTCTTTTCGATTAAAGGAAGAGGAACGGTTGTTACAGGTAGAATCGAACGAGGAGTTGTTAAGGTCAATGATTCTATTGAGATTATTGGTATGAAGGCCACGCAGACTTCCGTTGTTACTGGTGTAGAAATGTTTAGGAAGATGCTTGACGAGGGCCAGGCGGGAGACAATGTAGGATTACTGCTTCGTGGAATCGATAAAGATCAGGTTGAAAGAGGTCAGGTCTTGGCTAAACCCGGAACTGTTACTCCACATACCGAATTTGAATGTGAAGTCTATATTCTGAAAAAAGAAGAGGGTGGAAGACATTCTCATTTCTTTAGTGGCTATAGACCACAGTTTTACATTAGAACCACAGATGTAACTGGCGAGGTTACATTGCCCGAAGGTGTAGAAATGGTTATGCCTGGAGACAACGTTAAGCTTAAGGTAAAACTTATTGTAGCCGTTGCACTTGAAGAAGGCTTGAGGTTTGCTATCCGAGAGGGTGGCAAAACTGTTGGAGCCGGTGTGGTTACTAAAGTAATCGCCTAGTTTATTTTCCTGCACCTTACAAAATGGCCAAAGGACGACTAAGAGTCAAACTTAAATCATTCGATCACCGCGTCATTGACGAGGCTGCTTCGAAGATTCTGGAAACAGCACTATCCACTGGAGCAAAGGTTGTCGGTCCCGTGCCATTACCCACAGACAGAAAGTTGATGGTCGTTACGACCAGCCCCCATGTAGACAAAAACGCCCGGGATCACTTTGAGATGCTGGTACACAAAAGGTTGATTGACATTGTAGATCCTACCGACAAGACTATTGAGTCCTTATCACACCTTGACCTTCCGGCAGGAGTGGATATTGAAGTCAAGATGTAAAGTGTGATAGAATGGCGCACGACTGTGAGCAGAGAAACTTGCCTCGATTATTGCTCATGATCTAGGAGGCTTTTATGTAGAATAAAAGTGCCTTCTGGCACTTTTTTTGTGGAAATTTATGATTAATACTTTTTTTGCCAAAAGAATGTTTATGTCCGGGAAGTTTACCCCAAAGGGTGACCGGGTGGGAGTGTCTGTTCTGGAGGTTCCTACAATGAAAATTGTTGGCAGCCGGACGATTGATAAACATGGATACGATGCAATTATTGTCGAATTTAAACATCAGGGTAAAACTAAAACCCAAGAAATCCGAACTGACGAGAAGATTGATCCTGGAACTGAAGTAAGCGTTTCAGATCTAGTAAATGCCGGGGACAAGGTGAACGTAAGCGGAATTACTAAGGGTAAAGGCTTTGCAGGAGCTGTCAAAAGACATAACTTTAGGGGAGGTCCTAGGACTCACGGACAATCCGACAGAGAGAGAGCTCCAGGGTCGAGTGGCTCCACGACAACCCCAGGAAGAGTGTTTAAGGGTAAAAGACGAGCGGGACACATGGGAGTAGACAGGGTAATGGTGAGAAATCTAAGTGTTTTTGAGGTCAACCCTGAAACGAACACCGTGACAGTGACCGGAAGCGTCCCAGGGGCTAGTAGATACACGTTACTTAAGATTGAGAAGGCAAAATGATTACCGCACACACATATACCATATTGGGGGGAGAGGGTGAAAAGACTTCCCTTCCAGAGAAGATGTTTGGAGTAAAAGTGCAGGCCGAATTATTAGCCCAGGCTCGGAGAGTGTTTTTGGCTAACCAAAGAAAGTCAAACGCGAAAACAAAAACCAGATCAGAGGTAAACAAAACAACTGCAAAAATGTATAAACAAAAAGGAACTGGTAGAGCAAGACACGGAGCTTATTCAGCTCCTATTTTTGTAGGAGGAGGAATATCACATGGACCAACCGGAACCCAAAATTATGAGTTAAAAATGCCCGCTCAATTGAAAAGGCTGGCTTTGTTAGGTGCTCTTTCGGCCAAAGCAGCTTCCAAGAAGGTTGTCGTGCTTTCCGGAGGAGATAAGGCAAACGGGAAAACAAAACAGGCCAGTGAGTGGTCCAATAAGACCGGTGTGTCGGGAGGAAGAATGTTATTAGTTACCGGACCTAAACAGGAAATGCTCGCTAGAGAATGGAGAAATATCGAAAAAGCCGAGATTACCAGAGGGGCCAGCATGAATGCCTATCAGGTTTTAATTAGTAAATGGGTTATATTTACCGACGAAGCTTTGAAAGAAGCTGTTAAGACATATGTTGATTAGGCCGATATTAACTGAAAAATCAGTGAGAGAAACTTCCAAACATCGATTTACTTTTGAGGTGGGAATCGACGACACAAAAACAAACATAAAGAAATTGGTAGAAAAAACTTTTGGGGTGAATGTAGTTAAGATACAAACTCTGGTAATGCCCGGAAAAGCTTATAGAGCAGGAAAAAGATGGATCTTTAAGCAGTCGCCCGAATGGAAAAAGGCGGTAGTAACATTAAAACCCGGTCAGAAAATTGAATTATTTGGAATAGAAGCCCAGGGGAATAAATAATATGGCACTCAAACTTTTTAGACCAATAACTCCAGGAATGAGATTTTCTTCGGGCCTTGATTATTCCGGGCTGGCGGTTAATTCACCAGAAAAAAGCCTCAAGAGTATTTTACCTAAACAATCCGGAAGAAATTCGACTGGGAAAGTGACAACAAGACATCAAGGGGGCCGAGAAAAGAGATTCTACCGTGAAATTGACTGGAAGAGGGAAAAAATAGACATGAAAGCAAAAGTGGTTTCAATTGAATATGATCCAAACAGAACGGCAAACATTGCATTACTTCAATACTCTGATGGAGTTAAAAGATATATATTAGCACCCGAAGGACTCAAGCTTGGACAGACAATAATAAACGGGCCTTCGGCTCCATTAACTATTGGTAACTGTCTACCCATGAAAGATATTCCCGTGGGGACACCTATTCATGGGCTTGAAATTTTTCCAGGAAAAGGCGCACAAATTGTGAGGGGTGCCGGGGGAGCTGCTTTGATCATGGGTTTTGAAGAAAGCAATGCTTTGGTAAAATTGCCCTCAGCTGAGATCCGAAGGTTTCCTGTTTCCTGTAGGGCTATAATTGGTCAGCTAGGAAACGTTGAGTGGAAAAACATAAACCTAGGTAAGGCCGGTCGGAAACGACACATGGGAATTCGACCCACGGTTCGTGGTACAGCTCAAAATCCCAGAAGCCATAGTCATGGAGGCGGCGAGGGTAGATCTGGCGAAGGTATGCATCCCAAGACACCGTGGGGTAAGTCGGCCAGAGGAACTCGAACCAGAAATAAGAAAAGATATTCTAATTACTTGATCGCCCAAAGGCGAAGAAAATAAAATATGAGCAGAAGTGCCAAAAAAGGACCTTATATTGATCCAAACCTGATAAAAAAGGTGGCCAAAATGGTGGTTTTGGGGAAGAAATCGGCTATAAAAACATGGTCGCGGGCAAGTCAGATTTCCCCGGATTTTGTGGGGTACACTTTTTCGATTCATAATGGCAATAAATTTATTGACGTATTTATCAGTGAAGCTATGGTAGGTCACCGATTGGGCGAGTTTGCACCTACCCGCACCTTCAAAGGACATGGCGCAATTGTTAAAAGAACAATGGATAAAACTTAATATGAAACTTATTAAAGCCAAGGCCTCTTTTGTTAGGTTTAGTCCGAGAAAGCTTAAGCTGATTGCTGATGCAGTCAGAAAGATGAATCCAGTTGAGGCGATATCATATCTTAAGTTTTTTCCACATAAAGCGGCAGTGCCTGTTTTGAAAGTCTTCAAACAAGCAATGGGAAACGCAAAGGATGTATCAATATCCCCCGCTGATCTGGCGGTTCGCACTTTGCAAATCCAAGGCGGGCCTAGGGGGGCAAAAAAAGCAGATGTTCATTCTCATGGAGCCAGATTTGACCGAGGGGTTCGAAGAAAAAGACTATCACATATTATTTTAGAACTGTCCACAAATAAATAAATATGGGCCAAAAAGTAAATCCATTAGCTTACAGATTGCCACTATCGCCGTCAGAGACGTGGTCTTCCCGATGGTTTACAACCAGTCATAAGAAATACATTAGTTACCTCGCCCAAGATATTAAACTGAGAAAGGCCCTTATGGCTAAGTTGGCCGCGGCTTCGGTGACCAGGATCGAAATTGAAAGATCCTTGCGAAGCATGCGGGTAGTTATTTTTGTAACTAGACCCGGCGTGGTGATAGGAAGAGGTGGATCCGGACTTGAAGACATCAAGAAGTATATTTACTCGACGATGGGAATAAAGTCGGGAGCGAAAAATACCCCAAGGATAGACTTGCAAGTTGAAGAGGTCAAGGAACCAGACCTAAATGCATATCTGGTGGCAACAAGAATATCCGAGCAATTGGCAAAGAGGATGCCTGCTCGAAGAGTGGTTAACAAGGCTATGGAGAGAACGATGCAATCGCGGGCAGGTGGAATAAAGGTATTGCTGTCGGGAAGAATTGCCGGGGCCGAGATTTCCAGAAGAGAAGCGTACAGAATGGGCTCTGTGCCACTCCAGACGCTCCGCGCAGACGTGGATTACGCCCAGGTGCCGTCTTTAACCAGATCGGGATATATTGGAGTTAAGGTATGGATTTGTAAGGGAGAAAAAAATTAGTATGTTACAACCTAAAAGACAAAAACACAGAAAGCAATTTAGAGGTCAGATGCCCGGTATGTCTACGAGGGGGGCGAAGGTATCATTTGGAGAGTTTGGACTTAAGGCCATGGACAGAGGGTGGCTTTCTTCCCGGCAGATTGAAGCTGCCAGGAAGGCCATTTCTAGACATGCACAGAGAGGTGGCAAGGTCTGGATTCGCGTGTTTCCCGATAAGCCAATTACAAAGAAGGCATTGGGCACCCGCATGGGATCGGGCAAGGGAGACATTCATGAGTACGTAGCGGTTATTACCCCGGGGAGAATCTTGTTTGAGATTGCGGGAGTTACCGAAGAAGTTGCTAAATTGGCATTTGAAAGAGCTTCGGCAAAATTGCCTTTCGATGTTAAAACCGTATCTAAGATATAAATATGGCAAAAACTAAAGTAAAAATTTCGCTCAAAGATATGACAGCTTCCGAGCTGATGGTCGAGGCAAAAAGGCTAAATCGTGAAGTAGCTAAATTGCGACTTGAGAAATCAGTGGGTAAGTTAAAAAATTTGAAATCGGTATTTTTTGCACGAAAAAATCTTGCTAAAACTCTTACTGTTTTAAAAACAAAATTAATCGTATAATAAGCCAATATTATGAAAACCGTCTTAGGAAAAATAGTATCAGACAAAATGAAAAATGTGGTTGTTGTAGAAATGACCAGGCTTGTCGCACATCCGGAATACAGCAAGCGTGTACGACATACCAAGAAATTTCATGCTCAAAATGCTATTTCCGCCAAACTGGGCGATGTCGTCAAACTGGTTGAAACTAAACCAATTAGTAAAACTGTGAATTGGAAAGTTATTGAAATCATCTAAAAATGCTACAGTTAAGATCAGTTTTATCACTAGCGGATAATTGCGGAGCAAAAAAGCTCAAGCTTATTCATGTGGCTGGGGGGTCCAAAAGGACGTATGCATATGTTGGGGATGTGGTGACGGCCGTAGTTGATCAAGCTGATCCCAATGGTGCTGTCAAAGACTCGGAAATTGTTAAGGCTGTAATAGTAAGAACGAGAAAAGAAACCAGGCGAAAAGATGGGAGTTATATACGTTTTGATGATAATGCCGCGGTGGTTATTGACCCCAAAACCGGCGAACCGAGAGGGACGAGGATATTCGGACCTATCGCCAGAGAGGTGAAGGAGGCGGGTTACGCAAAGATTGCATCTTTGGCCCCTGAAGTATTATGAAATTAAAAAAGAATGATTTAGTTATGGTGACAACCGGGCGCGACAAAGGACGTCAGGGAAAAATTGAGAAAATCTTTTCTGACACAGAGTCGGTCTTGGTTTTGGGGATAAATCAGTATAAAAAACACCGTAAATCACAAGGTGAAGGAAAACCTGGTGATATCTTGACCCTAGACCGGCCAATAAAGACGTCTAAGGTGGCGATTATTTGCCCGAAATGTAAACAGCAGACAAGAGTTGGCTTTACTTTATTAAATGACCAGAAGACCAGGGTTTGCCGTAAGTGCGACGAAAGGATAGATTGATTATGAATTTATTTGAACACTATCAACAAAATGTAGCCTCTAAACTGGCTGAAGAATTTGGGATTGCCAACCCAATGGCTATTCCTAAATTAACAAAGGTGGTTGTGAATATTGGATTGAAAGAGGCCGCTCACGATAAAGGGGTTTTGGAAAAGGCATCTGCTCAACTTGGCGACATCACAGGACAAAAACCTAAAATTACACGAGCTAAAAAATCCATTGCCAACTTTAAACTCAGGGAGGGCGACCCGGTTGGACTTACGGTAACACTTCGAGGCAAGAGAATGTACGATTTTCTAACCAAACTTTTCAATATCGTGTTGCCAAGAGTCAGGGATTTTCATGGCGTTTCTACGAAGGCCTTTGACCTTTCTGGCAACTATACATTAGGTCTTTCTGAGCAAATTGTTTTCCCAGAAATCGACTACTCCAAGATAGATAAAATCAGAGGCTTGGAGATCACAATCGTAAGTTCGGCAGTGGATGGTAAAATGGCAAGACGCTTACTGGAACTATTAGGTTTGGTATTTGAAAAGGAAGGCAAATAAAAATATGGCAAAAACATCTAAAATTGTTAAACAAAACAACGGGACGCTGAAATATCCGACTCAGTATAGAAATCGGTGTCAAGTTTGCGGCCGACCCAGATCCTTTATGCGAATGTTTGGGTTGTGCAGATTGTGTTTTAGAGAGTTAGCAAATAAAGGCGAATTGCCGGGAGTGAAAAAAGCATCATGGTAAACGACCATTTGTCAGATTTTATTACCAGAATTAGAAATGGCTATATGGCTGGGCGTAAGTCGGTGGATGCCCCAATGATTAAAATCGTGGAAAAAGTAGCGCAAGTATTGGCTAAAGAGGGCTACGTAGAGGGGGTAAAAAGAGCAGATGGTCGGCTAGTTGTAGATTTGAAGTACGAAGATAAAAAACCAGTAATTATGGGAATAAAAAGAGTATCTAAGCCAGGAGCCAGGATTTATACATCTATACAAAAAATTGAAAGAGTCTGGGGAGGTTTAGGAAAAAATATTTTATCCACACCAAAAGGAATTATGAGCGATAAGGAAGCAAGAAAGTTAAAAACCGGTGGAGAAATTATTTGCCAGGTTTGGTAAACGCTTATGTCAAGAATCGGAAAAAATCCAATTAATTTACCCAGTGGAGTAACTATTAAGGTTGAGGGCGGCAAGGTGCTCGTCTTTGGACCTAAGGGCAATTTGCAAATAAACATTCCTACAGGCGTGTCGGTTGATTTGGCGAACGAGCACGTTACGGTTAAAGGAGAAGGCGAGATTGGCTCTTTACTAGGGCTAACCAGGACTCTTGTTTCCAATATGGTAGTTGGGGTAACTGAAGGTTGGAGCAAGGTTTTGGAACTTTCGGGGACCGGATACAGAGCAAACACAACTGGTAACGAGCTAAATTTGGCTCTTGGTTTCTCTCACCCAGTGAAATTGGTGGCCCCTGCTGGCCTAACTTTTGAAGTAAAGGATAACAAAATAACCATTAGAGGGGCTGACAAGTCGCTTGTTGGGGAAATGGCTGCTAAAATAAGAGCCCTGAAGCCAGCTGACCCTTACAAAGCCAAGGGGTTTAAATATGAAGGTGAAGTTATTATTAGGAAAGCTGGGAAAGCGGCCAAGGCTGCCGGAACAGGAGGAAAATAAATATGAGTAAATTAATCGTAAAAAGATATGCATCTAGGGCCGCAAGAAGACTAGCCAGGGTCAGGTCGGCAGTTTCTAAAAACCTGGAGGTTCCACGATTGTCGGTGTTTAAATCGAATAAATACCTTTACGCGCAGATTATCGATCAAAAGACTGGAAAATCCGTAGCTGGTGTAAGGTCCAAGACTGCCGACGAGGCAGGTAAAAGGATCACCGAAAAGGCGATGGCGACTGGGATTAAGAATGTAATTTTTGACCGGGGATCTTACAGATATCACGGTAAAGTCAAATTATTAGCTGAGAGCGCCAGAGAGGCGGGATTGGAGTTTTAATATGTGGCAGGCAGAACCAAAAGAATACGAAGAGAAAGTAGTCCAGGTTAATAGGGTCTCTAAAAAAACAAAGGGTGGTAATCGGGCGAGCTTCGCCGCCTTGGTGGTGGTGGGTAATAAGAAAGGGCGTGTCGGAGTGGGGCTTGGAAAGGCGCCTGACGTCGCATCTGCAATTAGAAAGGCTAGTAGCTACGCCCAAAAACGACTTATTGATGTGCCGATGAGAGGGACGACAATTCCTCACGAAATAAAAATTAAACTAGGCGCAGCCAGATTGATCTTAAAACCAGCCCCAGAGGGATCCGGAGTCATTGCTGGTGGTCCGGTAAGAGCAGTTGTAGAGGCCGCTGGGATTAGGGATATTGTGGCAAAGATTTTGGGAACAGCTAATAAAGCTAGTAATGTTTACGCGACGTTTGATGCGTTAAAAATGTTAAAGAAGAACAAATAATATGACTGAAATTAAGTTACCAAAATTAGTCGTTAGATCATCAAAAAGAGTGGGTAGGGGTATAGGTTCCGGAAAGGGCGGACATACAAGTGGACGGGGCAACAAGGGACAAAAGGCGAGAGGAAAGGTGGCAATAAACTTTGAGGGTACAAAGTTTAAGAAATCGCTAATTAAAAGGTTACCGTTATTACGAGGGAAGGGTAAGTTTAATTCATGGAATCAGCGAGTAACCCCTATAAAGTTGACTAGCCTTTCAAATTGGCCAGCTAAAGAAGTTGTCAGCCTTGAAAACCTGATTAAATTTGGAATGGTAAAGAGCGGGGAAATGGCAAAAATTGTCGCCGACGGGGAAATAAAGGTCGCTTTGACCATAGCTGTGCCTGCCTCTGCTTCTGCTTTATCCAAAATCACAAAAGCCGGCGGGAAAGTGGAATAAGTAAATGAAAAAGATGACACAGATGTTGTCAATGGTATGGCGCTCGAAAGAGTTGCGAAACAAGCTGTTGTTTACGGTAGTAATCTTGTTTTTGTATAGATTATTGGCTCATATTCCAGTGGCTGGAGTGGACAGAAATGCCCTCAAACAATTGTTCTCCGGGAGCCAAATATTGGGACTTTTGGATATCTTTTCCGGGGGAACTTTGGCTAATTTTTCATTAGTAGCACTAGGCCTTGGACCATATATTAACGCCTCTATTATCATGCAGTTGCTCTCAGTGATATTTCCAAAACTCGAAGAGATGCAAAAAGAGGGCGAGTATGGACGCGAGATCATTAATCAGTACACAAGGATGTTGGCAGTCCCTATATCGTTATTACAAGGAATTGCAATGTATTTTCTGTTAAGGGGCCAGCAAATTATAGGTGATCTAAATCCCCTTTCTATGATTGCGCTTTTGGCCACGTTGACGGCTGGAACGATGTTGACTGTGTGGCTGGGAGAACTAATCACAGAATACGGAATAGGAAATGGCATTAGTTTGCTGATTTTTGCGGGAATAGTGGGACGACTACCAGTAACACTTGGGCAGACAGTAGCAACTCTTGAAACTATCAACTTCGGTAATTTATTGGTGTTTGTAGGGCTTAGTTTGGTGGTTGTTGCGGGCGTCGTCTTTATGAACGAAGCATCAAGAAACATATTGGTCCAATATGCAAAACGCATTAAGTCGGGAAAGTCATATGGTGGACAAGCCACACATCTTCCCCTCAGAGTTAATCAAGCCGGAGTAATCCCTATAATATTTGCGGTTTCTTTGGTGTTGCTTCCATCAATGGTGGGTAAGTTTTTGGAGCAATCAGGGAACCAAGTGTTGGCGGGATCAGCAAGATGGCTAGCAGATGTTATGAGACCCGGAGGGTGGACGTACAATTTAGTATATTTTGCCCTGGTGGTGGGGTTCACTTATTTTTACACCGCCGTGGTGTTTAACCCTGAAAAAATTTCTGAGGATTTGAAAAAATACGGAGGCTTCATCCCAGGAATCCGACCGGGGGTGGCCACGACAGAATATTTGAATCAGGTGTTAAACAGAATCACGTTTGCTGGTGCCTTGTTTTTGGGGACAATTGCAGTTTTACCATCTGTAATGCAAGAGGTGTTTAAGATTCCTACCTTATCCATGGGAGGAACAGGTATCTTGATCGTAGTATCAGTAGTCTTGGAGACCACAAAATCGTTGCAATCCCAATTATTGGTGAAAAATTACGACGGTTTTTTGGGCGCGTGATATGAACATTGTTCTGACGGGACCGCAGGGATCGGGAAAAGGAACTCAGGCAGAATTATTGGCAAATAAATATCATCTTATCTATTTGGAAATGGGAAAGATCCTTAGGAGCATATCTACATCTGACAACGAACACTCCAAGATCGTTTTTGATGCATTAAATTCCGGAAATCTAGTACCTGACGAATACGTGAGATTGATAGCCTGGGATTTTATAAACAAGCATCACGACACTCACAATGGTTTTATATTTGACGGTTACCCGCGCAGCGTTGAACAGTATGACCAGCTCGAGGATATTTTATGTAAGTTTGGAAAACAAATTGATCACGTAATTCTACTTGATATCCCCCCAGAGGAGTCGGTAAGACGATTAACAGCTAGGAGAAATTGTGAGAAATGTGGGGCTATTTATAACTTAATTACCGAACCTCCCAAAAAGTTAGATGAGTGTGATAAATGTGGAGGAAAGTTGATTAGTCGATTAGATGACCAGCCAGACGCCATAAGAAGAAGACTTCAACTTTATAGGGAAAGCACAGCCGGCGTGTTGAAAAGGGCGGAACTAGAAAATAAATTGATAATAATAGATGGCAAAAAAAGTATAAATGATATTTTTAGCGACATTGTTTCCAAGCTGTAATGAAGAAGTTTTCTATAAAATCACCTCAGGAAATTGAAATTATGACCCAGGGGGGGGCTATGCTTGCTAAGATAAAACGCCAACTAGCCGAGGCTGCGGATATTGGCATGACTACACTGGAGCTAGACAGCCTAGCGGAAAAACTGATTGAGAAAACTGGAGGTGAGGCTGCATTTAAAAGGGTGCCGGGGTATAAACATGCAACGTGCATAAACATTAACGAGGAAGTGGTTCACGGGATTCCGGGAGAGCGAAGGATTAAAAACGGCGATTTGGTGGCGATTGACGTAGGTCTTTATTATAAGGGATTTTATACTGACACTTCGGTATCCGTGGGGGTCGGAAAAATCAGTCCAAAAGTAAAACTTTTTTTAGAAGTGGGTAAAAAAGCGCTTTCGAAAGCAATTTTTGAAGCTAGACCCGGAAAACGAGTGATCGATATATCAACGGCCATGCAAAAAACCATCGAGAAAGCCGGATATTCCGTGGTTAGATCTTTAACTGGCCATGGTGTGGGCAGAGAGCTACACGAAGAACCGGCGATTCCGTGTTTTAGGCTGGGCGAGTACCAACATTCCCCCAAGTTGGTTTCGGGCATGGTTATTGCCGTCGAAGTTATGTATAACGAGGGTGGGTGGGAAGTGGTATATAAAAACGATGACGGTTGGACAATAGGCACGGCTGATGGTAAAATATCAGGACTGTTTGAAGAAACTGTAGCCATAACTGCTAGTGGACCGGTGGTTCTTACAGACTAAAAAAAGATGAGTAGCTCACAGGTTTTTTCGGTCGAAGGGGTCGTTTTGGAGAACTTACCCAATACGATGTTTCGCATCAAAATTACGGCCGCAAATAACTCGGAGTTGCTGGAAAAAACGATTTTGGCTCACCTGGCAGGCAAGATGAGAGTTCACTTTGTTCGCCTGCTTCCGGGTGATAGAGTGCGATGCGAAATAAACGCACTGGACCTAACCAAAGGAAGGGTTGTAAGTAAACAAAGATAAACAAAAAATGAAAGTGCAAGCCAGCATTACTACAAGGTGTCGCAATTGCAAGGTGATTAAACGCCGGGGTACGTTGTTTGTTATTTGTACAAATCCAAAACACAAACAAAGACAAGGTTAATATGCCAAGAATTGCAGGAGTTGATATTCCAGAAAAGAAACGAATTGACATAGCGTTGACATATGTCTACGGCCTGGGAAGGGTTAACGTCGTTGAAGTACTGAAAAAGGCTAATCTAATAGCTTCAAAAAGGACTTATGAACTGACGGCTGACGAGTTGTCTAGACTTCAAAAGACTGTTGACGAGATGAAACTTGAGGGAGATTTACGAAAAGAAACATCGCAGAACATTTCAAGACTGAGAGAGATTGGCTCATACAGAGGCATCAGGCACTCCAGAGGACTACCAGTCCGCGGTCAACGAACAAGGACTAATGCCAGGACAAAGAGGGGCAAGAGGGTAACAATTGGGGCACTAAAGAAAGAGGTTTTGGCTCAAAAGACAGTTAAGGAGGAAACTAAAAAATAAAATATGAACGGAAAGGCTTTTATTACTGCTACATTCAATAATACCCTGGTAACGATTACTGATGGGTCTGGAAATGCGGTTTCTTGGGGCTCTTCTGGAGCGTCTGGGTTTAAGGGAACTCGAAAGTCTACCCCCTTTGCTGCAACTACAGCTGTAGAAGGAGCCGCGAGAAAAGCCATGGATAAAGGAGTGAAAGAGGTTGAAGTATACTTAAAGGGTCCGGGTAGCGGAAGAGATGCCGCCTTGAGGGCTCTTAAATCGGTGGGGATGAAAATGACTCTAATAGCAGATGTAACCCCGATGGCACATAACGGGGCGAGACCTAAAAAGAGAAGGAGAGTATAAAATGCTTACTCCACTTGGCTGGAGAGATTATGAGTTGATTGACACCGGGGATTACCAGAAGTTGGAAAGGTGGGGTCAATACGTTGCGTCCAGACCAGAACCTCGCGTTGTGTGGAAAAAAAATAATCCTGATATCTGGAAATCGGCGGATGCAGTGTTTGAAAATGACCAATGGAATTTTAAAACTGAGCTACCCCAGTCGTGGGTTATTAATTACGGCCTGCTTAAATTTAAGCTTAAAGCAACAAGTTTTAAGCACACGGGGCTGTTTCCTGAACAGGCGGTAAATTGGGATTGGATTGCCGAAAAACTCAAAAACTCTAAAACTCAAAATATAAAGGTGTTGAATTTGTTTGCATATACAGGGGGGGCGACGCTGGCTGCTGCCGTAAAAGGAGCGCATGTCACCCACGTTGATTCATCGAAACCAGCCATGATGTGGGCATCGGAAAATGCCCAACTTTCCAACATTTCCAAAGACAAAATCAGATGGATTCAGGAGGACGCTGAAAAGTTTGTGCAAAGGGAGATCAGACGGGGGGCTAAATACGATGCGATCATTATGGATCCGCCCAGATTTGGGAGGGGACCCGGGGGCGAGGTGTGGAAACTTGAGGAAAATTTGCCGAGGTTTGTATGGGATTGTAAGCAAATACTATCTGAGGAACCAAAATTTTTCTTGATTAACGCTTACACGGCCGACCTATCTGCTGTAGCATTAAAAAACCTTCTCGAAGACGCATTAGAAAAAGAGGTCGAGAGTGGGGAAATAGGCCTCAAACAATCTTGTGGAACCAGGGAAATGCCGGCCGGAGTATTTGCCAGGTGGAATTGCTAGTTTACGACTTCGCCCTCTTCGGGTTTCTTATCATCGGTCTTTGGAGTTTCGGGAGCCTCTGCGGGTGTCTCTTCGGGCTTTTGATACATTGAGCTACCAATCTTTTGGATTGATTCCATGAGATCTTTGGACTTGGCCTCTAAATCCTCCTTGGTCCCGGTCTCTAAAATGTCCTTTAAGGCCTTAATTTTGGCCTCTACCTCTGTTTTTACATCGGCGGGGATCTTGTCCCCATTATCCTTAAGAGCTTTTTCAGCTGTAAAAATAAGCGAGTCCGCTTGGTTTCGACTTTCGATCTTGGCCCGTTTCTCTGCGTCTTCAGTAGCGTGTTTTTCGGCCTCTGCTCGCATTTTTTCAACCTCTTTTTCGTCAAGATTGGTCGAGTTGGTGATGGTGATATGCTGAACCTTATTGGTGGCCTTGTCCTTGGCGGATACTTTTAGAATGCCAGATGCATCAATATCAAAGGTGACTTCCACTTGAGGAACGCCCCTGGGTGCTGGAGGAATACCGTCTAGAATAAATCGGCCAAGTGTCTTATTGTCGGTAGCCATTGGCCGCTCTCCCTGAAGAACATGAATTTCCACTGATGTTTGAGAGTCCGCAGCCGTTGAAAAGACCTGTGATTTAGACGTGGGAATAGTAGTGTTCCTATCGATTAGAGGAGTCATCACGCTTCCTAACGTCTCAAGTCCCAAAGTAAGCGGAGTTACATCTAGCAAGACAACATCCTTAACATCGCCAGTTAAGACACCCCCTTGAATTGCCGCCCCAACAGCAACTACTTCATCAGGGTTGACACTACGATTGGGCTCTTTACCGAAAAATGTCTTTACGGTCTCAAAGACCTTGGGCATTCTGGTCATTCCTCCAACCAAAACAATCTCGTCTATTTTGGAAATGTCCATTTTTGCATCTTTTAGACAGGCCTTGACCGGAACAATGGTCTTTTGGATTAGATCGTCGACGATTGATTCGAGCTTTGCTCGGGAGAGTTTGAGATTTAGATGAAGAGGTTGGCCATCTTTCTGGGTAATATATGGTTGATTTATTTCCGCTTCCATGGCAGAACTTAACTCGATTTTGACCTTTTCGGCGGCGTCGCGGATGCGCTGAAGTGCCTGAGAATCCTTTTTTAGGTCGACACCGTTATCCTTTTTAAATTCATCCACAATCCAATCCATGATCTGTTGATCAAAATCGTCCCCACCCAGGTGGGTATCACCATTAGTAGCCTTGACTTCAAAAACTCCATCTCCCAGCTCCAAAACCGACACATCAAACGTTCCACCACCCAGGTCGTAAACGACTACGGTATGGGCGTTTTTTTTGTCCAGTCCATAAGCCAAGGCGGCTGCGGTGGGCTCGTTGATAATTCTTTCCACCTTAAGGCCGGCAATTTCCCCTGCTTGTTTTGTGGCTTGGCGCTGAGAATCATCGAAATATGCTGGAACCGTGATAACCGCTCGGTCAATAGTGGTTCCCAAATAGGCCTCAGCGTGTTTTTTCATAGTCTGAAGGGTAATAGCTGAAATTTCCTGAGGGGTATAAACTTTGCCGTCGATTTCGACGCACGCCATTTTGTCTTTTCCAGCAACTATTTTGTATGGAACCATATCCTGGGTTCGTTTGACTTCCGGGTCGGTCACTTTCCTACCCATAAGACGTTTGATACTATAAATGGTATTTTTGGGATTAAGAATCATTTGCCGCTTGGCAACGTCTCCAACAAGATTTTTAAGCGGTTCAACAATAGAGGGAGTAACATTTCTACCAGTATCAGAGGCGTTAATTACTTTGGGTGCGCCGCCCTCCATAACTGCAACGCAACTATTGGTGGTTCCTAAATCAATTCCGATTATTTTGCTCATATAAGTTATTATTGTAAATTAGCAGTCTTATTTGTCAAGTGCCAATTTGAATACCTTGACTTTGGCTGGACGAAGTACGAAATCCCCCATTTTGTAACCTGGCAAAATCACCTCCGCAATGGTGTCGTCCTGATCTCCGGGGACTGTTTCGCTGCAATCATGAATTGAGGCGTCAAAATGATCACCCTGAATAGGACTTATTTCCTCCAGGCCTTCTTCTTTTAGAGCTGCCTTAAACTGCTTGGCTGCCATTTCCATGCCCAAGTCCTTGGAGTGACTTGCGGAGAGATTAATAATATCGAGGGAGGGTAAAAGCCGGGCTATTAAATTTGCGTTGGCGAGTTTTGAATAGTCCTTTCGATCCTGTTCAGCACGACGTAGGAGATTTTGATAGTCAGCCAAAGATCTCTTCCAATTTTCATCTAAAGACTTAACCTGGTGCTGAAGATCCGAGATTTTGGTCATATTACCAATTGTTGTTCATTTCAGAAATAAGATTTGACATATAACGAAGGGTGGGGACGACATAGGAGAAATTGAGACGACAAGGACCAATGACCGCGATGGAACCCTTGCGATTGTTACCCGCGGAAAAATGAGTAAACGCTACCCCTACTGGCTCAAAATATGGCCAGCCCAGATCGGCTCCAAAAACAATGTGGACGGGATCTTCGCCATAGACCCGACCAAAAAATAGTTGGTTAATTCGAGCTTGTTGGTCTAAGAGTGAAAGGACCGTGCGCGTAACATCAATATCAAAAAACTCTGGCATGTCTAATATGTTTGCCACTCCAGAATAATAAATATCTCCAGCATCAGTGGCTATAATTGACAAATTCTTGGTTCGTTCTGCTAAAACTAAACTGGCTTGACGCATTAAACGGTCGAAATCGAAACGTGAATCCCAAACCCTTTCTTTGGTAGACACCTCGTCTGCTACGCTGAGATTTTTTTTCTGCATCAAATGGTCGACGTAGTAATGGAGAGCCATGGGGGTTGGTACCCGACCGGCAGAAACATGGGGTTGGTTTAGAAACCCTTGATGGGTAAGCGTAGCCATTTCGTTTCTGATGGTGGCCGGAGAAATACCAAGATCATACTTTTTTTCTAGTTGCTCACTGGATACTGGCTCAGCCGTGGATATGTATTCTTCCACAATAGATTTAACCAGATGGGTTTGCCTGGGTGTTAGTTGCATGCTCTTAGCAGAAAGATATCAGGAGTGCTAATGGTTGTCAAGGGGGTTTATTTAACTTAAAATGGACGGATGAGACGCAATGATCAGTTTGTGTCGTTTGCGGGAGTAATTGCCTTAGCATTGACATTGCCATTAATCCTTCGCCTTACAAATTCAGTAGTTAAATTTTTTGTAGGAGCAGAGGGACGATTATCAGCCGTATCGATTGAAACTGATCACGTACTCGGTCCCCTGCCCAGACCATGGTCAGGACTGGCTCAGGGAGCTGAAAATCTGAAAACATTTTTGGATGGAAATGAGGATAAGATTAGGCAAGTTGGGACTCAATATGTTCGAATCGATCATATTTTTGACCAATTTAATGTGGTTGATAGAGACACTAATGGATTAAAATTTGACTGGACTGAATTAGACAGTTTGGTGGCAAAGATGACTGCATCGGGAGCGACCCCCTTTTTCTCTTTGTCATACATGCCGAAGGCAATTTCATCCGGAGATGAGTTAAGTGAACCCCGAGATTGGGAAGAATGGGCTACTGTGGTACAAAAAACGATTGAACACTATTCCGGACAGCTGGGATTAAATAATGTTTATTATGAGGTTTGGAATGAGCCCGATATGTTTGGAGGGTGGAAAATAGGAGGAAAGAAAGATTATCGATTGTTGTACTCTTTTGCATCCAGAGGAGCCATGAAGGCAAACACTGGTGGTAGAGCTTTTAAATTTGGGGGTCCGGCAACAACCGGGTTATATCAGAACTGGTTGGATAAATTTTTCCCGTATATACTCGAAAACAAGCTACGATTAGATTTTTTTTCTTGGCACAGATACGACCTAGCCCTGGAGCGATATTCCGACGATGTAACAAACGTGGATAGATGGATCGACCGGCATCCATATTTTGCACACGTAGAAAAAATCATAACCGAAATGGGCCCAAACAGCGAAAGCGGGAAGGAAAACATTAGCCGGGTGGGAGGGGCTCACTTGGTAGCGTCGACACGAGAGCTCTTGTTTAAAGTCAATATGGGCATGAATTTTTCCGTGAACGGGGGCTGGGGAGTGTTGGGTACACCCAGATACCAAGCTTTGGAGATGTTGGGCAAACTTGGAAACCAACGGCTGGCCGTGACAGGCGAAGGAACTTGGGTGAGGGTAATTGGAGCGAAAAAAGGAAATACCTATCAGGCACTTTTAGTTAATTATGATCCAAAGCTTATTCATAGCGAAAACGTGCCAGTAACTTTTATAAATTTAAAAAGCAGAAATTTTGTAATTAAAAGAACGGTGATGGGGTCGGGTGAATTAAAACCGGTAGAAGTGGCCACCACGGAAGCGATACTGCAAGAAATTGTCCCCATGACAACCAATAGTGTTGTCTTGATTGAGTTGACTCCGAAAGATTAAATCTTAAGAATAGACAAGAAGGCCTCCTGAGGGATATCGATCTTACCAACACGTTTCATGCGAGCCTTGCCTTTCTTTTGTTTTTTTAGCAGCTTGTCCTTTCTGGTTTGATCACCACCTGACATTTTTGCCAGGACATCTTTTCTAAAAGCCTTGACGTCTGATCTTGCTAATACTTTCCCCCCAACGGCCGCTTGAAGTGAAATTTCAAATTGTTGTCTGGGAATTATATCTTTTAATCTATTGACCAAATCTACGGCTATATGGGGAGATTGGTTCCTGGGAACAATTTGCGATAAGGCATCAATGCGCTCACCCGCAACCAAAATGTCGAGTTTCACCAAGTCGGATGGAGAATAACCAGTGAGTTCATAATCAAGTGTGGCAAAACCTTGAGAGACTGATTTTATTTGATCGTAAAATTGCTTGATCAACTCTGAAAGCGGCATTGAATAGGACAGGTGCACCAATTGCCCCTTGTAAGACATGTCTTCCAGGTTTCCTCGATGAGATTGGCATAGTTCTATAACAGGACCGACAAAAGCATCCGGCACAAAAATGTGAAGTGAAATAATAGGCTCCCGAATTTCCTTAAGCGTTGTGGGGTCTGGTAAATCGACCGCTTTGGAAATTTTATAGGTGTCTCCAGAGTTGGTAAGTATTTCGTAGGAAACTGACGGAGCGGCTGCAATTAAACTGATGTTGAACTCCCTCTCCAGTCGTTCCTGAACAACGTCCGCGTGCAACAACCCCAGGAAACCAACCCTAAAACCATTACCCAGAGCAGGTGAAAATTCTGGAGTGTATTGCAAGGCGCCATCTTGGAGTTTTAACTTGCCCAAAGCGTCTCTTAATAGATGTATTTCTCCCCCATCGGTGGGGTAAAAACTTACAAAGACTACCGGTTTTATTGGAGCATATCCGGGCAGAGAATCAGAAGCAGTCGTAGTAAGAGTGTCTCCCACTGTTAAAAGGGAAATGTCTTTTAGGTTGGTGACCACATAGCCAACTTCTCCAGCTGAAAGGGTTGGACAGGGTTTTTTTTGCGGTGAAAAATAACCAACCTCGATAGCCTGAGTATGAATGGAATTACCCATTAATAAAAGTTTGTCGTGGGTAGATATTGCACCATCTACTAGTCGCACCCAGGCGACGACTCCCAAATGTGGATCGAAATTTGAATTAAATACCAAAGCCCTGGGTGGACCTGACGGTTCCCCTCTTGGTGGCGGTACTTTGGTTATTACGGAGCGAATTAACTCGGGAACACCAAGCCCAGTTTTACCGGAGATCTGAAGGATCTCGTAGTCAGAAAATCCGAGAACCTGTTGAATTTGAGAAATTGTACCTGGGACATCAGCAATGGTCACATCTACCTTATTTACCACCGGAATGATCGTCAAACCAAGTTTTTTAGCTTGGTTAAAATGAGCGAGAGTCTGAGCCTGGACACCCTGAGTTGCATCAACTAACAAGATAGCGCCTTCACAGGCAGCGAGAGACCTTGAAACCTCATAGGAAAAATCGACATGTCCTGGGGTGTCAATTAAATTTAATTCATATTGCGTATTGCCTAGTGCATATAGCATGCGGACAGGCGCTAGTTTGATGGTAATTCCTCTTTCGCGCTCTATGGGGTTGCTGTCGAGAAGTTGGGCCTGCATATCCCGCTTAGCGACTGTTCCGGTAATTTCCAACAGACGGTCTGCCAGAGTAGATTTACCATGGTCGATGTGGGCAATGATGGCGAAATTGCGAATGTTTTGCATTTAGTTTTGTTCGGGGACAGTGGTTTGAAGGTTTGAATTGATTAGTTGGCGCCAATTGGTAATCTTTTTTATAACCGCAATATAAGCATAGAGTTCTGGGATGTCAAAAATGTAAGAAAGGAGCATGTAAACTCCAGCACCAATAAAACCAGTTATGATAGTTAGAGCTAACAACGGAACCGTCCTGGTAGTATCGAAGACGAATTGATCGAGCAGATGCATTGGGATCCACAAACTAATACCGGTGATTAAACTAATAACCAACATTTTTACTAGTGGCCAAAAATGCGAAGATTTTACATTGTAGTCAACGCGTAAGAGGCGGATCAAAAGAAAATATAAAATTAGTGTCTCTAGTATGGCGGTGGCGGCGATGGAACCGGCTAAACCCAATATGCCAAAATTAAACACCTTGACAGCAATAACCCCTAAAAAGGTATCTAAAATGGCCGCAAGAAGCCCGATTATGAGTGGCGTTTTGGTGTCGTGGAGCGCATAAAATCCGCGAATGATTAGTTGCATGACTGCAGAAAAAGTTGCAGACAGCGCCAAAATTGCCAATGTCTTACCCGTTAAAATCGTGGCGGTCCAAGGAAAGGATCGGGAACCAAAGACTATTCTCACAATGGGAACACGCAGGATAATAAAAAGTACGCTCATAGGAAGCGCCAAGAAAGCCACCTGCGTCAGAGTTTCCGTAAGGGTCTTTAGAAAAAGTGTTTTGTCCTTATCGTTCGACTGTTTTGAAAGCGTGGGCAAAGCCGCTTGGCCGATAGTTACTCCAAACAAGGACGCCGGAACTGAATATAAAAGCCTGGCTACGTTTAACAAAGAGAGGGATCCTGGAGCAAGCAATGACGCCAGTATCACTGCCACTAATTGTTCTATTTGGTCTATGCCCAAAGCAAGTGCTCGAGGAGGCATTAGGCGGACGATTTCCCGTACCCCTGGATTGGAAATATCAAGTTTGGTAGAAAACCTAAACCCAAGGTGATATGCGGCGGGAATTTGAATTGCCATATGCAAAACAGCACCTATAACTACACCCACTGCTGGACCCATAATTCCAATGACAGGTGAGAGAAACACAATGCCGATAATTATTCCCAGGTTGTAGACAATCGGAGCTAGGGCCGGAACAAAAAACCTTTGGTGAGACTGGATCATACCAGTTAGAAACCCTGAAACCGAAAAAAAGAGTTGGGCTACAAGCATAACCCTTAACAGGCTCGCCATTATGGCAATCTGGCTGGAATCAAAACCCGGGGCAATTAGCTTGGAAAGTTGAGGGGCAAAAATAAATATCACCACTGATAAGGTTGTGAAGACGAGAAGTACCAAATTTAAGCTGCTGGCCGCCATATCCCAAGCTTGTTTTTCGTTTTGTTCGAGATTTTTGGTAAAAACCGGGATGAACGCCGCAGAAAGAGAGCCAATGACTAGCAACTGGAATATGGTGTCAGGGACAACAAAAGCAGCATAATATACGTCCAACAGTTGGGAAGTGGCTCCAAAAAAATATGTTAAGAGCAAGCGGGTTTTTAGAAGACCTAGGATGTGAGACAGGCCAAAAGTGGTCATGATAACGAAGGCTGCCGAGAGAATAGTGCTTTGACGACGCAGAAGAAGCGCCTGGCCTGTTTTGAGAAGATCCCGCATGTGTGTTATTATATTGTGACTATGCCGATAACAACAGGTGCAATTAGAACACTTAGGTCCAGCAAAAAAAAGGCCTTGGTGAATCTGAAAATCAAATCTGGATTAAGGGAAGCTGTGGCCAAGATGCGAAAGAAGCCGGGAAAGGCTGCGCTTTTGCAAGTATTTAAGCGGGCGGACTTGGCTGCTAAAAAGGGAGTCATTCACAAAAACAAGGCCGCTAGGCTGAAATCTAGACTTTCGAAGTTGGTGAAATAATT
The DNA here is from genome assembly GCA_964633995.1 of uncultured Gammaproteobacteria bacterium. Classification (GTDB taxonomy): domain Bacteria; phylum Patescibacteriota; class Microgenomatia; order CAZETR01; family Amesbacteraceae; genus CAZWKN01. Next base: position 25,426 of record CAZWKN010000003.1, read on the forward strand.
GGTATACTGGATACATGCCTGCCTGGGGACGTCCTATTAATTTGTTACCTCCCTCTGATTTTGAGTTGTCTTTTTGGGGAAAATTTTTAAAATGGGCGGTCACGGCGGGTAGATACATAATTATTGTTACCGAAATGGTCGTGATTGTGGCTTTTTTGTCTAGATTTAAATTAGATAAGGAGATATCAGATTTAAACTCAGAAATTGAAGGAAAGAAGAATGTACTTGAGGCTTATTGGCAGAAAGAACAGGAATTTTTAGCTGCTCAAAAAAAACTTGATGTTGTGTCGGGGTTACTAAGCCTTGAGATTCCCGTAGGCAAAACTATTAACGAGCTGGCAGAAGCTATCCCCTCTGAAATTAAGATGAATAACATTGATTTCCAGCCGGGAATTATTACCATGAACGCTACAGCAATTTCAGAATCGGGGATTGGTAAAACGATGGCCCGAATTGCTGAAAATACTAAATGGAAAACCGTAGAGCTCACTTCCGTAAGTGCTGATCCGTTAAAGGGAATTAAATTCTCAGTTAAACTAAAACTCTAATGGCTCTTGATTATAAAAGCAGTTTAGTCAGATACCGGAGATATTTGCAGGTTGCTTCTGAAAAACCGTTGTGGCGAGCAAGTGCTTTTGTCATTTTTTCACTAGTATTGGCGATTGTTATGCTCGTTTCCGCTCTAAGACCTACTATGGTGACCATATCGGGGCTATTGGGTCAAATTAAACAACAAAAAGAGATAGCCGCAAAACTTGATAAAAAGATTTTTCAAGTCCAAGAGGCTACTAGAGTGCTTGAAAGTTCGCGAGATAGACTGCAACTATTAAGCCAGGCGGTTCCATCAACGTCTGATTGGAATTCTTTTTCGGACAGAGTTTTGATCGAAGCATCCAGAAGTGGCGTCGTGGTAAATTCGTTAGGCTTCGGAGTCTTTCCTGTCTTGGGTAAATACGATTTGCCAGTCGATGAAAAAAGGGTACTTCCGGCACAAACTAACCAAGTTGGATTTTCAGTTTCTGTTTTAGGACAATATTTCAATTTGATACAATTTGAAGAGGTTTTGGAAAACCTTAGGAGGATTGTGGTGATTACCGGAGTACAATTTAACAAGGACGAAAAAGGCGAGTTGAACATGACAATTAAAGGTTATCTGGGGTACTCACTATGAAAAAAAGCAAAATAGACAGGGATGTTGTTTTTTTGCTTGTGTCTACATTGATAACTATTGGCTCATGGGTCGGTTTTGAAGTATATCGTGCATACATAAAAGTAGGTTTGCCTAGTGGAATAGAAAAACATCTGGTTGAAATTATGCCAGTGTTAAAAACCGAAGTTTTAGATACAATAGAGAAGAGGGTTCCATGAAAAAAAAGGAGATTAGACTGCCCACCATCTTGGGATTAGTGGTCGCAATAGCTGGCCTGGTTACGGGAGTAGTTCTGCTTCGTTTACAATTAAAGACGGCCGCGTTGGCAGCCGCTGAAGAGACGCCAAATAAGGTGGCTGTATCAAACATATCCGACTCCAGCTTTACGGTTTCATGGTCAACAGAAAGAGCTGCTCCCGGGTTTGTCCAATATAGCGAAAAGGCAACCGATCCCGATTTGGTTGTATCAGACGAAAGAGACCAGCTAAACGGGGCGGTGGGTAGTTATTTAACACACTTTGTCACAATTAAAGGGCTGAAGCCTTCGACCGAGTATGTTTTTAGATTGGGGTCGGGAAAGCATTTGTATGACCAGGGTAATGGGCTGTACACAGTGACAACCGGTGCACAGTTGGCCAATCCCCCGCCGGCTGATGTGGCCTATGGCCAAGTAATGACTCAGAGCGGAGACCCGGGTGATGGCGCTGTTGTGTATTTACAAATTCCCGGGGCAAGCCTCCAATCTGCATTGGTCAAAAGCAGTGGATCATATGTTGTTCCCCTATCCACAATCAGAACCAACGACCTGAGTAAATTTATTACTTACGACAAGGAAAAAACAGCTATTAATGTTTCTGTCATGAGGGGTCCTTTGGAAGACACATTAGTAACGACCTCGACGGCAACTCACGCTCCCATTCCGGATATTATTCTTGGAAAAGGCGGTAGGCTGGAACAGTCGGGCTCAAATGTTGATACGTCTGTTTCTAAATTTTCCAATAATATTTTGGGTCCGGCAATAGAAGCATCGGGAGGTGCAATATTGACCATCCTAACACCGAAATTTGGTGAGGAGGTAAATTCAGCAAGACCGGAAATTATTGGGCAAGCTCCGGCCAACACAGAGGTAACGGTAGAGGTTCATTCGACTCAAGTAGTAACAGGGACCACCAAAAGTGACCAAAATGGCAAGTTTACCTTTAGTGTCCCCAGTGATTTGTCTGCCGGCGAACATTCGGTGACAATATCAAGTGTCGTGGACGGGGTTGTAAAAAAGGTTACCAGAAATTTTGTTGTCTTGGCTGCGGGAGAAAGTTTTAATCCGGCATTTTCATCAAGTCCATCAGCAACGCTGGCCCCAACAATCAAGCCAACCGCTACACCCAAGCCTAGTCCAACCAGACAACCGTCTCCCACTCCAACTCGAGGTCCGTCACCCCTACCTACCCCCACCGGTGTTAGACCTTCACCTACAGTAGTAGTTGCAACGCCCTCGCCCACACCCAAGCCTGTTGTTATTGAAATGCCGGCGTCAGGTAACGACGAACCCACGGTGTTGGTATTGGGAATCGGAATCGGACTGATCATATCTGGGTTGTGGTGGTATAGATATTCTTTGTAGGGTAGAATTGCCTTTATGAGGCGGAAAATTAGGGTGGGGTTAGATTTTGACGGAGTGGTTGCATACAACCCATTCAGAATTATTAGGGCCCCGATTAAGTGGTTTAAAAGAGAGGTGTTGGGGATTAACAAACTAAGTTTTTTCGTTCCCAGGAACAAGCTGGAAAGACTTGCCTGGACGATAGTGCACGAGTCGAGCGTGTGGCCATCTAATGGGGTCGAGTTGCTAAAAGAGCTGGTTAACAATGAGAATATCGAGGCTCATTTGGTAACTGCAAGGTTTAGTTTCTTGGAACAAAACTTGTTTGAATGGCTTAAAAAAAACAAACTTACTAAACTGTTTAAATCGATAAACCTTAACAAGAAAAACGAGCAACCACACATATTTAAAGAGCGTGTAGTTAGTAAATTACACTTTGATTACTTTATTGAAGACAATTTGGATATCGTACTACACCTGAACGGTAAGTCGAAGACAAAAATTTACTGGATTTATAATGTACTAGACAGGGGCAAGAACTATCCTTTTGGTTTTCCTTATCTGAAAAAGGCTTTGGAGGCAATAAGAAATGCGAGTGGGTTTTAGTTTAACCTACTATCGGCCCTATGTTTCTGGGCTGACAATAATTGTAGAGAGACTCGCAGAGGAGATGGCGAAATTGGAAGACTATGATGTCACTGTGGTGTGCATGAGACATGACCAAGGATCGGCAGAACGAGAGACAATAAATCAGGTAAGGGTAATAAGGGCAAAGCCTGACTTAAGAATTAGCAAAGGATTTTTTTCTTGGGATTGGATTGTAAAAAGTTGGGCCGTAGCCCGTGAATGCGATGTTGTATTTATCAATTTACCACAACCAGAAGGAGTAGTGTTGGCCATATTTGCTAAATGTTTTGGTAAAAAAATAATTGCAAACTACCTGGCGGAAGTAAAGCTTCGAAGCGGGGTGGGAGTAATAGTCGAAAAGTTACTTTCGGCTACTAATAGATTAATTATGTTTTTAGCTACTAAAGTGGTTACCTATTCAACTGAGTACGCTAGATATGCCAAAGAATTGAGAGGGTTCGAGAAAAAAACAACCTGGATATATCCACCGATTCCACAGACTACGGTTAACACTCTGGCGTTAAAAAAACTAAAGAAAAAAATTTTGGCGTTTCCCAATACAATAAAGGTTGGGGTACAAGCTAGACTGGCAGAGGACAAGGGTTTTGAGTATCTGTTTGAGGCAATACCGATGATTGAAAAACTTTCCGGAAACCCGACAAAAATAATAATAGCAGGTTCGTTGGATCCTGTTGGGGAAGTAGAGTACAAAAAAAAGATTTTGAACTTGGCAGACAAATTTATTGACAAAATAGTCTTTTTAGGAGAATTAGCTCCAGAGGATATGGGTTCGTTTTACCAACTTATAGACGTATTGGTGTACCCATCGATTTTAGAATCATTCGGTTTGGGACAAGTCGAAGCCATGATGGTTGGAATACCAGTTGTGACAACCAACCTTCCCGGAGCAAGTGTACCAATTAAACGAACAGGAGGGGGAATTCTGGTACCCTCAAAAAATTCTACGCAACTGGCAAAGGCCATAGTAAAGGCGGTAAGCAACCCTACTGGCTATCAGAATGTGGAGAAAGCTAAACGTATATTTAATATTAAAAAAACAATTAAATCTTATGTCGATCTATGTTTAGACTGAATAGGATTGGATATTATATTGGATCGATGATCCTAATTCTGAATAAAACCAGATTGAGTTATCCATTAAATTTTCGCGAGCTGGATCTGAAATTTTACGTTTGCAATATTAAGGATGTGTTGGTAATAAAAGAAGTACTAATTGATAAAGATTATGAACAAAACAAAGTAAAACTTACTCCGCACGACAAGGTCGTAGTAGACATAGGAGGAGGGGTGGGAGATTTTGCAATTTATGCTGGAAAAAAATTACCGAGTAGTAAGATTTACACCTTCGAGCCTAATAGTAAATATTTTGAACTGATAGAAAAAAATAAAATGATTAATCGCATTCGGAATGTGGGTGTTTACAAGTTTCCGGTTGCCAAGATGGAAACGGTGTTTAATATCATTAAAAGAGATCGCATCGATTTTTTAAAAATTGATTGCGAAGGTTGTGAATATAAGTTGATTACACCACAAGCAGTTAAATATTTAAAAAGGGTAAACAAAATTGCATTGGAATATCATGACTTCGATGATCACACTGGCGACGAGCTGGTGAGGGTGCTTGTTAATTCTGGGTTCAAGATTGCCAAACGCAACAACAGGGGCGTTCCTAGAATCGGGATTATAACCGGGTTGAGAAAGTAGATGTTTTTTTAAAGATAATAACTTTGGGGTGGTCGTATACGGTAAAGGACTCGTCTGAATAGTCGTCTACGAAGCTGATACCTGATCCACAATACTGATTGTTGAAGGCGATTTTTCCGTAGTTTATAAACGGCGGCGTTAGGCAAAACGAAACACCAGGGATGGGTAAATTTGGACGAGAGGTAAATTCGGCTATTTTTGTAAAACCAAGCGACCCGTCAAACAATGACTCGTAAAAATGAAGGGTTTGAGGATATTTTTCGGGGACGGTCATTATAGAACCATAAAGACGGTTACTGGACAGGATGATGTAGTCAACACGCGCTAGTTTAGCTGCAAAATCAGCCCATTTTATCGGACTTTCCGGATCGTAAGGGGCTAATTGAATAGAGTTAAAAGAATTAGGAACACCCACGGGAAGACAGTCATCCCAATATTCGCACGATATAGTACTTCCTGGGGGTAAATTTTCAACCAACCATCGCGAAGCGGCAACACGGGAATGTGGATGAAGATAGATTTGCACGAAACTAATTGGCCAAACAGCAATCATCACAAGTAGTGGAAAAAGATATCTGATTTTTAGGTTTGCCGCAAAATCGGCTGCAAATATACATATGATTGGATAGACTGGATAAAAATAACGCAAGGGCTTGGCAAATTGAAAACTTTCGATTCCGATAACAATAAGCAAGTTTGTCAACAGGGCCAAAACTGAAAAACTGGGTTTCTTAAAAATAACAAGTGTTGTTCCAAGAATGGCAATGGCCGATAGGGGCAACCCCAAACCCCACAGAATTAGATTTTCCATGGGGAAAATAAACGGGAGAGTTTTTATCCATTGGATACCTGGAGGGAAAAACCCATTGGGATTACTCAACGCCTCGAGTTGCTTTAGATTTGCAACCACCAAGGGATTTATAGAAAACCCCTGAAACAAATAGGGGTCTGCAACCCGGAGAACGACTATGGCAAACAAGGCAAAGAGAAACATGGACTTTTTACGCAAACCGTGGCGGATGAGCAGAATTAATATTGAAGGAACTATAAAAATAGCGGTGATCTTGCAAGCCAATGCTAGTCCCAAAGCAATCCCGGACAAGACAAACTTATGTTTCAGCGAAAAGTAGAGACAGAGGGTCAGGAAAAAAACTAAAAAAGTATCTACAGCATAAAAATGCGAAAGTTGGATAGGCAACACAGCAAGACCGTAAAACAGCATCGCCAAAAGGGATGATTTACGACTTGCAAACACTTCGAGCGATATCAAAGCAACTAGCAGTATGGTACCAACATCCATCACGGCAGAAACAATTCGACCAGCAATGGCTGTTTGGTCGTACGTAGAAGAAAATGCTTTTACAATGAACAATGGTAAGCGGCCGTATACAAAAAAGGCGTTGCCGGTATTGTGGGGGTTGAGTGGGGACGATTTGGTGTCAAAATATTGGGAGATATTTTTAGGCCAATGAACTGATAAAGTTACCATGGTAAGAAAGCGTTCGTCTGGATGAAGATGTTGGTTTTGGTCCCAATTGATGCCCAGTAATCGAAAGCTGGCTCCTAACACCAAAATAGCAGACAAGATTAATATGTATAGTTTGTTGCTCATAGTGAACGGCAATTATCGGATACTGAATAAATTGTAACCCCGGAATTATTGTTGCGATAAGCGGGAGTAAACTCTTTCCAAAGAGAAAGATTGGGTTTTATGAATGGCTCAGGGTGATCGTTGAGTTCGACAAACGATATATGGTTTTTTAGCAATAGCTCACAAACACCGTTTTTGTCCGAGTTTTCATAGATATCTAAGACAATTTTTTCTCGGGCCGCCTGATTATACCCAAACGACCAGGTAAAGTAGGTGTAGCCTGAAAATATTTTTCGGCCAGCAAGCGACGCGGGGTGATAAAACCAGGTACTATTTAAGATAACATCGGAGGGTTTGGTGTTAGTTAAAAAAAATTTAGCGTCAGGGTTTGATATTAAATCCGAGACACGAAGGAATCGATCGTTTACTACTGGAAAAAAGTCCACTAGTCCACCAAGTATAAAAATTGGGAATATAAATATCGTTATTAGTTTGGTCAGAATGTTTTTTCTTAACAGGGCAGAAAGTGCATAAGCTGAATAACATTGGGCAAGTATCAAAAAAAAATTTATAAGCTTGTGATTGTTGATAATATCAGGGGAAAATTGAAAAAGATTAGAAATGACGAAAATACAAACAATGGGAATAATTAATAATTTTGCCTTGGGGGGGGCCAATATAAACCCCAAGGGGATGAGCAAACAATGAAACCCAATATTGAGAAACCAATAATACAAAACGCTGTCTGGGGTTAATCGGGAAGTCATTAAAAAACCAGGGTGGTAGCTTATGGAGGCTGGGGATTGTATTGTCAGTAGATACAAAATAAGCCACGGAAGAACCCATAGGCTTGAGATTAAAAGTTGACGGCGGCTTGACGGATAACAAATGAAAAACCAAACCATAAATAGCGCGATTACTGGAAATACCGCTTGGTTTATCATTAACAGGCTTCCTGCTAATAACCCCAAAAGCGTGGCGTGTTTTTTGTTTTGGCCTAGAAGCAACAAAATTATTCCCACACCTACGGCGAACGACAAACCCAGGTGACGCTGGTTGGTGTAGATATTGAGATTCCAAAACGCTGATATAAGACTGCCGTTCCATGGTCCGAACGAGGGAAACTGTGACAAATTAGGCAAATCGACGAGAGGATGTCTGGACAAAAAATCTAGCCACGAAAACGAACCATTTAAGACGAGAAACAACACAGACAGAGCACTGGTTAATTTGCTTGAAAAGAGTTTGTAGGAAAGTCGCCAAACCATCACAAACAGAAGAAAAAAACCGATAGCGCTGGGAGTATTTAAGGCGAAATCAATTCTTAGGCCACACATTTCTAAAAGTCCAACGATTGCGTAAAACAAAAAATGGTAACGAATAGGTTCGCCCGGAAACAGTGGGTGTTGAACAGGAAGGTTAAAGCCGCGAGAAAACGAACGAATCAGTGGAATACTTTGACCAAAGTCACTCCAAACCTTGGCAGAGATCAGTAGGTCGTTATGGGTTGGATCGTATGAAAATGTATGCCACATTAACCAAAATGAAAACAAAAACGCCAGGAGCCAAAATAAGCGTGCGACCATGATAGTGATTATATATAATGTCGATGTGGGTAGCGACTGGATTATGGTGTTTCGGTGGTGGCTGGCACTAATGGCTTTTGGATGGGCCGGCTGGCCGATTGCCTCCAAATTATTTCCAGACTGGGATGACCAAGGTTATTTCGCTGCAAAAATAGTCGGGGTAGCATTGGTCAGTTATTTAATTTGGGTTCTGGGAATTATTAAGTTGGCGCCGTTTACATGGTTAACCGTATTTGGACTCGTTCTGGGGATGATTATCCTTGGAAATTTTGGAAAAAATAAACATGGGCTAAAAAAGGAAGTGATTGGGCTGTTGGTGGTTCAAGAATTTATCTTTTTGGGATGTTTGTTTTTTTGGTCCTGGATCAAAGCACATGAACCATCAATAAACGGGCTAGAGAAGTTTATGGACTATGGGTTTACCAGGTCTATTTTACAAATTAAATACTTTCCACCAGTGGACATGTGGTTTTCAGGGGAACCGATTAACTACTATTATTTTGGACATTTGATATTGGCCGTTCTTACTCGTTTTTCAGGCTTAAAATTAGCCGTAACATTTAACATCATGTTGGCCACCATATTTGCATGGTGCACTAGCATGAGTTTTGCCATAGGCAGAAGATTGTTAATAAATTTTAGAGGACTGGTTAAATGGATTGGCGCCTTATTTATTGCAGTTTTAGTATCTCTATCGGGCAATTTACAAACAATTTATACTTTCACAAAAGGTTATAACGGAGAAGAAACACCTCCACCGTTTTGGAAGATATTGGCCCCATGGTCAATTGGTTCGAAGACGTACTGGTACCCCAACGCCACAAGATTTATTCCTTATACTATTCATGAATTTCCAAGTTATTCTTTTGTCGTGTCGGATGTTCACGGCCACGTACTTGACATCCCCCTGGCTCTTTTAGCAATTGCGTTGTTAATAACTCTGTTTGGTAAAAAGCAAAGCCTTTCTGTTTGGCATGCTGTAACATTTGGGGTCTTGTCGGGAATGATGTTTATGACCAACGCGCTTGATGGCCCTGTTTATTTGGGACTATTCGGACTACTTGCTTTCATAAACAGAAGGTCCGTTTTAAGCATTTTGGCACAAGCGGCCGGTTTGATTGTCGCGTTTGGTATTACAATATTACCTTTTGTAAGCACCTTTAAATCTTTTGTCTCCGGAGTGGGTGTTAATTGCCCACCAAGTTTCCTGGCAAACAGCAAATTGGGGCCGTTTCTGTTTGAAGGAGTAGAAAAATGCCAAAAGTCTCCTCTGTGGATGATGGCTGTGTTGTGGGGTTTTTTTGTGTTTGGGGCGATAATAGTGCAGGCGCTTCCTAAAAACGAAACCGAGTTAAGGAGTAGACAGTTAATGCTGATTGTGTCTTTATATTGCTTGGGGTTAATAGTGTTTCCTGAATTTTTTTATTTTAAGGATATATATCCTATGCACTTTCGAAGCAATACTATGTTTAAATTTGGATATCAAGTGTTCATAATGATGTCCTTGATTTCAGGATATGCACTAGTTAGTTGGGTTAGAGAAAAAGTAAGTATAAAAAAATTACTAATTTTGTCACTTAGTTTCCCAATGGTGGTGTTGGTCTTGGTGTATCCTTTTTTCTCTGTCAGATCATACTTTGGCAACTTGACGAAGTACGAGGGGCTGTATGGATTGGAATGGATAAAACTCCGTCGTCCGGACGACGCACGAGCGATAGATTGGTTTGAAAGAAACGTTAATTGGGGAGAACAACCAGTTGTGCTCGAAGCCAATGGGGATAGTTATACCGAATACGAAAGGATTTCCGCTTTTACGGGCCTTCCGACTGTGGCCGGATGGACCGTACACGAATGGCTTTGGAGGGGTGGCTACGGCCCAATTTCACAAAGGGCTGAGGAGGTAAGAACGATTTACGAAAGTGGGGATGTGGGAGTTGTTAAATCGTTGCTAAAAAAATATGGAGTAGTGTACATAATAATTGGCGATTTGGAACGACAAAAATACACCAGAATCACAGAGAGCGTGTTACAAAGCTTGGGCAACACCGAGGCTGTTTTTGGAAATACAACTATTTTAAAAGTGATGTAACGAAGTCAAAAACGACACGGGGGTCGTTGTTTTTGGGAAGGAGGACCCAAGAAAAATCATAGTCTTGAACGTAGTCTGGTTGGTATAGTTGGTCCGGCTCAGACAATGAATAAGTTGAGATGTTTTGTTTTTTCATTTTGATTGCAATCTTTGACAAAGAAAGATAGTTCTCTGGCTTTATGTCCGTGATGACGTTTTCCCTAACAAGACCGAGAAGTTGTTTGTATGTTTGAATATTTTGGGAAAATAGTTTGCTTTTAAAGGCAGCTATTACTTTTTCTTGCCTTTTTGACCTTGCGAAATCGGTACCCTCAGCGGGATCGGTCGAATGCCTTGATCTGGCAAATTTGAGGGCAGTAATGCCGTCCATGTGGGTAAGACCTTTGGAAAACGTGACCGTCTCATACCGGCAAAGAAACTGAGGGTCGCCACCACAATTGTCGTTTTCTTTTCCGGGGATGGGATACTGTGTGTCGACAAAAGAATTTTGAATGTTGACATCAATTCCTCCCAACAGATCAATGGCTTGCTTAAAGGTCGAAAAATCGACCACAATTGCAAAATCAATGGGTTGATTTATAAATTGGGAGACAACTGATTTTGAAAGAGCCAGCCCCCCTGCTGTCCCGGCTTTTTCCGACCCAAAATGAAAAGCCGTGTTAATTTTGGCTCTAATCGAAGAAATCCAAACGTCTCTGGGAATCGATAAGAAGACAGCATTGCCATTAGCTGAATCTATCGACATAAAGATAATGGTGTCGGTTAAATCTGGCCCTTCGTGATCACCGCCACCTATTCCTAATAGTAAAAAGTTTATTCTTCCTGCGTGGAGGGGTACAGAATTTTTGGTGTACTCCGCTATTTGAGTCAAAAACCCACGAGAAAGGCTGTTGACAAGAAGTACGCTACCACAAACCAGAAGAATTATTGTGCAAACGATGATGGTTCGAGCTAAAAACACCCGAGACAAAAGTCGTCTTTTGAATCGGTTGTATAAGGAATTCATTCTGGTATGCTGCATATGTGGAACTGTTAAAAACACTTAATCCCGAACAACTCCAAGCCGTGATCCACGATGGTGGGCCTTTGTTGGTCCTGGCGGGCGCTGGCAGTGGGAAAACGAAAGTTCTGACACATCGAGCTGCATGGTTGGTCACCGCAAAAGGGGTGTCTCCAGCTGAAATATTATTGCTTACTTTTACGAATAAAGCCAGTGAGGAAATGCTTAGGAAGGTGGGAGTACTACTTTCGTCTGGATTTGCGGGTCAGGGTGGAACTTTTCATAGTTTTAGTGCAAAAATTCTTCGGAGATATGCTAATGAAGCTGGGTTAAGTACCAATTTTGTAATATATGATTCCGCTGATCAAATTGACGTAGTAAAAGAAGCAATGGCCAAAATTGGGGTTGACGTAAAGTCTGTTAAACCAAACTCGGTGCTGGCTGCTATTTCCGAGGCCAAAAACGAACTAATCGCAGCGTCAAGCTATGAAGGTTTTGCGAGGGGGAGTTGGACACAAATGGTAGCCAAGGTGTATTTAACATATCAACAGTTGCTGAAAAGATATCAGGCTTTGGATTTTGATGATTTGTTATTTGAAACTGTAAACTTGTTGAAAAAAAACCCAGAGATAAGATCAAAAACAAGGAACTCTTTTAAACATGTTTTGATTGACGAGTATCAAGATACCAATAAAGCTCAGTATGAAATGACCAAACTTCTCACAGGAGATTCCGAAAACTTAACAGTTGTCGGAGACGCGTCACAAGCAATTTATTCCTGGAGAGGGGCTGATTATAGGAATTTATTACTACTGAAACAGGATTTTGTTAATTTGACAATAATTAATTTGGAACAAAATTATCGATCTACGCAAATCATTCTATCGGCGGCAAATGAAGTAATTAGGAAAAATAAAAACCATCCAATACTTAATTTGTGGACGAGTCGGGGCGCCGGTGAAAAGATAACTGTTTATGAAGCTGAAAGCGAAATAGACGAAGCAAGCTTCGTAGTAGCACAGTTATCCAGTTTTCCAGATACAAAACTTTCTGATTTTGCGGTGTTGTATAGGACAAACGCCCAGTCGCGTGTATTTGAAGAGGCCATGTTACATGCCGGAATACCCTATGCACTGGTGGGGGGGGTAAGGTTTTATGAACGCAAGGAAATAAAAGACGTATTAGCGTATTTAAAAATATATATCAACCCTGCAGATGAAGTATCCAGGAAAAGGGCAGAAAAATTGGGCAAGGGAAAGTTGTCAAGGTTTGAGAGTTCAATTGACAAGGACGCCGACCTAACATCCTTACAAATTCTGGATCTGACCCTTAAGTTAACGGGTTACCTGGACGGGCTTGATCCTGCCGACGAAGAAGACGCCGGAAGAATGGAGAATCTTAAGGAGTTGAGGTCCGTTGCTGATCTTTTTCCTAACTTGAATGACTTTTTACAGAATATTGCATTGACTGAAAAGGAAAGTAAAAAAACAGGTGAACTCAGAAATGGAGCAGTGACATTAATGACCATGCACTCAGCTAAGGGTTTGGAGTTCAGGATTGTATTTATTGTTGGGATGGAGGAGGGACTATTCCCCCACAGCCGCTCACTATTGGACCCGGACCAGATGGAAGAAGAGAGACGGTTGGCGTACGTAGGAATTACTAGGGCCATGGATAAGTTGTATATAACCTACGCTAAAAGACGTTTGTATTTCGGACAACGAAACACTAACCCCGTGTCCAGATTTTTGGCAGAAATTCCGGAGATTTTGATCGACACAAACAATAATATTAGGGTCTTTAAAACTATAAAGGCCGAGGAACAATGGGGCTTTGATGATAGCGGAAACTGGAAGTGGAAACCAGACTAACTAGCCATTTAGTAGTTTTGACAAAAGGGCGAGAGTCTTGGGGGATGTGAGTATTCGGGCGTGGCCGTAGACTGGCACACAAATATTTATGGCTTGGGGTATAAGTAAATTTTTGTTGGGGATTACGTGGTTATCTTTAGCCGCATAGATATTAATTATCCGCGAGAGATCGAGATGGTTTTTTATGTTGGCAATTACTGGCGACCCAGGAAGGAGTTCTTCTAAAAAATAGGTTTTTAGATAACCTAACAGTGATCCTTGCCATGGTGTACAAATGGAGATAATTTTGGCGATGTTTTGTGGATGTTTTTTCAATACTCCTGCGGCAACTAACCCGCCTTTACTGTGCGTAAGTATTATTACTTTTTTTAAATTGTTTTTTATTATGTAATCCGAAACCACAGTAGAAGCTTGATCCAAAGGAAGAATATTTTTTCCTAAATCGTTAATCACATGAACACGGAAACCAAGCATGTTGACGTGGTCGCCTATGATCTTTAGAAACCGCCACGAACTGTTCCAACCCTGGATCAACACCACGTTCCCGTTTTTCCCCAATTTCCATTGGCTAGGCGGTTGCGCCAGTTTGGTTGATAGACGAATATTTAAAATGGTTAGATATTCCGAAATTAGCCAGAAAGGATCAAACATGGGATAATTCTATATCATGGAGGCTGTAAAATGGGATTCGCACGTTGACCACCCAATGCAATCTTGGGAGTGGGGTGAGTTTAGGAGGAAGATGGAAAACAAGGTGACGCAGGTTGGACGATTACAGATAATTTGGAGTAAGTTACCCTTGGGAATGTGGTTTGGATATTGCCCGATGAGTCAAATGCCGAGCGAGGAAGAGCTAAAAAAAATTGAGGGTGGCATTGGCGTCCGATTTGAGCCGAACGAGAGAAGTGGCGCAAAAATTACAAAGGGGTTGGTCCGGGGGAGACATTTGTTTAAGCCGAAGACATATTGGATAAACTTGACACTTTCCGAAGATGAATTATTAAAAAAAATGACGAGCAAGTGCAGATATAACATTCGACTGGCGCAAAGGCATGGAGTATTAATTGAAGAAGGCGACGTGGAAAGCTACCTGAAGCTAATGAAAAAAACCACAAAAAGACAGAAAATATATGCACATTCGGAAAGATATCATCAGGAAATGGCCAAGTTGAGGTTTGTGAAGCAGTTTAAGGCAAAATACGATGGAAAAACTATTGCGAGCTGGATGATATTTGCATGGAAAGATTTTATGTATTACGCGTATGGAGCTTTTGACGATGAATACAAAAATATTATGGCACCAGTACTTGGGTTGTGGGAAATTATGAAATGGGGAAAGGCCAATGGATATAAAACTCTTGATTTGTGGGGGGCGGAAGAAGGGAGAGGGTTTTCCAGATTTAAGGAACAGTTTGGGCCGGAGCTGGTCGAGCTGGTCGGCACATTCGATTTGCCACTGAGTTTGTGGTATTGGCCATTTAGATTTGCGGAGGAGGTCAGGTGGAAGATACTAAGATTAATTGCTTAAAACAGGTATTCCACTTTCTTAAACATCATAACAATCATCATTTGTGCGGCGATAAAAAATAACATTCCCAATATTGCGGTACCTATTGGACCGTTGTAGCTTTTGATGTAACCTCTAGATTTTAATGCCTGGCTAAGCTTGGCGTTTCCAGAAATTACTGTGAAGGTGAACAAGGGGTTGGCAGGAACAAGAAGTATGGTGGCACCAGACGTGACAGTTTTGAGAAATTTTAAAGAAATTACGGCAAAGTAGGCGCCCGTGGTAACCATGAAGATTGATCGAGGCCAATGTTCCAGCGGGGATACTGTGGGAATATCAATTGCGATTGGCTGCATTGTGTAAAGTATATGGCAACACTAGTGGGACCTGTCAACCACAAGCCTGCACAGTTTGGAATAGTCACACTTGCCCTCCTGGCAAATCTTGGGGTGAGAACAACCAAATTCCGACGATTCTATTTGCAATTTGATTGACTTGATTTTCTCGACCGCCTCATCAAGCTGTTCTTGGGTTTTTGTGATACTAATCCTGTCTCCAGAATCTAAATACACCAAAACCAGCTCAAGTTCCGGCTTGTCTACCATTTTTGCAGCAGCCAGTGCATAAAAAGACAACTGCAAGTCGGTCTGGGCTTCTTTGAGCGAAAGCTGATTATTGGGGCTGCTGGTTTT
Source organism: uncultured Gammaproteobacteria bacterium (assembly GCA_964633995.1). Classification (GTDB taxonomy): domain Bacteria; phylum Patescibacteriota; class Microgenomatia; order CAZETR01; family Amesbacteraceae; genus CAZWKN01. Next base: position 40,864 of record CAZWKN010000003.1, read on the forward strand.
GTAATCAAAAATAGTTACTTTATTGCCGACAATATCAACCCTATCAATTTTCCCTCCAATGGTAAGGTCTGGAGTCAATAGAAATTTGAACCCATGTTCAAGTAGGGTGGGATTTTGAGGAAGGGTCGTTATGGCCCTTTTTACCATATCCTGACCACGTTTAAAAAATAATTGCTCTCTTTTTTTATTCTCGTAACCCCGATTGTCCCAGTTCACCTCAAGCAGTTTTACGACATCGGGACTTTCCCCTCGGATAAGTTGTTCATAGTAATTCTTGAGTGTTTTATGAATGGTGTTGCCAAAACTTGACGAGGCAGACGGTGGCGTCTTGAGGCCCAAGTCATATTTTGCTCGGTAGTGAAGAGGGCAATCTAAAAATGTTTCTATCCGCGAGGAATCTAGGTATGTGACGGTGGTGGAGGTGGATATTTGGACTGGTGGGGTGTGGATAGGGACTGGGGGTTGGAGGACAGGGACTGGAGTGGTCAAATCTATGTCCGATAGGGCCTCTGACACAAACTGGGAGATTTTTTTGGGTCTCTTACCATCTCCATAATAATCGGCACCGGTGAGAATTAGTTGGCTTTTTGCCCGAGTCATGGCCACATAAAACAATCGACGTTCTTCCTGGAGATGAGTGTCTGCTTGCGGAAGAGTTTCCTTGATAAACACGTCCGGAATAGGGATTGCCTCTGAGCGATTAATTGACGGGAATCTGGCCGAGACTAAGCTGCAGATAAACACAACTGGAAACTCTAATCCCTTGGCTGAATGAACAGTGATGATTTTGACGGTATCCTCACCTTCCCAGTCCAATTCTGCGGCTTGGGGCGATTCCCCTATTTGCTCCAATGTCTCTATCCAGGCCAATACGGCGGGAATGGAAGTGTCGTTCGAACGGGATTCGAATGATTTGATGCGATTGAATAATTTTACAATGTTTAGTGCGACCGACTCTTCCTCTTGTGTATGATAGTCTGTCAGGTGATGAATCCAATTGGTTTTTGAAAGCAGGTCATACAGAACTTCTCCGGCTGATAATTTAGCTAACAACAATTGATGCTCTTCAATTAACGCCAGAAAATTTGCTACTTTTTTGTTCGAAGATTTTTTAACGACCTCAATTAGCGGAATTCTATCTTGCTTGCTTTCGGAAACTAATCTGGAGATTTCAATGGGAGGGATATCGAACCAAGGCGAACACAATACCTGAAATAGAGCGATTTGATTGAGTGGATTTTGTACTACATCCAAATACGAAACCAGGTTTCTGATTTCAGGACGTTGAAAAAGTGTCGAGGGCCCTAGAAAACGACAAGGGATGTTGTTCCTCTCCAGGCAGGACACGATTGGTTGGGCGTGTGAGTTGGCCCGGACGAGAACAGCAAAGTCGGACCAGGCAAGAGAATTGTCTGATTTAATTTTTTGAATTTGGCTCGTGACAGTTTCGGCCTCCGATTCGGAGTTTTGAAGATGGAAAAACTTAACTGGTTGCGGATTTGGTATTGGCGAAACACTGATGAGTTTTTTGTCTACCCCCTCCTGAACCTCTAACCTGTCGGGGTTGTTGTGGGTGATTAAGCGGTACGCACAATCAAGAATTTCTTTGGTCGAGCGAAAGTTTTGATTTAATATGATTTTTTTTACGTTTGGATAGTGTTTGGAAAAAGAGATTAAGTTGCTAGTCGAAGCTCCTCGCCATTTATAAATTGATTGATCGTCATCGCCAACCACGGTTAGGTTTGGATTGTCACCCGCTAGTAGTTTAATTAGTTCTGTTTGAGAATAATTGGTGTCCTGATATTCGTCTACCAATATCCAGGGCCATTTTTTCCGGTAGTCTGATAGTACATTCGGCCTGTTTACAAAAAGTTTTAAGGAGACCGAAATTAAGTCTGAGAAGGAAAAAACGTTCTCTTTAAGTTTTAGGGCTTGGTAAAATCTATAAAAACTTGCCAGTTCACGATATTTGTCAGACTCGAGCTTGCTTTCTGAGGTATCCCGTTTTAGCGAACTTGCCCATTTTTCATAGTCCTCCACCGTCACGTTTTCATCCTGCAGCCTGTCGACGTGAGTGAGCAGAGCAGATATAAATTTATCCGGATTTCCCAATGGGCGAAAATATTCTAATGGAGATTCCCAAAGATGGGATTTTATTAGTGTGAACAATTCGATTTCCGATCCCAGGGTATAGTTTTGCGGATAACCTATTTGAAAAGCGTCATCCCGTAAAACCTGGTCGCATAAACCGTGAAAGGTGTGGACGGAAACCTGAAAACCTAAGGGCAGCAACTCGTCTAACCTGGATTCCATTTCATGAGCTGCTTTTTCAGTGAAAGTGATGGCCAAAATTTGGTCGGGGGTGGCTAGATTGGAATCTATTAGATGCTTGATACGGTGGGTGACTACTGTCGTTTTGCCAGTGCCAGCTCCGGCAATAATCATGAGAGGGCCATGCCCGTGTGCGACGGCCTCGAGTTGCTGCTTATTAAGAGTTTTTTCTTCCATGGACTAAATTGTATCACCCGAACGTCTCGCAAAACCTCACCCCTTTAACTCCCCTCTCCTGAATTCAGGAGAGGGGTAAGAGGAGAGGTAAAATATAATTATGAGAACATGTGGGATGGATGAGGTGGGAAGAGGAGCCTTCGCCGGACCATTGACCGCTGCGGCGGTAATATTAAATCCTAAATCTAAAATTCTAAGTTCTAAATTAAAAGACTCTAAAAAACTAAGTTCAAAACAAAGAAACCGACTTTATAAAAAAATTATTAAATACGCGGACTTGATAGAAATTGAAATAATCTCTGTGAGACTAATAAATAATAGAGGGATTGGGTGGGCAAATAAACAGATTTTTCGCAATTTAATTAAACGAATTGAGGCGGACAAATTTATTATTGATGGTAATTTGAAAATAAGAAAAGCGGTAAGCGTCGTTAAGGCGGACACTAAAATTCCGGAGGTGATGGCTGCGTCGATAATTGCTAAGGTGACGCGGGATGAGTACATGATAAAACTGCACGAGGAACACGAGGTGTATGGTTGGAAATCTAATAAGGGATATGGGACGAAATATCATATTAATGCGCTACGGGAACATGGAATGACAAGGCATCATAGGAGTGTGTTTGTAACAACGGCACTGAAAAATAGTTACGAAGTCAAGGTTCTAGATAATTGGTGAGCTTCATTGATGGATCAAAATCAGGATAAAAATTGCGCTCCCAAACATGGTTTTTAAGCTCTGTCATGAGCTTTTGGGAAAGTTTATAACCGTCTGAAATTGCTGCGTTCGCGATGACATTGCCCACCTTACGCGTTCCAGGAATAACTGAGGAAATTTCATCAAAGGACAAAATGTAACGAAGAGCTAATTCTGGTATGGATTGAGCCTCGGTCCCTAATAATTTTGTTAAGGTGTTGATTCTGGGGATAAATTCTTTTAAATGCTCCTGGTTAAAATACAACGATCTCATTTGGTCATCAAAATGTGTATCTGGCGTTAATTTTCCAGTTAGTCCCCCTTCGTCCAAAGGAACACGGGCTATTAAACCAATGTTGTTTTTGGCGGCGTATGGCAACAACTTTTCAGTGGGTTTTTGATGAAAGATGTTAAAAATAAACTGAACTGAGGCGATTAAACCAGTGTCTAAAGTTTTTAGGGCATTGCTGGGTTGATAATCGTTAATCGAAATTCCCCAATGTTTGACTTTGCCGGTCCGGCTAATATTTTGAATGGTGTTTTTCCAACCGTCTTCTTTTACAAAATCGTCCTGCCAGACGTGGAATTGCATCAGATCTATTGAGTCTAGACCAAGGCTTGTTAAAGAAGCGTCTACCATTTCTTTGATATATTTATCAGGGAATACTTCGGAAACAGGAATACCTTGCCTCGCTGGCCAATAACGATTTTTGGGCGGAATTTTGGTAGCTACAATGACTTTATTTTTATTTCCAGACTCTTTGAGAAATTTCCCGATTAGTTCTTCCGATGTGTGGCTACCCACCTCCTCACCCGGCTCATCGGCGCGACCATAGACGTAAGCAGTATCAATAAAGTTTCCCCCAAGTTCGACAAATTTATATAAGCTTCGCAAGCTTTCCTGTTCGTCTGGCGCGTCCCAACCCCAAGGCTTACCTGCTAATTGCCATGTCCCCATGCCGACTTCAGAAATGTTCAAGCCTGTTTTGCCAAGAGTACGATATTGCATTTTTCGATTATAACTCTTTGATATACTGTTGGAAGTGTTAAATCCTAACTTTGCCATATTGGGAGCGGCTGTCCAATTTTTTGGAGGTTGGGGATATTTTATTGATACCCTAAAGGGGAAAGTAAAACCAAATAAGGTTAGCTGGTTATTGTGGTCTATTGCACCGTTAATAGCTGCCTTTGCACAAATAAAGCAAGGCGTGGGAATTTTGTTTATAACCACGTTTGTAGTTGGTTTTTTGCCTGTGATAATTTTTATCGCCTCTTTTGTGAATAAAGACGCCAAGTGGAAAATTACAAAATTTGATTTAACCTGTGGACTGTTGTCTCTGATCGGTTTGGTATTATGGTTGATTACCAAGGTGGGGAATGTGGCTATTTTCTTTAGCATCGTCGCAGACGGCCTAGCGTCAGTGCCGACAATATTAAAATCCTATTCTGACCCAGAATCAGAAAATGATTCGGTGTATTGGTTTGGGACGGTTAATGCAGCTCTTGGTTTATTAACTATTTCTACTTGGAAATTTGAATTTTGGGGTTTTCCGCTTTACTTGTTGTTTTGCAGTTTGGGTATTGCGATATTGATTAGGTTTAAGATTGGAAAACGATTTTCCCGTTGAGGTATTTTTGACGGATGGGTTCTGGGAAACGCTCGATGGAATAACGGAGCATGGTGCGGGGCATTACTTTGTAATGTTTATCCAAGAAATCGGTGAGATATTCTTGGCTGCAGCGCTTGCCCACTTCGCGCAGCATCCAGCCCACTGCTTTGTGAATTAAATCCTCTTTGTCTTCTAACAACATTTCGGATATTTTGAGTGCCGGCCTGGGATCACCTTTGTAAATAAAGGCGAAGGTGGCCAGGATGGCTATGCGGCGTTCCCATAATGATTTTGACTTGGCTAATTTGAATAAAATATCTTTTGGTTTGTCTTGTAAATATTCACCGATAATTTTAGGGGCAGTCAGATCGACGAGATCCCAGTTGTTAATATATTTTACGGATTTGAGGTATAAGTCATAAATATTTTTTGGGTCTTTGGGAAATTTATGGACTAAAATTAGTAACGCGATTAGACGTTCTTCGTGAAGCCGGGAACGCAGAAGTTCTGTAGCGTCTAAAAGAGATAAATCTTTGTATTTGCGAACGAGAGTGCGGCACTGGGGAACTGTCAGGCCCAAGAACTTGTCCCCTTCTCCGTATTCTCCCGAGCCGGTTTTGAAAAATCGCAGTGAATGCCTCGCTCGAACCGGATCAGAAAGATTTTGAATATCGATACGAAGTGAATCAAGCACTTTTGTAGTTTATGATAAAAACGAGGGCATTGAAAGTAAAAGACAAATATTTAGTGCCGGGGAGAGGTCAAGACTCTGGCTCGGTGAGCTCAGGAGTACGGGTCAATTTTTGTCCTAGTATGGTGAAGGACGAAGAAACATTACTCATTTGATTGAAGGCGTTGGTCAGGTGGCGATTTAAGACGTCGAGGTTGCCGGAGAGTTTGGCATAGTCTTTTTGGGCAGCACGAAGAGATTGTAGAATTGACCGGGTTTTGGCTTCCAATTCTTTGCCCTGTAATGATTGCAATAAAACCTGGAGATGGGCATAAAGAGTGTTGGGAGAGACGGGATAAACACGCATGGATCGGGAATAGTTGGTCAGTTCACGGTTGGTAACGACTTCGTAGTAGACAGATTCTGAAGGGATATACATGAGGGCAAAGTCCATGGTGCCTTCTTCAGGAAGGATGTATTTTCCGGCTATGTCTGAAATGTGTTTTTTGATGTCTGATACGTTAAATTCCTGAGTGGGGAACTTGGAATCTATACACAACAATCCGGCGTCTGTTTTTAGAACCGCATCTACTTTTACTCCAGATTTAAAGGAATACTGAAGATGAAAGGCGTTTTTGGGAAATGTCGCACCAATCATTTGGGATAAAATTTCTTCTCCCAACCCACCCCGAAGTTTTGGGGAGGCCAAAAAGTCTTGTAAAGAGCTTATTCCTCGGCCTATTTCGGACATCTCTCCCAAACTTTTTTGGACATCGGCCATAAGTCTGGCCGAGTTATCCAGTGATGACTGGACCGAGCCAAGCCAAGCAGTTAGGGTTGGGTCCTTGGTGTTTTGGTGACTAATCAGCCAAATCAAAACAGCAAAGCCGATGATAATAGTTGCTAAAATAGGATAGATGAACATCGGCATGGTAAAAAAAGTATACACCCACAGGGAGGTCAAACGTCCGAGGGTAGGAATGGTTTTGGGATTGCTGGCTATTGTGGGGTGTTTTGCGATGATTCTGTTTACTGCGCCAACGGCATGGACGGAGGTGGCGGCTATAGGATTGATGATGCAGGGATTGTGGATGGTCTTGGCGTGGGTGACTGGATCAAAAAAATACAGTTTAATTTTCAGTATTTGGATCACAGGAATCGTGATTATGAGAAGGTTTGGAGTTTTGGATTGGATGTTGGTGGGTTTGTGGATGGCAATATTGGGATTGATTAGTTTAATTGGTTAAAGTAGGATATGGACCATGCAAATATCAAAAAGAAGAGTGAATCACTTGTTGGACAAACAAATTTTAGACATGTGGTATCAGTTGATTGTAGATATCAAGACAAAGGACGAAGCCAGGTTGATAATGGACTGTCTGTTATCTAAAACCGAATCCGTAGCTGTCACCAAAAGATTAGCCGTAGGATACTGGTTGTCCAAGAAGCGCAGCTATGGAAATATTAAGGAAAATATTAAAGTATCTTCGGCAACAATTGCGGGGGTGGCTGATATGATCAGTTCTTTGGGATGGAAATCGATCATAAAAAGGGTGACGGCAGAAGAATGGGCGACTCGCATGAATGATAAAATTAAGTCATTAGTTGGCATGCGTAGTCATTCTTAGTCATACGGTTGTATATGGTATTTTCAGAAGACAAAAACATACAAGAGTTGGTGAAAATTTCTAATGAGCTTTCGGATTTGGGCTCTGTATTGGGACTTCTTAGTTGGGACCAGGAAACACAAATGCCAGAAAAAGGGGCCGGAGTAAGGGCATGTCAACTGGCGACCATGGCGGGAATTTATCATGAAAAGTTGATCGGTTCTCCAGTTGCACAGTTGATCAGTAGAGCTACGCTGAAAAACATATATGATAAAGCCTTGATTAGAGAAATGGGGCGGGAATGCGAGAAGGCAATGAAAATCCCCAAGAAGCTAGTTGAAGAACTGAGTGAGGCGACGAGCCGAGCGTTTGAGAGCTGGCAAACGGCCAAGAAAAACAATGATTTTTCTTCATTCGCACCATATTTGGAAAAGGTGGTGGAACTGGAAGTGAAAGCGGCAACGCTTATGAAAGAGCCTGAGCAAAGCATTTATGATGTGATGTTGGACAACCACGAAGAAGGATTGACAGAGAGTGAGGTAGAAAAAGTGTTTTCACAAGTAACAAATAAATTAAGTAATTTAGCGATTAGGCTAAATACATTGACGGGGGGCGCGGATAAAAAATTAAATGAAATTAAATTCGATGAGAAAAAAGTGAAAGAGTACGCAAGAGAGATAGTCACGGAAATGGGATACGACTGGGCGGCCGGGAGACAAGACGAATCGACACACCCGTTTGAAATTAGTTTTGGAACCGGGGATGTGCGAATGACGACTTGGAAAAAATGCGGTAGTGTCCAGGAAGCGGTAATGGTAGTGATGCATGAAACCGGACACGCGTTGTATGAGCTGGGAATAAACCCTGAGCTTGATAGAACTCATTTGGGCGGCGGACAAGGACTAGTACTTCACGAGTCACAATCTAGATTGTGGGAAAATATGATTGGGAGAAGTGCTGAGTTTTGGACCAATAGGCAATTGCCTATTGAAATGGATAGAAATGAATTTGTGAGAGCTATAAATACAGTTAAGCCGAGTTTGGTACGAGTAGAAGCGGATGAAGTTACTTACGGATTGCATATTATGGCCAGATTTGAAATCGAGCGAGACTTGATAGCCGGAAAAATAAAGGTTAAAGACTTGCCGCGGGTTTGGAATAGTAAATATAAAGAGTTGTTGGGGGTAACTCCTGAAAACGATAGGGAAGGGGTATTGCAGGACGTGCATTGGGCCCATGGAAGTTTTGGTTACTTTCCTACTTATTTACTGGGGACCATGACTTCCGCACAGATTTTTAAAACGGCGCAAAATGAAATTGATGTGTTTGATTTAAAAGCTTTGAGGGAGTGGCTTGGGGAAAAGATTCACAGACACGGAAAGGTGTATACATCTAAGGAGCTAATAAAGTCGGTCACTGGAGAAGATTTAAATCCGAAATATTTTATTGATTATCTGGAAAAGAAGTTTGAAAGGTTGTATGGAATTATCTAAGAAGGATATATTGACTCTTGTTGGCACTTTTATAGGGGTGGCATTAATTGGAACAGGAGTCTCGTTTGTGATAGGAGAGCCAGAAATGTTAAAAAACATTCCACTCCGAGAGTTGGCGGGGTTCGGTTTGATCGGCATTGGGGTAGCCATCGCAGCCGTGGCTAATGTAAAGGGCATGGAGTGATATATAATGTAACACAACATGACGGTAACTGAATTATTAAACCGAAAAAATTTGTTGATAGCGGGTGGCGGGCTGGGGTTGGCAAGAATGATGTTTTCGATTGACTCCAGCGACGACGAACATTTGATAAAGGGGCAATGAGCGACAAGTTTTATATCACTACGGCAATCCCTTATGTAAACGGGAAACCGCATATTGGACATGCACTAGAGTATTTTCAGGCCGACGTTTTGAGAAGATATCACCAAATGCTTGGCGAGGAAACGCTGTTGCTGTCCGGGGCAGATGAAAATGCCTTGAAAAATGTCCAGGCGGCAGAAAAAGAAGGAGTTCCCGTTAAGGATTTTTTAGACAGAAATTCTAAAGTCTTTAGGGACTCCTATGAATTTCTGGGGGTGCATTTGGATGTGTTTCAAAGAGGGTCTGATCAGGAAAAACACTGGCCGGGGGTGCAAAAATTGTGGAACCTATGTATGGCAAGCGGGGATATATATAAAAAAACATATGAGGGACTTTATTGTGTAGGGTGTGAAAGCTTTAAGACGGAAAAAGAACTAATAAACGGCGAATGCCCAGATCACAATAAAAAACCAGAAGTAGTAAAAGAAGAGAATTATTTTTTTAAACTGTCAAAGTATCAGAACAAATTACTTGAGCTGATAGAGACGGGGGCCTTTAAAATTGCCCCTGAAAATAAAAGAGCGGAGATAGTATCGTTTATTAGATCCGGGCTTGAAGACTTCAGTGTGTCTAGATCAAAAGAAAGGGCCAGGGGGGTTGGAGTACCTGTTCCTGACGATGAAAATCAGGTGATTTATGTTTGGTTTGATGCTTTGGATATTTATATGACCGGGGTGGGATTTGGGTGGGATGAAGAAACATGGAAAAAATGGTGGCCCGCCGATATGCACGTAATTGGCAAGGATATTAATAGATTCCATACCGTGTATTGGCCGGCTATGTTGCTGTCTGCCGGAATAGACTTGCCCAAACAGGTGCTGGTGCATAGTTTTGTAACCTCTAAGGGGCAAAAAATGAGCAAGTCCATAGGAAATGTTATTGATCCATACGAAATGGTGAATAAGTATGGACTGGAGGCGGTGAGATATTACATGTTATCTAGAATCCCATTAACTGACGATGGTGATTTTACAGAGGAAAAATTTGTGGAAGTGTATAACGCCGATTTGGCAAATGGATTGGGGAATTTGACCTCACGGGTAGCAAAACTTTGCGAGAATGCACAAATAACAATGGATGTCGTTTCAAGAACAACTGCTGGAGTAATAAATAAATTCGTACTTTGGATTCCTGATCCTGGTCTGGAGAATGAATACCTTAAAGGTCTAGAAAGCTATAGATTTAACGAGACATTGGGACTAATTTGGCAAAAAATTTCTGAACTAGACAGGAAAATTGAAGAGATTAAACCCTGGGAACAAAAAATCGATGATGATGCAAAATTTTTGAAAGATATTGCTGTGTTGTGGATCAGAGATATTGCCAGATTGTTGGGGCCGTTTTTGCCGGAAACTGCGGAGAAGATTTTGAAGCAATTTGCTGGACCGAAAATTAAGTCAGCCCCTCCTTTGTTTCCGAGAATAAAGTAAAATACTAAAAGTGATTGATGCACATTGTCATTTGTATGAGTTGCCGGAGGAGGAATGGGTAAATAATGGGTTGGAGGCGATGATTTGCGCTGGATCTGATTTGGAAAGTAGTAGGAGGGCTATAGAATTGGCAGAGAACTATCCAAACGTCTACGCAACTGTTGGAATGCATCCGGAAGCAATAAGTGAGTTTCACAGTTTGACAGTTGCTCAGTTGCGCAGTGAAGTTAAAAAATTAATTAGTCGTAAGAAAGTTGTGGCGGTGGGAGAATGCGGACTGGATACTGGGAGTGAGGAAGAGGTTGAACTGTTTAAGTTTAATATTAATTTGGCAAAAGAAACTGGATTGCCACTAGTAGTGCATTGCAGAAACATGTTCGGGAAGGTGTTTGAGATTTTGGATTATGACCGGGTGCAAATGCATTGTTTTACGGGAAATGAGGAAGAGATGCGAGAGTGTGTGGGGAGGGGGTGGTATATTAGTTTTGGGGGAATATTAACGTTTAAAAAAAGCGGGGAACTGAGAAGAATAGCCAGTTTGGTGCCTGAGAACAAGTTGCTGGTTGAGACCGATAGCCCATATTTGGCTCCCGAACCGGTCAGAGGAAGCAGAAATTTCCCAAAAAATGTAAAATACGTTGTGGATTGCCTGGCTGAAGCCAGGGGTATGGAACCTGAGCGAATTGAGGCAGTAACCAACGAGAACGCTAAAAAACTATTTAATTTAGGATATGACCAAAAAACGAATTATTGAAATCGCCATCGGGTTTACGAGCTGGAACTTAATATTATTTTTGGTGTGGGGAGGATACTTTTTTCCAACCCTGACTGCATATTTCATATTGGCGTTTGTAGTCTTTTGGTTATATAGAGGATTCAATTGGACTATGGCTTCTTTGCTTGCTCATTTTCAGGTTAAGGCCGCGGAGAGATTGGATTGGATGAAGGAGGTTGAGGGTTTTGGAGACTGGAAAGAAATAAAACACATCATTTTGATTTTGATTGCCAATGAGCCAAAAGAAACCTATGAGCGCACACTTGAGGCATTGGCTAAACAAACATTTCTTTTGAAAAACATTGTTCCCGTCCTGGCAACAGAGGAAAGGTATCCCGATGGAGAAAAAAACTGTAAGGAATTGAGGGCAAAGTGGAAAGATGTTTTTGGGGAAATACTGATCACTGTTCATCCAAAGGACATAGTAGGAGAGATCAAAGGAAAGTCATCTAATGAAAACTGGGCTGCACGTGAAGCCAAAAGAATCCTGGTGGACGAAAAGGGATGGAATATTAAAAATATCACCATCACATCTAATGACGCCGACTCGATTTTGCATCGTCAATATTTGGCTTGCCTGACATACAAATTTCTTGACAACCCACATCGATATGAAAGATTTTGGCAACCAGCAGTGGTTTTTTATAACAACATATGGCGATTGCCAGCGGCGACGCGCGTGGTTAATGTTATCGGGAGCGTGTTGCAAATCGGATTGTTGGCGAGAAGAGATCGGCTAGTAAACTTTTCAAACTACACCTCTTCTCTTTCAATGATTGACCAGATTGGATACTGGGACACGGACGTGATCCCGGAGGATTATAGGATTTTTTTTAAAGCTTTCTTTAAACTACAAGGGCGAGTTGAGGTAGAACCGGTGTTTCTGGCTTCTTCTGCTGATGCCGCGGAGTCTACCACCACTTGGAAGACCTTGGTAAATGATTATCAACAAAAAAAACGTTGGGCTTGGGGGGTTTCAGACATTCCTTTGTTTATTGAATTATTTATGAAGGATCCCTCCAGGTCTTTTGTAAATAAATTTTTAAGAGTAGCGAGAGTAACTGAGGACCATGTGCTTTGGCCAGTAAATTGGTTTATTATCACGACGGGGGTAACCATATCTACTTTTGTGAACCCCAACTTTCAACGGACAAGCATTGGCTTTTTGCTTCCTAAAATAACTTCCACATTATTGTCTGTTTCTTTGATTTTTTTGGTTGTCTTGTTATGGATTGATTTTTCCCAGAGACCCCCAAAGCCCGCAGAAGTACCAAAATGGAAAGTCTGGCTGGCGCCGTTTGAGTTTGTGCTTCTGCCTATAGTTGGATTTTTCTTTATGGCCTTGCCCGGATTAGATGCTCACACCAGACTGATGCTTGGAAAATATATGGAATACAGAATTACAGAAAAGGTAAAATAGGTTTACAATTGTTGTATGTGGGTAAGGTTTGAAAAATGGGTTCATCGTTGGGAGGGGTTGCTAATAATTTTGGCTCTAGTTTCGTTTTTGAGAATACCGTCTCTTTTTGAACCATACTGGTACGGAGATGAAGGAATATATTTGACTTTGGGACAGGCAGTCAATCGCGGAGAGGTGCTGTATAAACAGATTCACGACAACAAGCCTCCCATGATTTACTGGACAGCAGCGCTGGCTTTGGGAAATTTGTTTTGGTTTAAATTTTTGGCTTGGTGGACCGGGATGGTGGGGACGATAGTAATGTACCTGATGTGCGAAAAGGTGCTGGGAGAAAAGTCTAAGGGGGTTTTTTGGACAACGACTTTGTTTGCTCTGTTAACCACAATTCCGCTACTAGAAGGTAACATCGCTAATGCCGAGTTGTTTTTTATACCATTTACCGTGGGAGCGACTTATCTGGTGTGGGATAAGGAAGCTGGGTGGATAAGGGTGTTTTTGGCGGGAATCCTTTTTGGATTGGGAGGACTGTTTAAGATTCCAGCATTGTTTGAGGCGGGAGTTTGGCCGATAGTGTGGATAGTAGAAAAGGACAAGTTGTGGTTTAAAAAATGTCTTGTATTATCGCTGGGAGCGTTGCTGCCAATAGTGGGAAGCGGTGTTTATTTCGCAGGTTTGGGGGCATTGAAAGAATACCTTGTTGCTGCCTGGGCACAAAACATTCCATATTTGTCTTCCTGGAGGTCCGGAGGGGGTGAGTCAGGGATATTTTCTCTTAAAGGAAGATTGGTTGTTTTGTTTATTTGGTTGGGGGCAATAACCGGTCTTGGGAAACGGTGGGGAAGGACGGGATTGATAGTGGGGGTTTGGGGTGGAATAAGTTTGTTTGCGGCGCTTTTGTCAGGACGACCATACCCACACTATTTGATACAGGTCGGTGGAATCATAGCACTGTGCGTCGGGATAATAGTTTGGGGGGAGAAAAGGTGGACATGGCCATCCGCAGGAATCATCTCCATGGTGTTAGCGTCGGTTATGGTGTTTAAATTTTGGATGTATCCTGTGGGAGGGTATTATTTAAATTTCAGCAGGTGGGCGTTCCGCACTATTGACACAAGTGAATACAGAAAGTGGTTTAACCCCAAAATTGAAGTTGATTATGAAATCGCTGAAATAATAATGGCAGGAAGCAAACCAGAAGACCGGTTGTTTGTATGGGGAGACGCACCGATCTTATACGCCTTGACCAAGGTGCCCCCAGTAGGAAAATATACGGCCAGATATCACATCTCGGACTTTTCTGCACAAGCCGAAACTTTGCAGGTCCTAACTGACACTCCACCCAAATACATTGTTGACTATGGTGAGGCAGATAAATTGCCTGGGCTTGAGTCGTTGTTAAGATCAAAATATATAGTGATCAAAAAATTTGGCGATACGGCTGTCTACAGGCTAATTAAGGTATAATTATTGGTGTGAATACTACCTGGGAACGACTAAAGCTCTGGAATATTATTATGTGCGCCGGTGTTGGGACTGTGGCTTTTGGCATATGGATGGCTTTTGGGACCAGAATGCCTCCACAGGTGCCTGTTTTTTTTAGTAGACCATGGGGCGAAACTCAACTTGCTAGTCCATCAACGCTTTTGATTATTCCAGGCATGTCGGTGGTGCTGGGCATTACCACCTCGATTGTATTGTTTAAAGCTAAGACCGAATCGGTGTTACTGGGAATAATTGCTGCAACTAGCATTGTGGGGCAGATAATATTGGGCACCGCCTTGTTGCGTATTGTTAGCATGATAATTTAACAAAATGCAGAATTGGACAGGTTGGATGTTTTTGTTGCCAGGAATTGTGGGGGCTATTGTGTCGTACCTTACGACCGGATGGGTAGTAAAAAAGGGGGAAAGTTGGGGAATTATTGATGATCCTAACAAACACCGCATGCCCAAGGTTGTACACGATAAACCGGTTCCACGAGGGGGTGGAATTCCTATATTTGTAGCTGGTATTGTGGGAATAATATTATTCTTGCCAAAAAATTTACATAGTTTAGGGCTAATCGGAGCAATGTTTGTTTTGGCAGTAACGGGGGTACTAGATGATAGGTTTGAGGAAATGATTTCACCTTATGTTCGGTTGGTTATAAATATCGGAGCGGCACTATTAGTGATAGGGGCTGGAATTGGAATTGCTTATATTACAAACCCATTTGGGGGAATTATTAATCTGGATCAACCAAGGTGGTGTTTGGGAAATCATTGTATATGGGTGCTGGCGGACCTATTCGCCTTAATTTGGTTGGTAGGGCTGCAAAATATAATTGGATGGAGCAGTGGGGTTGACGGACAATTGCCCGGGTTTGTAATAATCGCCGCCGTCACCATTGGGGTATTGGCTATGCAAACCGGAACGGATTTGAATCAGTGGCCGGTAATTGGCCTGGCGGGAATCACAGCAGGAGCGTATTTGGGATTTTTGCCTTGGAATTGGTGGCCACAAAAAATTATGCCTGGATATGGGGGTAAAAGCTTGGCGGGGTTGCTTTTGGGGGTATTGGCTATCATGTCAACGGCAAAGGTAGGAACTCTGGTTTTGGTATTGGGAGTTCCAATTATCGACGCAGCTTTGGTTATTATTAAGAGAATAAGTGAGGGTAGATCTCCGGTTTTTGGCGGAAGAGAACATCTACACCATTATTTGCTCGACAGGGGATGGGGCAAGAGGAGAATAGCCCTTTTTTATTGGGCCGTGTCTGGAATTTTGGCGGTTGTAGCCTGGCAATTGCATCCACCTATTAAGTTATATACAATGGCGACAGTTGTTTTAGTTTTACTAGGAGGAATATTGTGGTTAAGAAATTGGTCGGATTACTCAAAACGGCAAGGCCCAGGCAGTGGGTAAAAAACTTAACTTTGTATGCGGCGTTGCTATTTACAGGTAATCTATACACATCTGAAATTTGGGTTAGGGATTTTTGGGTAGTAACCAGGGGAATTGCGGCATTTACAATGGTGGCGTCGGCAATTTATTTTTTGAACGACTTGGTGGATACCAAAGCCGACCTTGCACATCCATTTAAAAAGAAAAGGCCCATTGCCTCGGGGCAAATTTCCTCCTTAGTGGCAAAAATTGCAATTGTGTTATTGCTAACGGTTGGCTTATGGTGGGCGAAGACACTAAGCCCTCTATTTGGATTAGCAGTGTTGGGGTATGTAACGATGCAGGTTCTATATAGTTTTTGGTTGAAAAATATTGAGGTCGTGGATGTATTTATCATTGCCTTGGGCTTTTTTCTAAGGGTGGTGGCAGGAGCTTTAATTATTAATGCCCATTTATCTATCTGGTTTTTACTGTGTGTAGTTTCGACATCCCTGTTTCTTGCAGTGGGCAAACGAAGGGCTGAGCTGTCAATATTGTCAGAACAAATTGACGCAATAAAACATCGTAAGGTTATGGGGAAATATAGTGTGGGAATATTGGATTCATACTTAACAATGTTTGCCACGGCCGCATTTTTGTCCTGGGCATTGTTTACGTTTAATTTTTACGACCAGGCTGGACCAATAAACACACCCACTAGTCTTGTGCTTATATCCAGGACGCTAACCATAAACAAGTGGCTGATGGCAACAATTCCGGTAGTGATATTTGGGATTATGAGATACATACGGATTATCTATGATGGGTCGAGGGCAGAAAGCCCGGAAAGAGTGATTTTAAGCGACTTACCTCTTTTGTTGAGTGTGGGGGTATGGGGAATTATTGTAATAGTGGTCCTGTACGCTGGTCAAGGATAAAGAGTGGCATAGGTTTTTGATATCCACCCCGAAGAAGTAGCTTCTAACTCAGCTTGAATTAAATACCAATCGTCTTGCTGGGATAGGAAAGGATATAGTTCTTTCGGTTTGAGGCTTCCAATTTTGTCACCAGACGGTGACGGTTTGGATCTAACATTTAGAAAGCCTGTTGGAGTGTCTTTGATAATCACATACGGCCTGACTGGTGTTGGACTGGGGGCGGTGGTCGTATTGGCAAGCACTGGAGTTGGCTCTACTGGACCCCCAGATAGTTTAACCAGGAGGTTTAATTTGTATCCATCTATCGCTTTTATGTTGATAGTCCGACTAGCAAAGCCGGGGGCTGTAAAAGTAACTTGATGATCACCCGCAGGTACGGTGGCCAAAAGTGGGGTAAATCCCTGGGGTTGACCGTCTAAGACGACTGAGGCAAGCTCTGATCCGGCTGAAACGGCGGTGATACTGGCAGCCTTGCCGGGCTGAGGCTGGAGACTAACAATGTCGCCAGAAGATTCGGCTTCGGAGCCCGCAAAATCTCTTCTGACGATGGTAAACGTCTGGTCGGTTAACCTAACTTTGGTTTGATAGGCTGTTAAGGCAGATGAGGATGAGTTTGGAATTAGTTTTAATAAAATTTCTCCTGGGGGAAAAATTTTGTCTATGGGAGTTGAACCAATTTGAATATTATCTACAAACACCAAGGATTCGGGGTTGGTTTCAATTTTTAATCCGGCCGTCGACTTGCGTGATTTTACAACCCCAATAAGTACAAATCCTACTACAACTCCAAATCCTGCAAAAATCATAGTAAGGGCAAACAATTTTTTGTTGGGCACGAGCAGAAGTATACACAATTAGGCTATAATTGGCTACGCTGATCCGGTGGTGAAGTAGCTAACACAGCGGTCTGCAAAACCGCCATTCATGGGTGCAAGTCCCATCCGGATCTCATTTTTACAGATTCGCATTTTCTTCGGTTTGAGTTGACTTTTGGGGATTTTTGGATTATACTGCAAGGCAGTTCTGCGCGATTATCGAGCAGGATTTTTTTATGCTAAAAGACTGGAAAAGCATGGTCTTGGCAAAAGCAGAGGTGTGGTTGTCGCGGCACCAGACTCCCCTGCTGTTAAAGGAATTGGGATGGAATGGAATCAGGTTTGTAATAAAGTGTGGCAAAAGCAACCCAATTAGCTTTGCACTGCGCCCCCTGGCTTTAAATAAGCACTTAAGGGCTGTAATAGGCTTTAATTTGGTAGTTTTGGTCCTGGCCGTGGCGTTGTGGAGCCCAACACCGCTTTTGGCTGAAAATACCGGTGGAGTGGAAACCTTGGCGATTGCGACTGGCGGAGAGATAAAAATGAGCACGCTTCAAGCTATAAAAATGCCGTTGACCAACTACACTATGTCTCAAAAGTTTTGGCTACTGCATTCTGGAATAGACATGGCCGCTGTGGTGGGTGAACCAATACACCCAATTTCAGACGGCAAGGTGGTATTTGTAGAAAAGGGATGGTTTGGATATGGAAATCACGTGATAGTTAGACATAGTGCGGATTACGAATCGTTGTATGCCCACATGTCTAAAGTGCTTGTAAAAGAGGGACAAGAGGTTAACACTAATACAATACTTGGCGAAGTGGGATCTACTGGTCACTCAACAGGGCCTCATTTGCATCTGGAAATCCGTCAAAATGGTCAAGTAATCAATCCCGCCCCTATTTTGGGTATTTAATAAGTTCTTTTAGTTTGTTCTCTACCTGTTCTGCGTCTTGATCGTTTGTTATTTCATAAAAATAATCCGCCTCATCAGGAGCGGCATCTTCAAAAAAGCTATGCTGGCGCGTTAATTCTTCTGCGAAATTGCGGGTGTGCAGCACTGACGTAGATCTGTTGGTACTTTGAATTCTGTTTTCAAGAACGCTTATAGGTAGATTGAAAAATATCAGGATGAATATTGCGTCGTGTTTTTTTGCAATATCTTTTTGTTGGCGACGAATTTCTCTTCTGGAATGACTGGCTGTCAAAATTGTGTTATAGCCATTCCTGAGACTATAATCGTATATCAGCTGAGGAATAAGTAGTCTTAGGTCTGGATTGGTCGGTGTTCGACTGGAAAGAATGTCGGAGTCGTTGTGAATTTCATGAAATTCCTTATTTAGAAACCCGGCAACAACGTCGTGGTCAATAAGAACTGTCTTTGGAAGAAGGGGTAGTAGTTTTTTACCGAAGGTTGTCTTTCCAGAGTGAGTTTTGCCACACATGGCAATCACGATTTTACTCATACAAGAAAGGTTAGTAGTCTTCGCCCATGCCGCCGCCCATACCACCCATGCCAGGGTTGCCGCCAGCCGGAGCTTTCTTTTCTTCGGGAATTTCAGTTATTAAACATTCGGTGGTGAGTATCATGGTGGCTACAGAGGCCGCGTTTTGCAAGGCACTTCTGGTAACTTTGGCTGGGTCGATTATGCCAAATTTGTACATGCTTCCAGTGACACCAGTGGCGACATTTACACCAAAGTCTAACGCAGCCTCACCCTGAACTAATTTTAGGTAATAACCGTCGTCCATGGCGGCATTTTTTAGAAGCCATCTAAATGGTTGCTCCAAAGCAAATTTGAGAATATCCAAACCGATTTTTTCGTCCCCTTCGAGTTTGAGCGTGTCGAGAGACTTGGCAACCCGAAGAAGCGTGACTTCGCCCCCCGGAACAATTCCCTCTTCCACAGCTGATTTGGTAGCACCAACGGCGTCTTTGACGCGTTCTTTGCGATCATTAAGTTCTACTTCTGAAGCTGCTCCTACATTAATAACCGCCACTCCCCCACTGAGTTTGGCTAGTCGTTCCTGCAGCTTTTCTTTGTCAAAATCCGAAGTAGTCTTTGAAAGCTCCTCCCTGATCTGGGAAATGCGAGATTTGATTCTGGCGACCTCCCCCTGACCGCCAATAATCCGGCAATTGTCTTTATTGGCCCAAACTTTATCAGAACGACCCAGGTCTTCTATTTTTATCCCTTCAAAAGTTCGACCCGTGTCTTCTGATATGACGGTTCCACCAGTAAGAATTGCTATATCCTCGAGCATGGCCTTACGCCGATCGCCAAACCCGGGGGCTTTTACGGCTAAAATATTAAAGGATCCACGAAGCTTGTTGACCACCAACGTGGCCAAAGCTTCACCTTCCAGGTCGTCGGCAATGATAACCAAGCTTTTGGAAACTTTGATAAAACTCTCCAAAAATGGCAACAGGTCTTGAATAGATGAGATTTTTTTATCGGTGATTAGGATATATGGAGAGGCAATTTCGGCTTCCATCTTTTCAGTATTGGTGACAAAATAGGAAGAGGCGTAACCTTTATCAAACTCCATTCCCTCTGTATATTCGATGTCGATAGTGAGCCCCTTACCTTCTTCTACCGTGACAACACCGTCGTTGCCTACTTTAGCCAAGGCTTCGGCAATTTTTTTGCCTATTTCCTCATCCCCAGCTGAAATAGTGGCTACTTGTGAAATTTCGTCATTGCCCTTAACTTTTTTGGCCATGGATTTGATTTCAGCAACCAAGACTTCCACGCCCTTATCTATACCGCGCTTAACTGCCATAGGATTACTACCGGCAGTAATGTTTTTCATACCATGATTGACAATGGCGGCAGCCAGGGCCGTAGCGGTGGTGGTTCCATCACCAGCGGCGTCGTTGGTTTTGTCGGCTGCCTGTTTTACCAGCTGAGCTCCCATGTTGGCAAATGGGTCAGAAAGTTCTATTTCTTTGGCCACTGAGACCCCGTCGTGGATAACGGAAGGGGCGCCCCATTTTTTATCAATTGCGACGTTTCTACCTTTGGGACCGAGTGTGGTAATAACTGCCTTGGCAAGAGTATTGACCCCAGTTACCAGACTTTGCCTGGCGTCGTCTCCGAATTTTAATTGTTTAGCGCTCATAGTGTAGCCAAAATGTCTTCAAATTTAACAAACAGGTATTCTTTGCCGTCGATTTTTACTTCATTGCCGCCCCATTTTTTATAAATGACCTCATCTCCTGATTTGGCCGGGCTGGATTTTTTGACACCAGTAGCAGTGGTTTCATCGGACCCTGCTGCTAATACTTTACCTTTTTGGGGCTTGTCCCCTTTTGCGTTGTCAGGCAAATAAATTCCCGATGCAGTCTGAGCCTGAGCCTCTTCGGGTTCAATAAGCAGATATCCGGATGTGGGTTTAATTTTGGAAAGAAGTGAATTATCAGTCTTTGACATAGTTTGCTAGGAGATTATATACCAAATTCAAACAACTTGTGTCAAGAGGTCTCTTTGGCCTAAATGAATCTTCTCTAGGGCCTCCGGAAGCAAAAACCAACCTGCCCGGTCGATTTCTGGATACTCTTTGTTTCCCAATCTGAAGAAATTACTTTTTAGTTTGTTGGGGTCAAAATCGCCTTCATGGGCCCAAGCGTAAATAGTTTTTTTGGATTTGAGGATTTGAGGAACAAGGGGGGTGAACTCACCAGATAATTCTAAACCTGTTTCCTCAAAGAACTCACGCTTGGCTGCTGTTAATGGCTCTTCGGGATACGAAAACTCGCCTTTGGGAATGGACCAACTTCCTAAATCTTTTTTGGCCCAGAATGGGCCGCCCGGATGAACTAACAAAAATTCAAGCTGTGGGCGCCTTCGATACAAGAGAATTCCCGCGCTTTGGATGGAAGAAGGCATAGCCTAATGATACACGTTCGGTGGTCATGCTGGGGAGCATGTAGAGATACTGCAGCCAGAATAATAATAAATTCACTGGGTAAAGAAAATTGCTTATTGCATATTTCTTATTGCATATAAGTTTCTTTGAGATTTTTTTAAGAGATTCGCGATAAGCAATAGGTAAGTAGTTTTTAACCCAGGAATTGGACTCTAGAAATCGACGATGAACTCCACTGCGATCGAAGATACATTTGGCTTGCAAAATTTCGTGCGCGGTATATAAATTTTTATTATTTATTTTCAAATTGTTAGTATCTAAATATAAATTGTCGCAAATTTTGTCACTGACTTTGGGTGACGAATGTTCGGGTAGTTGTTTGGGGCGACGTGATTTGTTTAACAAAACAATCACCAGCAGCCTGGTCAGCCAAAGGGTGTTGGGCGATGTAATAATCATAAAATCAATGTCGTCATGCTTTGGAGAGTTGTCCATAGAGAGTGCTCCGGTAACAAAAATTGCTTCTATGGTGGGAATCTTTTTTAATAACGATGCCGTTTTTTGAGCGATGACCCACTTGGTTTTACTAAATTGGGTGTTGGCTAGACGTAAGTCGACAATTTTTCTACGACCAGTGAGAAAGTAATAGCCACGATACGAAGAGTATCCGAGGCGGGACAACCCAGAGGCAATCTGTATCTTTGACTTGCACGACCTGATCTGCCAAAACCAAAGTTCGTCAAGATTGAGAGGAAAATTAAACGTGTCCGAGTAATTAAGGGGCGATTGCACTGAGGCCATACTGAGATAATATCTGATTTATCTCAGAAACCAAGCTTTGTTCGACTGGATCATGATTTATGGCGTGGGCGAAGGCGGCTGATAGTCTGGTATTAAGACCACTTGGACCGTCTTGGGTTGCCGAGGCCATATACCAGCTTCTACCAAACGGAGCCTGAGACAGCACTACTGCCAAGACCGGGTTGGTCTTTGCCCCTTCGGCCATATCTACCCGACTAAAGGGTTCCCCAAAGTCTCTCCCTAACGAAACTTCAGAATCAAACATTTTCTGAAGTGATGTCTGTGAAGATAAAAACTTGAGAAAATCTAGGGCCTCCTCTGAATGTGAGCTCTTTTTATTGACGCCTTCTACCCAAAAACTAGCCCAGGTGACGGGTTTTTCTTGTCGATCCGGATCAAGCGGGAGCTGAGGAAGAGGGTAAACTGAAAATTTAAGATTGGGATTTAGGGATTTTATATCAAACACTCTCCATGATGGACCAAAATAAATTCCCACCTTGCCTGCTGCGAATTGATTAGTAGAGGAAGGTAGGGTGGAATCCCAAACACCAAAATAACGAGAAAAGTTGGAATAGTATTCAATTGCATCATCGGCAGATTTTCCGGAAGGAGCTGCTAAGTTGACGTTGTTTTGCAGCATGAGAATAGAAATAATATCTTGCCAATGATCAACGTTGTTTGTGGTCCCCAAAGCCGCGCCAGAAACTAATATTCGAGAACCCGGTCTACACCCGCCATCGGTAGTATCACACCGGGAAATGGCTAAGGCGGTATTTTTTAAGTCTTCCCAATTTTGCGGCGCCGGGAGGCCTGCTGACTGCAAAAGGCTGTCGTTGACAAACATTACCAGTCCGTCATACATAAGAGGAACTGCAACATAATTATTTCCAACTCTTAGGGTGTCCTTAACGGCTGGATAAAACGTGGATTCAAAAACTCCGGCATCAAAAACTTTAGGAGGAAGAGGGGCTAGGTCGCCTTTAAACATGGGTGTCCAAGAGTTGTGGAGACGAAAAATGTCTGGTCCGTTGCCTTGGCCAAAGGCCGATTGAAGTCTTTCCCTGTATTCTGTAAGAAGTTGTTGTTTGTAAACAATTTTTATTTTTGGGTGAGTAGATTGGTACTCATCTATTAGAGGTTTCATCACCGATTCCGGCTCCCAAAGCCCCCAATAGGTTAGGGTTACGGCTTGGTTTTTACCAAGTGATTTAAACAAGAAACTGGCGGCGAAAACTATACCAAACAACAAAAAGATCCCCAATACGATAAAGATAAGTTGTTTGGGTAACTTGGACTTTGACTGAATAACGTTGACCGGAGCCGGGGAAGGCGCTTGCGCTACCGGTGCCGGAGGGGGTGGGGGTGGTGGTTGTGATGTAGGAATATCCATCTGGTGTTAAGTATATATTCCCCACTTTAGAATGTAAATCAATATATAATTGGCGTATGAACAAAAGATTGTTGGGCTTTGTAGTTGTGGTTGTGGGAGGGCTTTTGGGCGGAGTAATGATAGTAAGTATCGTCCTGGAGGCCTGGTTATGGGGGAGGGTTTACCCTAATGTCGTTGTCTCCAACATTGACGTGGGGGGGCTGACTAAGGATGAAGCAGTAAAAAAAATTCAAAGTCAGAGCGAAACCCGAGGCAATTTTGTCATGAGTTGGGGAACCAGCCAGTGGCTGATTGACCCTAAAGCGATTGGGCTGGAGTATTACCCGGCATTGACCGCCGAAGAGGCGCTTCGCGTGGGCAGGAGCGGAAATGTTGGTGCTGATGTTAATGTAAAATTTCAACTTGCGCGTAAAAAAATTGTTGTCGATCCAGTATTTTCGCTTGACGAAAACAAACTAAACGAAGAGTTGTTGGCTATAACGAGTCAAATAAATATTCCGGCAGCGGAGCCCGAAATTAAAATTGCTTCGGATGAAAGAATTGCGGTGTCTCCAGGTGAGAACGGTCAGGCTGTAGACGAAACACTGCTAAAGCAGCGTATCAGAAGTATGGCTAAAACATTTACTTTGAAAAATATTGAAGTGCCCGTTTTACAATTACGACCGAAGCTATCGGAGTTGCAAATTACCGACGCGAGAGGCAGGGCACAACGCTTGGTTGGTAAGAAACTTACCATTACTGCACAAGCGGCTACAAAAGAGTGGGTTGTAACTCCTGATTTATTGGTGAGCTGGATTAATGCTCAAAATTTAGGCTGGAAAACTGAAGAAATTGAATCATGGCTGGCTGGGCTTTCGGAAACAATCGACAAACCTGCTCAAAATGCAAGTTTTAGATTTGTCACATCAGGTAAGGTTGAGGAGTTTAAGCCGGCTAAAAACGGATTTAGGGTAATTCAAAACACCTCTTTGAACCATCTGGTGTCGGTATTAAATACAATGGTCGACAAATCTGGCTCTGAATTTACCATGGATTTGGACATCGACATACTTCAACCAAACATCCAAACCGGAGACGTGAACAATCTTGGCATAAAGGAACTGCTTGCCCGGGGAGAGTCTTGGTTTAGTGGATCGATAGACAATAGAATATTTAACATTAGATTGGCAGCTGGAAGGCTAAATGGTATTTTGGTACCTCCTGGAGAAACTTTTTCCTTTAACAAATATCTCGGTGAGGTAACTGCGGCAACTGGATTTAAACAAGCATATGTAATTGATAAAGGCAAAACCGTGCTTGGAGATGGTGGCGGGGTGTGTCAGGTATCAAGCACTCTGTTTAGGGCGGTGCTTCGAGCTGGGCTACCTGTTGATGAACGAATAGCCCATGCCTACAGGGTACATTATTATGAAGAAAAGAGCGAGCCGGGGTTTGACGCTACTGTGTTCTCCCCTACCCCAGACTTTAAATTTACCAACGACACTCCTGCTTATATTTTGATCCAAACAGAATTTAATGAGAAGGAAAAATTTTTGGCATTTGATTTGTATGGAACCAGTGACGGCAGAAAAGCTGAGGTGTCTAAAGCAAGGGTATGGGATGTGGCAGCGCCACCACCTGATTTGTATCAGGACGATCCAGCTTTACTTGTAGGAGTAGTCAAACAAACAGAACATGCTACGTGGGGGGCGAAAGTGGCGTTTGATTGGAAAGTAACTAGAAACGGAGAGGTTGTTCAAGAACGGACATTTTTTTCCAACTACAAACCCTGGCAAGCGGTGTATTTGAGAGGAACTAAAGTAAACTAGTCGGTCAGTTTTCAGTTTCACAGTTGCTCAGTTGTAAACTTGAAAGTGGAAAGAATCTTTTTTATTTCCAGCGTTAAACTGGTCACTTCGATTTTGTACTCCGAATCGTTTAAATAGCCTCGATAGAAATTTGGTTCAGTATTGGTTACAGATAGAGGGCCAAATTGTGTCATCGTTCCGTTGGGAAGTTCTTGTAATTGAGAGGGGGTGGAACATACAATAACAATCGCTTGGCCAGAAACAACAGTGGAGGCTGGAATCATTAAATCACCTTGGAAATCAGGGCTTTTGATAAACGTGATGTTTCCAATATAAGGATCTGTGGATTTTTCTTTTTTCCACCCTGAAGGAATTGATACATCAAAATTGCAATTTCTACTTGTAATCGGTGGACAGACTAAAATCGGATTACATGGGGCGCGGACACATTGGACCTGCTGGTAATAACAACCGGCTGTGGGGGTTGGAGAATATGGGTTGGGGGATGGAGGTCTGGAAAAAATAATTAAAAAGGTAGTTACAATAATCAAAACTGAGGCAAGGAAAGAAACTGGGAGTGGTTTGGACACTAGATTTAGTATAATTGGTTAATGAAGATTGTCAAGGAAAAGGGCGCCAACATGGCAGAAATTATACAAACGCTTACCGACGGTGGCATCGTTGTGTTGCCAACTGAAACAGCTTACTTAACCGCCATTGACGCCACAAACCCCAAAGCAGTACAGAAATTGTGTGAGTATAAAAAACGGCCTTTGGGTAAACCTTTTTCGGTTGCAGTCTCCGATATGGCCATGGCCGAAGAATATGTAGAGCTAAACAAACAAGCAATAAAACTGTATAACACTTTTTTGCCTGGACCAGTAACTGTTGTGTCAAAAGGGAAACACAAGACGGCACCCGGGATAGAGTCGGAGCTAGGTACTTTGGGAATAAGAATCCCTGATTATCAATTGGTTATTGACGTTGTTAAACAATTCGGAAAACCTGTGACGGCAACATCGGCTAATAAGAGCTATGAAAAGCGACCTTATAAAATCGCCGATCTGGATATTGAAAAGTTTGATTTAATAATCGATGCCGGAGAGCTCCCGCACAACGAACCGTCCACGGTTATTGACACCACAATGGACGATTTGGTGGTGCTAAGACAGGGGGAAGTAGTTATCAGTAATCAGTTGTCAGTTGTCAGTTATAACGAAGAAATGACTAAAAATACTGGGAAGGAACTGTGGCAGAAGTACGAGAAGTTTGCAGGACACAGGGCTATTGTATTTGCTTTGGAGGGCGAAATGGGAGCCGGAAAAACTGTTTTTACAAAAGGATTGGCAAGGGCTATGGGAATAGACGAAGTGATAACTTCGCCTACTTTTAATATTGAGCTTGTATACAAAAACTTACATCATATTGATGCGTGGAGAATGCAAAACGGAGACGAGCTGGAACAATTGGGGCTGGCTGGAACAATACACGACAAATCAGTCCTGGTTATCGAATGGGCAGATAGGGTGGCGGATACGATAAGAAAATATAACGACGAAGCAGTAATTATTTGGGTAAAAATACTCTATGGAAAAGCTGATAACGAGAGGTTAATTAGCTGGGGAACATTGTAAATTTCTAATTTCTAAACCCTAATTCCTAAACAATTATATGCAAAAAAATAGCAATCTTAAGATCTTGGCCATTGATACCTCGTGTGACGAGACGGCGGCGGCGGTAACCGAGGGTACAAAAATTTTGTCTAATGTAATTTGGTCACAGGCCAGTTTGCATGCCAAATATGGAGGCGTTCTCCCCTCTTTGGCTCAAAGAATGCACGAAGAAAGGATTGATTGGGTTGTAAACAAAGCACTTCGACAAGCTCAGTGTAAACTAAACAAAATTGAATCAGTTGCGGTTACTTGTGGTCCGGGATTGGCGATTGCTTTGGGAGTAGGAATTAAAAAAGCAAAAGATGTGGCCCGAGAAATTGGTGTTCCAATCATTGGAGTGAATCATACAGAGGGGCACGTTTTATCGCCACTGGCGGAAGCAATAACCAAAAACCAAAATCCAAGAAACAAAATTTGTTTTCCGGCGTTGGGGTTGGTGGTAAGTGGGGCGAACACACAGCTAGTTCTAATTAGAAAAATCGGCGATTATCAGGTGTTGGCTGAGAAGGTAGACGATGCGCTGGGGGAGGCGTTGGACAAAGCAGCCCGCATGTTGGATCTTGGGTATCCGGGCGGAGCGGTATTGGAAAAATTGGCAAAATCTGGAAACCCAAAAGCTTATTCTCTACCATTGCCAATGGCAGGAAAGGAAGACAGAAATGAATTTAGTTATTCTGGCCTTAAGACTGCTTTTTGGAGACTAACTAATAACAAAACTTTTAGCAAGCAACAGATTTGCGATTTGGCGGCGAGTTTTCAAAACCGGGCGTTCGAACACTTAACAAGAGTGTCGGAAAAGAGTATTAGAGCGGGAGAGTGTAAGAGTATAAGAACTTTGCTAGTTGGGGGTGGGGTGGGGGCAAATGTGGAATTGAGGAAGAGATTGAGAAAAGTGGCGAAGGATTTGGGCATGGAAACCAGATTCCCCTACTCTGCCAAGCTGTATGGAGACAATGCAGCCATGATTGGGGTCGTGGCGGGTTTTAAAGCAGCGAGAGGAGAGTTTTCAGATCCGGAAAAAATTGATAGGTTGCCAAGATGGAGTGTGGATGAAAAAATGGCACAAGAAGCTGTAAAATGAGGTATGGATAAAGCGTTTGACCATAAAGTGTTTGAGTCTGAAATATATAAATCCTGGGAGGAGGGTGGGTATTTTAAAGCCAAAAAAACAGGTGTTCCTTATACAATATTAATGCCGCCGCCGAACGCGAACGCATCATTGCACGCTGGACACGCAATGTATTCTATTGACGATATAATGATCCGCTGGAAAAGAATGCAGGGTTTTTCCGCTGTGTGGATACCCGGGACCGACCATGCAGGATTTGAAACTCAGTTTGTCTATGAAAAACAGCTTGCCAAAGCTGGTAAGTCAAGAATGGACTTCGACAGACAAACGCTGTATGACAACGTGTATCAATTTGTAAAAGACAACTCAGGACTTATTAATAGTCAGTTTAGAAGGTTGGGTTTCTCTGCTGACTGGTCAAAATCGGTGTTTACGTTGGACCCCAACGTCATTGAACAGGTCGTAGCCACTTTTAAAAAAATGGAGACGGAAGGCAAGATTTATAGGGATGAATACATGGTTAATTATTGTACGCACTGCGGCACTTCATTGGCTGAACTGGAAGTTGACCACGAAGAGAGAGTTGATCCTTTGTATTACATGAAGTATGGCCCGTTTGTACTTGCGACTGTCAGACCGGAAACCAAGTTTGGAGACACTGCAGTCGCGGTACACCCCGACGACGAAAGGTATAAACATTGGATAGGCAAAGACATAGAAGTCGATGGTGTGATTGGCAAGTTTAAGGTGCGGGTGATTGCTGATGAGTTGGTCGACCCAAAGTTTGGCACCGGGGTGGTTAAGGTAACCCCCGCGCACGACCCCAACGATTTTGAGATGGGGAAGAGACATAATTTGGAAATTAAACAGGTTATTGGACTGGACGGAAGACTAAATGATAAGTGTGGAAAATATCGAGGTTTAAAAGTAAACGAGGCAAGGACCGCCGTGGTGGCAGATATGCAAGAGATGGGGCTTATCGACAGGATTGATGAACAATACATCCATTCTGTAGGTGTTTGTTATAAATGCAAACGCGTGTTGGAACCAATGGTGATTTTGAATTGGTTCATTAAGGTCGCTGAATTGAAAAAACCTGTTATAGAAGCGGTTACTAAAAATCAGGTTAGGTTTTTCCCAAAAAGGTTTAAAAAACAGATGGTGGACTGGTTAAAAATTATGCATGACTGGCCAATTTCCAGACAAATTGCATGGGGGATCAGAATTCCTGCTTGGTACAATATTGAGGAGAATCCTGACATTGAAATTTCGGTACTTTATCAGGGCAGAAAAATACAAGGCACTGTAAGGGACATTTTGGAATCAGGAGTGAGCTTCGCTGATATTGAAAAGGGCCTACAAACAACAAGGGCACCAAAAGGGGTGAAATATGTTATTTCCTCCACAAAACCTAGCGGAATGTTTCTACGGGAAACGGATACTTTTGATACGTGGTTTTCGTCTGGGCAGTGGCCATTGGTAACCCTTGGGAGCGGGGAAAATGAGATCAGACTACCTACGGATTTTATGGGCACACTTGAAGATATTTTGAAGTTTTGGATTTCCAGGATGATTTTGTTTTCTTTGTATATTAAAAAAACAGTGCCATTTAAAGATGTTTATTTGTGGTCAAAAGTGACCGACTCAAAAGGCCAAAAGATGAGCAAAAGTAAAGGAAATGTTGTTAATCCTATTGAATTTGTGGATAAATACGGAGCCGACGCGGTAAGAATGGCTTTGGTGTATGGGGTGGCGCCCGGAAGCAATATTCCCTTTTCGGAGGATAAGGTACGAGGAATGCGCAATTTGGCTAATAAAATTTGGAACTCGGGAAGATTTATTTTGAATAATTTACCAGACACAGTTTTGGCAGATTTTGAAGACAAGAAAATAAAAACAAAAACGAGCCATTTAATAAATGAGGTCACCAAGGCGATGGACAAATTCCATTTTGGCCAAGCTTCTGAAAAACTATACGAAAACTTCTGGCACTGGTTTTGTGATCAGTGTATAGAAAACACTAAAGTTGGAAAAATGTCAAAGTCTGATCTGTACTTGCTATTAGTCAATTTTCTTAAGCTTTTTCACCCTTTTATGCCGTTTGTGACCGAAGCGGTCTATCAAGAACTAAGAAAAGATGGCCCTATGTTGATTTCTGGTCCGTGGCCCGAAGTTTAACCTCTATGGGGCGAAGTAGTTGAATTCCAAGTGTTGATATTCTAAACCCGACCCCAACGACAAAGGAGATTAAAAAATAATGCGCTGAGAGGTTAGACAGTTCGTTGATAGAGGTTGCCGGTAAAATTTCCAGGGGTGGCTGTTGGTATTGGCTTAGATCAATAGTGACGCCCTTAAGTGTAAAAAGTTGAACAGGGGCAATTTTTTTGGTGAAAACCTGATAAATATTGAGAGCTGAATAACCAATAACAAATAAACCAAGAAACAAAAGTAAGTAGCCGGTGACTTTTTCACTCATTTGGCTTCCGCTTTAGATTCTTCTGCTGGAGCAGCATCGGCGGCAGGGGCTGCTTCTGTGGTAGTTTCGGGAGTAGGAGTCACTTCTTTAACTTCTTCCTTGGCTAGGTCTGCAATCTTGACTATTATTGAGTCCTGAGGAGTTTTTATAGAAAGTTTGGGGTCGAGAGTTAAGTCGGAAACCAGTATTTGACTACCCACCTCCGACAAAGAGGAAACGTCGACCGTTATGCCTTCGGGCATGTCTGTGGGAAGGGCTTCAATTTCTATTTCGTCCAATTGTTGGACCATAATTCCAAGCTTGTCCTTTTCCGCTTGGGCTTCTCCAACAATTTTTACGGCAACAGGGGCGGTAACTTTTTCTTTTAGATTGACCTGGTGAAAACCAACATGAACAAGGTCGCCTGAGACCGGATTAAAAACCACTTCTGAAACAAGTACTGGGCGATCAGGTTCGTCTGGAGTTTGAAGATACAAAAGACTTGACTCCCCCACCTGATGATAAACAGAGAGAAACTCTTTGGCGTTGACTTGAAGGTTCGCAGAGGTAAACCCATTACCATAAACCCCGGCGGGAACCAGGCCTTGTTGACGAAGTTGTTTGGTTGATCGTCCAAGAAGATCCCTTTTTTTGGCTTGCAATGTATGTTTACTCATTTGGTGGGAATAAAAATATCGAGATTTAGATTAACAGGACCGCTAAGGATCGAATTATACTCGAGCCGTCCCGGGGAAGCAACTGAAACATTACCGGTTGAAGATACGAACCACGAGAGCGGGTAGTTAATTGAAATCGACGACGGAGAGGCTGATGAGCCTGGTTGGCCTAAAATTGTGGCATTAAAAGACAAGCTTGTGGCCTGAGATAATGGCTTGGAAGACTCTAACAAGACCTCTGTTGATGAAGAATTTGGGGTGTCAATAACTAATTTAACAAGCGAGAAAGTCTGTCTTGGTTCTATCTCGTAGTCCCCTTTCGGTTTTGAAATGCCGTTTATTTTTAGATCTGAAACGGTAAATCCCGGCGGGATGATTATTCTTAAATAATTTCGGTAGCTTCCAAAGGGCCAGGTATTGTCTGGGCCCGTGTTTGTATATGAAACCGTATAGTTTGAGAGCAGGTGGGATTCGGTAAAAGTCAAGGCCACTTTTTCTTTTTTGGTAATAAAATAATTTGATTTATTTCCTCCAACATTACTATCTATTGAAGCGGCGATGAAATGTTCGCATGATTCGGTTTTTGGACACGGAAAACTTGGGACTGCTTGGTCCCAGCCAACTTTAGAAACCGAAGACACGCGGAGGGTTAGTGGGGCTATAGCTATGTTTCCTGACTCGAGTTGACTTAAAACCTTTGCTAAAATCGCAGCTTTTTTTGATTCACTCCCCTCTTTAATTTTTTCCCAAAGCGAACTGCTTGTACTACTTATGAAATCCGAATTTCCACTGCCTGACTTTAGATCTGCAAAATAAGTCGCAGCAAAATTTTTTGCAGTAACCCGTTTGCCTTCCGGTAGATTAAGCGGACCCAAAAGTGTTAACAAACTAGGATAAAACGACAGATTGGCAGTAATAACAAAGTCCACAGATTGGTTGAGTTCTTTTGACACAAACCATGAGATTTTTTTGGCACTATTTGTAAATTCTACATCCCAATTGCTATCTCTTAGCGTCCAGTCCGACCTGCCGGTGTGAATTTTAAAATCTAGTGGCGGCTCGACTCGACCAAGAAGTTGTTTGTCTGCGACGTCGGTTTTTACAAGACTTTCCGAAACAATCCGTCCGTTTTCGGCTGTAATAAGATATACGCTGTCTATTACTCCCCCACTAGGTCTAAGTTCAAAGTTGTCCTGGAAAACAATTAAATACTTGGTTGTTTTATTGGAAGACAGCAACACGGGTAATTCTGAAATGTTTTGACTAATTTTCGAGACAAGTTGTTTTAGATAGGTTATTTTATTGCTTATTGATATAAGTTTGGGATTTTTTGAACCTGACGACAAGTAAAGAATTTTTAGATTGGCCTGAGTCCTTGAAAGGGCTTCTAAAGTTAGACTTGTTTGCTGGCTTAATGAATCAAGATTAATTGGTGAACGTGGTTTTTTTGAATTTATAAAGTGATCAAAGTTTAAGGTAAGTTGGTAGGAAATTTCGTTTAAACCCGAAACACTTTCTGCTAGATTGTGAACCGAATCCAGTATGGTTTGTATGGGGTACCCTAATTTTAGAGATATTAATTCCAGGCCGAATGAATAAGATGTTTGGCCTTTGAGAAAGTTTGTTAATTTTAGAGTTAATCCCGAACAGGTTTTGGTTTGACGATAGTTAAATTTTTGAAGTGATGAGGTGGAACAGAAAAGTAACGGAAAAAGAAGTAGTAGTTGCACTGCAAAGGTTGCCCAGGGCACTAAAAAAAGACCTAATATAACTAACAGATAATTAAAAATTCCCGAGGAGCGTTTTTTTTGAATTTTGAGTTTAGGTTTTGGTTTTGGTTGAAACCCGTGGATAAATTTTTTAATGACGTCAGTAGCAAAACTGGCTATTTCTTCGCCTGGGTGATATTCACAAATTGAGCAACTTACATTGAAGTTTTTTTTATATTTTCCTATTAAATCTAAGGCGACCTTCTGGTGCTCTCCGGCGCCGGACAACAAAACGATGATTATTTTAGAGTTTGATGTCCTTGCAAGCTCGAGTAATTCAAAGAGACGGGTTGTGTAAGCAAGGGTTGTGTGAAGTAATTTTGTTGGTTTGTCTAATAAATGGATAATAACCTGTGGGCAAGAAGACGAGGAGACAATAGAGAGACTGGTGTTGTCTTTGAGTTGAGAAATAATTTCCGCAGCGATTGGAGAGTTGGATCCGGAAACGAGTATTTCGCTGGTGTTACTACTGACTTCAAATAGATATTGTTTGGAGGGCATTAACACTAAGTATAGCAAGACTCTATTAGTACTTACTAATTTCCGCAGAGTAAACTGCTTGTAGTTTCGAAGCTAGTAGTTATAGATTTTTGTACGTACATAAATAACATGAAAATTCACGCGTGATTGGTCCCCTATTTGATTTAGCAGTTATGGCTTGGGTTATTTAAGGGAGGCGTCGAGGGTTTGATTGACGAGGTAGTCTGCTTTTGAGTTTAATTCACGAGGAATGTGATGCCAATTTTCAATTTTCAATTTTAAATTTTTAATTATGGTGTCGATTTCGTTTTTTTTGCTTTGTAATTTTTCGTCCTTGATTTTGTAAAGACCTTTGAGTTGGTTGACAACCAAAAGAGAGTCGAGATAAAAGTCTATATTGCTTATAGCGTATTGCTTATCGCGTATATGTTTTAGTGCGAGAATGACGGCTTCATATTCGGCTTGGTTGTTTGTCGAAATTCCTAGATAGACCCCTTGTTCGTAAAGCTTTTCCCCCTGATCGTTATAAACTACAAAGGCTGAAGCACCCGGTCCGGGATTGCCCCGGGAACCCCCATCACAGTAAATTTTCATGGTGTGATTTTACATCAGACACCCAGTATCCGACTACCACAAACATTAATAAGCTGTTTTGTGGAAGCGTTAGCCAATAATGGTCACCAAAGGACGTAAGTAAAATCCCCAAAACGGGAAAAAAGGAATCAAGGGTAATATGTTTTAGATAGTTTCGACCAAAATACAGAAGATAACAGGTAAACGGCAACCCCAACTCCCCTACCAACAGTAATACTGAGTTGTGGACTGGTATGCTTTTCTGCACTGCAACCTGATAGGCTCCCAGACCAACCCCCAGGGGTCTTGCAACGAACAAGCTTCCCCAGTCTTTAAGCTGATCGATGCGGCTCGTGATTGAGATGGGGCTGTTGGTAATAAACAGTGTATAAATTAATAAAGCAAATACCAACAAGTTAACGATGGGTTTTGATTTTTTGACGGTAAGAAATATTAATATGACCCCTGAAACCAGGGCGGTGCGGGAAAAAGTAATCAAAATAGTTATAAAGGCCATCAAGCTGGTTGGGGTCATTTTTTTATTAAGAACCACCAGAAGCGTACCAGCTACCAACAAGTAGCCGGCTAGTGAGTTGGGGTGAGAAAAGGTGGAATAGGCCCGAAGTAGCAATTGCGAATTAACGAAGGTGTGGGCAATGCCGGGCGTGGTGGTATTAAACGTTCGTTCTCCGAGTAGATAGCCGGGGCCACCAAGAGAGGACTGGAGAAAAAACTGAATCCATGCAAGAACAACAACGACGGCGGTCCCAAGTGAGAGACATGTGCTAATAGTGGAATTATTAGAGGGATGTTTTTTGAATAACAAACGAGCGAACAAAAGATATTCAAGTATTTTTAACCAACGATAAACCGAGAGAAGAGGGGAGACTGAAAAAAGCACGTTTAGTAGTATCAGGCCTAGGAAGGAGAGTTTGGGGTATAAGGCACCAATCTTATCTTTAGAAAAAAACAACAGTAGTAATATGGCTATGTCGGTCGAGTAAATTGCCGGCGCAAGTGTGTCGATTGGAAGTCCGTGTATAAGACTGAATGAGGGCCAAAAGTGAAAAGCTAATTGAGTTGGGAGTAATAAGAGAACTAGGGTGAGTAGCATTGACCCTATTTTACGCTTTGGGAGAGACAACGATACTTCTGGTTCTACCGAGACCTTCTGAGGCTGTAACAACCTGTGGATGATCCGCAAGATACATGTGGACCAGCCGCCGTTCTCCTGCTGGCATAGGAGGTAATGAGTGAGGTTGGCCGGTTGTAACAACGCGCTGAACAGCCGAGTCGGCAAGTGCCTCAAGGGCCGATTTGCGACGTTCTCTGTAGTCGTTAACGTTTATTGTTAGGTTTAACCAACTACCTAGATTTGAGTGGACATGTTGACCAAGAATAAATTGAAGCGCTGAGAGAGTTTCGCCGTGGTAGCCAATAAGGAGGGCTGGATCTTTGGTTTGGAGAAAAACTTCATAAGTGTCATTCGTTTCGTCGTGCTGACTCTGGACGGAAACCTGGTCGCTGAAACCAAGCTGGCTTAATATGGAGGTTATGGTATCGGAAACAAGGGTAAGTTTATCCATGGCTATTTAGATGGGGCTGATTTTAACAAATTGAGGCGCATAAGCCAAGGAGCTAGCCCACCCCAACCAGTAGCCAGGTATTGCTGAACCATACTAATGACAGAAAAGACTAACCAATAAATAACCAAACCAGTAGAAAATTGATACCCAAAAACTATTGTCATTAGGGGAAACATGTAGAGCATTTGCTGTTGGGCTGCAACCATAGCGTCGTCGGTGTCGCTGCTGGTTTTTTCGGCAATTTTTTGTTCTGCTGTTAAAACTGGGGCCATCATTTTTGAACTTAACAATTGAACTAAGCCGGTAATTATTAACAGGGCACCAGGAAGGGGGAAGGGGAAACCTGAAAGCTTAAAAGTATTAGGCTTTATTAGATCAAGTCCTAGAAAATGGCTGTTTAATTTAAAGTTTTGTGCAAGCTGGTTTGATGGATAGAGATGTTTGTTGAGGATTTTTACCAAATCTTGTTTTGAAGTAAGGAGGGTATTAAAGGCACTGAAAAGGGCAATTAAGATAAAAATTTGGAGTACCTGGGGCAAACAGCCTGAGGCTGGGTTTACACCGTGCTTTTTATACAGATCTGATTGGGCCGCCACAAGACCTGCTTGATTACCCTTAAATTGTGCTTTTAGTTTGTTAAGTTCTGGCCCCAACTCCTGCATTTTCTTACTGAGCTTTAATCCAGGAAGTATTATGGGGGTCATAATCAGACGTAACC
Source organism: uncultured Gammaproteobacteria bacterium (assembly GCA_964633995.1). Lineage (GTDB taxonomy): Bacteria > Patescibacteriota > Microgenomatia > CAZETR01 > Amesbacteraceae > CAZWKN01. Next base: position 76,902 of record CAZWKN010000003.1, read on the forward strand.
CTGCTGTCAGAACTATTATTGACCAACCCAAGCTTCCAGTAAGTTGATACAACCAAATTAAGGAGTTAAGGAGAGGCTGAAAAAGAACAGTGTTCCAAATATTTGGCATATTTTGTTTAATTTAGAGTGTCTATTCCTCCGGGAACCCCAGGTCTACAGCGGATAATTCGCTTTAAACCAAGCAGACTGCCGTGAAGGATACCATATTTGGATATGGCTTGATAGGTATAATCTGAACATCGAGGCAAAAAACGGCACTCATTATGCGCGGAGAGGGGTAATTTTTGATAGAACCGAATCAATAGTAAGGCCAATTTTTTCATAGGAAAATTTTAACATGTCTTTATGAGGGTAAAAGATGATATCAGTATTAGTTTTAAGCGAAGAAGTTTGTAAAAAGCGATAAATTTTTCTTTTAAAGTTATTTCTTACGACGGCCCGGCGGTGAAACTTTTTGGAGGTGACTATTGCAAACCTGGGACCAACGATACCTGAACCTGAGGGTCGATAATAACAGATTAAGAACAATGGTGCCGAACCTTGGCGTATTCCAGATTTCTGGACAAGTAGAAAGGATTTACGACTGAGGCGCTGATTTTTTGGAAGCATTAAACAAGGGCTAAGCGAGCACGACCTTTCAGTCTTCGGCGTTTGAGAACATTGGTACCTGTCCGGGTTGACATTCTGGACATAAACCCGTGTTTTCGTACTCTCTTTAGTTTTTTAGGTTGCCAGGTGCGTTTAACCATGGATGAAATTATAACATATTGGCACTTGAATTATTGTGGACAACTAGTATATTCCGAGATGAGATGGAGACTTCTAATAAAAGAGTTTGGAGTGGTGTTTTGGAGGCAATGAAGCTGTCGTTGTCTGAAGGTTCTTTTAATACATATCTTAAACCTACTGACATGACAGAGGTTGTTCCGGTGGGGGACAGGCTGTTGGTAACAATTGTTTGTCCATCGATGTTTATTAAAAATACAGTCGAACAAAGATATAGAGGTCAAATTTCGGCCGAAATCAGTAGACTGGTAAATAAGGAGTGTGAGCTTGTTTTTAAAATAGAGGGGAAAAAACAGGAAGTGGTCGCAGAAAAGGAAGCTTTGCCGTTGTTTGTAGCAAAAAATAAATCTTCCGAAACTGTTAAAAGGTCTAATTTAAGGGAAGATTATACATTTGAAAATTACGCCGTTTCGGGAAGTAATCAAATGGCGTTTGCCGCTGCTCAGGCGGTGGCACGACAACCGGGGACCACTTATAACCCACTGTTTATATATGGGGGGGTGGGGGTGGGAAAGACACATTTAATGCAGGCGATAGGACATGCTGTTTTGGAAAAATTTGATAGTAAGGTGCTGTTTTGCTCGGGTGAGGAGTTTACGAATGACTTGGTTGAGGCTATCAGATTCAAAAATACGGACAAGGTCAGATCCAAATACAGAAAGGTTAAATTGTTAATGATTGACGATGTTCAGTTTATTGCCGGCAAGCCGTCGGTTCAGGAAGAATTTTTCCATACTTTTAACGATATTCAAAGGGAGGGAGGACAAGTGGTGATGACTTCCGACAAGCCACCAACTGACATAATTAAACTTGAGGAACGTTTGAGAAGTCGGTTTGGTGCAGGTCTGATAGTAGATATTGGACCGGCGGATTTTGAATTACGAACAGCAATATTATTAATAAAAGCAAAACAGCGACAAATTGAGTTACCCATGGATGCCGCCCAATCAATTGCAACAAATATTGACGGCGTAAGAGAACTTCAAGGTTTTTTGATGAAAATAGTTACTGAAGCCGAAATTAGAAAAGCGCCTATCTCTAAAGAACTTGTGGAATCGGTATTAAAGATTGCAAACACATCTAAAGAAACATCAAGAATTATTACGCCATCAGAGGTATTTTCGATAGTGGGTGGTTTTTACGGGGTGGGTGCTCAACAATTAAAGGGGGAAAGACGCACAAAATCAATCGTGTGGCCCAGGCAGGTGTTGATGTATTTTTTAAGACACGAGCTGAGACTTCCTTTGGAAGAAGTGGGGAGACTGTTGGGGGGAAGAGACCATACAACCATAATGCACGGGTCCGACAAGGTTAAAACAGCGATTGAAATAAACCAGTCAACCAGGGCTGAGTTGGCCGAAATAAAAAGAAAGATTGTGAACAACTTGTGAATTAGTGTGGATATGGTGTATAAACCAAGTAAGCTGTGTACACAATTTTTGTTTTCTTCCACAGTTATCCACAAAGTTGTGCATAAATTACACTCTTAGTAATAACAAAAACAAATCCCGAAACTTGATATTCAAATTTGTTAATTATCAACTTATCCACAAGACCTACTTCTATAACGACTAATTAAGGATATATGTTAAAGGCAGTTGTTCAACAAGACTCATTTAACAAGGGATTGGTTTTGGTTTCTAAAATAGCTATCTCAAAAGGACAGTTGCCCGTGCTTGCAAATGTGTTATTAGAAGCATTGAAAGAGGAAGTGGTGTTGTCGGTGACAAACTTAGAGATTGGGATAAGAGTGAGAATTGGAGGAAAGGTAGAGGAGACAGGTGCAATTACTATTCCAGCAAGAATTTTGAGCGAGTTTGTAACAACATTGCCAATGGGTGGAGTTGAACTCGAAGAACATGAAGGTAAGTTGGCAGTTAAGTCTGGTAAGTTTGGTGGAAAATTTGCCGGAATTTCTGCAAGTGAATTTCCGGTTATGCCTAAATTTGGAAGCGATGAAAAAGATGGCTTAAGATTTAAAATAAGCAGAAAAAATTTGGAACAGATTGCGAATGAAGTAGCGTTTTCTGCAGCTTTGGATGAAAGCAGGCCAGTTTTGACGGGAGTGCAGTTTAGAGTTGTGGGAGAGGGGTTAGTGGTCACTGCTACAGACGGCTTTAGGTTGAGTCGGAAAACAATTGAAGGTGGGGGGGTGAAGATGAAAGCTTTGGAAAGTGTTATTTTGCCAGCAAGAACGATAATCGAGCTGACAAAGTTAGTAGCGGAAGGAAAGGCAAGCGAAATCGATGTTCAAATAGTAAAAGACAACAATCAAGTGTTGTTTGGCTACGAACAAACAGAGTTGATATCACGGGTACTGGAGGGGAATTTTCCTGATGTAGATAAAATAATTCCCAAAGAAGGTAAGTTGCAATTGACAGTTGATAGGGAAGAGTTGATCAAGGCGGTAAGAGCAATATCAATTTTTGCAAGGGAAAATAGTAACATATTGAAATTAAATATTGATAATGGAAAATTGACAATTGTGGCGGTGGGTGGACAAACGGGGGAGGGGGAGGTGGAGGTTGAGATTGAAAAAACAGGAGAAAATGAAACAATGGCGTTTAATTTTAAATACTTGTTGGATTTTTTAAATAGCGTCAACGAAGAAAGGGTGGAGCTTTCGACAAACGGGGGATTGACTCCCGGGGTATGGGCGCGGGAAAAGGATAAAAGTCTGATTCATTTAATTATGCCGGTGAAGGTGTAGTTAAGGTTTGGAAAAAGCAGAAGTGGAAAAGTAGACCCCGTATTCATAGGTGTATTTTGGATCTGGATTCCAGTCACCTGTGGCAAGGTAAGTGGGTGTTAGTAAGCCGGTATCTTTGTTAAATCTATATGTAAGCTTTATGTCCGAAATTGTTGCGTTTTTAAGTTCAGAAATTGATGGAATTCCGGTTCCGCCAGAAACAGAGATTATTTGACCGTTTCCAGCCATAAGATTATCTATTGCTTGTTGGGGTGGAATGATGTTTACGATTTTTCCGTTTTGTAAGTCAGTTAGTATTTTTGTATTAATTTCAAATTTAACCACTTTATTTTGTTGACCGATTGTAATAGAAAGCGGGTAAGTCACTGAATCCTGAATAAAAATAGGCAGACTCTGATATTGTTGGGAAAAATTAATTTTTATTAAGTTGTATTTTTTTTCAGACCCTGTTTCCAGATGATTTTTGTCAAACAATAGATACTCAATACTATTTTTTTCCGAAGTAAAACGAGAATCTAGCTTTAGAACCTCTTCGACAAATTTTTCGGCTGAAGCAAACGCTTCTTTGGTAGTTGGGGTGTTTGTGCCAGAGTAAAGGAGGGGGTTCTGGACAGAATCTATAAGGAAAGAAAATGAACCGTCATAATCTGAGTAGCTTAGTGATACCGACCCGTCCTTGGAGAGCCAAACGTCTTTGGCGCTTTCGTGCGGAAGCAGGTTGTAGAATTTTGAGACGTTGTTGACGAGGTCTTCGTTTTTTATGATGGTCAAATGTGCAGTTGCTAAGGGTAGGGACGATGGAAAAGTAGGGAAGGATACAATCTGTTGGTAAATATTTGAGTAGACCGTTTTTTCAATTTGTGGGTTAGAAGTTTGGATTTTGGTGTCTGGTTTTAATTGTGGATTTTGGGAAGGACTATAAACATAGTAAGTTAGAAAAAGAACACACAGTAATGAAAAACCAGCGAGAGCGGTCAGTGGTTTGTTTTTTTTGAGATTGTTTAACATGTTTATGATTATATAGGAACCCCTCCTGATTCGTTTGCAAAACATCCACTAGTTTCCTCGTAGGGCCAGGTGTCTGTATGACCGCCAAATACGGGAAGAATATTTCTAATTGTGGGGGCTGGATTTGGTCTGAATTCGTAATGCAAATGAGGCCCGGATGAATTGCCCGTGTTGCCGCTTTTTCCTATCTCTGATCCTCCGTTAACCAAAATTCCGGTTTTTAAACCAGGGGCGAATTGTGATAAATGTGCATACATAGTTCTAAATCCTGTATCTGAGACTATCTCTACAAGATTTCCAAACCCGCGTGAGTCCATGGGGGTGACGATAGCGGCCCCGTTGTGGGTGGCAAAGACGGGTGTTCCTACTGGTGTTGCAATATCAACAGCATTGGAATGATATTGGAAGTGGGAACAGTTCATGGCACTTCCTCCACATACCGTGTCTCCGCCTGGTCCTTGGCTTATGCCGCCATGCGCTGGCCAGCAGCGCGGATAAGCACCACCTAATAAGCTTTGGGTAAAACTTCCCCCGTAAGATATCAATGACGACGGGGGAACAACGTAGGCCCCTGAATTTATGACCAGAACCATGATGCAAACCAGGATGGGAATAGAGAGAATGATGGGGATAGGTTTAACTACAAGCGCTACTGCTGATTCGGTGACTAAAGCTGTGGAAAGCTTGTTAATTTTGCTTGCTGCTTGTTGGATAGCTTGGCCACTTATTGATGCGGTATTTCCTCCCAGGACCGACATTGAAAAAGAAGTTCCTGCCGCGCCTGCAATACCGGCCCCTGGTCCAAACAATACTGTTAAAACCCCCCCAACGGCTAGGGGAACAAGATTCTCTTTTAGAATAATAAGAACTTTTTTAATTGGTTTCCAGATTAGTTTGACCGCCTCTTCAATAAGAAAACCAACAACAAAAGCAATTATGTTGCCTATGATTGGAGCGAATGAGCCAAGACTTTGAATTACAGTGTTGAGGGCAGCTTTGACTGCAACTCCGAAAGTAGTTTTGGCGAGGGCCTGAAACGCGGCAGTGGAAGCGACTTTAGCAAACAAGGCTTTGCCGGCGATGGTGTATGAATTTCTTGCCAGACCTTCTGTAAACGTGGTTCCCAGAGTGGCTAGTTTAAGAGTCGAAATAAAGGTTTTTAATTCTTTGATTTGACGCAATGGAGCTGCAAAGGTGCTGCTAAAGAAACTTTTAATTGTTTCGGTGGGGTTTTTGGAAGTAATAAACTTTGTAAATTCGGTAATTTTACCCTTGGGGTCTTTAAATATGGTCAATAAATTCGGATCGGAAGGATTTATTTTGGACGAAAAAAGGTTACGTAAGGATTCAAAGTTAATTTGATTGGGATCTTTGAGAAGTTGTTGAATACGGGCGCTTTCTTTGGTGTAACGCGGATCGTTCTTGGTAATGCTTTGAAGATACTCAAGAGTAAGTAGAGTGGAATTTTTAATATTGTCTAAAGTGGTTTTTTTACCATGAACAAGGTCCGTTGTATCGGCGTGGTGTGACAAGGCGAAGGCGGCCTCGTGAAGTCGTTTGTCGACAATAAGCTTGGCTAGATCTTCGGAACCAACTAATTTACCAAAAACAGATGTAAAGGTTTTTGGGTCCTGCAACAAGCGAACAACTGCTTCTTGAGTGTGCTTGTCCAACGACGGGAGAACAGCGAGAAGAGGGGTGAAAAAAGCTGGGTCGGTTAGGCCTACTTTTATGGGAGCAAAGGCTTCAATGGATTTTTTTATTAAAGAAAGTTGGTTGGAATCCAGTTTGTCGATAATGGCGATGGCCTGGACGGCAGCTGGAGAAGGATCAGCCGAAAATCTGGATTTCAACAAATCTCTGAGGACTCTGTTTTGTATATCGGGCTGTTTGTTGGTTGGAGTTTCTGGAGAGTACACAATGTTGTTGAGAACTATTTTTATATCAGGCCCCGACAGATTTAGTTGTTGTGCGGCAGAACGGGGAACACCAAGGCTAATAAATACTGCAGTTAGTTGTTCGCCGGAAGTATTTTTTGACTGGAGAGTGGCCATAATGTTTTCGAGAGATGGTCCTGAGGATGGTGAGGATTGAGATTTGGCAACTGCGGTTTGAATGGCCAGCAGGGTGATGGGGGAAGTAGGTGTAACCGAGAGTGTGGAAACAACGATGGCGTCGCTGACATAAGCAGACGGGGTGTTTGATGATGCCGTTTTTGCTAATAGGGACTTGGCAAAAGCGGTTGGGTTTTGGTTTGAAGGTAAAACGTTTTCTTTTTGGAGATATCGAACTAGGGGGGTGGAATCTTTGGGTGAGGATGTAATTAGGGTGGCAATGGTGATGATTTGGGTCTGAGACAGGGATATTTTTTGGTCCTGAGCTAGTGCGGCAATGGCGTTTGACGTGCGGGTGGTAACAGAACTGGCCGCTGATTGGGTAGAAGAAATAATTTTGGTGGCAAGGGAGTTTAGTTGTTGGGGATCGGTGATCCCTTGTTTTTGGAGTTCTTCTATTACAGCTAGTCTGGCAGAGTCCCTGTTTTCAGACGTAAGAATTGCGTGGGTGATGGGGGTGGGGTTGAGGGTATACAAGGGGGTTTTTGTTGAGGTGCTAAGACTTGCGGCTGCTCCTGCCATCAACCTATCAGCTACTACTTCTGGAGCCATCTTGGCCGAAGCTGCTTGAGGAGCAACTATTTTGGCCACCTCAGTCTTGGCTTCATCGGCTGAAAGTTTGGGGTTGGCCAAAACAGCAGTAACCTCAGCTACTTGTTTGTCAGAAAGAACAACACCCACAGCCGGAGCAGCTGTTTTGACAGCCGTAACCATGCGGTCGGCTGGAGTTTGGGAAGCGGGAGTGGGTGGAGTAAGAACAACGGCTGCTCCTGCCATCAACCTATCAGCTACTACTTCTGGAGCCATCTTGGCCGA
>CAZWKN010000003.1:84435-108094 GCA_964633995.1 uncultured Gammaproteobacteria bacterium
CACCCACAGCCGGAGCAGCTGTTTTGACAGCCGTAACCATGCGGTCGGCTGGAGTGGAGGATTTTTCCGAAAGTTCAATAGTTTGGAGTATTGATACAGCTGGGCGGATTTGGGATGGCGGCATGCCGGTTTCGGCAAGAATGTCTGCCAGGGCGGTTTCCCGGACTACGGAATCGGTTATGTGGAGCGCGTGAGAAATTTTGGTGCTGGTTTCTGATTCCAAAAGGCTGGTAGTGTGTAACTGTGTCGAGTCGCCGGTTGGCGAATTAATAGCAACTATTTGAGCCACAAGAGAGGGAGAAGTTATTTGGGCGAGTTGGGTTAAGGTAAGGGCTTGGGAAAGTTCGGAAGGGTAATTTTCAAGCCAAGAACCATGTTGTGCAGCAACTGTGGGCGAGGAGGTGGCAAGGGTTGACACAAGGGGTGTGAATGCTGAAATCGCAGACGGGATTGTTATGTTTTCAATACCAAGCACGTCAATAACAAGACTTAAGTTGGAAGGGTTCGCAGAAAGCGAAGTTGCTATAGATGTGGTTAGTTGGGGAGAATCAATGCTTAACCTGACTAGGGAAAGTTTGGTGACTGTAGTCAATTCTTTGTTGGCTGGTTGGGGTCGTTGGGCTTTGGCCTTTTCCATTTCTTCTACAAGCTGGTGGATGTCTGTAGTGTCGATGGGGCCGGATTTGTAAACCTGAACACGGAGAGCGTGGGTGATTTCAAGTAGGATTTCAACGGGGTTTTTTGATTTGTCTTTGGAGTCTTTTAAGATCTGAGATTTGAGGTCTCCATCTCTAAGCTTTTGGATGGCCCAGGAGAAAATGGAATCAAATTTATCCGAAAAGTCGGCGGGAAGGGGTTGCGCACAAACGTCTAAAATTAGAGCTTCAAATTGCAGAAAAGTTTGGGGGGTTAATGATTCAGGGAAGTCTGTCATGGTTTTTGATTAATTAATTCTGAGGGTTTGGTAGTAATAAGCTTATGTTCGTCGGGGCTTGACACAAACCGAATGGCAACGTGATTGTTGCCGGCAAAGAACAGGCCCTCACCGACACTGGCGCTTAATAATAAATGTTTTTCTCCCTCGGACATGTAAAAGACTGTTCCAAGTTTGTCAATGGCGGCAGGAGACTGCTTCATGAGTATTTGGATGGATGAGTTGGTAACAATTGGTCTGCCCAGATCCGAGCCCAAGAAATCCTCTACGTCTTGGGTAATGGTAGTTAGGCCCAGAAAATATTTTCTGGCCCGTTTGGCGATGCCATAAAGGAAAGCTGCAGAGTCGGGAGAGCGCATGAGATACCAGGCTTCGTCTACAACTAGAATGCGTTTTTTGAGATCGCGGCGCATTTTGGTCCAAATGTGGTCGAGAATAATAAAGATGGCAATGGGCTTGAGAGAGTCTTCCAGGTCGCGGACAGAAAAAACTGTAAAAGGGTTTTTGAGAGAAACATTTGACGGCTGGTCAATAATGCCTGCAAAACTTCCTTTTACAAATTTTTCTATTCGGTCTGCCAACGACCTGGCCATTGGTTCTTCAATGCCGATAAGTGCCTTGTAGAGGTCCTCCATCAGAGGAGGGGTGAGTTTTTGGGTCTCTGGATCTTGGGTGATGCCCTTCATTTTGTAGGTAAGGCCTAAGGCTCTATCGAGAATGGCTTCTTCAGATGGATTTAAATTACCCATGATGACCTTGAACAGCGAATGAAGGGATTGTTCTTTGAGATTGAGTTCATTTTCTTCTGAAAATTCGGTAAGCGCAGAGAGATCGAATGGGTTGATGCGATTTTGGGAATTGAATGAGAAGTTGATATATTCTCCGCCGACGGCGTCACATAGAGTTTTATATTCGTTTTCGGGATCGATAACAATTACTTCTGTCCCAAACATAAGCGATCTTAGGATTTCTAGTTTGACCATGTAGGATTTTCCGGCACCAGCTTTGGCAAAGACGACCGTGTTGGCGTTTTCTAAACTAAAACGGTCAAAAATAACCAAACTACCATTGTGTTCATTTAGGCCATAAAGAATGCCTTCGTTGCTGGTGAGTTCGGACGAAGTGAACGGGAAGGTGGTGGCCAGTGAGGTAGTATCCATGTTTCGAGTGACTGCCAAGTGGTCAATGCAAGTGGGAATTGTGGTGTTAAAGCCCAAGCCCTGTTCCATGATGGCTGGCACAGACGCAACCTGAAGTGAGGAAAGGGTGGAAGAGACTTGTTTGCTGGTGTTTTCGAGTTCCGATTGTGACGAGGCAGGAATGGTAATGTAGAGAGAGAACTGGAAAAAGCGTTCGATGCCTTTGACCAGCTGATCCTGAAGAGACAGGGCATCTTCGAGTTTGGCTTGGGTCACTGGATTGACGATGCGGCCACGTTGCATATCGGTGCTAAGTTCAGCCTCCATTTCGGCAATTTTGCGACGTAGATCGTCGAGAGTAGATTTGCTTTCGACGGGGTATATAAACATACAGATATTGAGCGAGTGGTCAAAATTAATGAGTGCACTGAGCCAGTTGGCATCTACAAACCTACGATTGATATTGGTGAAATAGGTGCGATAAAAGTAGTCGCCAATTTGAAGGGAATTAAAATCAATTATGGCCTCCTGAGGGGCAATAATGTCTTTGACTTGGATGGCGACGGAGAGGTCTTTCATGGTTGTGGAGGCGTGGGCAAGGTAACTTTTATGCCGGTGTTGTTTCGATTGTAAACATCGTAATAGAGTTGGAGTAATTCCTGAGAAGTCAATTGGTGAGACCGTAGGCCTATGCGCTGAAGAAGTCTGATCATATGGTCTCTTTTTGGGGCCAGATTGGTAACTGCCCGTTCAAAAATATTGGTTTTGTTGGGGAGAGTGGCCTTGGATTTGGGAACCAGGCCTAGTTCTATAGAACCAAAAGGAATGGAAATATAAAATTTCTTGTCCAAAACATTTCCTTGTTTGACGATCGATTTGACAAAATCGCGGTATTTGACAATTTGGTCTCTTATTTGAGGGGAAGTGGTTTTGCTTAAGTGATCGTCTATTTTGGTGAGATAATCGGTGATGTCTTTTTGGTGGCTGGAGACCAAAATTTGAATCGAAAAGGTGAGAGAGTTTAAGAGTTGGGCATAGGCATAGATGGTAGCCTCCTGCTCTCTTTCAGAGAACAGGCCGAAATTAATGGCGGTAACTTCAAGTACCAGGCAAACTGACCCGTCTTTGAACATAACAAGATCGTGGTTTATATCTTCGATATCTATGAAATCTTGAGTGGTAGTCATACGGCGATTTTGGCAGTAATAGAAATGGGCGAAATAAGCGTATTGTTGGCATTAATTGACACTGGGTCAAAAAAGAGCCCGTCTTTTTCGGCATTGATGATATACGTGCCGACTGGAAGGGGGGTGGCTATTTGAAATATGCCGGTGCGGTTGGTTCGAAGTGCGCGGGCAGGAATGTTGGTTTTGGTATCAATTATTTCTACTATTGCTCCTTCTACTCCGGTGTTTAGCGAGTTTAATACAATACCCGTTAGGATGTTTGGATGTGTGGCTGGAGGAACTGTGGTGGTGGTGGTAGGGGGTTGGGGAATGGGGGGTGGGGGTGGGGGGATAGGGGGTGGCGTGGGGGTTTGGGGCTGGGGGGTGGGGGTGGGAACCTTGGGTAAGTCGTTGGTGGTCATTGGTGGTTTGGAAACAGGGACTGGGGGTAAGGGACTAGGGGATAGGGGTTGGGGATTAGGGGCTAGGGGTTGGGGGATAGGGGTTGGGTTCCAATAAAATTGGGTGGGGGAGTAGATGGCGCGAAAGAAGGCCATAATCCATTGGGTGAATGGGCGACCCTGGACCGGAACGAAGGCCATAAGAACACCGACTCCGGCAGAGATGATCATAAGAGGCCACTTTATAAATACCGGAAGGGGGAGGCGGTAAAAGACAAGAGCAACCAATGATCCTCCGGCAACTTGAAAAAATTGCTTGAGAGTCATGTCGCCTACTAGGCGAAATTCGTATGAACTGATGTTTTGTGGGACAGCGTGTTGTTCCATAACTATTGCTTATTGCGTATCGCGTAGTGCATATAAATTGGGCTTAAAATTTTTGACCATGGTTGTGAGTATTTTTATCACCTCTTCGTTTAAATTTATTATATCTGAAACTTCGAGGTTTAGTCCTTCGTGAATTATTTCTAACCAATGTTGGGTTTCCAAGCACGATCCTCTAGCTATGCCCAGAAATTGTTTGTATTCCTTGGAGTTGTTACGTCCATAACCTTCGGCAATATTTGCGCCAATTGATCCAGATGATCTTAGAAGTTGGTTATAAATGGGATTCCATGATTTTGGATCAGTGTCGGATTTGTTTATTTTAATAATCTTGATTACAAGCTCTTTTGCCTTTTTGTATGCCATTAAGTTGTGATATCCATACTCCATTTGGTTTATATGCAATTTGCACTACGCAATCTGTAATAGTTTTACTGTACCTCGTGAAGCATTAAATGCAAACGCGGGTTTTCACAGGTTTGAGGCTGGAAAAAAACTATGGGATGGATTATAATCGGAAGCCAGACGTGGTAATATAAATTTATGTCTGACGGTATGAGTTCTGAACATAATCCATTTTCGGTACCACCAATTGATCAAATGGGGAGCAGAAGCGCCCCTGTGTCCCAGCCGGATTTTTTTAGACGCCCTTTGGAGCAAGGTGGCGGTTCCGCAGCTGGAGGAGGTTTTTCAGATGCAGAGCTTAGGCAGGTACAATTAAACGCTATGGCTTATCGATTGGCCATGCAGGGTGATGTGGGATTGGGGTCGCCTGATTTTGTACCGGACCCGAACAGTCCAGAGTCTGGAGCGATGGTAGATATGGGGAGTAGGCAGAGGTTTAGAGAGTCGGAGTTGGGAGATATGTTGATGAATTCGCGCAACGTGGGTGAGTTAAGGGAGGCGGTTGAGCGAGCCTTTGATGTGCTTGATGGTGTGCCTGATGAATTTACGGCCAAAAGAATGAACTTGATTAGGGAAAAAATATTGACTCCGGAGCCCCAAAAAGTGGAACGAGGAGATTACACTTTATACAGAACTTTGATGAGCCGTTTGGATCGGGCTGGGCACGATTTGGCGATTCGGATCAGAAAGGCGAAAGTGGTCATCGTAAACAAAGACAAGATAGATTTTCAGAGTGAAGTCAATGGAGCAATTGCAGATGGATCAATTAAGACACGTGGAGTGGAACTAAAAGACGTGAGGACTTGGAAGTATTTAAAACAACGAGAAGAGCAGAGGGCCAAATTAATGGTCAAACTTGAAATTAACGATGATGGGGAGTTATGCAGAATGAAGCCAGATTTATTTGATCCAGAGGTGCAGATGATACAAGAGGGTTGGGCTGAGAAGTTTATCGCTAAAATGAATTTTCATGATGTGTGGGCAACAAGGCAGATTACCAGTGGGGACGCAGACGAGGCGGCTAAAAGGTTTATTGAGAAAGGAAGAACCACAATGAAAGGGCACAATTGGGAAGAGCTGTTTCCCGACGGAGAGCATTCGACGCACATAGACAGGGCGTTGCGAGCCATGGTGGACGTGGCGTATGGGGTACAAGTTAAGTGGGAACAAACCGGCAGGCCGGGCGGGAGCAAGACGGAGACCCCAATGTGGATGATTATGGCAGAGAGGCGATATGCCAAGGATGTAAAATTTAAGACCAAGGTTGATGGTGAAATTGGTGCAGATGGCGATGAGGGGGCAAGGCGCGAGTTTTTTGAGCGAAACAGAAATTCAGTTGATTGGAAAAGTGATTTGGCTTGGGAAAATCCCTATCCTTGGACGTTTAAATCAAACAAGGTCTTTGAGGAATGGTTTGAATACGTTCTTGATGAGGCGGGTGGAGATGTTAGAGCGGTTTTTGCCGCCTGGAAATTTTTCCAAGTATCAGAGCTTATCTCCAGGAAAGGAATAGGAAGTACAAGGCTCTCCCAAAAAGAGACGGCTTTTGGTGATCCACCAACGGTGAGTGATGCGGCTGCTAGGATTGATTTTGCCGGAAAAAGGATGAAAGAGTACGGGATTGACGAAAACGGAAGGAGGCTGCCTGATCGGGGCGATACGAAGTATCCAGCAGGCCCTCCGGTGACCATTTTTGGGATTCCATCTGTGGGTGCGACTTATATGGATAATGCTGGGGCTGCTTGGCAAGGCGAAGGGGTTCGTTCTTTGTATCATTTGTGGTACGAAAGAGGGATAGAGTTAAGCAAGTTGCCCTGGATGGCAACGGACGATCCTGGGGGGTGGGAAAGTGAAGAGGTGGGACCGCATTCTTGGGATGGGCATTTGTATAGAACGATGCAGGCCAACACGGTGGCGTTGTGGGCATTGAGGTGGAATGTTACGGTTGGGGATTTGTTGAAGCCCGACGATGCTGGAAATCAACAAATACAAAAATTAGTTAAAGCCAGAAATAAAGGTTTTGGGGTGGTTTATGCCGATGCGCGCAAGCGAGCCGAGGAACAAGCAAAATATCCTGACGCAGTGATATATGAACCTTTTACTTCGGATGCCGCTCGAGATCCAAACAAGAGAGGCAAATTAAACCCTGGGGCGTGGTTGGTGGTTGGGTGGCTCGCATTGAGAAACCCTGACGCGTCGACAAAATTATTGGGAGACCAGGATGTGGTTGTTTCGTATGACAACAAGCTTAGTAAATTGGATCCTTCGTCTGACAGGCCAATTAGTCCTGGCCAGAGACAAGAATCGATAAAGATGCTGAAAGCAGTTGTTGTTGGTTTTGGGCTTGTTTCTGAAAGCGAATGGACGGAGGCTCTAAAATATACTGGTGTGAGGATATAGTTTGGTGTGAGAGTTAACGGCCCTTGACCTTGTTTTGAACGGTTGAAAGTATTGAGTCAACAATTTGTCCAGTTGCTGTGGCTGGTTTACCGTCCGCCCAATTTCCTGCCAACGGACTGTTCCTGCTGTATCTTAACCACGAACTTCCAGCTCCCACACCTCCGGACCCTAAGCTTCTTACCTCTCCCAACGCTTCGCCCATGGCGGAGCCGTACTTGAAGGCCGGGATCTTGAGAGCATCACGGATCATATCTGCGGTTTTGGGAATTAATGAAAGCGCGGCGAAAGAAAGGAGGAATTTAAGGTCTGTAGCATTGGCTCCAGGGCCACCATTTGCAGTTAGCAGCGGGAATGAGGGAAGTTTGTCTGGGATAATGGTAGTGATGCTGCCAAAGAAGATTTGGTTGACGAGTGCGGTGATAGTGCCACTAAAAGTATGGAAAAAATCAACGATGATATTTTGATCTGGTTTGCCGATGATTATGCTGAAAAGAAACATAATTGGAACAACTACAAAAACAGAAGCTTGGGCAATGATGTTTCTAAACCAAGCGCCAAATCCTTGTTGATTGGGGAGGAGTCCTAACATAATTTGCCAAGGACCGACAATAACCAATAGTATGAACATGAGATATGTTTTAAGAAGCATCCACCAGACTCTGGCTAATAGAAAAAGGACCAAAATGAGCATGATTAAGCTAATTAGGCCCGGTAGAATTAGCATAAGAGTTCCAACCCCAGACCAGAGCAAATAATAAAGTAGATAGTAAAAAAAGAGGTTACTCAAACCACCCGTTAGAAAACCTACCATTCTGCTGGGGTCGCCGATCATGCCTCCGGTGCCACTGAAAGCAAAGACTACGAAACCAACAAGGGCAAAAGTCATATCGATTACAAAACCGGCGATGGCGTATGAAAAGGTGACCAAAATAAGGGTGGTAATGATTTTGGGAATCATAAGTTGTAGGGTCACGGCGGTTTGAGGATTGATCTTGATTTTGAACATGATCATAAAGCCGGAGGCCAAAAGGAGGATAATCATAACTAGATAGGCGGTGTTTCTGGATGCTGTCCACATTGACCTTAGACCCTCCGAGGCTTGAAACCCATATCCCTGGGCGTGAACCGGCGAAGCGGCTGCTATATCAAATTTGGCCAATGTACTTTCTAGCTCTTTAATTCCCGAGACGATTGGAGTGCGAAACATTTCGCCCATGGAGCCAAGCATGATGCCGGCTGGGCCAAATTTGGAATAGTCAGCCAGGGTGGGAGTGGTTTGAGCGGAACCAAGAAAGTCTTTTAAGGCCTGAATAGTAGCGTCGTCTTTGATGTTGGGATCAAGGTTTAGGGCAATGCTGTGCAGAATCCAGGTGACTTGGGCAAACGTGTAGCGTTCACCAAAAATTTCATTGGCATTGCTGGGCTCGAACACTTTATCTTTAAATTCTTTTTGGGATGGGTTATACCAAACACCGGCGGCGCGAGATGGGGATGCTGATGAGAGCAAAAGAGTAGAAGAGTAGAAGAGTGTAAGTAGAACTAGAAAAAATTTCTTCATGTGGGTTTATGTTATAGCATTATGGACTGATAGACAAGTTACAAGTGGCGATATTTAATGTCCGGGTTTCATAGCATCTGTTGGGGTTGGTACAGCAGTCTGAAGAAACTTTGCAATAATCACAAAATGGAGCTGTGGGGGTGCCAAGGCGGGTACACGATAGACTGGACTGGAAAGGTTTTTCACCTTCGCAGTAACCTAGATATTGCCTGGCGGCAGTGACTATGTCCGAGTTGTTCCAGAAACATGAGGTAGAAACCCCGACGACATTATTGAGTTTGGTCCCTGCGCACATGTTGCTGTTTGGATAACTGGCAGCTCCAGAACGACCATGGCTTAGGGCTTTGGCTGCTGCAAATGTGCTGTCTATTATGTTGCAACGGTTTGGGGTGCGGCCATCTCGAATTCCTGCTTCGATGACGGCGTTACCGTAACGATCTTGGGGGTTGTCCCAAGTCTGGGACAAAAATTGCCAAGGGCCGGCTGCTCCAGAAGTGGAGACATTAGCGCAGGTGGTGGAGTCGATGCAGTTGGGACCACTGGCAGCCAAAACCCTGGCATCGTTCCAACCAGGGGGGTTTAATCCGCCTTCGTTATACATAATGCCAACAAGGACGGAAACGGGGACGTGGTAAAAAGAGGCTGCTGATTCAAAAATTTGCTGGAGAAGGGGGGATGAAAAGTTTTTGTGGCAAGTTGAATTTGAAGCATCGTTGCAAGTGGGATCGGAGGGTGGAAGTGTGGGCAATTGGGTGGCTGGAATACAATTGCCCATTGGATTGCCTCCAGTATTGCTGCTAGTAAAGCCTTCTGGTCGAAGTATCTTTTGGAGATTAAAGTTTTCTGTGAAGCCGGATCCTAGAAAATAATCAAAGAGGCTGCCGATGCGGGCGAAATAAATAAGGGGACCGCCTGAACCGTTGCCGGCGGCAGTATTTTTGGCAGTGGAAAGATCGGTGTATCCCGTGGCAACCGGGGGTGAGTCGGGATTGTTTGATGATGAGTAGCCAACTGCGGTTGAGGCAGGGAAGGTTTCTGCGCCCTGGCGGATGTAGTGTTTTTTTTCATCTGTAGTACACGGCCGCTCGGTGCCGTCAGTGTTTTTGCAGACTTGTGAGGGGATAAAACGGCGAAGAAAAGAATCGGCTCCGCCAATGAGAGTGGTATAGATGCGTTCGATGAGGGGGGTTTTGGTGTAGACCGCTATGCGGGTTTCGGTGGCAAGTTCAATGTCTTGGTTGTTTCCACCAACACAACGCCTAGTACCTTCCCAGGGATGGGGACAAGTATATCCGGTGTTGCCTCCACATGGAAGATTTTCTTGAAGTTGGCAATCTTGAGTGGAATCGCAACAATTGTTGGTACCTGGTCCGCCTCCCGTGCAGGTTTCCATGTCTTTTCTGCAGGCTGGTTGTCCTGGGACTGTCGTGGGAACTGGAGGGGGTTTGTAGCGGATGGATTGGGCGTAGTTGATGTGGGCTTTGATCTGGCGGCCAAAAAGTTCGTCGCCGGGATTGGTGCGGACCTGAGTAAGTTCACAGCGTTGATCGTAGCCTCCGTAATCAATTAACGGATCGGGTGCAGGAACTGCATTTGGCCAGGTGGTGAAGGTGTTTATTTCGGTATTTCTAGTGTTGTCGCCTGTTAAATAATCATTGGTAACGGGTTGTTGATGATCGGAAATGACCTGGGCGGTTTCGGGAAGAATGTTGGTGTGGCTGCCAATATTTTTGGGCCTACTAATTTGACTTAGGAGAGCGGAGAGGAAATTGGTATTTCGAAGGTGGGGAAAATAAAGTCTGGGGTCGGCTGTCTCGCCGGTGAGACCACGGATAGTGAGGGTGATGTTGTTTGGGCCGGTGGTGTTGGTATCTGTAATAACCCGGCCGCGATAGTCGAATTCTCCGGTTAAGACATCTTGAAGTCCGGGGTCGCCGCCGTCTGTGTTTCCGGGTTGTTGCCTGGGAATGAGACCGATGGTAATTTCGCTGACGGTATCTTCTAAAGAAGCGAAGGGGACTTGGCTAAAGAGTTGAGACCAGACATTTTTTAGTCTGACATTGTCATCGACGAGTGAATTATGAAAATTGGTGCCGATATTGCTATTGAACTGGCCGGTCATGCTGGAGTGAATATCGTTTAGGGTTGACTGGGGAAGCAGTTTTTTTAGGGGGCCAGAGAAATTAATCAGGCGGTCGATGTCTGCGGGATTGTTTGGATCTAGGACGGATTGATCCGATTGTTGGACGGTGCCGTTTAAATACCAATCGAGATATTGGTTGGCGCGGGTGTAGTCGTCTAGGGGGTCTTGAGTGTTGCCGATTATGGGTAATTGAGCGGCAGCTAAATCGATAGTTATGTCGTAGCCGGTACGTTTGACAGCACAGACGAAGTCGGTGGTACCTTGACAGCGGTAGTACGTCCCAGTAACGGCATTGTCGTCGCCGGGATATTCAGCCAATGATGCAACGTCAATTTTTCTTGGTACTTTAAATGTGCCTTGGGGGTTTAGGCTTTTGCCACAGGCGAATGATTGAAGAGCATTAGGAGAGCCTTCCCCGGCGTCGTTGGGAATTAGGGGGTCGCAAGGGGAGGCGGGGTAGGGACGAAGTGGAGCGAATTCCTTGTTGGGAGGAATGGTTGCCCCTGGAACTGTCTGATTACAGGGGATTTTTAGAGGGTCAAACCCCAGAGTTTTGGGGTTTTGAGGAGGGAGGATTGTTGTGGTGGAAAAGTTAAGATTTGCTTCGCCGATATAAAACTTTTTGCCAAGACTCCGAGCAATTGATTCTGCTGAGGCTACAACTAATTTTTCTGCATCTGTGTAATAGTGACCAGAGGCTGCGGTGATGCTTGATGAGGCTGAGTTACTCATTCTAAAATCCTCAGGATTGCCAATTCCTGGACTGTCCCCCCTGGTGGTGTTTTCGCTGGCCTTTTGACCAATGCTGACAAGAATTGGGGCACTGAGGTTGTTGTTTATCAAGTCCGCCATTCTGCCAGCCCAAGTTGCATATGGAGCGACACAACCAGCTATTCCTCCACAATGAGGCTCGTTGGCTAACTCATAGGCGTATATGGTGGTGTTGTTTCCAATATTTAAGATTAAGTCTCTGACGTAAATATCGTAATGAGTTGTTCTGTATCCTCCAGAATACCATTGGGTAGGATCGGTTCTAATAGAACCAGGTAGGATGGGATCGGAAGAATTACTGTAGTCTGATAACACAATAATGACTTTTATGCCTCTGGCGTTGGCAGCTGAGAGGACGGCTTTTATACCATCGGTGTTGGCGACTCCGTTTACTGGAACACCCCAGATGCGGATGATGTTTACACCACAATTATTTTTTAGGTCATCAAGTACTGGGTTGATTAACGTTGGAATTTGGGCTAGGTTTGGGACATTAACTCCGATGTATTTTGTAGGAGATGACTGGGCTTTGGCTTTGAGAATGCTGCAAACTGGGTCACCTTTGTAAAAGGTGTATTTGTCGCCACTACTGACATTACTACCTAATTCGTAACCATATTGCCAAACGAGGTAGGCGTCTACGTTTTTAGTGTCCAACCAATAGTCCAATTCGTTTTGTAGAATTCCGGTGGTAGATGGAGTTGTTCTTTGGCAGCACAAAAGACCATTGCCACACAACCCGCCAGATTGAGGTAGGTCGCCACTAAGACAATCGTTACGACTTGCTACACAATAATTACCATTGGCGACACAAGTGTTGGCTGGGTCAACCGCTCCTGAAATTGCGGCTAAAAACTTTCGGGCAATTTTATCAGCACCGTTAGCGTTGGGATGGATGTAGGCTACTCCGCTTTCAAGGTTTGAGTCTGTTTTTGGAACATAGGCGGGTATCCCGGCATAAGGACCAAACTGGTCCACGATTTTTATTCCCGGTCGCGATGCAAAAGTGCTTTCAAGTTTGGTGTTGTATTTGCTTACCGCGATAGTTCGGTCGACTCCATCGTAACCTATGAAGGGTGGAATTTTAGCAAGAAGGATTTGGACACTGTGGTTGGCCTTTTGAAGTTCGCTGATGATGTGGCTTAGGTTGACCATGGATTGGGCATATGAATCGGGGTCAAGGCTGGCAATGCCGTCGTTGGTGCCAAGCATGAGGAGAACAATGTCGGGGGTATATTTGGTGGCCATAGTAGTGACGTTAGGCGTGGTTCGGTTGGAGAAAGTGCCACCATTGCCGTAGGCCATATCGCTGGTGCTCCAGCCAGAATGGCCCTCGTGGTAATCGCAAGTAAATTGACCACCTACAAATTTGTAATTGATACCCGCTGCGTCAAGTAGGGGTTTGAGTTTACAAGGGTACTGGCCGGCAGTAATGGAATCTCCCATGGGCATGATTTTTACCTGGGCGGAGGCGAGAGAAGGGGAGGAGAAAAAGAAGAAAGCAAGAAAAAAGAGTAACAACTTTTTATGCATGGTTTTATGGGGATTTTCCACAACCGGAACCGTCTACACAGAGACTAAATGTCCCAAAGTCTACACCGAGAAAATAGCCCAGTAGAAACAAAATCATCCAGGCGGAAACCGTAACCGCTAGACCGATTAAGGCGTAGGTAAGGGTATTCCTTGCCTTTGCAGCGCCTTCTTTGTCGCCACCGGCCATGAGATACTGAAAACCTCCGGCGATAAGCATGATGGTAAAGGCGATGCCGCCAATGGAGATAGCGACACTAACGACGCTGGAAAAGACGTGTTCGAGATCGGCAATAGTGGGAATCATGTGGAATCAGTCTACGACATGGGGGCAAAAAAAACCACCCCGCTTGTGGCGAAGTGGTTTTTGTTAAAACACCATCAATACTAAATGTTAGTAATGACGAAGTTTAAGAGATTGACACCCAGGAATCCTTGTACGAGTACGATGATAGCGTAGGCCGAGAAGACGATTACCAAGCCGATTAGGGCAGCGGTAATGCGTTTTCGGGCTTTCTCCGTACCTTCTTTGTCACCTCCGGCGAGAATCCATTGGAAGCCTCCGACCAAAAGGAAGAAGAAGGCAACCAGGCCCGACATAACCAAAACTAGATTGATGGCAGCGCCAATAACTCTGGTGGCTGTCCAAGCGCTTACGGAATTAAACGCGCTGGTGGTGGGAAGGGCAATGTTTATTGCGTTTTCACCTGCGGCCAATACTGAGAGTGGAGAGGCGGCTAGTAATCCACCACCCACGGCTCCGGTCGAGATTGTTTTTTGAAGTTTGTTCATGTGTACTCACCTCCTCTCAAATTAAAACGTAGTGATGTTTAGAGAAATAAGATTGATTCCAAATACGGCTGATATAATGCCAATTATAGCATAGGTGGAGAATAGAATGACCAGGCCGGTTAGGGCTGTAAATATGCGTTTTTGGGCATTTTGGAGAGCTTCTTTGTCGCCCCCCGAGGACAGGTATTGAAGACCACCACGAAGAAGCATAAATAAGAAAATAACCCCGCCAATTACAAAGGCGAGGTTAATGAGGTTGGCAAGCATTCTGGATAGGATGTTTGCGCCCTCTCCGCCTACGGCTGCGTTGCCTAGTTTGGCGTTTAGGGCGGGGTTGTAGATATCTGCCGGGCCGGCTAATAAATGATTCATATTATGGTAATCCTGGGACTTTTAATACCCTGCAGGGTGATAATATTTCGAATCCAAAAACCATGGCAATGATTACGATTAATGAATAAGCCAGAACGAGGATGAGTAGGCCAATAATGGCGTTTAACATGCGTTTTTTTACATTTTCAAGTGCCTGTTTGTCTCCTCCAGCTGAAATCCACTGAACAGCAGCAGTAAAAAATTGGACAATAAACCATAGTCCACCTAGCACTGTTAGGACGGAGATGGTTGTGGATAGGACTGAGGTAAAGTCTAGGCAAGCGGAGGCGATATGTAGTTGGTTTGCTCCAAGCGGGCCGACGCCGCTTAGGTTGCCGAGTTGGTAGGCTAAAAGTCTGGTCATGGTGCGTAAATTTCGGGGCGAATAAGGATAAAGGCTTTGTCTGCTCCAAAGATCAGATAACCAAAGATGGCAGCTAGGATGAAGGACCCGGCGACGATAAGAAGGCCGATGAGTGATTGCCAGATTTTTTCCCAGGCCTTGGTGATGTTTTTGGCTTCACCACCGGCACTTAGAAAACCGTACCCTGCGGCAATTAGATTCCAAAAAGTATAGAGGCCAGCCAAAACGATGACAAATTTTATAAGATTATTGAGAAGCAAGATTAAGCCTTGACCTTGGGTACCGGTTACCGTGGCCAGAGCGCTTCCCGGAGCAATGGTTTTGAATGGATTGGTGATGTTGCCAAGTTGGGGATTTTGAGCAAGTAGTGACATGTTTTTTAAAAATTGGGCAAAGTTAAGAAAGGAACTCCGGTAAGGGTGCTGACTATTTGGAGTATAAAGTAGGCGGAGATGACAAGCAAGAAGCCGATTACTCCGTAGGTTACTGCAGATTTGGATTTGGCAGCGGCTTGGGGAGAGGATTCTTTACCAGCGCCAATGACCATACCAAAGCCGCCGATAAGAATTAGGCCAAAGAAAATGACACCAGCCAGGATCATGATATTGGGAAGAACAGCTGATATAAAAGAACCGGGGCTGCTGGTCAGATTTCTGACGCCTGCGGGTTGACCGGTATAAAACTCATTAGCAATGGAGACGTCTGATAATAAATTCATAAAGTTAGATTATTTTGATGCCGAAAACGGTTTGGGCGATTTGAATTAAAAAAAAGGCGGTGGTGATAATCAATAGACCTATTAAGCCGTTGGTGATTTCTTTGGTGGAGCTTTGGATTTTGGCCGGATCTCCGGCGGAAGTTAAATAACCAAAGCCACCCATAACCAATTTGTAGAGAAAGATCATACCAGCAAGGGAAACGGCAAAAATAAGGACCCGACTAGTAATGTCGCCAAGTAGGGTGTTGGGGTTGTTGAAATTGGTGGTTTGAGTGATGCCGGTGATTCCGGCAGGGGGGGCGAGAAAAAGAGAAAGCATGGGGTTATTGTATGCTACCTGTAATTGTCAGGCAAGTTTTAGGGTGAGAAGCCGGGGAGATTTAAGATTTTGATGCCGATGAAATTGAGGATAACAAGGGCAAGTGAGATGAGAACAATACCTGCTATGGCGGATGTCATGAGTTCTTTGCTGGCTTGGATAGCCTTGGGGTCACCGTGGGCCATGGTGATTTTTAGGCCCGAGTAGAAAAATAGCAAAATGGCGATACCACCCGAAATGCCAGTTCCAAAACCCAGAAGCGTAGTAATAGTAGCCTTGCCGGTTATATCAATACAGCCGATGGCGGTTTTGACCCCAGTGGCGGTTGGAGTGCCAGGCAAAGCGTCGAGTCCGGTTGCTGGATTGCAAAATTGAGTGCCTGTAAGTGGTGCTGTCACCCTGATACATTTCATTTCTGCGCCGGTGGGGGGGCATTCAACTGGGCAATGGTCGGTAAGAATGTTTATGACAGTGCAATTGTTGTTATCGTCTCCCGGTAAAAATCCGCAACAATGTAATGGGCCGGAGGTGGTTACAGTTAAGGTTTTTTGACAGACGTCTCCGGTATCCCTGCAATTTACAAATACTCCAGTGCTATCTTTGAGTTCAAATTGGTAGATTCCTGGGATGAGTGAAGTCGAAATAGGGATGGAAAAATTTGAAGCAGTGTTGGTAACTCCAACGTCAGAGGAAAAAACCAGTGACCCAAGTCCGTTATTTGCAAATATTTTTATAGTGTAGTTACTTGATACCGAAGAACGACAGCCTTGTCCTATTACATTAAACGTGGATCCGGCTGGACCAGGATTTGGACTTATTACAAAATTGTTGCAATCGGATTCTGATGGGGGGTTTAGGACTGGTTTACAACAAACTCCGGAAGTACATGTTCCCGTCCCGAGACCAGACCCTCGGATGTTGCAATCGTTTTGGGTAATACACTCATCGGGAAGCGTACAAGTTGTTTCAGGTGGGGTGTTGGTTTTTGGACAACAAACGGCAAGTGATGAGTTGCAACTGTCACCGGTAGGTACAAACCCGCGTGCGTCACAAGCGTCAGGCGAGATGCAGTCGTTGGTGGTTGTGTTGCACGTACTGGCTGGAACGGGACAATCGTTGTTGTCGCAACATCTTGCTGGGAGTACGTTTGGACAAATGCGGCCTCCGGGGGCCGCCAAGCATTGATCGTATGCCGCGCCACTTGCTGGAAAGTAACAAGCTGCGGAGGTGGGGAGGGGGAGAAGAGAAGATAATAGGTAGTAGATACTAGATAGTAGAAAGAGGAAAAAGAGTTTGCGCATGTATAAGAGAAGTTTAGCATAATAGGTTAAAATGAATGAGTGAGAAAGACTGCCGTTTTGATATTAACTTTTGGATTGTTGATTGTAGGGTCGTTGGATCGAGTTCGGGCCGAAGAATGTGATAACCCTGGGGCATTGACTGACTCGGCTGTTATTTCTGGGTGCATATCAAAATATGGGGGAATATTGGATGCAATTTCCAAGGCCAACAGTACTAATGCGGCAGAATTACGGGGTTTGCAAGCACAAATAGCAAATCTTAAAGTGCAAATTACTAAATTGGATGTACAACTGCAAAAATTGTCGGGGGATATATTTGATAGGGAAGTAAAAATGGGAGTGAGGGAGGCATTGTTATCTGCCCGGGTAAAAAGAGACTATGTAAGAAAAAGGGAACAGCCGATTTTGAAACTGTTGTTTGGAAGCGACAACGCTGTAAGTTTTTTTAGAGACTTGTTGTATCGGGAAAGATTGGCGAAATTGGACCAGGAGACAATTACGACGATTTCAAAAGACATTAATAATCTCAGTGCGCAGGTGACAGTACTCAGGGGGCAGAGAAAAAATTTGGATGCTTTGAAAGCGAGGGTGGATACTCAGGCGGGTTTTTTGGCGGCCGAGGTGGAAAAAGCGTCTAAATATGTAGACGATTTGGGAGGTAAAATCGCTTCGCTTACGGCTAGGCAAAACGCGCTGTTGGCCGAAAAAACCGGGACTTTTTCAACTACAGTAGGGGATGTGCCTTTGGCTGATGATCCGGCCTCCAGGCCAAGTTACAATCCGGGATTTTCACCGGCATTTGCAGTGTTTTCATTTGGGGCACCACATTTTCGGGGAATGAGCCAATATGGAGCTTTTGGAAGAGCTAAGTCAGGGCAAAATGTAGAAGAGATACTGCGTGCGTACTATGGACAAATAGGACTAAATAAGTCGTACAGGACGGATATAAATATTAGGGTACAGGGATATGGGACGGTGGACATAGAAACGTATGTAAAAAGAATTTACGAGATGCCCGGATCTTGGGGCAACGAAGGGGGGATGGAGGCTCTGAAGGCCCAGGCGGTGGCTGCTAGGTCCTACGCTTTGGCGTACACCGACAACGGTTCGGGGTCGATTTGCGCGACAGAATCCTGCCAGGTGTATAAACCAGCCAACAAAGGCGGGAAGTGGGACGAGGCGGTAAATGCAACCAGGGGGTGGGTGTTGGTTTCCGGAGGAAAGCCTTTTTCGGCTTGGTACGCATCAACGTCTGGTGGGTACCAACAAGCCTATACGGCTCAGGGTTATACGACGCCGGGTTTTTGGGATACGACGAGCGATTGGACCAGGTGGGCTGACGGAGCGTGGGAGGTAAAAGGGGGAAGTCCGTGGTTTTATAAGGGATGGTATATGACTCGAAGTGGTAAGAAGTGTGGTAGAAGTAGTCCGTGGTTAAACAATACTGAGTTTTCGGATATTGTGAATGCGGCAATAGTAGTAAATGCTGGTGGCGATGTGTCGGGACTATTTCCGGAAGATGTAAGAAGTTGTTTTGGTGGCAGCGACTCTCCGTGGTCTAAAGATAGAATGGCCCAAGAAGCCGATAAATATGGAGGTAGGGTAAGTAGTGTGACCAGTGTTCGGGTAGACCATAGTCGAGGTGGGTATACGGAAAGGGTAATCTTGGGGACCAACCGAGGAGAAATAAATATTTCTGGGACTATTTTCAAGAAAGCGTTTAACTTGCGGGTGCCGGGTGCAATATCAATTATGAGTGGATTGTTTAATGTGGAGAAGAAGTAGATTCTTTGAGATATAATTGTAGGCATGGCTGATGTATATGATTCGAAAAAGGTTGGAGAAGTAGTGGAACCGGTTAGTGTGGATGAGATTTTAAGACGATCAGGAGAGATAAAGGGAAGATGGTGTTGGGGGGCGTATAACGTGTGTCCCGATAAACGATTTATTAACGAACAGGACGACGAAGAGACCGTACTGTTGGTCAGGGCGCATCCAATTACAAACTTGCGATGGATTGTGGTGGTAGTTTTGATGTTGGTTTTCCCGTTTGCTATCTCTACATTTGGAATTACCGATGCATGGCCGGAGAAGTTTGTATTTATGGGGAAGCTGTTTTGGTTACTGGTTACAATGGGCATCGCGTTTGAGAATTTTTTGAATTGGTATTATTCGGTGTTTATTGTTACCAATGAAAGGATTGTTGATATTGATTTTTATAATTTGCTGTATCGGCACATTACATATGCCAACCTAAATCACATCGAAGAGCCGTCTGCGACAACGGGCGGGCTTTTGAGATCGCTTTTAAAATATGGGGATGTGCATGTGGCAACCGCGGCTGATGACACCGGATCGTCTGGCCCTGAAGCAATAGCGGTGCCATATCCTGATAAAATAATAAGAATAATTAGTGAGCTTTCCGAAGAGCTGGAGAAAAAAAGAGAAAGGGGAGAATAATGTTGGACTTAACTAATACAATAGGAAATGTTAATTTTGACAGCAATTTGGTTTGGGAGATATTTAAGTGGTTTTCGGTAGTGGGGCTGGTTATGTATGTGGTGTTTGCGTTTGTGGTGTTACGCCAAACATTTACAATGACCGAGTCTGTAGAAAGTGAGGCAAATCCTCATATAAAGATGTTTGCTTGGGTGCATTTGATTTTGGCTGCGGGATTGTTGGTGTATACAGTGGCTTATTTGCCATGAAAAAAATAATCGTCGGTAAAATTGTCGGGAGGACCGGACTATCGGGTTGGGGCCAGGTGTATGATTTTACCCCGGATGACGACACCTTGAGATCTACTAGGGGGAGATTGGTGGTGGTGATTGGAATTGGACAGGCGGGCTTGGAAGGCAGGGAAATGCTTTTGAAAATACACGACACTTACTACTTGAGTGAGGAACCGGTTTTTGAGGCGCTTAAAAAAGCGGTGGGAGAATGTGGTGGGGCAAGTGTGGCGGCGTGCGTCGTGGTTGGGGAAAACATATATCTGGTAACCCGTGATGGGGCTATGGTATGGGCAAGTGTGGCAGGGAAAGACGGGTTTGCTTTGAAATCCGATGGAGCTTTGGTTGGAAAAATGGTTGACGGGGAAGTGATAGTTTTGGGAAACAAAAGGTTTTGGTCAAGCGTCCCGGTCGGAATAATTAGGGCGGTGACCTCTGATGGGGTGGACGCGGCATGTGAGACACTGGCTACCGTAGAACAAGGGAAAGCGAGAGAAGAGGGTGAGGCCGGGGTGATTATCAAGTTTACTGAGGAGACGGAAGCAAAGAAAGCGATTAAGCCAAGGGAGAAGCCGGTATTTTTGGACAATGTGACCAGAAGTGATAGCCGGAAAAAATGGGTGTATGTGGGGTGGGGATTTTTGGGAATTTTATTGCTATTAGTTATGGTTGGGAGGATGAAAACGAAAAAAGTTGAGGAGGCTAAGTCTGAGAGGGGGGTGTTGATTGAGAAAATAGTGACAAATTTTAAGAATGCGGAGGGGGTGGTGGCTGTTGACCGGGAAACCGGAAGATCGCAACTAAAGGTAGTGGAACAGGATCTGGAGAAGTTGGACCAAATTGCACTTAAGGACAAACGAATTGTGGAAATAAAAGCCAAAATGGGTGAGGTGTTGGGTGCGGCTACGGGGAAAGTGGATATTCAGCTTGATGAGCTGGTTGATTTGACACTGGTTCGAAAAGATGTGGTGGGGAGCGAGATGGGGATTTTGGGAAGCAAAATTTACGTGTTGGATGTGCCAGCGGCAAGGATATTGGAAGTAGACACAAAATCAGGAAAGTCGGCAGTGGTTATAGGAAAAAATGCAGTGGGGGATGTAGAAAAGATGGCTTTGTACCCGGGTAAAATAGTGACGTGGTCGAAAGATAAGGGATTGGTGGAGTGTGAAAACGAAAAATATACTTGCAAGACCAAGTTTGGTCCAGGTGATGTGGGGTTTGATGTATTTGATATGGCTATGTTTTCAGCAAACATTTACGGATTAGATAAAAAAGAAAATAAAATATGGAAATTCGGCCTGAACAAACAGGATTGGTTAGCTAAAACAGAATCCCCGGATTTTTCGAATGCGTTGGGAATGGTGATAAATGGGGACGTATGGGTGACGGTTCGTAAGGGGGAAGGGGTTGAAATACTGAAGTTTAATAGGGGGGTTCGACAGGGATTTGAAATCTCTGGATTGGACAAGTTGTTTGGAAACGACGTTGTAACATATGCCGACGCTGATACCGAAAAAATGTATTTTCTAGACAAAATTAACAGTAGGATTGTGGTAACTTCTACCGGCGGAAAATTTGATAGACAGCTGGTAGAGAGTAGACTAGTTAAGATGGTGGGGGTGGTGGCCGACGAGAAAAACGGAAAAATTTATCTTTTGGGGGAAGGAAAGGTGTGGGTGGGAGCACTATGAAGATTGTAAACAAAAAAGCTGTTTTTGATTATGAAGTTGGTGAAAGAATTGAGGCGGGGATAGAGCTTACGGGCCCGGAGGTTAAATCCGCCAAATTGGGACAAGTTGATTTGACGGGGGCGTTTGTAAAGATTATGCCTGGGAAAATAAGAGGTTATGAGGCCTTTGTGTTTAATGCGCAGATATTTCCATATAAACATGCAGACAATACGGATTATGATCCGGCCAGAAAAAGAAAGTTATTACTTCATCAAAGAGAATTGGTGGCGTTACTTGGGAAAATGAAACAAATGCGAAGGTTGTTGGTGGTGACGGCAATGTATACCAAAAGTGGGCTGGTAAAAATGGAGATTGCATTGGCGCGGGGAAAAAGAAAATATGAAAAAAGAGAACTAATAAAAAAACGGGATTTGGAAAGAGAGGGAATGTAACCGTGAAGTGGGTGGTTTGGATAGTGGTTTTGGGTTGGTTGGTGGCGGTGGTAACGCTTTACGGGAGGGTTTGGAGGAGTGAAGGGAGAAGGGTTCTTGCCGGGTTGTCCGACTTTCGATGTTTTTATATGGGTGGAAAAATGTGGAACTTTGGAGTGAGGGAGGATTTTTATACATTTGAGACTCAAGATAGATGGCAGAAAAAAGTGTTTCCAGAAATAATGCAGGGAGGTCGGCAGACGTTGTATTTCTTTTATCCAATCATGGGTGCTTGGTGGTGGGGTGTGCTGGCAAAGATGTCTATCGAGTGGGCGCATGTGGTTGTGATAGTGGTTTATGGAACGATAATGGTGGGGTTGGGAATAGATTGGACTCGTGAATGTAGAAAGTGGATGAGTGGAGAGTGGGGGTGGGGGGTTGTTTCGATGGTTACGTTTTATCCGGCTTGGGCCACACTGGTCAGTGGGCAGTGGTCAATTCTTTTGGCTGGGGTGGTGTGGTGGGTAAAAAAATTGCTTGATAAGCAGCAAGATGTTTTGGGAGGGACCATGGCGACATTGCTTTTAATAAAGCCCCAGTTTTGGATATGGATGTACGTGTTTGGAATACTTCAGAAAAAATGGAGAATGGTGTGGGGAATGAGTTTGGGGTTGGGAGTAGTGGGAGGGATGATGTGGGGGTGGTTGGGAACAGTGGGGGTGATTAATTATGTAAGCATGATACGAACCACTGGGGAGTGGGTAAATAGAAACGGGATAAACGTTTTTACCATGACGGGACTTTGGGGGTTGGTGCAAACGTTTGGGTGGGTGGGTGGGTTTTTAATGATGGTTGTAGCTGGTTGGGGAGGGTGGAGTTTGATAAAAAACTATAAAACCGAGATCGAAAAGGATCTGCAGTGGTTGATGTTGGGATTATTAATGTTGGTGATTAACGTGCATGCAAATTTCATTGATTTAACAATGATGATTGCTTTTGGAGTGGGGTTGATAAAACACTGGGAAAATAAATGGGTTAGGAATTTGTTTTGGGTGGGGGTGTTGGCTTTTTCTGTGATTAATCAGGCATGGATGGTGACTTATAAAATTAATTTGGCCGCGCTTTATTTGGTGGTTTTGATAGTGGTGGTGGGGTGGAGGTTAAATAAGGTCAGAAGGGTGATTTAGGGTTGTGAAGGTCCGTCTGAGGATTTGTTGAAGTTGAGTTCTGCCGAAGCCGCTTTTTAGAAACTCCTCTCTGGCCATGGCGTCGTCTTTGTTTATAAAATATTCGTAATGAATGAGCTTGAAAGGCTTTCTGAATTTTGTGGATCTGACACAACCTTTTGAATGTAGAGTCAGTCTCTGTTTTGGGTCAGTAGTGTATCCAATATATAAACCACGATCCTTTTGACTAAAGAGAATATACGTGTAAAAGCGAACTTTTGAAACGTCTAACGTTTCGTTAATGGGCATATATTACGTGTCGCGTCGGACGCGATCACCTTGCAAACTTGGTTTCTGGCGAAACCGCGTTTGACGCGGTGGAGATGGAGGGAGTTGAACCCTCGTGTGAACAAGTCTAATGAAATCCGGTTGTACAAGCTTGTTGTTTTTGATTCGTTTATCTTGACTCAAAAAAGCACGAATCAGGCTTTTTTGAGAGCATCCCGATTGGTTATCACTTCGGCTTACAGTCGGGAGAGTAAGACGAAATGCCAGTTTAAACTGCAAACGCGAAGTTTGCGCGTTGTGGCTGGAAGCTGGTACGAAGGGTGTCTCCAGCGAGGCTGGCTACAGATCGACCGGCTCGTATCACTTTATCGGTGACACTTAGGGTTTGAACTTAGTTTTACGAGTTGAGTTCGAGCTCGGCTTGCCGAATTTTAAGGTGCTTGATCGTCGAAACCTGTCATCCCCAAAACAGGCTAAATTTTATCATTTTAGCCTGTAGTTGTCCAGTTTGGCAGTTGCACAGTTGGTCAGAGAAGTTACTATTTAACTAGTTAACTTAACTGGCTTACTGATGAACTGGATAACTGATCAACTCAAGGAAACTTTGTTTCCGCGCAAGTGCGTGGGGTGTGGGAAGTTGGGAGAGTATGTGTGTAGGGAGTGTGAAGTGGGAATGTG
>CAZWKN010000004.1:0-69255 GCA_964633995.1 uncultured Gammaproteobacteria bacterium
TCTGGGGCCACACACATCCTACAATGGGGAGTAACAATGGGTTGCCAAGCCGTAAGGCGGAGCTAATCCCACCAAACCTCCCCCCAGTTCAGATTGAGGGCTGCAATTCGCCCTCATGAAGCCGGACTTGGTAGTAATCGCGGATCAGCAGGCCGCGGTGAATACGTTCTCACTCTTTGTACACACCGCCCATCAAGCCAGCAAAGTCGGCAGGACCTGAAACTCTGGGTTTCCCGGGGCAAGGGTTAGGTCGGCGATGAGGGCTAAGTTGTAACAAGGTATCCCTAGCCGAAGCTGGGGATGGATCACCTCCTTTCTAGGAGTTGAAAATACCCCCGGGGTGTTTTTTGGTAACCCTCGACCCCGCCGTTGGCGGGGGAATCAAAGTAACCAACAAGATCGAAATAGCTAAAACGTCAAAGTAGCCTATTGTCGATCATACAGAATTCCTACCACTTCTTGTGATATAAGATGTCCAGGTAATTTATGCCAGAACAAAAAAGACCATCGGCAACTTGGTTTGATTATGGAGAGGTCCTGAATTTTGCGTGGCAGTTGGCGAGAGCTAGTAGAAAGAGTGTAGTTGGGGCACTCTTTGTAATGGGCCGACTTTTTAGATTTGAAGTAACGCCTGATGGGCGTTTCGATGATGATAGACAAAATCAGAATCCTGGAGGAAAAACTGGCTAAATATCGCGCAATTTTGGCAGATAAGAAGAAAAATTACAGAGGTGTAATACACGAGAGTTCTTTGTCTGAACTCCGGCATACAGAATATATGGTATACCGGGATATGGTGGCCAGTTTGGAGAAAGAGATAGCGGAGTTAAAAAAGAAATAGCTAGAGACGGGAACGAGGGGTCCGGGTATTTGGTTTGGATGGTTCTATGGTTTCGGTGAGAGGTGTAGTTTGGGTGGGGATTGGGGATTTTACTTCTTTGGGTTTTGGGATGGTAATTTCTGACATAGACTCCGTTAATTGTGTGGCTAATGATGATATGGCAGTATATCCTGGATCGGCAGATTGGCCTATCCTTATTCCAAGAGCGATTTGGAGTTTAGCCATGCGTTTTTGTATTAATTCTGGGGATTGTTGGTCGACCATTGCCATTCCAAGTGCGGATAGGTATTCGTGGGGGTGACTGGCTGAACCGAGCATTTGTTCAAAAGTAAGTCTTCTTTTGTTTGCGGCTTCTAGGGGATTTAGTTCAGTGTTATCGGGCATGTAATTATTGTGATCCTATAACCAGGAAAAATGGTTGAGTTCCAGATGTGCCGCTTGTTTGTAATTTGATCTTTAACAACTGACCCCTTTCAAGCCTACTTGCCGACACGCTTAATGACTCATTTGGGGCTATTTTTTTAGGTTGACCATTGTCAACTACTTCAGTTGAGTCAGTGGCCCAGGTTGGAGATGCTACTCTCAGTAGGGACTCGGTGGTTATGAGTTCATTTATTGGTTGGAAATTGGCGTTACCTGGTCCAATTTGGGGAAGCCCCGATATCAATGGGTGGCGAACATTGATTGCGTCGGTCAGGCTTGTTTGAGGAGGGTCCGGGATAAATTGGATTCCTGCCTCAAGGTGATCTGTGACAGCTTGTGCTAGATTTCGCGCGGCAGTTACTTGAAGTTCGTCGTAAGGTGTTCTTTTATCAAATTCTGGGATAGCTTGTAATGAAACTCTATGTTCTGGCTCTGCTGAAACAACTTGCTCTGCCGGAGGTTCTTCGTCTGCCATGGGAGAATTTTAGCATGATCATGTATAATTTGGGAAGTTTGGGCTGCTAGTTTAGCGGTATAACGCGTTCCTGATAAGAACGAGGTGCTAGGTTCGACTCCTAGGCAGCCCACAACAGATTTAACGCGTTCCTGATATGGAAGGAATTCTTCTTTTCGCTATCGCTCAAAGGTCCTTCCATATAACTCACTCGTTTTTACGAGTTCGTTAGAAGAACGAGGTGCTAGGTTCGACTCCTAGGCAGCCCACATTGATTGATCAAACAACAGGGATGGATGATTGTGTTTGTTGTTGTAATTCCTTGGTCGCTAGCTGTTTTGCAGCAGTATAGACTAACATTTCGGCAAATTCACGGGTTTGTACATGTTTATGATTAATAACTCCCTGATTGCTAGGGTCACGATTGAGTCCTACCTCTGTAAGTTGTTTTAACCAGGCCGTTTTTTTGTCTTGATGGGTTTCTCCATAAGCAGCCTTTGCGGCATATAGATCAAGAACCGAGCCAATATCGGCAGCCAATTGGGGATTTGTTTTGGGGGTTGGAGGAGGTTTGCGCTCGTCTGTAATGTAAGAGGAGACAACATACGCTACTGCTTCGCGAAAAGTAGCTCTTGCGTCTCCGTTCTCAAGATAGTCATAGTAATTTTCAAAATTAATTGCCAGTTGGGTTGCAAGAACAAGAGCACGTTGATAACGATCTAACTCTGCGGGTTTTGCTTCTCCGGCAAAATATTTTAAAAACTTTAGTGTCGTCCCTTGGATTTGTTCGGTGGTTATATTTGCCCTGGCATCGATCGGTGACATTGTTATTTGATTATAGCAGCCGAATCTAGGAAGTTTCTCTCAGTTTTTTATTGGTGCGTCTGACTGCGTGGTTTGGTAATGGTATGTGTTTTGACTGTAACAGATGTAGTTCCACTGCCGTGGCCACTTGATGTCTGGCGTGAGCCAACGCTCGGAATAGTTGAAATTTCTTCCAAAAGACAATTTCTTGTGGAGTGGCTTTGGTTATTTCATCTCTCGGAAATGGATCTGGCGTTTGAACGGTTACGGCCTTAAAAAAACCGAAGTATGCTTCTTTGGGGTGGGCCATTGAGCTAATATCTATTATAAATTATAATGCAAGGTGATGAAAAAGTGGATTAACAAGAGGAATATTGCGATTTTAGTCGTAGTGGTTTTGGTGGGGGGGTGGTGGTACATTGGCAACCAAAAAACTAAAAACAAAAAACTAACGACCAAAGTTGTGGTGGTGGAGAAAAAGGATGTGGTGCAGACGCTCACATTGTCGGGAAAGATAAAGGCTGAAAAAATGGCAGAGTTAAAATTTTTGACTTCCGGGAGGCTTTCTTTTTTGAGAGTGAAAAGTGGCGATAGTGTAAAAAATGGGGAATGGTTGGCAGGTCTTGATACCGGAGATTTACAAGCAGCGGTGACTAAAGCTTGGTATGCATATTTAACGGCTGACGCGAATGCTAAGGAAGTGGAAGATTTGGTAAAAAATCATGATAAAGATGAAACCTTTGCTCAAAAAAACGACAGGATAGCTGCTCAAGTTGCAAGAGATAGCGCATATGAGACTTGGTTATCTGCACGTAGGGCTGCGGATTATGCCATATTGAAGGCACCATTTGATGGTGTTGTCACAAATTTGAATATTGGTGGAGTGGGGGAGATTGTGGGGATAACTAGTGGGCTTACGGTTGTGGACCCTGCAAGTTTGTATTTTGAAGTAGAAATAGATGAATCAGATCTGGGTAGGGTGAATGTGGGACAAAACGTAGGTGTTAAGTTGGATGCATTTTCGGATAAAGTTGTAGATGGAAAGTTGGAAGAAATAGAGTTTGTGTCTCGTTTATCTGATACCGGGGCTAATGTGTATCCGGCGAGGGTTAAATTGACAACGGACAATGGACAATTGACAATTTTAAGGTTGGGGATGAAGGGGGATGCGGTGTTGGTACTGGGGGAGGCCAAAGGAGTGTTAGCTCTTCCGATTGAGGCGGTAATCGATGGAAGTGTCGTGACTCCTGATGGTAAAAAATTAAAAGTAGAAACGGGGTTGGAAAGTGAAAACGATGTAGAGATAAAGTCGGGTTTAGCTGAGGGCGACAAGGTAGTAGTTAAATGACTCCAGTAGTCGAATTTAAAAACGTCAGTCGAGTGTATGGAGATCCTGCAAACGAGGACAGTTTGGTGACTGCGTTAAACAACGTGTCGTTCAAGATTGAAAAAGGAGAGTTTGTGGCTATTACTGGGCCTTCGGGATCGGGGAAATCAACACTTTTGCACCTGATAGGTCTATTAGATCGGCAAAGCAGTGGGGAGATATTAGTTGATGGGACGAATACCAAAAAATTGAATGATAATAAATTGGCGAAACTGCGAAATGAAAAAATAGGATTTGTGTTCCAACAATTTAACCTACTTCGGGCAACTCCGGCTATTACAAATGTGGAGTTGCCAATGATCTATAGGCGAGTTGTTGGAAACGTAAGACGAGAAAAAGCAAAAAAAGAGTTAACCATGGTAGGACTTGGTGGAAGACTTATGAACAAACCGTCTCAGCTGTCTGGTGGGCAGCAGCAAAGAGTGGCGATTGCCAGGGCACTGGTTACTGACCCCTCTTTGCTATTGGCTGATGAGCCGACGGGAAATTTGGATAGCAAAACCGGTCTAGAAATATTGGAACTTTTTGAAGATTTGCACAAAAAGGGAGTGACGATAGTCCTTGTGACTCACGACCCCAACATTGCCAAGCGGGCCAAAAGGCAAATTGTGATTGTAGATGGGGGGGTGAAATAAATGGACACAATTGAATTATTTAAATCGGCCACCAGGGCGATAAGAACTAATAAGACCAGATCGTTTTTGACGACGTTGGGAATTATTATTGGTGTGGCGTCGGTAATTTTGTTGGTATCTATCGGGTCTGGACTGCAAAGTTTTGTGACCAAAGAGTTTGAGTCTTTGGGGTCGAACATATTGTTTATTTCACCCGGTAAGGTAAGTTTTTCCGGTGGTCCGCCTCAAAACGTAGAAGCCAAATTTGATTTCGAGGACGTAAAAAATATCAGCAATATGGGAGGGCCTATTGTGAAAGCAGCGGGAATGATTGCTAAGGGATCGACTATCAAATATAAATCTAAGTCGTATTACGGTAACATAGCCGGGACAAACGAATCTTATTTAGAGTATGGGAATGTCAAAATAGAGAGTGGAAAATTTTTTGGTAAAAACGATGTGGAGAGAAGTGCTCTGGTGGCGGTAATAGGGCACAAAATTTATACTGAGTTATTTGCCTCGGGGGAAAACGCCGTTGGTAAGCAAATTAGTGTTGTTGGAGCCAAGTTGACAGTGATAGGGGTTTTGCAGGAAAAGGGTGGGGGGTTGGGGGGTGCATCTGATGATAATTCGTATGTGGTAATGCCGGTGACGACGGTAAGTAAAATCACCGGGATTAAAAAACCGGCTGCTGTGATGGTAAGGACGCAAACCGCCGATGATACTGGAAGGGCGGCCAGTATGATCAAGAAATATTTCTATAGAAGAGACTTGACCGATGACGACTTTACGATCATGGAGCCTAAAGAATTGTTGAGTTCGATAAATCAATTTTTGGGAGTAGTGACTGGGGCGCTGTCGGGAATTGCTGCGATTTCTTTGGTAGTGGGCGGGATTGGGATTGCTAATATTATGTTGGTATCAGTAACCGAAAGAACAAGAGAGATTGGACTTCGTAAAGCATTGGGGGCGACTAATGCTGATATTTTGAGACAATTTTTGATTGAATCGGTTTTGTTGTCGGTGTTGGGAGGAGGGATTGGAATTGGAATTGGATGGGGGTTCTCGTTGCTTCTTAAAAAGTTTATTGAGACGTCTGTGACTTCCCAGTCTGTAATTATGGCGTTTGGTATATCTGCAATTGTTGGGGTGTTGTCAGGAATTTTACCCGCTTTGCGGGCGTCGAGACTCAATCCAATTGAGGCTTTGAGGTGGGAGTAACTGGTTTGAGTTTGAGAGCAAAATAGAGACATTGGGTGGAACTTTGGGCACTGTGGTTTTTGCCAGGGGGAAGGACAAGTGGACGAATAGAAAGAAAGGGAACATCGTAGCCTTTTGGGTAAACATCAAGGGTGATGGCCTGGTTGTTTCTAGTCCGTAATGCATATTTTGCGTCGACTAAGGTGTTTATGGCAGTTTGCCAATGTAGATAGGCGAGTTCAGGATTGCCTTCTATTGAATACGCTGCGTTGCTGTGAAAGGGAGAATCATCTGGTGATTTGGGGTCTAGGGTCCACAGGGGGAAAATGATTTCAGTTACTTGAGGGTTTTCGACATGGGGTGAGACGGCTGAATTTTCACCCAATAATTGTAAGCCGGAAGTAATAATTTCTAAGTCTTGGTCGTGTATGTTAACAACGGTTTTTGAAGGTTGTTGATCTTCGAGCCATAAGACTTGGCCTTGAAATTTGACAGGGTTAATGGCATTGAGATCCAGGTTGGAATTTGGGACAGGAGAAAAAAAGACAGATTCGTTTTGGCGAAGTATGGTATCCCTGCGGTCAGCCTCAATTCGGTCGGGCCAGGGGACACGGTGGACGGCCCAGGAATCGTAAGTTACGATATCCCTTCTTAGCTCTTCGGGCAAATCCGGCCAAGAGACTCTCTTGGCTACGAGATCGTTGGCCGCTCTGTAATTGGAGTGGGTAGACATTCGATGAACAGAATCAAAAAACGATTGGGTGAATAATTCAGGCATAGGCGGATATTAAAGTATAAGCGTTATACTGTCAAACTTGACGGACGTTGCCGACAGTGTTAGACTAAAGCTATGGATATGATAGAAAAGGTATTGGGAGAGCTGGGGTTATCGGAAAATGAGATAAAGATTTATCGGGCTGCTGTCAGGCATGAGGAAACGTCACCATATGCTCTATCTAGGGAGACAAATATTCCTAGGACGACTGTGTACGAGGCTATAATGAATTTGGCCCTTAAGGGCTTGGTGACATTGGTTAAGAGTGATGGTTTTACCAAACAGCAGACAAGAATTGTGGCTAAGAACCCATCTACACTTAGGGAGATCATACGGAATAGTAGGGAGAGATTGACCAGGTTGGAGGTAGATGTTGTGCAAATATTACCGGATTTGAAGGCGGAATATTTAAAAACTGTGCCTAATGCCCAGGTGAGGTTTTTTTCAGGAATTGAGGGGGCGGGCGAGGTGTATGGGCGGGTGTATTCGGGCAGGTTGGGTGTATCGGTAGTGGGATGGGATTCTATGATGCCGATGGACAGTTTTGGAAGCAAAAAAATTAACAAATGGGTGGATCAGGATTTGGATGCTCGAAAATCTGAGAAAAGCATAGTCTTGCTGAATGATTGGACTAAGCATGTAATTGGATACCAGTATGGGAGGGATAAGAGGTATTTGGATAAAGAATTTAGGTATATTGACGATTCAGGGTGTGTGTTTAACCAAGATATCTATGTGATAGGTGGGTCTGTTTTTGTGGTAAACGGTTTTAAAGACGAGGCGTGGGGAATGGTAATAAATAGCGAATTATTCGCTCAAACAATGAAATCTATGTTTGAGGTGATGTGGCGGGTGGCTAGGCCAATCACTGAAGAAATGGTAAAAAGTTGGGGTGAAAACGAGTATTTAAATGAGGAAAGACGAAGGAAATGAATTGGGGTTGACAAGGAGTTCTCACCAGGATAATATACGATTACCTTTCGAGGCCAAGTTTGTTTCATGAAGACTAATGCTTTTTACTTTAAAAAAATCCGGTAGAGTTTAGTTTATCGGCAAAAGCAGTCTCATGATGGCCTCCGCAAGGAGGCTTTTTTACATTTTATAGGCAGGAACTAGGGCCCGTAGTTCACCTGGCTAGAACGCGTCATTTGCAATGACGAGGTAAGCGGTTCGAGTCCGCTCGGGTCCACTAAACCTAAAAGTTGGTCCCGACTTCCTCTTGTGGGGAGTCGAGATCAGCTTTGAGGCTGAATCTGGCGAAATCCAGATGAGTAGCTCATTGAAAAGTGAAGAGAATTTAATAAGTAGTAGAGTCGTATTTTTTA
The DNA here is from genome assembly GCA_964633995.1 of uncultured Gammaproteobacteria bacterium. Taxonomy (GTDB): domain Bacteria; phylum Patescibacteriota; class Microgenomatia; order CAZETR01; family Amesbacteraceae; genus CAZWKN01. The sequence continues at coordinate 7,824 of CAZWKN010000004.1, forward strand.
CTTCCGTAATGCAGACAATGGATGCCTAGGATGCTAGAGCCGAAGAAGGACGTACATAGCCACGAAAGTCGTCGGGGAGCTGCTAAGAAGCTTTGATCCGGCGGTATCCGAATGGGGAAACCCCTCCTATATGGAGAGTCCGCCGTAAGGCGAGATGGGGCACGTCCCGAACTGAAACATCTAAGTAGGGACAGGAAAAGAAATCACAGAGATTCCGTAAGTAAGCAGCGAGCGAAAGCGGAACAGCCTAAACCACGCCGCAAGGCGATGGGGTTGCGGGGTCCGCCGCAAGCAATTGATCGAGGATAGGAGAATCCCGTGGAAACGGGAACCAAAGCAGGTGATAGTCCTTTATCCGAAATCTAAGATCATGCTGGCGGATTCCCAAGTACCATGAGACACACGATCTTGTGGGAATCCGGGGTGACCACACTCCAAGGCTAAATACTTTAGCATACCGATAGTGAACTAGTACCGTGAGGGAAAGGCGAAAAGAAGGGTTAAAAACCTAGTGAAATAGAACCTGAAATTGTCTGCTGGCAAACAGTGAGAGCCCTGTCCCGCAAGGGGTGGGGTGATCGCGTGCCTATTGAAGAATTATCCGGCGAGTTTTCGATTGTTGCGAGTTTAAGCACGTCAAACGTGTGGAGGCGAAGCGAAAGCGAGTCTTAACAGGGCGCATAGCAGCAGTTGGAAGACCCGAAACCTGGTGAGCTAATCATGAGCAGGGTGAACCCCGATGAGAATCGGGGGGAGGCCCGAACTCGTTAGAGCTACAAATCTATGAGATGACTTGTGATTAGAGGTAATATGCCAATCGAACCAGGAGATAGCTGGCTCTCCCCGAAATATATATAGGTATAGCCCTAAAGCCAACTGATATGTGGTAGAGCACTGGATGCTTTCTGCAGCTTCACCGCTGTTGCGAGCAATCAAACTCCGAATACGTATCAGAGTGCTTTGGGAGTCAGAACGACCCGGCTAAGCGGGCCGCTCTAAAGGGAAACAACCCAGACTGTCGTCTAAGGCCTCTAAATAATGACTTAGTGTTGAACGCAGTTGAATTCCTCAGACAGCCAGGAGGTTGGCTCAGAAGCAGCCATCCTTTAAAGAAAGCGTAACAGCTCACTGGTCGATTTGGGAGTTTGGCGCGGAAAATGAACCGAGGCTCAAGTCATTTGCCGAAGACACAGATATTCGTGCTTCGCACAAAATTTATCATTTGTCATTTTACATTTGATCATTCAATTGATGAAATGAAAAATGTTTAAATGGTTAATTTCGCGCGGAGCGCGGATGTGGTAGGGGAGCGTTGAAAGAGCTGTGAAGCATACGCCGTAAGGCGGTGTGGAGCGACTTCAAGTGAGAATGCCGGAATGAGTAGCGTTAACTCCGATGAGAATTCGGAGCGCCGAATACCCAAGGTTTCCTCCGCAACATTTATTGTCGGAGGGTTAGTCGGCACCTAAGGTGAGGCCATAGTGGGCGTAACCGATGGACGAGCCGTTTAGATTCGGCTACATAAAATATATCGTTATGAGCTAGGGACGGACTGAAAAGGAGTATCCAGGCGCATGCAGTGAATGTGGCGTCTAAGCAGTGAGATAGTGAACTTAGGAAAATCCGAGTTTGCGTTTTAAGTCGAGCTGTTATGGGAAGACTTGCGAGAAATTGTGAGACAACCTGGAGTGCTTCATTTTACGAGAAAATGTTCGTAGCCAGATGTATTTTATGCCGTACCGCAAACCGACACTGGTGGGTGGGTCGAGTAGACCAAGGCGTTCGGGAGAAGGTAGTTCAAGGAACTCGGCAAAAAAGCTGGACGTAATCTAGAGAGATGTCCTTCCCGCCTTTGGCGGGACGCAGCAAAAGCTTATTCCTCGACTGTTTAACTAAAACACAGGTCCATGCAAACTCGAAAGAGAAAGTATATGGGCTGAGGCCTGCCCAGTGCTCGTAAGTTAAGTGGATGGGTGTTAAAGCCCTGAAATGAAGCCCGAGTGAACGGCAGCAGTAACTATAACTGTTCTATGGTAGCGAAATTCCTTGTCGGGTAAGTTCCGACCCGCACGAACGGCTTAACGAGGGAATAACTGTCTTGAACTATCACCCGGCGAAATTGAAATGGCTGTGAAGATGCGGCCTAACTCTACTAGGACAAAAAGACCCTATGGAGCTTTACTGTACTCTGGCCCTGTTTCGGATTTTAAAATAGTTTAGTGTAGGAGGGAGCCTTCGGGCGACAATGAAACACCTCTCGTTTTGGAATCTCGAAACTAACCTATGCCGTCTGGAAACGACGGTGGAGACAAGGTCAGACGGGCAGTTTTACTGGGGAGGTATCCTGCTAAAGAGTAACGCAGGAGTGCCAAGGTGCTCTAAGCTCGGATGGAAATCGAGCTAGTCGTGTAACGGCATAAGAGCGCTTGACTGCGAGAGGGACACCTCGAGCAGGTGCGAAAGCAGGTCGTAGTGATCCTCGGATCCCTCGTGGGAGGGACCGGGCTTAACGGATAAAAGCTACCCTAGGGATAACAGGCTGATCGCCGCCAAGAGTCCATATCGACGCGGCGGTTTGGCACCTTAACCAAATGGTATCGGGGTGTGTTGCCAGTAATGGCATTAGCAAGCTTTGTTATATGTATAATATTTTTTACTGACTCATATCGGAGAACTCCTTATAAAACGAACAATATAAGGAAAACCCCGAGGGAAGGCCGCCTATGGCGGCCCCCGTATCGACTTGTGGTTTCAAGACCACGGAGCCGTCTTTTTTAAGACGAGCTAAGACGTCAGCCCCTACTTTGGGTGAATTAACTTAAAGAGGGTGAAGGTATAGTCAGCGCTTCGTGTAAACGAAGTCGACACGCGATGTCGGCTCATCCTATCCTGGAGGGGCAGTACCTTCCAAGGGTCCGGCTGTTCGCCGGTTAAAAGGGTACGCGAGCTGGGTTCAGAACGTCGTGAGACAGTTCGGTCTCTATCCAGTAGAATCGTGGAATTCTTGAGGGGGTCTGACCTCAGTACGAGAGGACCAGGTTGGAGGTATCACTGGTGTGCCGGTTGTGACGTCAGTTGCAGCGCCGGGTAGCTAAATACCTACGGGATAACCGCTGAAAGCATCTAAGTGGGAAGCCCTACCCAAGATTAGGAATTCATTCCGTCGCAAGATGGAAAAAGACCCGGGGAAGACTACCCCGTATAAGAGGCAGGCAGTGTAAGCACAGCAATGTGTTTAGCTTACCTGTACTAATCGGTCTAATGGAGTAAACTTACTAAACCCTATTACTTATTGTTCTCTTCACTTTTCAGTTAGTTACTTGCAAAGAGCGCAGAGTTCTTAGGTCATTTGAGCGGCGTGGAACTACCTTTTTCCATTCCGAACAGAGCCGTAAAACGCGCCAGCGCTGAAAATAGCTAGGGGGCAACTCCTCGTGAAGATAGGTCATGGCCTAAGAATTGTGCGCTTTTTTGGTGGGGTAAAATAGATTAATGAAGTATGTTTTAGGGTTATTGATAGGATTGTTGATTGGTGCAAGTATTGTTTATTGGTGGCCGAGGAAGGTGGAAGTGCCTAGGCCAAAGGAATATCCTCTGCTGAAATATACGATAGAAAATTTGGGGAAGAGAACATACGATTCGCAAATTGTATTGGACGATGAGATAAAAATGGGTGTATTTAAGTTTCACTTTTTAAGTGATGGGAAAAGAGTAAATGGTTTGGCGCATATACCGACTGAGTGTGAAAAGTGCCCGGTTATAGTCCAATTTAGGGGATATGCGGACGTGGAAAATTACGAAAGTGGATATGGGACGGCGCATAGTGCGGAGGTCTTTGCTAAAGAGGGGTTTATTAGTTTGGCGCCGGATTTTTTGGGGTACGGGGGATCTGCTGGTCCGTCAGCTGATGTATTTGAAGCCAGGTTTGAAACCTATACAACGGCATTGAATCTATTGGCAGCAATTGATAAATGGCAAATGTCAAATGGTCAAATTGGGGTGTGGGGCCATAGTAATGGAGGGCAAATTGCTTTAACAGCTCTGGAAGTAACAGGAAAAAATTATCCTACTGTATTGTGGGCGCCGGTGACTGCATCTTTTCCGTACTCGATATTGTATTTTGACGATGATGGAAAAAAATTACTGCGGCAAAAGTTGGCAAAGTTTGAGGAGGACTACGATACGGATTTGTTTTCGCTGACTAATTATTTAGATAGAATTTTTGCTCCGGTTTTAATTCAACAAGGGACGGGAGATAGACAAGTGCCGTATGAATGGAATAGAGATTTGTTAACAAAACTCAAAACAGAGTATATAGAATATGCTGGGGCGGATCATAATATGGTTCCGAGTTGGAATGAGGTGGTAAGAAAAGATATTGAATTTTTTAAACAACACTGGTATAAGTTATAGGTGCCGAAGTATGTTTTTGTTGTTGGTGGAGTAGTATCGGGCCTGGGAAAGGGGATTGTAAGTGCCTCCATAGGAATGCTTTTGAAGTCATGTGGATATAGGGTAAACATGATCAAGATAGATCCGTATTTAAACGTAGATGCTGGAACTATGAGGCCTGCTGAGCATGGTGAGACGTTTGTGACTGGTAATGGGGGTGAGATCGATCAAGATTTGGGTAATTATGAGAGGTTTTTGAATCAAGATTTCGGACGGGAAAATAATATTACGTCTGGGAAAATATTTAAAACAATTATTGAGCGGGAAAGGGCGATGGGTTATGAAGGCAGAGACGTAGAAATGATTCCCGATGTTCCAAACGAAGTAAAAAGGAGATTTTACGAGGCAGAAAAAGGCTTTGATTTTGTGATTGTAGAGGTGGGAGGAACAACGGGGGATATTGAGAACTTGCCGTTTTTGTATGCGGCCAGAGAGATGGGGAGAGAGCGAAAGTCGTTTTATGTAATGGTGGCCTATGTGCCATTTTTGAAGAACGTAGGCGAACTTAAAACAAAACCTGCCCAGCATGCGATTTCATTATTAAGATCTACCGGCATAAATCCGGACATGTTGATTACCCGCTCTGAGGTTGAACTGGATGGACCTAGGAGAGAAACGCTGGCTAAGAGGTGTTTCTTGGATCAGGACATGATTATTGATGACCATGATATGAAATCAATTTATAATGTGCCGTTGGAATTGGAAAAACAGGGAATAACAAAAAAAATACTAAAATCGTTTAAACTCACAAAAACTCCAAAGTTAACGGACTGGAAAAAATTTGTAAGTGGAACAAAGGATTTTAAAAAATCTGTAAAAATAGCGCTAGTTGGAAAATACGTAAAACATGGATCAGGAAATCACAAAGATGTTTATGTGTCAGTGTTGGAAGCTTTACGACATGCTGGTTCTAAGTTGAATGTGGGTATCGAAGTAGAAGCGATAGATGCAAATGACTTGGATGCCAAGGATTTGGCTGGTAAAGGATTTAGTGGAATTGTTGTGCCTCAGGGGTGGGGAAGTAGGGGGGTGGAAGGAAAAATCGCGGCGGTGAAGTTTGCTCGCGAGAAAAAGATTCCGTATTTGGGATTGTGCTTTGGGATGCAGATGGCGGTTGTTGAGTTTGCAAGAAATGTATGTGGGATGAAAGGAGCAAATTCTACGGAAGCAGATGCAAAGACGAAATATCCGGTGGTGCACATAATGCCGGAGCAAGAAAAATATTTAAAGGAACATAACTATGGGGGGACGATTAGATTGGGAGCATGGCCGTGCAAAGTAAAATTTGGGACGAGGTTAAGAGATATATACGGACAGGATGAAATAAGCGAAAGGCATAGACATAGATATGAGTTTAATAACGAATTTAGAGAAAAGTTGGAGAAATGCGGTTTAGTGATATCAGGAACAAGTCCGGATGGAAAATTGGTGGAGGCTGTTGAATTGCCCAAAAAAATACATCCATTTTTTGTGGGGACGCAATTTCATCCGGAGTATAAATCCAGACCGCTGGACCCACACCCGATATTTGTAGGTTTTATAGAAGCAACATTAAAAAAATGAAGCGACTTTCTGCTGAAAAATTTAGGGAAATTTACTCGATGGTAACTCGGCTGTGTGTTGAAGTGTTGGTTGTTAAGGACGGTAAGCTGTTGTTGACCAAGAGGGCGATAGAACCATATCTGGGAATGTGGCATTTCCCGGGTGGAACGGTAATGTATGGGGAGTTGTTGGAGGAAACAGTTAGGCGAAAGGCAGCAGAGGAGTTGGGAATTGAGGTGGTGATTGATAGAATGTTGGGATATTTGGAATATCCAGAAATGGCTAAATTGTCAGATGGGGGTTGGGCTATTGGCGTTGTATTTAAAACTAGGTGGATAAGTGGTGATATCAAGTTGAATAATGAAGCGGTCGAATTTGGTTGGTATGATACGGTGCCGGAAAATATGATAGCAGTACAATCTAATTTTATGAAGAAAAATGAATGGAAATAGAGTTGGTTTTTTCCAGAAAGTCTATGGTATAGTAAAATCCATTCCCATGGGTGAGGTGATGACGTATGGGCAGGTGGCGAGAATATTGGGAACAAGGGATGCCAGGAGAGTGGGGCAGGCATTGCATGCCAATAAAGACAAAAATGTACCCTGTCATAGGGTTATTTTTGCAAATGGATCATTGGCGCCAAATTATGCTTTTGGAGGAGCTGAGGAGCAGAAAAAGAAATTGCTGGAAGAAGGAGTGCGATTTGAGGGCGACAAAGTGGATTTGAAAAGCTTGCACTGAGCGAAGTCGAAGTGGTCAAGATGGGGTCAAGATAAATATTAATTTCGATTTGATAATTAATGGATGAAATTTGAGGTGGTTAAATGTTTGGCTGGTCGGAATTTAAAAGTTGAGGAAGTGGGTGGAATGTTGCCTCGTTTGGTGATAATGTTGGCACCTAGTGGATATGCGAATCCGGGTGATTTGCAATTTGCACGGTTCGAGAAGGCGATTGCTCTGGTTAGAGGTTGTTTTAGGGAGGGGTGTAAGAATACTGGTAATCATTGTGAAAGAGGTTTCTGGGAGGCAGATGAAAACAAGCAGTGAGTATGGGTGCTTGCTGGGGTTAGTTTATCGCTGTTTTGAAGTTCCTGTTGTAAGAAAACTAGAAGTTCCGGTTCCCGCAGCTAGAAATAGCTTGAAATCTCCCGACGTTTGGAGATATGGATGTCTGGGGTTGATGGTTCGAGCATTGGTAACCGTAAGACACTATTTAGAGAAAAAAGACCTTGGTGTTTAGTTTGTAAGTAGATATCCTTCACCCCGCTTGGTTTGGATGAAGGAGCCGGAGATGCCGGAGGCTTCGAGTTTATCACGGAGGCGTTGGATGGATTTGGAAATTGCATAAAGCGAAAAGTTGTTGGGGTCGGCGAGTTCATCAAAAGTAACGACGTTTGGAGAGCGGGATTTGAGAAGGTCAAAAAGCTTTTTTTCGGCGGAAGTGAGATTGGAAATTTTATGTTGAGTTGGGGAGATGGGAGGAGCGCCGATTTTTTGGAGGAATTTTTCTGATTGTTGAATTAGGGTGGCCTTTTGTTTGGTGCGAGTGGCGTTTAGAGTCTGTGAAATTGGGGGAAGCAATTTGGATAGGGGTGAGTAAGTGAGTAGCCAATCGACAATAATTTCTGACTCAGACCAGGTGCCAGAAAGATTGTCATAAACATCTTTTCGGGTGAGTGAAGTCAAAAGACATTCGACGAGGGCGGAGAGGTTTTGATCCTGGCGTAACCAGATAGTGATGTTGTGTGGCGGTTTGTTTACGACATTAAACGACCCGCCGGTACCAAAATTGGTGGGCCAGATATTAACGCTTTTGATGGTATTTTTTAGATGAGGAATAAGACGGTAAATTTCGGCTCGTATTTTGGCTGAATTTTTTTGCCAGGCAATTTTGAGAAGATCTAAATTTGGAGTGGGGATTTGGGATGATTCGAGTAGTTTTTGGGTGGAGGTAATCAGATCTTCGGGGACGGTCATTTTTATGCTAGGGGTGGATTTGATATCTATTCTGGAACAATGGTCCCAAAATCTGGGGATAGATAAATAGGGGAGATTGGGAAGAAGAACGATCTGGTCAGAGATTATTTTTGTGTCGTATGGCAGGACAATAAAGCCATTAAGGCGATAAAAACCGTTGGCGATATTGTGGGCGGTGTGGATAATGCGTAGCGCCTCGGTGCGGGGAGAAAATTGCCAGGTTGTTTTCATTGGTGAATTATAGCCTGTAGTAATTACGAGTCAAGATTGGTCAAGATATGCTTGGAGTGAATTGTATATTTATGGTTTATGACAACAGGAGAACCCCCCGAAGGAGATGGTTTTGAATATTTGGTATTTGGTATCCCCATTGGAATGTTGCTAGCAGCGGGTTTGATAGGTTTGGCCACAGATGTGTTTGGAACCCTGGATATTTTGAGTGTTGGATGTTTGGGTGTTGCGCCTGTTTGTTTAACGCCTGTCATATTGGCAATTGGAAATTCTTGGGTAAAAAAACACATTTTTTATGATTGAAACAGTTTGTAGGTCGTGCTTGTGGAATTTTGGCGGTGGTGGGTGCTTTTGATAGGGCTAATGAGGGTAGGATATAGAGATGTGTCGGTGTATAATGGGGCATTATTTCAAAAAAAGGTGGAGATGACATGGAGCCAGATCTGGTAAATACGTTTCTTTTTGGCAGTTTTACCACTAATGTTGAGAAAGACAATGGGGGTGTTTATTATGTTGCTCCTCGAAGAGAAGGAGGGCTTTTGGAAATTGCCGGGGTGTTGGGGGTCGTTTCAATTGGATTATTAGCTAGCGGCGTAATAATTAAATTGGGGTTCGAATTACTTTCGGAGTTGCCTGAACGTTTCCCGTGGATTTATAGGGATGTAAGAACAAGTTTGGGATTGGTTTGTTTGGGGTCAGTCGCTTTATTTGGTGGAGTATCGTTGGCATATATGAAAATTGAAGAAACTTTCAACAATTGGATTAAAAGGTGAATTTACCGGTGTATTATTTTTTTCTTCATAATATAAGAAAACAGTGATAGAATTCCGGACATGGCAAGCGATGAAAATTTGTCTCCTTGTGGTTATGTAGTTGGTCCAGATGGAACATTTTTACTTACTGGTGAAATGTTACAAGTGTTTTTTTGGAAAGAAAGATTAAATTATTCTGTGTTTTTGTATCGTGGCGGTGGTGAGCAGTCAGATGTGGCAATGAGAATGGGAGTTGTGGGTTTGAACAGCCTATGTGCCACGATTTGGGGTTCAGTAGGTTTTAGAGGAGTGGCGGTTTCTAGTGATGTTATTGGTATCGGGCATGGTGAGGTCTTGCAGATTAATACTTTTGCTTTTGGGATTTTGGCGGTGGTGGGTGCTTTTGATAGAAATAAAGAAGGTAGAGCTTAGGGAAAGATTGGTGTATAATGGGGTATCTTTCAAAGAAAGGCGGAAATGAAGTTTGGCTACAAAGACAAAGAAAACAGATAAAGTAACGGTTGAGTCCCCACAGTCGATGGATCAGTTGATGAAGTCGGTGGGGTATACGTTTAAAGGATTTAAGCGGGGGGAGCAGGTAGTTGGGAAAGTAGTAGAAGTAACTAGTAGGACGGTATATATAGATATCGGTGGTAAGGCAGAGGCGATAGTATCGGAAAAAGAATACGAAATGGCCAAGGATTATTTTAGAGCCATGAAGCCGGGTGATGAGGTGACCGGAACAGTGCTTATTACTGAAAACGATGCCGGACAGGTGATATTGTCTTTGCGGCGAGCTGCGTCAGACAATAAATGGAAGGCATTTGAGCAGGCGTTGGCAGACGATAGCCCAATTGCTGTAAAGGGTAAAGAAGTTACTAAAGGAGGATTGTTGGTTGAGATAGATGGGGTATTTGGATTTATACCTTCTTCACAATTGGGGCATGAAGCAGACGCGGATTCTTCGGCGCTTATTGGTAAGACAATTATGGTAAAGGTTATCGAGGTTGACAGGTCGATGAATAGGTTGGTATTGTCAGAAAGGGCCGTGTCTGAAGCCGCTGATATAGAAAAACGAAAGACTGCCCTAACAGCTGTAAAGGTTGGTGGAGAGTATGAGGGAACAGTGGTAGGCATGGTGCCGTTTGGAGCATTTATTGAAATTAGTGTGGGTAAAGGTGCGAAGGTTCAGGGTTTGGAAGGACTAGTACATATCTCCGAGATTACTTGGGACAAGGTGGACGATGTGAGTAAAGTCTTAAAAGAAGGTGAAAAAGTAAAAGTTCAAGTTATAGGAATTGACGAGGAAAACGGTAAGTTGGCACTGTCTATGAAAAGGTTGTCTTCAGATCCTTGGCTAATTGCTATATCCAAATACAATGTGGATTCAAAACACAGGGGTGTGGTTTCAAAGATAGTTCCTTATGGTATTTTGGTCAAGCTGGAACGAGGGATTGAGGGATTGATTCATGCATCCAAGATGCCGGTTGATAAAGCATTTAAAGAGGGTGATGAAGTGGATGTCTTTGTGGAGTCGGTTGATTTGGATAAACGAAGGCTATCTTTGGGGGTGGTATTAACTACAGTCCCGGTGGGATATAAATAAGTGTTGAAGAGCAGGAGAGTAGAAGAGTATAAGTAGTATCTAATGACAAAAATACGGTCTAGTTATGTGTGTCAGCAGTGTGGGTATGTCCAGAGCCAGTGGAGTGGTAAGTGTCCCGAGTGTGATACGTGGAATTCGTTAGTAGAAACAGTTGCAGAAATCGCAAATCGCAAATCGCAAATCGCAAATAAGTCAAAAATATATCAACTATCTGATATAAAAATTGACGAGAAGAAGAGGATAAAGACGGGGATTGAAGAATTGGATAGTGTAATGGGGGGCGGATTGGTGGCTGGAATGGTGGTGCTGATTGCAGGAGAACCGGGAATTGGAAAAAGTACGTTGTTGACTCAAATAGGAAATGGGTCATTATATGTTTGCGGCGAAGAAAGTGCGTCTCAGGTGGCTTTGAGAGCGAAACGATTAAGCTTAAAAGGAGAAATGGATTTGTTGGAATCGACTGATGTGGATGAAATCGTAAATAAGATGGATGGGGCTAAATTTGTGATAGTGGACTCGGTCCAGACATTAACGACCTCGGATTTGACGGGGACGGCTGGAAGTGTGGGTCAGGTGAGGGAGTGTGCAGCTAGATTGACTATGGCGGCAAAGAGACTAAATATCCCGCTGTTTATGGTCGGGCATGTAACTAAGGAAGGTAATATTGCAGGGCCCATGGTGCTAATGCATGTAGTTGATACCGTATTGTGGTTTGAAGGTGAGCGGGGGCAGACATTGAGACTGATTAGGGCGGTAAAAAATAGATTTGGGCCCACAGATGAAGTGGGGGTGTTTGAGATGAAAGAAGCTGGGCTTGTGGGGGTGAGTAATCCATCAGAACTAATGCTTGAAGAGCGGGTAAAAAACGTGCCGGGAAGTGTTGTGTCTGTAGTGTTGGAAGGCTCACGGCCAATGCTTATAGAAATTCAAGCTTTGGTTGTATCGAGTCAGTTGGCAATTCCCCGACGAGTGGGGACTGGGTTGGATATGGCGAGATTGCAAATGTTGATTGCGGTGCTTATGAAAAGGGCCGGCTTGCAACTGGGGAGCGAGGATATTTTTGTGAATGTGACTGGGGGGATAAGGTTGGCAGATAGGGGAATAGATTTGGCTGTTTGTTTGGCAGTGGCCTCAAGTTTTTTAAACAAGAGTTTGGCTGGGGATATTGCCGCTGTGGGAGAAGTGGGATTGTTGGGAGAGGTGCGTAAGGTGACGGGATTAGAAAGGCGGGTTAAGGAGGCTAAGAAGTTGGGGTATAGAGTGGCTTCGGCAGAGTCGGGTAAGAGTGTGTCGGCGGCGATAAAAAAACTCCTAAACTAGGTTTTTCCTCAGGTTATCCACAGGCGAAAAGTGCAAAGTGTTAAGTGCAAAGTGCTAATACTAGTTATCCACAATGGGCTGTGTTATGCGGCAAATTAGGTATATTTGTATGCTATAGGTCTGTGGATAAATGGCCCATAGAAAACTATGGGATTGATAAAATTGACAGGGGTTGGTATACTCCCGGGTGAGGACCACAAGTAGCAAGAGTTATGCGTAAACTGCTCAGATTATGGTTTCGTAAGAGTGCCGTACGAAGACGGGGTGTTTTGGGGAGCAATTGGATGAGAGGGCAATTGGCCCAGGCTGTAAAGGTGAATCAAGGAGTTATTTTGATGGGGATGGGGAGGTAGTGAATAATACTATGTTTACCGAGGCATCGAGACGATTATTGTTAGACAAGGCCAGGTTCGATCACGCGAGTGGTTGGGTGCTGTGGGGGGCGAGTATGTTGGCGTTGGTTACAGGAAATAGAGATTTGGGTATTTTATTCCTGGGGTTATCTTTTCCGGTATCGATTGATGCTGCTACTAGTTATTTCTCGGCATTTGTTCACAAAAATAGGCATTAAAAAAGAGCATCGCCATCGCTGGATTGAGGACCACGAGTAGCAATGCCCTTTGAGAGATAATCGCCTGGACAGATACGGCGATTTTCACTTGATAACGGTGATAACATTTAAAGATCACCCTTGTCAAGAAAAAAAAGTCCTTATATTTCGCACCTTTTTAAATTAATTAGCCTCTTTGATGTGTACTCAGCATGGAGGACCTGAAAAACGTAGTGGAATTTGATAGTGAGCAGGGCAGGCTGACTATTAGTCCACTTGTCCAGGTCTTCCATGGTGAGTATGAAAAAATATTGCTTATTGCTTATTGCGTATTGCCTATTTTTTGGAATTGCCACTTCCCCTGCAAGGGCGGCTATTTCGTATGGAGCGGGTTACTACACCAATTTATGTGATAGTGGGACGTCGGCTAAGTTTTATAACTGTGATCCTGGGTGTAATCCTTCTTTGGGATCGTGTATCGGGAAGAATGAGGGAGTGGTGAAGTGGGTATGTAGTGGAAAATGGGATCAGTGTTTGGAATCCGAAAGCAACTGGAGTAATGCTGAAAGTTTTAATGGGATGAGTTGTGGTAAGACGGCGCAGATTTCACTGTTTGATAAAAAATGTCGCCGTGATGATGGCAGTTGGGATCAAACCTGCGTCTTGAAGGGATATATGGTGTGGTACTCGGGGGATTGTAAATCTGGGATGGTCGTTGATACGCCAAAACCGACGACAACGGTGGTACCGACTGTAAAAATAACACCGACCAAATCCGTATCTCTGGTGCCTTCTGCAACTCTAACTCCGACTCCGACTATCATCGTAAAGATTTCCGAGGCGCCCAGCGTGTGTGGCGTGGCCTGTACTCCTTTGGGTGGATGTAAAGCTGGATTGGTGTGCACAAAAGGGGTTTGTAGAAACCCTGCATGTAATCAGGAGAGTAGCTGCTTTTGCGGAAAGATATTAGGATCTGCTGTTGCGACAAAGCCGCCCGAAACAGGTTTTAATGTTTGGCAGTGGAGTATCGTGTGGATGGGAATATTTGGTTTGGGATGGTATTTGAAAAAAATGGCTGTTAAAGTTTGGAAGTGAAGCGGGGATTAATTTATAAGAGTGGAGTTTATCGGGAGCCTGTCGGTTTGGCTGGGATAGTCGAGGCCCTAAAAGCTGTTGCCAGGTGGCTGGTGAGGGTGGGTAGGTTTTTGATGGTATTGGCTGTTGTTGGAGCGGTTTATATATATTTACCGTTGGGAATAGCTTGGATAAATTACTCCAACCATAAAGTGACGAAAGAGTTGGTGGTGGAAGATAATAATTATGCCGTTTTTGTGCCGAAAATTGGTGCTTTGGCGGCGGTTATTCCAAATGTGGACGCTAATAGTAAAGAGGCTTATGGGCTGGCTTTAAGGGCGGGGGTGGCGGAAGCTGCTGGAATGGCTCATCCAGGTGAGATGGGGACTACTTTGTTATTTGCTCATTCGGTGGGAGATAGGATAGATTTTGCAAGGTATAACGCAGTTTTTTACTTGTTAGACAAGCTGGGTTTAGGGGATACGGTGGAGATTGTTTATAAGGGTAAATTATTGCGATATGAGGTTGTCCGGAGAGAAATATTGGAACCAGAAAATAATGCCTATTTTAAGCCTCAAAAATTGTCTGAACAACTGGTTTTACAGACGTGTTGGCCACCAGGGACGACGTGGAAGAGATTGGTAGTTGTAGGGAGGAGAATTTAGTGTTATACTCGCATTTGAACTTCTGGTTTGCCTCAATATTTTTTGATAAATGACCTCTTTTTGAAATCTTTGGGATATGTCTGACAACAATGATGGTGTAATAAATGTTCCGCCCGGACCGGTTTCTGATGGGCAGGATGTAGCAATGGCTTCTCCGGGTGTAAGGTCTATGATGAGACCTGGTGTGGTCCGAGTTATAGGTAGGGTAGTTCCACGCCCAGCCCCCAGTTTCAATGGCCAGAATCAACAGGCGCGTCCGATAGTTAGGGCGCCTATTTATCAACAGGAAGAAAGAGTGATTCCCGATTCTGGTTGGCCCACTGAATACGTAGAGGGATTTTTGGATATTACCCCTGATGGGCATGGTTATTTAAGGCCCAAGATGGTACCCTCTTCTAAGGATGTTTATATTTCTTCTTCTCAGGTAAGAAGGTTTAATTTACGCCCCGGAGATTTGGTGGGTGGCCAGGCAAGGGAGCCCAAAGAAAATGAAAGATATTGGGGGCTTTTGAAAGTCGAAAAAGTAAATTCTGGGACACCAGAACAGGCGGCAACCAGGCCAGAATTTGACAACATGACGGCTGTTTTTCCGGAGGAACAGTTGGTTTTGGAGACCGATCCCGAAATAATGTCGACGAGGATCATCGATTTGGTGGCCCCGATCGGAAAGGGTCAAAGAGGACTTATTGTGGCCCAACCTAAGGCTGGGAAGACATGGTTACTTAGGGACATTGCTCAGTCGCTGACCAAAAATTATCCGGATATGCATTTGATGGCGGTGCTTATAGGGGAAAGGCCTGAGGAAGTAACGGAGATTATCAGATCACTAAAGGGAGAAGTGGCTGCGTCGCATTTCGATGAGCCTCCCTTGGAACAAGTTAGAATTGCCGAATTGGCTTTGGAGCGGGCCAAAAGATTGGTAGAGATGGGTAAGGATGTGTTTATCCTGTTGGACTCGATTACACGACTGGCCAGGGCATATAACATGATTACTTCTGGGTCGGGTAGGATGATGTCTGGAGGATTTTCGGCAGAAGCTATTTATCCCGCCAAAAAAGCTTTTGGGGCAGCAAGAAAATTTGAAGAGGGTGGAAGCTTGACTATTTTGGGTACATGTTTGGTGGATACTGGTTCCCGACAGGACGACTTGGTTTATGAGGAATTTAAAGGAACCGGAAATATGGAGTTGCATTTGGACAGAAGACTGGCTGATAGGCGAGTGTTTCCGGCATATGATATCTTGAAAAGTGGAACCAGAGGTGAAGAAAAATTGTTGGGCAAGAGATACGAGAAGGTAATTCAACTTCGGAGAATGTTGGACTTACTAAACGAGGATGAACGGACAGAATTGTTGATTGCGAAAATGAAAAAGACTAAGAATAACGACGACTTTTTGGAAAGCTTGACGAAGGCTGGTTAACATGTCCGATATTCAAGCCAGAAAACAGCAACATTTGGTTTTGGCGATGGATGAGAGAAGTCAGGGAAATTTGGATTTGTGGAAAGAGGTTGGTTTACCATACAAAACACTGCCAGAGATTAACTTGGCAGATGTAGATACGGCAGTTAATTTGTTAGGAAAGAAGATTAATCAGCCGTTAATTATCGGGTCGATGACGGGAGGGTCGGAGCATGCGGCCCAGATAAATACAAATCTGGCAATTGCCGCTGAGCAAATGAGAGTGGGGTTGGGAGTAGGTAGTCAGCGGGTCGCTTTGGAAAAAGCAGATGCGAAAAAGACATTTGAATTAGTTAGAAAATACGCACCGACGACGGTGGTTTTTGCTAATATGGGCGCGGTGCAGTTGAACTATGGCCACACGGTTGAGTCGTATAAGAGAGTCGTAGATATGATTTCTGCAGATGGATTGTACTTACACATAAACCCCATGCAGGAAGCTTTACAGCCGGAGGGAGACACAAATTTCGAATTTCTAATTTCTAAGATTGAAAAGTTGGTAAAAGAAATTGGTGTGCCGGTGTTTGCCAAAGAAGTTGGTGGAGGAATAGATGTGGAATCAGCCAGGAAATTGGTGAATGTGGGGGTAGCTGGAATTGATGTGGCAGGGGTTGGGGGAACAAGTTGGACATGGATTGAGGGAATGCGGCGGCAAAATGACCGGCTGACTAGTTGGTTTTCTGATGCTGGGTATAGGACAGACGAATTATTGCCGAAAATCAGGAAGGAATGCCCTGAAGTGATGTTGGTGGCTAGCGGGGGAGTACGGAGCCCTATTCAGGGGTTAAAAGCCATGATAATGGGGGCTAACTATTATTCGGCGGCAAGGCCGTTTTTGGGGCCAGCTATGGATTCGGCTGAGGAGGTGGTGAGGTTGGTAGCGGATTGGGAAAGCGGGTTTAGGATTGCGTTGTTTGGTACCGGCAAGAAAAAACCACCTAATGGTGGCTTGGGCTTTTCTTAGGGTCTTCTTTACAACCCTCGGATCAATCTGGTTTATCGCGATTGATAGTATTGAGTATACCAGGGGACTTGAAGCAAGTCAATGCTGAGTGGTAAATTGGCCGAACTATGGACAAAAAATTGCTGAAAGAAAAACTGGAAAAATTAAAAAAGGATTTAATTCAGCTGGAGACGGTCGAAGCCGAAAAAATAAGACTGAAGCGGATTGAGGCGGATATGGAAGATGATTACAGAGAGAATGAGTATGCAAAGATGGTGATGGGGGACCATGATCTGTTGTGGGTTAGAAAGTTGGAATTAAAGAGGGAGATAGTTAAGTTGAAAAAGATGCTTCTTACTTGACCCAGATAGCTTGGTCTGAAACGGTGGTGTCAAAGGGGCCGGTTACGGCGCATGAATTGGTATCGGCGACCTGGTTGGTCTTGAGGGACAGGATGTATTTGCTATCTGAAGACCAGATTTGGGCTGGGATTGTGGTGGAATACGTAAAATTGGTATAGTCACAGTCAGAAATAAGGTCGCCGCTTAAGGAGTAGGTTTTAAAGCCTTTGTATGGAAGGAGTACTTTGTCCGATCCGGGGTTGGGAATAGGTACAGAGGAGGTATTTGGTGTATGTCTGTTAAAGAAAAACGAGTCGCCTGATTTAGTATTGAGATTAAAGGAATATAAGGGGTTTTCGTCGATATTGGGATCGTAAGAATCTTTTTTAAAGTTAAGATATGCAAATGACGGATTGACAGAATTGAAAGAAATAAGTTCGCCATAAGGTTTCCTGTCGGTTGAACTTTCGGCCAATAATAGTTTCTCCTTGGTTTGGGAGTCGAACAGTATTAATTGGTTGAGACTGTTGTAGAGGGTGATGTAGCGGTTATCAGGTGAATAATGGTGAGATGCGGGGTTAAGCTGGTCGGTGACCTTGACAACATTATTTCCGGAATACTCACTTTCGTACAAGACTCCGTTTTGAATGTATGAAACTTTGGGTTTGTTGGGAATAAAGACAAGAGAGCCTTCGGAGGCAATATCGACAAGCCTTCTTTTGGTGGTCATATCAAATAAGGTGTTGGATTTACCAGAATTCCAAACATTGAGATACAAGTTATCGGCCGACCAGGTGGGATGGCTTGGGATTTGGTCTGGCGGGGTGATAAATTCGGTTAACGGAGCAAGTGTGTTGGCAAGATCTAATACTTTAAGACCTGAAACTTCGGATGAGCCGAAAATAATGGCCAGAAGTTGGCGATTTGGGGAGAGTGACAGTTCCAAAACGGGGGACTTTACGTCTAGTAATAGGGATTTTCTGGGTCCTTCGGGAGTAAAATTGATGAGCCAAAGTTGATTATCGGAAACGGTTATAAGTTGGTGGCCGGAGAGTGCGGTTAGGGGAAGTCTGTTTATGGATGGAGGAGGGGGGTTGGTTGTAAGAGTAGGAATAGGAGATGGGGAATTTGATGAGGTGGGGAGTGTGGAGGTGGGTTTGGGTCTTGGTTTCGAACCATTTTTAATCAAGGACAATAGGATAATAAGTAATAATAAAATGGCGAGAATGCCACCGAGAATAGGAAAGAAAAGTTTGGGGATTTTGAGCATGGCGAAGGGGTTTGTGGACGGCAGTTCCATGGAGTTACTTTAGACTATTTTGACTTCGTATTCCAGGTCGATGTCAAAATGTTTTTTAACATCTGCGCGCATGAGTTCGGAATAATTATAAATTTCTTGACCAGAGGCTCCGCCTAGGTTGATGATGTTTAGAGCTTGGTTTGGCGATGTGGAAACTTTGCCAATTTTCTTTCCTTTCCAGCCTAATTCATCTACTACTCTGGCGACAGAAAGTTTGACGTATTTATCCTGCGTATTGGGATCCGTATATGAAAGTCTGTCGACGGGGTAAGCCAAAAGGTCCGGAACTTGAGTTTGCAGGTGGATAAATTTTTCTTTGGTAATAATCGGGTTTTTAAAAAATGAACCGGCAGTACCTACCCTTTTTATGTCTGGGAGTTTGTCTGTGCGGATTTTGATAACGGCGTTAAAAATGTCTCTAATAGTGAACGGCTCTTTGGCTATTTGTTCTAGGGTTGGAAGTAATGAAGCGTGGCGTGTGGCGCGATATGAGGTTTCCAGGTGAGGAATTTTGGAAAGACGGTAGGTGGTTGATGTAACTAATAATTCAGGGTGGTTTTTGAAATAACTGTCGCGGTAAGAAAATTGACAATCTGATTTTTGAAAAGTTTGAGAGGAAGTTTGGACACTAACGAGGACATCTTCCTGGTTTTGGCCGTAGGCGGCGATGTTGCCTATCACGGCGCCACCGACGGTGCCTGGGATTAAGGCCATGTTTTCCAGCCCAGAGAGATTGTGGTCGACAGACCAGGTGACTAAATCGTGCCAGTTTTGGCCTGCAGCGGTTTCTATTAAAACATCAGTGTCTGTTTCTTTAATAACTTTAATACCGGAGAAATTTATTTTAACGACGGTACCTAGAAAGTTTTTAGTAAACAGAATGTTGGCGCCGCCACCGAGAAATAAAATTGGTTCGTCTTTGGGAAGATCATTGGGATTATTTAACTCGATGAAGTTGTTGGCATTAGCGTGGACGCGGAGGGTGTTGTAGGGGAAAAGATCTATCATGCTAGGATTCTTGAATGACTGCCCCAAGGGATTTGAGATTGTTAACAAAGTTGGGATGACCGCGGTGAATAGCGTCTGCATTTTGAATGACGGTTTCACCTGTAGCGATCATGGCGGCCATGGCCATGCTGATGACGGCTCTGATAATGTAGGGAGCTTCCAGTTTGGTGCCGGAAAGTTTGTTGCCGCCGGTTGCAATAACACGGTGTGGGTCGCACATGAGAATATTGGCACCGAGTTTGGTAAGTTCCGATGTCCAAAAAAGACCTGCTTCGTACATCCAGTTGTGAAACAAGACTTGTCCAGATGGGGCCGCGAGTGCCAGGGGGATAAAGAGGGGAAGCATGTCGACAGGAAGGGCGGGCCAGGGTTGGGCGCGGATGATCAAGGGGGATGTGGATTTGGTAATGGTTGGAGTTTGGCCGGATGCGATGGTGGCCGTATCGGCGTCATAGGTAATTTTGATCCCAAATTTGGCAAATTCCCGATTTATACTAATGGAATGGCCGGGTAGACTTTTTTTGACTTTGATTTGGCCGTCGGTAATGGCCCCCAGGGCAAGAAAAGTTCCGATTTCGTAAATGTCGGAGATTACGGTGTATGGTATGGGGGATAAGGGATGGCCGCCTTCGATGGTAAGAATGTTTGATCCAATGCCAGAAATTTTGGCTCCGGCAAGGTTGAGAAAATTACAGAGTTCCTGTACATGTGGTTCACTGGCTGCATGGGTAATCGTGGTGGTGCCGTGTAGGGTGACAGCTAGCATGATGGTGTTTTCCGTGGCGGTGGGACTGGCTTCCAGGAGCCAAACCTGGCCTGGCTTGGCGCTCGTGGCGTCAAAGATAACTCCGGAAGCGGTGACGTTGACCTTTACCCCTAGGTCTAAAAATGCTTGATAATGGGCATCTATAGGACGGGCGCCTAAGGTGCATCCAGCTGGTTGTTCTGAGCTTTCGGCTTTTTGGAATCTACCCAACATTGGGCCCCAAAGTAGAGTCGTCCCCCGGATACCCTTGCCGGTGCCGACGTCGTTTTTATCTAAGGGGTCATATCTGACGGAGGAATTATCGATGGTTAGAGTGCAGGTTTTTTTGTTCCAGTCAATGTTGCTTCCGAGCCCCATTAGAATAGTTACCAACCTTTGAACATCAGTAATATCGGGGACATTGGTTAGGGTGACTGGTTTGTCAAAAAGAAGGGTGGCTGGGATGAGGGCGACAATTGAGTTTTTGGAACCTGAGGGAGTAATTTCTCCAGAAAGTTTCTGTCCACCCAGGATAGTGAGATTCATACTTGATCATTATAGCGAGTAATGTAAAGTGGGGATATGGGAATAAGTAAGGTTGTTGTATCGACTCTCAGAAGTCATCCAATGCAATTGCCCACGAGTGAAGAAATAAAACAAATGATGGCTATTGAGGCGAAGTGTGATCCTTCAACATCAAAACACTTTCCGGATTTTTCTGTGGCTAATGAATGGTTAGAATTGTTGAAGGTTGAGTCGGATTTATTTTTAAAGTTTTCTTCTATTGTAGAAACTAACGATGAGGTTGAAAAAATTAAATCAGTGGTAGTCGAGAGAACCCTAAGAGAAAGGCCGATGAGTTTATTTAATAAGATAGAAGGTTATTTGGGTGAAGAAGATAAACTGGAAAAATGTGAGGTGGCGATTGTGTTTGGTGGAAAAACACTGTCTAGGGCAAATAAGGGTGCGCAAATGTATTTGGATGGATGGGTTGAAAAATTACTAATGACAGGAAAAGGGCCGGTTTATAAGGGGGTTTTTAAAGAACCAGAAGCAATCGTATTTAAAAAGAGGGCAATGGAATTGGGTGTTTCAGAAGAGAAAATATTAACCGAGTGTGAATCGATAAATATTCCCAGTAACGTCAGGGCAAGTCTAAATTTGCTTGATGAATTGGGAATCAAATATAAAACAGTGATGCAAATTATTTCATGGTACGCAAACCGAAGAGCCTGGGTAACTCTGAAAAAGTATGTTGAGCCAGGAGTTCGGATAATAAGAGTAAATCCGGATTTACCAAAAAATGATGGTAAGCCGAACGGTTACGATAGGGGTGAGTGGTACAAAACTGGGGAAGGGATAGAAATAGTT
The DNA here is from genome assembly GCA_964633995.1 of uncultured Gammaproteobacteria bacterium. Taxonomy (GTDB): domain Bacteria; phylum Patescibacteriota; class Microgenomatia; order CAZETR01; family Amesbacteraceae; genus CAZWKN01. The sequence continues at coordinate 29,160 of CAZWKN010000004.1, forward strand.
TTTAATGAGTTTGTGAAGATGGTGCATCAAGTGGTGACTGATGCTGCGTGATGTTGTCTACATATTGTTGGTATTCATCTCGGTAATCCTTGAACAGAGTGAAACTGGGGGCGGCGGGGGATAATAAGCAAACGGAGTTTTTTGGCGTGTATTCAAAAGCTAATTTGACGGCTTCGGGCATTGAGCCTGTGAACTTCACCTCGGGGGAGTCCGTTCGGCCACCCCTGAGGTGTTTGGCGCCTTCCAGGTGTTTTTGGACTTCTTGCCAAATACGTTCTCCGGTTATTGGAAATAGAATGAGGGTTTTGATGCCGGAGGAGATGATTTTTTTAGCTAATTCTTCGTAGTTTTGGTGGCGGTCGTGGCCGCCAGCTATTAAGGTTGTGGGGTGCAAAGTGTCGATAGCGGCAATGGTGGCTTCGGGAATGGTGGCCAGAGTATCGGCGTAAAATTTGATATTATTTTTTTCGGCGACAAGTTCTAGTCGGGTTTCCAGGGGCTGGAACAATTTTATTGAATTGAGAATGAATTGGCGGGGAATACCTAGGAGTTCGCCAATAATTATGCTGGGTTTGATATTGTATAGATTGTGTTCGCCCAACAGTTGAGATTCGATCGGCTCGGGGGTAATAAGAATTTTTTTGGCTTTGGTTTGGATATCAGGTCTGGTTATTAGGTAATCTGACGTTGTTTGGTATTTGGTAATATTTAATTTGGCGTTTTTGTATTCTTCGAAATCGTTGTGATAATCAAGATGATCGGGATAAATATTTTGTAAGACGGCGATGTGAGGAGAGACTGTTAAGTCTAATAATTGATACGAAGAAAGTTCACAGACTACCCAAGTTTCAGGTGTAATTTCATCTAGGTAATCTAAAGCGGGTTTTCCAATATTACCGACCAAAACCGTGGGAAAGTGATCTTTGAGAACATGATAAATTAGAGAGGTAGTTGTGGATTTGCCTTTGGTGCCAGTGACGCCAATTGTATTTTTACTGGGGCAGACTTCGAAAAAGATTTGCATGTGAGAAGTAAATATAATTCCGGCTTTTTTAGCGGCAATGATTTCAGGTTTGTGAGGAGAGATGCCGGGGGTCTTAATTACTAATTTGTAATTTCTAATTTCTAATAGATAGTTCGGATTGTCTATTTGATCGACATGGTCGATTTGTAAATAAGGGAATTTTTTGTGGAGAAAATTGTAAGTGGATTGACCCTCGCGGGCGAAGCCCAAGATAAGAATTTTGTCTAGTTTGGATATTTGATCAAGAATTGGCATAGGCTTGGTGTAATATTTTCTCAAATTTGTCTGGCATATTGGGATTGTCCTGCCAGGAGGTAAGAATTGGGGCGAGGTTTTTGTCAAGAACAGCTTGGGCTTCGGCTCGGGTTAAGATGCACTCGAAAGGTTTTACAATTGTAAGTTGGCTCATTTCTGACTTTGTCGGGAATCTACCAATGATTTTTACGATTTGATCGTGAGATAAAAATGGTTTTAGGAGAAGTGCGGTGGAAATGCATTTGGGACAATGGCCGCACCAGGAATTTTGTTTTTGATTTTTATTGCAACTTCTGAATTGGTCGAAATACTGGGGCATATTGGAGAAGAGTTTGGTAATTTGGAGCTCGTAGAGTGGTCGGAGGAAGGAGAAATAGTTAACAGTTGGCAGTTGCCAGTTGTCAGTTAAGTTCTTTATATAGTTATTAAAGTCTGTTTCGAATTCGAGGGTTTTGCTGTATTGATGATTAATGGTGTGACCCAGGTATTCTACATTGCCTTCTTCGGAACTTTTTTCGCTTGATACAGCGATGTATTTGTAGCCCGGAATTAGAAAAATAAAAGCTAAAATTGCGGAGTAGGGAATATGACCTTTAAGAAAACCAGGACCGGTGATTTGAGGGTCGAGAATGCGGCGGACGATGATTGAATTCGGAAACATTTTTTCGCTAGCCGGAGTAGTGGGGTAAACGATAATTGGTTTGACATCGAAGTGATTTTTTAATAATTCATAAGTGACAATTGAGTCCTTCCCGCCCCCGATGGGAATGAGTACTTTGTCATTCATGGTCATACGATTGGCATTCGTAGGCATACGGTTGCCAAAGGAAGAAATTTTTAGAAAATCCTTTTTTGTGAAGTCGATTTTGTTTTCGTAAAAATATTGACCCATTCCTTTGAGAGTCAGTTTATGCCAGAAAGCGACCTGACTGGGAGTGAGATAGCCGGCGCGGATTTCGATTTCGGGAGAGCAGAAGAGTTTCCAATAGGAAAACATTTCGGCAATTCCCAGATGAAATATGAAAGGAGAGTTGAGACTTGAGATATTTTCAAATATTACTTGGTGGGTGAAGCGATATTCGCCAGCTGAGTAGTTAAATTTGAATGTGTTGCCTTCAATGGAATAAGAGTTATAAACAAAAGTAGTCATAAATTTTCTAAAATTTGACGGGAAAGTTTGTAACTATTGCCCGAGCCCATGACTAAAATTACATCACCAGGTCGGGTTTCGGTTTTTAGGGTGTTAATAATGTCTGGAAACTCTGGAATATAGCGCCCCCCTGCAACTTTGGCGATGTCTGCTCCCGAAAAATCTCCGGGGTCGGTTTCACGCGAAGCGTAGATTTTGGAGACAATGACAGAGTCTGCCTGGATCAACGAATGGTGGACATCCGTTAAGACCGCTCGAAGTCTGGAGAAGGTATGAGGTTCGATGACGGCAAATATTTTAGAGTTGGGATTTTGCTCTTTTACCCCAGCTATACTTGCTGCAAAAGCAGTTGGGTGGTTGGCGTAGTCGTCGTAAACTTTGATGCCGTTTTTCTCGCCCAGAAGTTGAATACGTCTATCGATTCCAGTGAAATTTGTGAGTGCTTGATTGGTGATGTGATCGGACACATTAAGAAGTCGAGCTAATTTAATGACACCTAAGGCATTTGATTTGTTGTGGTTACCAGGGACGCCTAAATTGCGGTCGAATTCAGATAGGGTGTAGGAAATTGAATTCTTGGGTAGTTCAAGTTTGTGAATAAGGGGGGAATCTGTATTGTAAATTAACGTGCCCCCGGGTTTTAGATTGTTTATGAATTTTTGGAATGATTCTAGTAGTCGATCTATGGTGTGGAAATATTCAGGATGGTCCATCTCGATATTGTTTAAGATGATAACGTCGGGTTTGTATGTGGCGAAGTTGTCGTAAAATTCGTCAGCCTCTGAAATAAAATATTTACTTTTGCCGATGCGGACATTTGAGTGCCAGATGGGAACCGTAGCTCCGACTTCTACGGTCGGGTCAAGGCCGGCTGCTTCTAATAGTAAGCCTGCCATAGTAGTGGTAGTAGATTTTCCGTGAGTACCGGCGACGCAAATTAAATATTTATTTTTGTGTAAATAGTTGCCCATGAATTCTTGCCAGGTCGTGAGAATATTTTTTTGCTTGGCAAGGATCACTTCTGGATGGGCGTCGTTTTGGTAAAAAACGGCTGGAGTGACAGCTAAAATATCGACGTCTTTCAAGTGGTCGGCAGAGTGGCCTTGGTGGATGCTAGATGCTAGATCCTTGATTTTAGAAATATAGGGAGTATCTAAATTCAGGTCGCAGCCGGATATTTCGTAGCCTTGGGCGTGGGCAATCTGGGCAACTGCAGACATGCCTGATCCACCTATGCCCATGAAGTGGATTTTTTTGGGATTTGACACGGAGATATTATACAATGGCACTATGCACTTCTACCTGGGATTAGTAATTTTGGCCTTTTTGGTTACGTCAGGGCTAATGGTACCGTTTATAGGTCTGTTATATAAGCTGAGGTTTACTAGGAAAACAGAACTTAATGAGGTGAGAAAATCTGCTACAAAAGCTTTTTTGGCAATTAGGCAGATGCATGCAGTTAAGGCTGGGGTGCCGACCGGGGGTGGGATTTTGGTGGCGTTGGTGGTGGTTGTATTGTTTGCGTTTGCGTTTATGTTCCGAGAAGGGGAAGGGTCCATGGGGCCGTTGTCTGGCTATAATTTCTGGGGTGAAGTAGGTGCTTTGGTTGTGACATTTTTAGGGTTTGGGCTGTTGGGTTTTTACGACGATGTTATTAAAATTTTTGGATTTGCCAAAAGTAATTTTTTTGGGCTTAGGATGCGGCATAAACTGATGTTCCAGGTGGTTTTGGGGATGATTTCTGCGGGAATTTTGTGGTTGGGATTGGGAATAGATATTGTGAATATTCCGTATATGGGGGCGGTTCATTTGGGTTGGTGGTATTTTCCCTTGGCTACTTTTTTAATTGTCGGGTTTGCGAATGCGTTTGATTTTACGGATGGATTGGATGGATTATCGTGTGGCTTACTTATGGTTTGCCTATTGGCCTTTTGGGTTATTTCGGTTGCAGCACTAGACCATGTGCTTTCGGTTTTTATAGCACTATGGTTGGGGGGATTACTTGCTTTTTTGTATTTCAATATTTTTCCGGCTCGAATAATGCTTGGAAACATGGGAGGGCTAGCGTTTGGGGCAACTTTGGCAGTGGTCGGGTTGCTGTCTGGAAAAATGGTTGCTATGTTGGTAATTGGGGGTGTGTTTTTGGCAGAGGGAATGAGTAGTTTGTTGCAGTTGTTTAGCAAAAAATTTATGAAAAAACGACTATTTCCGATTGCACCACTCCATCATTGGTTGCAGTTGATCGGCTGGGAAGAGCCGAAAATTGTAGCTCGGGCGTGGCTGGTTGGATTGATGTTGGCAATATTTGGTGTTTGGCTGGCGTTTTTATGATGAGAAGGTTAAAAAATTTGTGGCATTTGATGCATGCGTGGTATTGGGTGATTAGATGTGGATATCCGGCTAAGGATTTGTATGTAATAGGCGTGACTGGAACGGATGGTAAAACGACAACGACGACTTTGATATATGAAATTCTAAAAGCGGCGGGTTTTAAAGTTGGGTATTTGACTACGGTTAATTCACACGGTTTGCATACTACAAATCCAGGTCCGGAAGAATTACAACCAATGTTGGCGGAAATGAAAAACTCTGGAATAACTCATGTAGTGTTAGAAGTTACCAGTCATGGACTAGATCAAAACAGAGTGGTGGGGTGTAATTTTAAAATTGGGGTTTTAACTAATATTACACATGAACATTTGGATTATCATGGGACGATGGAAAAATATATCGCAGCAAAATTGAAGTTGTTTAAGAAAGTTAAGTATGCGGTATTGCCAAGTTTTCAGTTTTCAGTTTTCAATTCTCAGTTAAATACAAATGTACAAAGTGTTAAATACGATAAAACGGCAATAAAGAATGTTAGTCCGGCTCTGGAGGGGGATTATAATAAATATAATATTGGAGCAGCAGCCGCCGTGGCAGACATATTAAAAATTGATAAGTCATTAAGTCATAAAGTCATTAGGTCATTTTCTGGGGTGGAGGGGAGACGGCAGGAGGTGGATGTGGGGCAAAAGTTTAGGGTAATTGTAGATTTTGCACATACGCCCAATGCGTTGGAACAAGTATTAAAATCGTTTCGGAGCAGTCGAGGTAGGTTGATTGTAGTATTTGGGTGTACCGGGGAGAGGGATAAAGCGAAAAGACCTATGATGGGGCAAGTAGCTGTGGAACTGGCGGATGAGGTAATAATAACCTCAGACGATACCCGATCGGAGAATCAGGACACTATATACAATCAGATAGTATCAGGGATTAAGTATCAAGAATTAAGCATGAGGAAAATACATAAAATTAACGATAGGAGAACGGCAATCGAGGAGGCGATAAAAATGGCTAAACCAAACGATACTGTTTTGTTGGCCGGAAAGGGGCACGAGAAGTCAATTTTGATTGGCAAAACTGAGGTGCCGTGGTCTGATGTTGAGGAAGCTAAGCGGGCAATCCTTCCTGCCGGCAGGCAGGTTTTGCATAAGTAATTTTCATATGTTAAGGTTTTAGGGCTTATGAACAGAGGATTAAGAGTTGTGTTGTCAGATGTGCGGCTGTACGTGCGTTTATGGTCCCGATATTTATTTAGAAAAGGCTATGGGAGTTTTGCTGGGTTTGAGAAAATTAAGGGTTTTGTAGCATCCAGTCTGTATCGACAAAGGGGAAGGTTTGCCAGGCCTTTTGTACACACTGCTATGGGAGCTATTGTGGCTATGGGGGTGGCGTTGGCTCCAGTTTTGGCAAATTCTTTTCCGGGCATTGAAAACACTCAGGTGAGTGAAAGTTTGCAGTCTTCTGGAATTATGGAGATAACTGATGATGGAACAGCAACAGTGGTGTCTGACAAGGTACGCGATAAGGTAATGGAGTATGTAGTTCAGACAGGAGATACTGTAACGGCGATCGCTTTGAAATTTGGGGTTTCCGCTGATACGATCAGGTGGGAAAACGGTTTGGTTTCGGCCAATGAGATTAAGCCGGGTCAAACACTCAGGATTCTTCCGGTGACTGGTGTCAGGCATAAGGTGGCCAGGGGAGAGACTATTTATACCATTGCAAAAAAGTATGACGCCAATCCACAGGCGGTCGTCGATTTTCCGTTCAACACTTTTTCCGATAATGAATCGTTTGCTTTGGCGGTGGGGCAAGATCTGATTGTGCCGGATGGTAAAAAAACGGACGAGATTCCCTGGTCCCCGCAGTTGTACGTGACACAAAAGACTCCGAATGCAGGAGCTGTGTCGGCCACTGGTAATTTTGTTTGGCCGATGGGTGGGGTAATTACACAGTATTTTTCCTGGTACCATAGGGGTATTGATATTGCTACCGGATTTGGAACGCCAATTGTGGCGGCTGATGCTGGAAAGGTGGTCGTGGCTGGGTGGCCTGATAACTCGGGTTATGGAAATCGGGTGGTAATAGATCATGGAAATGGTTATCAGACTTGGTATGCGCACATGTCTAAGATTTTTGTGACAACAGGCCAAACTGTGACCAGGGGTGCTCAGTTGGGGCTGGAGGGGTCTACTGGGCGGTCAACAGGGCCTCATTTGCACTTTGAGGTTAGATACAAAGGGGTCAACCAAAGTCCTCTAAATTACCTTAAGTAGGGCCAATTTGCTATAATGCTGGTAGACCCAGGTAGAAGTCCTTCTGGATATTAGGTTTCCCAGAGGCTAATAGGACCGGGGAATCTATAAACCAGAAGGAGGTGACCGACTAAAATGCAAGATCAAACATTAACATGCAAAGATTGTGGTAAGCCATTCGTTTGGACAGCTGGAGAGCAAAAATTCTATCAAGAGAAAGGATTTACGAATCCTCCAACTCGATGCCCAGAGTGTCGGCAGAAAAAGAAATCTGACATGCAGGGTGGAAGAGCGAGCTTCCCAATCACTTGTAGCAATTGTGGAAAACAAGACACTGTGCCGTTTGAACCGAAAGGTGACAGGCCAGTTTTGTGCCGCGATTGTTTCAAAAACAGCAAACAAGGTTAAATCCTTGTGGCTGGATAAAAATTAAACCCCCCGATGTACATCGGGGGGTTTTGTGTCGGTGGACCCTAGGGGATTCGAACCCCTTGCCTTCTCTATGCCATAGAGACGCTCTACCAAGTGAGCTAAGGGCCCAGGAGTTTAATTTTACCAGATTGGGCCTGAATGTTTTGAGGGGATGCGAGTTTATTGAGATCTTCTGGCGCCGGGAATCATGCTGAGTGCTGCGATGAAGGTTGCTCCGGCTCCGGTAGCAAGGATTTGAACAGCTGCGTCTCCATGTTCAGCTACTACTCTTAGAATTCCAAAGGATAAAACTGGTCCTGGTGCGGTGGCTAATATTCTTATGGACTCTATTATGTTGTGGGACTGGGCAAGGGTGTCAATTCCTAAGGAAAGGCTAGTTGCTGCTATGCCGATCCAAGCTGCGGCTAGGGGCAATAGCGGTAATAAGGCTCGCCTTTCGACTTCTGCGTTACTCATTGTCCTATAGTATACCAATATTTGGGGTTTTCGTCAAGTTTGGTGGACCATGGGGGAATCAGCTGCGGCCTGCACAGCAGCCCCGTATCCGCAATTTACCTACTATCTAATCTAGTGCGAATGTTGTGGACCCAGCCGGAATCGGACCGGCGACTGGTCGATGCGAACGACCTGGTATACCACTTGCCTATGGGCCCTATAGAGTTATTTTATCAAAATAGGAAGCGATTATGGAGTGGTTGTAGGGGCTGGAGTGGTGGATGGGGCCGGGGTGGTGGAAGTTTGAGGGCCGAGCTCTGTTGGGAGTTTAAGAGGAGGATTTACTTTTGGACTGGTTTGAACTTTGGGTGATTCCAATTGGGTTTTCGCAGGAGCTGCTGCAGGAGTTACTTCCTCTTGGCCAATTTTGGTTGCCAGCTCTTCCAGCTCCCCCTGAGCTTTGGTGTAGTCAGCGCTGGTTTTGTCGACCAGACTAACAACTTTTTGCATGGCTAAGTAGGCATTTTTATAGTCAGATTTTTCTTTAAAAGACGCTGCGAGGTTGTAGTAGCCATTGGCATAGTCTGGTTTTAGGTCGATTGATTGTTGGAAGAGTCTGGTGGCCTCGTCAAAGCTTTTTTGGGAGAAGAGGACTCCACCTAATGCAACTCTTAAGGCTGGATTAATGGGGTCCAGGGCGATTGCCTGGCGGTAGGAGGCCACGGTCCACTCGTCTGCACCTTGAGCGATATTGATGAGGTTTCTATAGACATTAGCTAAGTTTTCGACGTTGGTTACTTTTTGAGGATTTAGGGCTACGGCATTTTTGGCTTCGCGGATCGATTGTTGGACGAGTTGGGAGATGGTGTTTCGTTCGTCGTTGGTTAAGTCTTTTTTGGCAGCGAGAGTGTTGGCCAAAAGAAGGTTGGTTTGAGAATAGGCAATACGATATGTGTCGCGATTGGGATTAATGCGCATGGCAGAGAGAAGAGTGTCGTACGTTTTCTTGCCGTCGTTGTTGGCAGCAAAAACCAACGCTTGCTGAAACACATATTCTCCGGTGTAGGCAGAAGCTGTGTAGTAGAGACTGGGTAAGGCAAGAGCTACTGCCATTACAAAAGCAATCCATGGCAATATGGGGGATTTGTTTCCGGAATCGGTGGCCGCCACGATATCAATATTGGCTTCGTGGATAAGCGATGAACCTAACAATTTGAAAGCAGATACTGCCAAAACAAGCAACGTAAAGGTGATGGTTAGTGTAGAAAGATTTGTTGGCAAGAAAAGTTGGCTTATGAAAAATAGCGAAGCAGTGGCTGTGGTTGATAAAGCAATGGCGTGAAGTGGTGATTCAGAGCTGGTTTTAAACGCCTTAAGGAGCAAATTTAATGCTTTGACGGCCAAAATTACGTAAGCTGCCGTCCCCAAGACTCCTACTGTGGCCAAGAGTTGGAGGTAGTAATTTGAGGCACTAGTAAATCTGACTGCCCAATTAGGAGACATGTTGTAAGCCAAAGGACGGAATTGGCTGAAATCAGTCATGAATGTGGACGGGCCAGTTCCCAAGATGGGTGATTGTTTTAGTACTTCAAGAGCAATGGCCCAGCTGGTGGCCTGGGACAGGAAAATTGGTTTGTTTACGGAGTCTGTTTTAAAGATACGGTAACCAGTAAGGCCTGCCCCAATTACGCTGGCAAACAGGGCAATGGAAAGAAGTAGTGTTTTGAGTGAGTTGGATTTTTCTTTGACGATAAGGATAATTAAAAAGACTGAAAATCCGGCAAGTAAAACAAGAGTTGTCAGGGGATTTCCTGTTGGAGTCCAGATTTGCGATTTAAGAAAAGCGGGTAGTGGTATGAGCTGTATTACCCCAGATCCCCAAAGGACTGCAGTAATAGCCAAAAGCGAAAGTGAAACGATAAAAGTGTTAATGAGACCTTCGATGTGTTTTCGAGTACGAATGAGGTTGATTGCTGAAAAAAAGAAGAAGGAAATTGCCAATATTGTTCCGGTCTGACCGGGTTCAAAAAAAGCGTCTATGCGGTTGGGGGATTTTATAAATGTAGAAAGAGCCCAGGTAAGAGCCAGGCCAAGTATTGGAAGTCCAAAAGGACTACGTGTAAGGCGGACTTGTTTGTCGACAACAAACGATCCGGTTAATGAAAGAGTTGCGATTATGGTGGCGATAAACAGAAGAGCTTGTTTGTTGTATTCATAGAACTCTGAAGTAATGGGTAGGAAGAATACTGGAAGTAGTAAGACTGTCGCGACAATGCTAAAGAAGCCAAGTTTTTGTAGAGCTGTAGAAAGTTTCATTGATTATATTAAATAGTCATTTGGTTCACTGGTCAATGGGGAGTTTGGAATGGGTCTGACCTATTGCGGAAGAGGTCTGACCTGTGTCATGATGTAATTATGCCGGCCAAGTTTAGGGTGAAGTCTAATAATGAGCACACGCTATACCATATATATAATAGGGGCGTGGATGGGAGGGATGTATTTGTTGATGAGAACGATTACACCGAATTTTTGGACACATTAAAAAAATATGTGACTAAGGTGGAAATAAAAACCGTTCCGGGTTTTAAGACATTGAAACCGTCAATGGCAGAATACATGCAGAAGATGAATTTGTCGGATCAGCTGGACATGGTAGCATATTGTATGATGTCCAATCATATTCATCTGGTGATTTATCAGAAACAATTGGACGCTATTGCCAAGCTGATGAGGAGAGTGATGACTGGGTATGGGATGTATTTTAATAAGAAATACAAGCGAAGAGGACCTTTGTGGGAGGGGGTATATAGGGCTGTGGAAATATCGTCAGGGGAACAGCTTGTTTGTCTTACTAAATATATTCACTTAAACCCGGTAACTCGGACGGTAAGAAGGTTTGGCCCGGTCGAAACGATAACCGGTTCGTCGCCTGAGAGTTATACGTATTCAAGTTTTGGTACATATATAGGTCTAAATAATGATAAATGGGTAAATATTAAATTCGTAAATATGAATTCCGATGAATATAAAAGATATGTGTCTGAGCACGACAATGCCTTGGAAGAGAAGCTCAAAGAGGTGAAGATCGATTAATGGATAAGAGGAGTGTTCAAACTTTCGACCCGCTGTAGTCTGTTTAAAAGGCCGTAAGGCAGGAGGGATATGGTTGCGTGATGTCGTATAATACAGATTAATGGTCGATGGGAGATATAGTTTCGACACATATCATACTCAGTGGGGTATGGTGGATGGAGGAATACGCCAACTGTGGGCACTGCCATTTGCGGTTCAGGAGATTGTGCTAAGGCAGGCGATGGAGCGATTTGACCACTGCAGTCCAATATCACTTGCCATGCTGGGATTTAGTGATAGTAGAGCAACCGATTTGGTAAGAAAGAGAAATGAGTGGCATGGTTCAAGATTGGGAAGTCAAGATATATTGGCGGCGGTGATGCTGGGATCGCTAGATTTATACCCAATTGAGGCGTTGAAAAATTTAGGCGGCGATTGTTTGGATTGTGGGGTTTGGGATAATGTCATGGGTTCGGGTTACTATTATAAACAGCATAGATCTGACGGTCAGGCGTCAATTAATCCGGGGAGTGTGGATGGCGCAAAGAGAATGTGGGGTGAGGCCATCCGAATACCTAGAGTTTCAGAAGTAAAAATGGGGAATCCTAAATTAGACACTGAGGAAATGCGCGATGGGGACGGATACATAGACATTCGCCCTGGAGTAGCCTATCTGTTTGGAATATGGCCTGCGATAAAGATGACCGATTTGAACGCAGGCTTGCAGACAAGGTCAAACTTTGGAAGATATGGTTTAAATGCGGCCGTAAATTCAGTAACCTGCCATAGGGGATTTAATGGTGTCGTTACCGCGGAAGCGATAATGATTGGAAGCGTGATGCCTGAACCTTTATGTACTGGGTGGTTGCCCTTTCAAATGTTTTTTGATTATGTTAATCCTGAGTTAAAACAACCGGGTGAAGGATCGCAGTCTACTTTTGGAGAAAGCGGAAGCACTTCGTTAGAGGAGTCTGCAAGAAAATTTCAATCCGATCCAACCAGGATGTTGCCAAAGCAAGTAAGAAGACAAAGATAACGCGCCGGTAGAGGATATTGCCGGTATGCGCCGGTATACATTTATGCAAACAGAATAATCAAATTAAACTATGTCTTGTTGCATAAATTTTACAGTTGATGCTTATATTCACGAATTGGCATGGGGTGGGGATAAATGACGGGGTGATCAGTATTGGGAGACTGTATCGTCGTAGCAATGATATGTTTTAAGAGCCAAAATAATCAGGCGGAATTGTTGTCACACTGAAGGTTAAATTACCGCGCCACGGTTATGAAAATAAAGGTGAAAAATGATTTAGGTTATTAATTAATTACCGCAATTAGCTTAACACAGCCTTAATAGTGTTGTGCGGAAAATATTTATGCCTTTGTCCTTGGTTTTGTTGATTAGTAGTTTTCCGCATAAACTTTTTTCACTGATTTTCAATTCTTTCTTTTTTAGTATTTACTTATTAGCGTTATAGGATAAGTGAAAGAGCTAGTTATCAGTCTATTTGCTTTATTGATAAGTTTTTTTATAACTTTTATTTCCTTTAATTCCATGCTAATTCTTAGGCTTGTGAATTTAGTTGAGTATTTACGACAGTCGTTTTGACTCATATAATAGGGTAATGGAATATGGTAAGTTTGATCACAAATTACTAGCTAGGAAGTGGTTTGATGCATGGACTGAGTCTGGTATTTATCAGGCTGTTGATGAGAGTAGTAAGAAAAAGTTTTATTTATTGATTGAGTTTCCGTATCCATCAGGAGCGGGTTTGCACGTGGGGCATGTCAGGTCTTGGGGGGCGATGGATGTGTTTGCCAGATATAAGAGAATGAAGGGATTTAACGTTTTGTATCCAATTGGTTGGGATGCGTTTGGATTGCCAGCCGAGAACTTCGCGCTAAAAATGGGTGTTCACCCGTCAAAAATTGTGCCTGAGAACATTTCCACTTTTAAACGTCAGTGTCAGAATTTGGGCTTATCTTTTGATTGGAGTAGAGAGATAGATACAACTGATTCAAAATATTACAAATGGACTCAATGGATATTTGTCCAACTATACAAAAAGGGCTTGGCAAGTAAAATTGAGACTCAGGTAAACTGGTGCCCGTTTTGTAAGACCACTTTAGCAAACGAGGAAGTAAATACTGACGGGAGTCATGAGAGGTGTGGTAAACAAACTGAGAAAAAGGTGCAGGATCAGTGGGTGGTTAAGATAACAAAATACGCTGAGCGGCTGATAGAGGATTTGAAGCTGGTAGATTATTCTCCAAGTATTGCCACGCAGCAGGTTAATTGGATTGGGAAAAAGGTTGGTAGAAGGATAAATTTTGGTGAAATAGGTGTGTTTACTACAAAACCAGAAACTATTTTAGGGGCCACTTTTGTGGCTATTGCGCCAGAACATGAGGTGGCGAAGCGAATTTCCAAAGAAAATAAACGGGTGAGCGAATATGTGGAAAGTGTAAAAAATAAGGATGACCAGGAGAGAACGAAGGGGGCTGGTAAGACGGGCGTGGATACTGGAATGACCGTAAAAAACCCAGTGACTAACGAGGAATTGCCGGTATGGGTTTCTGATTATGTTATGGCCGATTCGGGAATGGGGGCAATTATGGGGGTGCCGGCTGGCGATGAACGCGATTTAGAGTTTGCTAATAAATTTGGTCTGAGGGTGAAGGAGTATGAGAACTATTCGCAAGTCATAGGAGAAGAAATGGTGACCTACCATCTGAGGGATTGGATATTTTCTAGGCAACACTATTGGGGGGAGCCGATTCCAATGATCGATTGTCCGAAGTGTGGTTGGGTTGTGGTCCCGGATGATCAATTGCCAGTGAAATTGCCGTATGTAGAGAGATACGAGCCTTCGGGGACAGGGGAATCACCATTGGCAAATATAAAAGAATGGGTGAATACAACATGCCCCGACTGTGGAGGGGCGGCTAGAAGAGAAACGGACACAATGCCTAATTGGGCTGGGTCTAACTGGTATTTTTTAAGATATCTTGATAGGGATAATGATTCAGAAATAGTCAGTAAGCAAAAGATGAAATATTGGTTGCCGGTAGATTTATACCAGGGAGGATTTGAACATACGACTTTGCATTTATTGTATTCCCGGTTTATATACAAATTTTTGTTTGATCTGGGGGTGGTCCCTACTTTGGAGCCATACGCCAAGAGGCGGTCACATGGAATAGTGCTTGGGCCTGATGGCAGAAAGATGAGCAAGTCGTTTGGGAATGTGATAAACCCTGACGAAATAGTAGAAAAATACGGGGCGGATACGCTCCGGATGTATGAGATGTTTATTGGGCCGTTTGACCAGATGGTGGCTTGGAGTTGGGAGGGGGTAGAGGGGGTATCCAGATTTTTAAATAGAGTTTGGAAGCTGGTAAATGATAACTTGAGCGTAGAAAATACAAGTTCACGTGAAGCAAAAATTAAGATGGGCGGCTTGGTTAGAAAGGTTGAGAGTGACATTGAGAACATGAAGTTTAATACTGCGGTTGCCGCCTTGATGGAATGGACTAATTGGTGGATGGACCATCAAACTGAGGTCGGAAAGGACGTGGTGAGTATTTTCGTCCTTGTTATAGCTCCAATGGCACCCTTTTTAGCAGAAGAGGCTTATCAGCGCTTGGAAGGATTTCCTGCCAAGTTTGAATCTATTCATCTGCAAAAGTGGCCGGTGATGGTGGACGAGGATGTGGCGGATAAGAAGAAGTTGGTGATAATACAAATAAATGGCAAAATGAGGGACAAAGTCGAGTGTGAGAGCGCCAAGGCGATGGATCAGGAGTATGTTGAATCGGTGGCGAGTGAACTGGTTAAAAAATACGTAGAGGGGAGAAAATACAGGGTTGTATTTGTTCCCGGGAAAGTTTTAAACTTTGTTTTGGAATGAGCTTGGATGGTATTTGGACATGGATATTAGAACGTCGGGTGGGGGTGGGTGTTGTCATGGTGGGACTGATTTTGTTGGGATGGGGAGTGTTTTTGTGGCGAACTGATAACGGCAGCGACAAAATTGAGGTGCTGACGGAAAAAGAGACAGTCGGGACGCAGGTTGTGGTGGACGTTGCTGGGGCAGTAAAAAGCCCGGGGGTGTACCATATAGCAGTTGGGGGTAGGATTGGGGAAGTGATTGATTTGGCTGGCGGTTTTAGTGATGATGCAGATGGTGTGTGGGTCGAGAGGTTTTTAAACAGGTCGGCAAAGGTGGTAGATGGTCAGAAGATATATGTGCCAAGACAAAATGAACAAGGTACAGTGCTCAGTGCTCAGGGGTACGTTAGTTTAAATAAGGGGAGTCAGGGCGAGCTTGAGGGGTTGCCTGGAATTGGGCCAGTGACGGCGGAAAAGATAATCGCCGGTAGGCCGTATCAGAGATTAGAAGAACTGGTAGAAAAGAAAATTGTTGGGGTGAAGGTGTGGGAGCAGATTAAGGATAAAGTCGGGCTATGAAATTGGGTTTTTTAATAATTTTAGCTTTGATTGCGGGAATTAGGGTAAGCTTGTGGATGGGTCGTACGCCAGGTTATAGAGATGGTGATACCCTAAAAATAACTGCGGAGATTAGACAGTTTCCCAAACAGGTTAGCGGTGGATGGGCGGTAAATGTATATGGGTTGGAGGTAGTAGTGCCTTCGGAAGTAGGTGTTGGCTATGGGGACAAGTTGGTGGTAATTGGCAAAGTTGCAGACAAAGTGACAAGTAGTGGACAGCATAAAAAAATACTGATAGTTGGTGATTTTAATGTAACCAGGGGGAAGGGAGTTGTGGAGGGTCTAGCTAGTTGGAGGGGCTGGGCAATGGATCGAATTGAGGAGTGGTTGCCAGGTGATTTTGGGGGATTGGCTAGTGGAATTTTTTTGGGGGGAAGTGGGGGTTTAAGTTATGACACGGTTGTAAGCTTTAGAAGAACTGGTTTGTCGCACATTGTGGCGGCTTCGGGATTTAATGTAACAATGGTAGCGAGTTGGGTATTGGCGGCGGGAGCGGTAGTGGTTGGTAAGCGTAGAGCGATATATTTTGCTATTGTTTGTATATGTTTGTATGTTTTTGTTGCGGGCCTTTCGGCGGCTGTAATTAGGGCGGGAATTATGGCGGTTTTAATTCTAATGGGGCTTTTGGCCGGAAGACGAGTTGATAGTAGATGGAATTTGGTGTGTGTGGGACTTGCAATGATTGTTGTCAATCCTGGTTTTATCGTAGACGTTGGGTGGCAGCTGTCATTAGCTTCAATGGTGGGACTGGTGTGGGTGGTTCCTGCTTTGGGGGACAATCTCTGGGGAGCGGAAGTTAAGGCTACTTTGGCAGCTCAGTTAACCACATTGCCATTGATATGGCACTATTTTGGTCAGGTAAGTGTTGTCGCACCTTTGGCTAATGTGTTACTGGCTTGGGTAGTGCCAGCAATAATGCAGATAGTTGGTTTAGCAATTCTTGCCGGCGTTTTCTTACCGGCGGTGGGTCAACTGGTGGCGTATTTGGCGTGGCCATTGTTGTGGTGGATGCTTACCGGCGTTCAGTTGATATCGAAATTTGATTGGGTGGTGGTGAATACGAATAGGTTGGGGTGGGGTTGGGTGGTAGTTTATTATGGTGTTTTAGTAGCATTAGTGATGCGCTATGAAAAATCTGTTTAAGATATTGGGTTTGGCGGTGGTGACGATATGGGGGGCGGTTTTGGTAATTCCAGACGGAAAAGTGCATGTGGTAATGTGCGATGTGGGGCAAGGAGACGCGCTGATTGTCTTTAGGGGGACAACCCAAGTGGTAATTGACGGAGGTCCAAATGACAGTGTATTGCAATGTTTAGCCAGATATTTGCCGATTTATGACAAAAGAATCGAAGTAGTGGTGTCTACACACCCTCAGGCGGACCACATGAACGGGTTGATAGAGGTGGCAAAAAGATATAATGTGATGTTGTTTGTAATGGGTCCTGAAAATAATACATCGTTGGGGTATAAACAGTTATGGAATGTCATAAAACAAAAAAATATTCCGGTAAAACATGTGTATTCAGGTGATCAAATTAATTTGGGTGGGATGGAGTTTTATTCAGTATGGCCAAGCAGGGAATATGCTGATGCACACGTGGATTCCGATAAAGTGTTGGGGCTTAATTCGGATGGGACAGATCTAAACCGATTTGGGATAGTACTTAAACTCAAATTCGGTCAGTTTAAGGCGTTATTTTCGGCAGACGCCGATTCGGGTGTAGATTTGGCGGAGATTATGACAGGATTATTAGAGTCTGTTGATGTGTTAAAAGTGCCGCACCATGGCAGTAGGACTGGAATGACTGATGAATGGCTTGAGATGGTAAGACCCAAGTTGGCCCTGATTTCGGTGGGTAGAAAAAATAGCTATGGACATCCAAGTGGTGAAGTGATTAAGCGATTAAGCGATTTGGGGATTAAGACATTAAGAACGGATTTGGAGGGAGATATTGAGGTGATTAGTGATGGAAAGGAGTGGTGGGTGAGGTAAAATTGGAGCATGCGGATTGGAATTGATGCCAGTAGGGGGTTTGTGAATGAGCCGACCGGGACGGAACGATATAGCTACGAATTGATAACCCGAATTTTGGCCTTGCCGGAAGCCAGGGAGCATGAATGGATACTCTATGCGCGAAATTTATCAGTTAACAGTTTTCAATTGGCATTTAAAAACTGTCAAATGCCAAATGTTAAATTGGTAAATATTAGTTTACCGAGGCTGTGGACCCAAGTTGGATTGGCATATCGGACGTGGGTGGATAGGTTGGATGTACTTTGGGTGCCAGCTCACACCCTTCCCCTACTTCGCCAGCCTAGCTGGCTTCGAAAGGGCAGGCTACTAAAAACAGTGGTCACAATACATGGAATTGAGTATGAGTGGTTGCCTGCATATGAGAATAGGCTTCAAAGATGGTATTTACCACTCAGTACTCAGTATGCAGTACGCAGTGCTCAAAAAATAATAGCGGTGAGTGAGTTTACAAAGAAACAGTTGGTGGAGAGGTTGGGGGCAGATGCTGGAAAAATAGAAGTAGTTTACGAGGGAGCGGGATCAAATCCTAAACCCGAAACTCTAAACACCAAACTAATTCTTAGTAAATACAACTTGCAGGAGAAAAAGTATCTGTTGTTTGTGGGAACAGTGCAACCGAGAAAAAATTTAGAGAGATTTATAGTGGCTTATGCAGGACTCAGGGCACCCATTCGACAGGCTCAGGGCAAGCAGGACTCAGGACTCAAATTGGTGATTGCGGGGAAGTTGGGGTGGAATTATGAGAGGGTAGTGGAATTGGCAAAGAAACATGGTGTGATAATTACTGGATATATAACGGAAGCAGAAAGATATATTCTGTTACAGAATGCAGTAGTCTATGTGCAACCAAGTATTACCGAAGGGTTTGGGTTGCCGGTTTTGGAAGCTATGAAGGTTGGGGTTCCTGTCGCTAGTTCGAATGGGGGTGCTTTGGCCGAAGTAGTGGGGGGCGCGGGTGTGTTGTTTGACCCATATAATGTATCTGATATGAGTCTTAAATTGTCATTGGTCATTCATAGTCATTCGTTGCAAAAAGAATTAATCGAGAAGGGAAGAAAACGAGTGAAAGAGTTTGGGTGGGAAAAAGCGGCTAAAATGACTTATAATATATTAACTGTCAATTGAGTAAATTATTGTGGATAGACTGTGTACAACTACATCATTTGAAGCTAAAATATTGATTACTTATTGTGGACAAAGTACAGGACTTATTGCTTATTACGTATTGCGTATATACTTATAGTATTATGACCAATATTTGTCTGTTTATGACATTTGAGGCTAAAATGATATGAAAATGCCTGAAAAAAGGAATATTTTTGGAGTGAATGTACTTAGCATTCCTATGGAAGAAGTGCTAAAGGTATTAAACGAGAGAGTGGCAAAAAAAGCCTACAACAAGCCACTATTTGTTACAACTGTCAATGTAGAGTTTGTAATGCTAGCCCAGGAAGACACTGATTTTAAACGGATATTAAATACGAGTGATTTGGCTATTGCGGACGGGTTTGGCTTGAGGCTAAAAGGGGTTGGGCATGTGGTAGCCGGGAGAAAGTTGGTGGAGGCTTTGGTGACATCTAAAATGAAAGTGTTTTATTTGGGAGGTAGAAAAGGGGTGGCAAAGAAAATGGCTTTGAAATATGGGGGTGAGTTTGACGAAGGATCCAGCGATATTAAATCCGAAATACTAAACTCTAAGGACCAAATAAATACTAATACTCAAATAATTAACAAGATAAATATGTATAAACCTGATGTGTTGCTGGTGGCGTATGGGGCGCCGTGGCAGGAAAAGTGGATTGCGAGGAATTTGGACAAGTTAAAAGCTCAGGTGGTAATGGGGGTAGGTGGATCGTTTGATTATTTAACTGGCAAAGTACCTGTTCCGCCTGACTGGGTAAACAAAATGGGTTTTGAGTGGCTCTGGAGGCTTGTAAGGGAGCCTTGGAGGTGGAGAAGGCAGCTAAATTTGATTAAGTTTGCATGGAAGGTCTGTTGTGGAGCGTAAATTTACTTATTAATTTTGGGTGGTCGGGATTATAATGGCACGGTGCCTTGCGGTGTAGAAACAAGAGGGAAAATAAACCCGGAATCAGTAGGCCTGCTTGTTCAGGCGATTGAGCAGATGCCAGAACAAGTGGGAGTGCCCATACACAAGCGGATGGATCCAGATGCAATAGCGGCGGCGATATTGTCTGTCGACTTGTTGAAGGGTTTGAAAAAACAGCCGGTCTTGCTGATGGGAGCAAATAGGTGTGTTCCGGAGTATATGGGGCCACAGTTGGAACTGGCAATGGGTACGGGAGTGAGTTTGTTGCCGATGGGTGTATTGGCGGCTTTGGCAGCAAGAAAAATTGGGGCGGTGTTGGCTTTGGATGCTTCCGATGGACCAAGGTTGGATCCAGATTGGAATACCCAGAAACCACGGGATGTGGTGGTAGTTGATCATCATGTGGGCGGTGAAGCATATGGGAGATTTAATTTGGTGGTACCAGGTTGCGTGGCAACGGTGCAGATATTGGCAGAAGCTAAGAGGTTAATGAAAGCAAGTTTGTTGTCAGTTGAGGAAGCCATGGTGGCGTTGGGAATATATTATGATACGGCCGGACTGCTGGCCGATAAAGAAGGGATGCAAGCTGGGGTGAGCCGGTTTAATATGGCGATTGAAAAAGCAACACAAGGTGGAATAGACGTCCCGAAAATAATAAAAACGATGAACACTAAAACTGGACCTGAGAGTCAGTTGGTAGAAATGGGTGAAAGGAATAGAAAGGTGCGAGACTTGGCTGGTGGGGGAAGTATGGTGGTAAGTTGGTTGGGATGTGCCGAAATGCAAGAGACGTTGGGTTGTGCCCAGGGTGATTTGGACAGGGCTACAGTTAGGGTGCCGGCCATGTTGGCAGATCAATGCCTGGAGCTGGGGTATCGCTTGGCGGTAGCAGTATTGGAATTTCCAGAGTTCACTAGGTTAAGTTTGAGAAGTACCGGTGATGGCGGGGCAGCGAGATTGTTTGCGGGATTGAATTGGGAAACTGTGGCAAAGGGCATACAAACAACTGGGGGTGCTCACCTGAATGCGGCGGGAATGTCTATATACGGGATGGACGCGACAGAGACTGTAAATATGGTTTTAAGTGTTGACTAGAGGTTCTATCTTGACGAATCGGCGGCCGACGCGAACCACAGTGGGGTTAGGGGATAGGGTATAGGTGTAAGTTGTAATTTTTTCGTTGTTGACGGAAACTCCACCCTGGTCAATGAGCCGCCTAGCTTCTGATTTGGAGGAGGCTAAATTTGAGTCCACCAAAATGTCTAAAATGTTAGTTGATTGGGTTGAAATGGTGGGAAGTTCTTGTGGGGTTGAACCCTGTTGAAAGATGGATTCGAATGATTTTCTTGCCAAGTCTGCAACGGATGGGGAGTAAAGTTCAGAGACTATTTGCCAGGCCAGTTGTTTTTTCAGATCCATAGGATTGGTAAATTGTAATTTTAAATTTGAAATTTGGATTTCAGTGAGATTGGTGGCCAGTTCGAAGTATCTGCCAATAAGTTCGTCCCGAAGTGACATGGTTTTACCAAACATTTCGTCTGGGGTATCTTCCAGCCAAATGGCATTACCCCAGCTTTTGCTCATTTTACGACCGTCAGTGCCTTCCAAGAACTCATTTGCCATGACGAACGATTCTTTGTCGCGGAGTTTTTTTTGTAGGGTACGGCCGGCTTGCATGTTAAAAGTTTGATCTGTGCCACCTAGTTGGAGATCGGTGTCTAAATACCAGGAATCGTAACCTTGCATTAGTGGGTAGAGAACCTCGGGAAGTGAAATAGAGTTGTTGTTTGAAAGGCGTTTTTTGATGAGTTCACGGGAAATAAAATCATTTAGGCTAAAATGGCGGGCCAGTTTAATAATGTCTTCAAAATTGAGCTTTTTTAGCCAATCAGAGTTATGGACAATCGTAATTTTGGAAAAATCCAGAATTTTTGAAGCTTGTCTCTTGTAGGTTTGAAAATTTTCTTCTATTTGGTCGTAGGTTAGTATGGGACGCTCAGTGTCTTTGTCGGAAGTGTCTCCAATCAGGGCTGTAAAATCGCCAATCAAAAAAGTGACATGGTGGCCAAGTTCGACAAAGGTTTGCAACTTACGGAGTGGGAAAGCGTGGCCAATGTGAATACGTGTGGCAGTGGGGTCTATACCAAAATACACGTTAAGTTTTTTATCTGAGCGAAGCAATGTCTCGAGCTGTTTTTTGTCGGGAATTATATTGGCAACGCCGTGGGAAAGTAGTTTTTGAATTTGATCCATGGGTTAATTCTAGCACGTGAATGGATGCAAAAATATTTGTCTATTTTATGCAGCTGCATTGGGTGGGCAAATAATTAGTGGTTAATGTTGCGAAGGGATTCTTCGGTCGATTTGGTGTTGCATAAAGAAGCCCTGTTCCAGTTCTAAATGATTCAGCTAGAAAGTATGTAGTGAACTCGGTTTTGGTGGCTGAGGTCTTGATGCCATTAAACATGGAGCGTTGGCGAGAGTTCCGAATTGCAAGCAGCAAGACAGATGCAAAAGGAACGGTTGCGATGACAAATTTTTCAAAATTAACTTTTTGTTCCATTATTTGTTAAGATTTAAGTGAGAATTTAAGCCTTGGGTTGTGGTATAAAGCAGGGCGGTTCCAATTCCGCTGTATATAATTGCAGCCGAGAGATGGTCTATGCGATCAAGTAAGCTCAACACGAAAATGCTGGTTCTAAAAAATTCTGCAAATGCATAGGCGCCAACTTCTGTTTTTGGAAAACATGCCCATATTTTTGTGTTGTTGTAGGGCAAATAAACTTGAATCGAACGGCGTGAGGGCAATTTTGGTTCGCCAAAAGATGAGTTCCAAATCCATGGATAGATTCTAGCACTATAGGGCAAGGAGGACGCCGAGGGCGATAAGGATGGAGCTACCAATGGTAACGACCCATGTGTTTGTGGTGGATCCGGATTGGGCTAGTTGGGCGGGGGTGGGGGAAAGTTTGGGTGTCGGCCAGGCTGGGGGACAGGCACATGACATTTGGTCAGAGCAGTTTGGATTACGACAACGGCCGGCTGAGCAGATAAACTGAGCCTCACAGTTGGCATTTGAGCCACATGTACCATTGCATTTGTTTGGGCTACCAGGTGTATTGTCTGGGATGCCGGGTGTGGGGGTAATGGTAAGTGTGGGTATCGGTGTAGTGGTAGGTAGGGGTGTCGTGGTGGGGGAAGTAGTAATGCCTGGTGTAGCGGTGGCCATGGGAGTGCTGGTGGGTGTGGAGGTGGGATTGTTACAACTTCCGGCGTTGGTTTGAGTCCAGTAGTAGTCAAGGCTGCCGGTACAATTGGCAATCGGATTGCCATTCGAGTCGAGTATGGCCGCCCCGTAATGAATTTCTACTGTAGTGTCGGTTGGTCTTATGCCCGGCCAAGTAGCGGTAATTGAAAATTGGAGGTTGTTGGAAGCAGGTTGGCTAGCATAAGTTTGTTCGGTGCGAAGATCGGGTGGGTTAACGATATAGTATGCCGTTTGGAGAGTGCTATTTTCAGGAGCCGAGACTACGGTTCCTGTTACGGCGACTTGATTTTGGTTGGGGTCACAATAGAGTTTATCGGCTTCGTTAAATATTACCTGACAACTGGCCAGGTAACTACCCGTATTGAGACAATCGCTTTGGCCATCTACTTTCCAACTAAAAACTCCAGATGGGGGAACGGTGACTGTTCCGAGATTGGCGGTTGCTCCAGGGGCTAGGTCGGGCGCATCAAATGTATTGACCAGGGCGTTGTCGATATAGACATCTACTCTTTGGTTGGGTTCGTTTCTGTTGGAGCCGTTAGTGGCTGTTACAAGCCCGGTTTGGGAGACACTAAAGACATATTTGGAACAATCCCAAGCATACGATGTAGCTCTTTGACGACGCTGGACCAAAACGATGGCTGTTATGACTCCTGACCCCAAAACAAAAAGAAGGGCAATGGCAATAATTAATTTTTTATTGAACTTAGGCTTGGAGCTTCCTGTGGAGGTGATTACTTGTTCTGGGCCGGGTAAATCAGTAGGGGGTCTGAAGGGGGTATAATTTGTGGGAGTTGGAGGTGGTGGAGGAGGATCCGATGTCATGTACCCAGAATAACCTTTTTTTTGATACAATTGCAATATGTTGTATTCGAAGTTGTTCCCCAAAACATTAAGAGAGGCACCAAAAGATGCGGTGTCGGTAAATCATCAACTGTTGGTTAGGGCCGGATTTGTAGATCAATTGATGGCTGGATCATGGACTTTGCTTCCTTTGGGATGGAAAGTGGTTACCAAAATAGAAAATGTAATACGAGAAGAATTAGCTAAAATTGGATGTCTGGAGATGTTGATGCCTCTTATGCATCCGAAAGAAATTTGGAATGAGACGGGGAGGTGGGATAGTGCCGATGAAGTTATGTATAAGGTACAAGATACAAATTCCAAGAAACAATATGCACTGTCCTTTACGCATGAGGAAATAGTAATGGATCTTTTAAGAAAACATATCCAGTCGTATAAAGATTTGCCGGTGGCAATATATCATTTTTCGACAAAATTTAGGAATGAGGCTAGGCCACAAGGTGGAGTGCTTAGGGGGAGAGAGTTTTTGATGAAGGACTTATATAGTGCCCATGAAAGTGAGGAGGATATGATGAAGTTTTATGAACAGGTTTCCGAGGCGTACATAAGAATATTTGAAAGATTTGGTTTTGAGGTTTACATAACGGAAGCGGCCGGGGGAGTATTTACACAGCGGCACACCCGGGAGTTTCAGGTGGTGACTGGTGCGGGTGAAGATACTATATATGTAAAGCCGGGAACCAGAGTGGCCGTAAATAAAGAGGTGTTTACAGAGTCGGAAAGCGACTATGAGATAAAAAGAGCTGTTGAGGTCGGAAACATCTTCCCATTTGGAAGTGAAAAATATGCAGAAATGATGGGGGGTACTTTTACTGGTAAAGATGGCAAAAAAGTGCCGGTACATTTTGCCAGCTATGGAATAGGCGTTACGAGACTTATGGGGGTGATGGTAGAGGTTGGGAATGATAAAAATGGCATAATTTGGCCCAAAGAGGCAGCACCTTTTGACGCGCATTTGATTGTGCTAAGCACGAAGGATGAAGGGGTATATGAAAAATTAATGGGACTGGGCGTGGACGTGCTATGGGATGATACAGATAGAGGAGTAGGGCAGAAATTTGCCGATGCAGACTTGATTGGGTGTCCAGTTAGGTTGGTGGTTTCCGAAAAAAATAATGGTTTAATCGAATGGAAAGAGAGAGATTCGGACAAGATTGAGTTGATAAGTTTGAATGAGGTGATTAAGAAGATTGGGCGATAAATGAAAAATAGATTCCAGTCCATTGGAAGTGAATCACTAGGGTTGGTTTTGAGTATGGTTGGTTATTCAATTCTGTCTGTCGTCTTGGGAATCGTAGTTGGCTATGCGGCCGGTTTAATGAATTTGGGAAGAAGTAATGGAATATTTTCAATATTACTTCAATTGATATCAGCTATTGGATTTGGGTTTGGGGGAGTATTAATCCCATTAGTGGTGGTAATTCGGGGGATGGTGAAGTTATTTAAAATAAATGGGCAAAGTCAATTGGTCAGGGCGGGAGTTGTGGGGTTGGTAATGGTGGGATGTGGGGTTTTATTATTTTTGGTTGGACGTGAGGCGTATCGGTATCTATTTTGGTCACCCCGGGGTTATTAAATTCGGAAAGTTGTGGTTGACAGGTTGGTTTGATATCTTTAATATCTCCAAATGGAGAGATTGGCTATTTTGGTTATTTTGTTAGGGACGATGGTTGGTGTGATTAGTAAGCCAGTTTCGACTCGGGTATTGGCTGCCAGTGTGTCGCCAGTTAACCTGACAGGTGGGCAGAGTTTGACGATAAATTGTGAAGGTAAAAGATTGGATGTGCGGCGGATGACTGCTTTGCAATTAGTAGCGGATTGTGCAATTTTAACGATAACTCCTACGTTGACTCCATCTCCGACAGCAATGCCGATGCCTACAGGGCCTGGAGCTGGTGTTGACGGAATTGTGAGTACTGCTATTGTGAATGAAAGCTTGGGAACATGTAGTGTTGCGACGCACGATAAATATGTATTGACCGGGCCGGATAGTAAGAAATACAGAACTTGGCATCCTAGAAAAGATCCACAGACAGGATGTATTTTTGGACACGAACATGGCGATGATCCGGCTAGATCAAATATTTCCGGGATTTTGCCGGTGTTATTTAGTTTGTACGATCAGGGATCTGAAGCGCATGAAGGGTTTAAGGTTGGGGTGGTTAACTATGGTGATGTAAACAACGAGGGAAGTATGGCCATGAACAGCACGAGAGTGGTGGTTCATCAGGGTACAGGTGGGGCAAAAAGATTTACGACTCAGATGCATTCATTGGAAATAGCGTTTTTGGGTGGACCAAACGGAAAAAATGCTGGGCAGAAATTTTTTGAAGGGGGAATGGCTGATACCGGAGGAATTGGATCAATTTGTGCCAACCCTAGACAGGGCAGAACAGTAATGCAGACGGATTGCAATGAAACGTCGGATTATGAGATCTGGCAGTTTAGTTTGAAGGGGATGACGGTTTCTTGGGCCGTGTTTGATCCAATTACGGAAAGAAATCCTGTTGACAATACGACGTTGTTGTTGGCGGGCAACAAAGGTTGTACGGCTGAATTTTATGTAGGGCCTTTCAATTCGGCGTCTGGGACGTACCGGCCGCAGTTTGGGAAGTTGCCACAGGGGTTGGGATATTTGGCGACGTACAAAAGTGGGGATGTAAATCAGCCACAAAGCCAGTTTAAAATGACTCGCCCAGCGTGTGATGTTTATAGCCAGATTGGGACGAAGAATTGACATAATGTATTTTGACGGTAGAATGGTGGGATGAATTGGGAACGGAAGTTTAGAGTTATTGGTTCTGTTGCTCTGAGTGGGCTAGCGATAGCTAGTTTGTGGTTTGCAAACATGGTGTCTGCTGGGGGATCCGATGTGACACCGACTTTTTGGCCACCAGAGATGACACCCACACTTGCGCCAGCTTCTGTGGATGTGTATGTTCCACTTGTGTTAAATGGGGCTCCGCTGGCGACTTCGACTATTGCGTGGCCTCCAACTGAAACACCAACTCGAACTTCGTTTCCTACTCCAACCATTGATCTGAACTTTGATACTCCAACCCCAACGTCGACACATACAGCGCTTCCTCCCCCCCAATACAATTTGTTGCCTTAGGTTTAATTTTTGGTATGATTAGCGGGCATGGGAAAGACTGATGTGATTACATTGCCTCCTGGGACCAAGGTGCCTAACCATATTGCGATGATACTGGATGGAAACAGGCGGTGGGCGCGGGCGAGAGGATTAAAACCTTGGGAAGGGCACGCAGCGGGGTATCAAGCAATTAAGGAGTTGTCTGAGGCCACAAGAATGCTGGGAGTACATACGTTTACGGTTTGGGCGTGGTCTACGGAGAATTGGGAGAGGTCAGAAGTGGAAGTAAGTGAGATTATGAAATTGTTGAGGATGGGTTTGGACGAGATGGAACCCGATTTGCACAGAGAGAAGATAAGGTTGGTGCATTTGGGGCGAAAGGATAGGTTGCCGAAAGAT
Source organism: uncultured Gammaproteobacteria bacterium (assembly GCA_964633995.1). GTDB lineage: Bacteria > Patescibacteriota > Microgenomatia > CAZETR01 > Amesbacteraceae > CAZWKN01. Next base: position 56,336 of record CAZWKN010000004.1, read on the forward strand.
GCTCTCGAGCATATTGCTAGGCTTGAGGCGGAGACGAAACAATACAACGACTCGCATGTATTTAACATTGCTTTGGATTATGGTGGTAGGGATGAGCTGGTGAGGGCGGTTAAACAAGTTATCACTGATCAGGTATCAGTTGATCAGTTGGATGTGAAAGTGTTTGAGAAATATTTGGATACGTGTGATCAACCTTATCCCAATGTAGATTTGTTTATCAGGACCAGCGGAGAGCAGAGAACATCGGGACTTTTGCCTTGGCAGATGGACTATGCAGAATATTATTTTGAACAGGACCATTTACCGGATTTTAGTCCGGAAAAGTTGCGGGAAGCGATAATGGATTTTTCTAGGCGCAGGAGGCGGTTTGGGGCTAATGACAAAGAGGAGCATTTAAGGTTCAACCCCAAAATAGTGGCTGATTTAGAGGTTAAATGGAGACATGCTTTGGCGGGGGGAGAGACGGAGAGATTAAGAGATTTAGTGATTAAGTATGTGGGTGAGCAGTATGGATTGTCGAAGGAGCTGGCGTATGATGCTGGAGTAAATTTGGCCAAGGCGTTGATGTACAGGCGACAGGAAAATTGGGTAGAGGCTAAAAAAGCACTGGTGGGGTTGTATGGAATTGTACAAAAAACGTTGAAATTGGCATTTGAGCCGGAGGTAATTGCTAATATTGAAGTGAATTTGTGGAACCCTCCTTTGCGGGACGCTTCGGAAGGGCAAGAGGGGCGGTGGCAAATGTATTTGGCAGAGAAATACAGGATTTCTAAGTTGCAGGCGGCTAAATCAGCTCATTTGGCGGTGTTGGCGGAGCGGGAGGTTGATCCCAAAAAACAAAAAGGATATTTGGAAATGTTTTACGAAGCACTGAAAGAAAGAGTGGCCTAGGGATACTCCTTTAAGGACAGTTCTTTCAAAGATCGAGGGTGAGAGATGATATTTGGGAGAGGGAGGGTTCGTCGATTTGCGAGTTTTCGACAAAACTAGAGTAGGAATTGAATCCTGATTTGGCAAAATAAGATAAAATTGCTTGTGGTTTGAGCCAATCTTGTTTGATAAAGCCGAGATAGTTTCGATAAGATGATGGTTGGGGACACTCTTGTAAGGACTGTCCTTTTTGGAAAGGATTGAGGTGAATATAGCGAGATAGGTGGAGCAGTTGTTGTTCTGAATCTACAAGGACCGCCTTGTAAGCATCCTGAAAAAGTGGTCCTACTCTGTGGTTGTTTCTATGGTTAAAATACTGGACGTAGCGGGTGCAAAGAGAGCGCATAAACATTTCTATAGTTCTGGGAACGGTTTGTTTGACTAAAAGATGGAAATGATTGGGCATTAGGCAATAGGCTAGTAAATCGAGTTGATTGGAAAAATTGTTGAGTCGAATTAGTTTTTTGGCATCTGCCTTTTGATAGGGAGTAGATGTGGGGTTGGTTAATACCTGAAGGAGTTTGTCTAAGTCTTTGGGGGAAAGATATTCTTTGAGATATGAGAGGAAAACGGACTCATCCTGTTTGTCTGAAAAAATTGCTCGCTTTTCGACACCGCGGTTGTAGATGTGGTAGTAGCCGTTTTCGTGATACTCTTTGATCTTGTTCTTGGCGGGCACAAATTTAGGATACTCTTGAAAGGACTGTCCTTTCAAGAGTTGGAATTGTGATAGAATTTGGGGATGGCGAGTGATTTGGGGCAGAAGGCAAAGAAAACGTTGGAAGCGTTTGTGCCGGAGATAGATAAGCGAATTGCTGAGTATTTTGACGAAGAAATAAAAAAAGATTTCGGGTTTAATGAGAAACAGAAAAAGTTGGATAGGGAGATTTTGGAACACGCAAAAGAATACATTCTGCGTCCGACGAAGAGAATCAGAAGTTCGTTTGTGCGTTATGGAGCAAGGTTGGGTGGAGAAGAATGTGATTGGGGTGCTGCTGTGGGGGTGGAGTTGGTACATGCAGGGCTTTTGATGCATGACGATTTTATGGATAACGATAGTTTTAGGCGGGGAGGGTTGACAACCCATGAACATTTTAAAAAAGTAATGAATGATTCACACCTGGGGGATGCTATGGCGGTTACGGTGGGAGATGCAATGTTGTTTATGGGCTTAGAGCTTATTTCTAATAGCGACAACAGACCGGCAATGAAACAGATGTTGAGAGGGTTGGCAAATACTGGTTATGGCCAGGCTTACGATGTTGGTTTGGAAGCACTTAAGGAATGGACAGAAGACGATGTGATCGTTTTGCACAAGGCAAAGACGGCGATTTATACGTATGAGAATCCGTTGTTTATTGGGGCGCATTTGGCCGGTTTATCAAAAGAGGTTTTTGAAATTTTGCATGAATATTCTATGGATGGTGGGGTGGCATTTCAGTTGCAAGATGATATTTTGGGAGTGTATGGGAGTCCAGAGAAGACGGGAAAGAGTGCAGATTCGGATCTAAAACAGGGAAAATGTACCCTGATGGTGCTTAAGGCGTGGGATTGTCCAGAAGTGCATAAAGTTTGGGGTGATCAAAATGCAACGAGAGAGGATCTGGATGCGGCTAAAAAAGCCATATTGGACTGCGGGGCGTATGAATATAATAAAAAATTGGCCAGAGAGTATGCGGCAAAAGCGGCTAGGACGGCAGAGAAATTGCGTAAATTTGAGTTAAATTCAGAAGCGATTGATTTCATCCAGGGTATTGCTGAGTATATGGTGGAGAGAGAAGTATAAATTTGCCGGCTTGTCATCCCGACTAAGCGTAGCGCATGGAGGGATCCCTCGACTTCGCTCGGGATGACATAGTATAGTAGTACTATGAACTGCCCGGGTTGTGGAGGAGAGCTGAATCCCATATCGGTTATGGGGTTTGATGATTCATATAGGTGTAGGAAATGTGGTGGTTTTTGGTTGGAATCTTGGATGGTTAATCAATTGCCCGAAAAAGATTTGGATCATGTGGTTCCGCTCAAAGTAGAAAATGCCCCCGATGGGGAAGGATTGTGTCCGGTGGATAAGGTAAGAATGACAGCGCTTGCGGGAGAAAATATTCCGACCGGACTTGTAATTGAAAAATGTGAGAAGTGTGGGTGGTGGTGGTTTCCAAAAGATAGTCTATTTGGCTTTAAGCAGGCATATGACCTGAAGAAGAACTATCTGAAAGTATGGGGAAAGAAATCCGAGCAGGCGATGTTTGTATTGCCTGCACTGTTTACACTGGTTTTGGTAATCGGGCTTTCGGTGGGAGTGATAAAAGTAAAGAACAGGCAAAATACTGACGTGTCGGCGTCTTCGGAAGTGACGGGATTTGGGTCTGTTTATTTGGGAGCAGGCAGGACGAGTGTGGTGTTTCGGTCGAGTGGAAAAGTGTCGCAAGTATATTATAAAAAGGCTGGCGAGATAGACTGGAACAGTGCGGGGGTATCGGAAGACAATGGTTTATATACTGCTGATTTAAAGTGGTTGGATTCTGATACGAACTACGTAGTTAAGGTATTGGAAAAGGAGTTTAAATTTAAAACCGGGAGGCAGGATTTATGAAATGTCCGGGATGTGGAGGACCTTTGAATGAAGTTTCAATTGCCGGTTTTGATCGGTCTTTTAGGTGTTATACCTGTGGGGGATTTTGGACTCAATCGTGGGTGGTAAATCGGATGTCGCCACGGTCTATGGACAGATGGATGCCGGTTATTGTAGATGCCGATCTTTTAAAAATGGGAACCATGGTGTGTCCGACAGATTTGACGCCGCTAACCCGGTTTACTGGTGAAAGCATGCCAACTAATTTGCCGGTCGAAAAATGTGATAAGTGTGGGTGGTGGTGGTGGCCGGAGGATACGCTGTTTAGATATAAGCCGGCACAAGAAGCGAAGATTAATTATTTTAAATTGTGGGGGAAAGCCGCAGACGCGACAGCCCTAATACTGCCAGTTATGAGTGTGGTTTTGTTGATTGTGGGGGCGGCCATAGGGGTAGGGTTGGTAAAAGTGCGACAAGAATCGAGCATAAACGCTTCGGGTTACGCGAGGGCTTTTTTTGCGACGTATTTGGGGAATGGACGGGAGTTTATTAGTTTCCAGTCGATGCAAAAAATTGACAGTGTGGAATATCAGGCGAAAGGGTTGGCTTATTGGACTAAAATGAATGTGTCTTCTGAAAATGGGGTATATACACTTGAGATAAAGAATCTAAAAGAGGGGGAGAGGTACAGCGTGAGAATTTTGGGGAAAGAATTCGAATTTGTGGCTAGGTAGTTTTGGGGGTCATGCCCAAAAGCCAAAGGACTGCTTCCTTTTTGTACCTGCGATCGCCTCGAGAGTTGATTCTGATTGGTGTAAGTTTGCCGCGTTTGCCCCAGCGCTTGATGGTGAGAGTGGAAACCCGAAGGACTTCTGCTACTTCGCGGACGGTGAGGAGGTCAGGGAGTTCGGTGAGACTTAAAGAAGCCATTTGATATATAAGTTAGTACTTTGATGGGGATATGTCAATAGTGCACAATGGTTTATACTAAGAATGACGTGAATGTTTCTAAATTATCTTTGTGGTTTCAGATAGTTTTGGTGGTTTTTTTTATCATCTCATTGTTGATAATTGTTCGGTTGTTTCCCAAAAAACAATCATTTCATACCCAAGCTGCGGCTTGTTCGGATTTTTCAACCCAAGTTATTTGTTCTGCTCAGCCAAATTGTAGGTGGCAATTAGGCCAACTTGTTAATTGTAGTGGGGTTCCTCCTTGTCAAAGTTCTTCCTGTACTATTCAAGACAATTATTCCCAATGTAATTCGAGTTGGGTTGATTTACGGTGTACTAGTCGTTCAGGTTGCTCTTTTGCAGAGGTTAGACGACAATGTTCGGGTTTGACGCAAACCCAGTGTCAGGCCACAGTTTTCTGCTCACCCCTGACGACGGCGTGCGCTTTTTCGGGTGGTGTATGCCCCACTGGTTGTAATTATGGTGCCGCATCTGCTGCAAAGTGTTGGGGCAGATCAGGTTGTGAACGTAATACTAGCCAAACTTCGTGTTTAACCTATAGCTGTCAGTGGACACCGAGTAAGCCTGCGACCTGTACAGGATCTCGATATACCGGATGCGGAGGGGGGAGTTGGCTTGAAAGTACCACTTGTTCTGGTACTTATATTTCTTCCAGATCGTGTGCTGGTAGTTACACATCTGCGGGATCTTGTGTGTCAGTTCCGCCTACAGCCATACCCACTCCCACACCCGTTCCGCCTACTCCTGTCCCTGTCGCAAATTGCAACACATCGATTCCGGCAAATGATTACATAGCATATTATCTTTATCATCTTACCGGACCTGAATCTTTTGCTGCTGGAGCATTGCGGTGGACGGGAAATCTGGGTAAAAACTACGGCAAAGAGTGTTATTGGGATGTGGTGAATCAATCTTATCAGAGAGGCGTAGATCCGGGATTTACTCTAGCGGTGTGGTTGCATGAGAGCGGTGCTAGTAACTATGTTCGTTTTGCACCTAATCCAGTACTCGATTTTGGAGTTCTGGGTTCGAATAATAACAATTTAAGTATACAACTGGGTGCTTTCTTGGGATTGCCGGCACATTATTTAAGCGGGTGTAGTGCGGAAATATCTTCTGGAAAACTGCCGATGGAGGTATTTGTTTCTAAGTTCACTTCTGGTTATTGTAATCCTGATACAAATGCCGATGTTCGCTTAAGGGTGGATGGTTATATTCAAAAACTTCGAAACATATATCCCATGGCTACTAGTGATCCATTCCCAAATTATCCTACAGCTATCTCAAGTGAGGTTCGCCGGGTTGTTATTCCATCTCCCACGCTAGTAAAAACTACACCATTGCCGAAATTTCCAATGATGAACACTGATTTGGAAACAGGTTTTTAAGGCGATCCAGTAGCTGGTCCAAACCGTACGGCAGAACCTTCGTTGTATAGACGTTTCACTTGAGATGAAGATTGGGGATAGTTGTAAATTTGGACATTGTCTATTTGGCCGGTAAAGAAATCGCTAGCTCCGTCGGCTGATCCGATATAAAAAGATCTCGTAGTTAGAGACGAGGGGGATCCAGCTGGTGCTCCAGCGGTGTTGCCATTTACATAGAGAGTATTGGTGCCGGCATTGTTGACCCAAACGACATGTTGCCAGCTATTTAGACTAATTCTATTGTCTAGTCCGTAGTTACATGAAGCACCGTTGACGCACAAGGAAAGAGAAGCGTTTGTCTGGCGAATATAAAAAGTATAACCAGCTGTGCCACTATCGCGGGATACTATTGTGGGGAATCCTCCACCCCAACTGGTGGGATAAATCCATGCGGAAATTGTAAAATTGGTGGTTAGATTAAAATTGGCATCTGTAGCCACTGACACCTGGTCATTTGTGCCGTCGAAGCCGAGTGATGAATTGTATTTTCCAGTAGTTCCGTCGTTCCACATTTCAGTGGTAGTGCCACTACTACATGATCCGACTGTATCGTTGTCTCCAGTTGTGTCGCCGGGAGTAATGGTGCCGTTCATGCCGGCGGCTTGGCCTTGGGAGTTGAGGGCGGCATTATAAGCGGTGGCGCCACTACATTCGTCAAATTTGTACCAGGCAATAGGCGCGCCTTGGTTATACAAATATTCGACTTGTGCTTTGGTGAGAGCAGAGCGAAAAATGCGGACATCGTCTATTTTCCCAGTAAATTCGTTGGCGGTACCGCATCCACCTGAAGCTTGAGCGTCGGTACCTATGCACAATCCTAGGGTATTGGAGAGTGAGCCAATTTCGGTGGGACTTGCACAATTTGTACAGCTTTCGTAGGTGTTGTATTCTACTCCGTTAAGATAGATGGCTGAACCAGCGAGGGTGGAATTATCAAATACGCCCACGATGTGATACCACTGGTTGAGAGTGTCGGTGCTGTGGTCTGGAGTACATACCTCGTATTGGTCTGAACCACCAGCAGTACCGTCGGACAGGTAGAAACATGTATTGCCACCATCGGTGTTATACCACCAGGATATATCGTAACCTGTTTCTGATGCTGTCCAAATTGAATCTTTCTTGGAAACAATTTGGGCGTCTTGGGTGTTAGCGGTGGGGTAAATCCATACAGAGATAGAAAATGAATCACCATCGGCGATATTTATGTTGTCTCCAAAAGAGACGTAGTCACTAGTGCCGTCGAACGTAACGGCGGATCCGATTTCGCCTTGGGTAAACGCAGTGTTTCCACTAAACGCACCGTCTATGCCTCCGCTCGAAGTGTCGCAAACATCGTTGGCGCCACCCGAGCAAGTGTTGGGTGTATTTTCGTCCATTTTCCATTGAGCAACCGCTGCTGGGAGTGAGAAGCCTTTGTCCGTATGGTCGTCAACTCCTCCCAACGTTATAGATGAATTGGCGTTCATGTCGAGTAGGACCTCAGAGGGGGAGAGGGCAGATCTGTATATTTTTACTTCGTCGATGTCGCCTGCGAATGAATTGGTGGCATCACCGTCATCGTCTCCTATGTACAACGCAGTTGCGTTTTCCAGGGAACCTGTGGCCGAGAGGCTGGTGTCCTGGCCTGCTAGTTTGCCGTCTACATACAGGTTTAATTTGCCTGAGGCGATATCCCTGATACAGACAACATGGTGCCAGGTGGCGTCGTAATAATCTGTCGTCGTCGTTGCCGTGTCTTCGGGATATGAGGTGGTGTCATCGTCCAGATCACAGGTAAGTAGTCCCGTGGAGTTGGCAAAGTACATTCTGTATCCTGCTACGTTGCCGGCGGCTTTCTTTTGGATGATTACTTCGTCGTTGGTCACGGGATTAGTTGCCGAGTCGGACTTAACCCACATGCTTAAGGAGAAATCCGTACTGGCTGCAAAATCAAAATCGGCATCATCGGCACGAGACGCCCAGATGGAGCCAGTCCCATTCCAGGCACCACTATATTTACCGCTTGTAGTCCAGGAGGCAGAGGAAAGAGTGAGATCGTTGTTATTGTCAGTCAAATCATTAACATTAGTTCCTTGCATGTCATTAAAACTCCAACGAGATACATAGCTTCCTACAGGACTTCCTCCTGCAGGGTGACCGCCGTTCATATCCTCAATGATTTGCTTGGAAGTGCGGGCGTAGTTGTAGACACGTAGGTCATCGAGGTACCCGTATAGTTCCTGCGTAGTGTTGCAATTGGCGCCAGCGCCAAAAATTCCCAAACAAGCGACGTTGGTGTTGGCTAGAGAGCCGACGTTGGCCAGCGTGCCTGAAGTGGTGGTAGTTTGAGCAATACCATTGATATAGATGAGGTTGTTGGCAGAATTATTGCGATCGATTACTCCGGCTACGTGATACCAATTATTTAGGGCCATCGAGGAAGCCGAGGCGTAGATAAAATAAATATCTGTGCCGTCACTAATTTTCATACAGATTTGATTGGGTACGGTATCAGAAATTTGGCAGGTGGTACTGGAGCCTAAGAAAAAGGTCATGCCTGCACTAGTGCCATTTTGTTTGGAAATAATAGTGGAAGGATTGTTGAATGAAGCCAGACCTGCCAGGTTTATCCAGAAATCTACTGAAATACTATTGGTGTCACTAAAATCAAGTGCATTGTTATCGCCCAGATTTATTGCTGAATCGCTCGTATTGCCATTAAAGTATAAAGAGGATCCGATTTTCCCCGGGAGCCATTTGGGGCTGTTTACAAAAGATCCTGCAGAGCCGTTACCTGTGGCGTCGGTGACGCTGGTGCCCGTGTTTTCATCCAGTTTCCACCAGCCTACTGGTCCGGGGGCGAAGGAGTAGAGAGCGGAGACTTCGGCAGGTGAGAGGGCGCGGTTGTAAATGCGTATTTCGTCCATTTTCCCGGTGTTGTTTAGATATGCTCCATTAGCTCGACCAACTTCAAATGCAGTAGCGTTGACGGCTGTGGTTGTGGTTACCACTACATGATTCCAAACACTTGCGGTCAGGGTGCCATTTAGTATTCCGTTTACGTAGATTGATGGAGAAGTGAAGCCGGTGGCAGAAACGGTACCAGAGGATGAATTGATGTAAGTAGAGGAGTTTATGAGATGTATATAGTCGTCAGACGTGCTGGCTGGATTTACCCAAAAAGCGACGGTTTGGATGTTGGAAATAGCGGTGACAGTGCTGAAATACTGGGTCGTGCCGTTATGGGATGAGCCGTTCCCGTATTTGCTGCCTACAAATGTCGTGGTGCCGTTATTGGTAAGTGTAAGGGCATTTCCAGATGAGTCGGTAGCGTTCCCGGAACTTTCATCCAGTTTCCAGTAGCCCATTAGGCCAGATCCTAGGTTTGAGGTGCTGGATCCTAGAGAAGCAGAGACACCGTGGGTGGAGGATTTGGAGGCGTATTCGGTCTGGATCTGGGATATGGATTTGGCGAAGTTGTAGTATTTTACTTCGTCAATGAAGCCGACCCAGCCATTGGTACCATTGTCAAAGTCGTTGCCAATGGTTATGGGTGCATTGGTGCCACTGATGGATGAAGCAGTTATGCCGGTAGTTTGGGTGATTTGGGCACCATCTATATATATGGTAATACTGGTGGTGCCAGATTTGACGGCGGTGACAAAGTGCCAGGTGGAATCGGCATAACTTAATGGAGTACAGGCGGAGTTTAAGGGGAAGGATCCGGCTGTTTGATCTATACCAAAACACATAAATCCTGAGCTGTTCATGTATACTTTCCAACCCACTCCGTTTACTCCGTCTGCTCTGGAGATTAAGGTATCGGCTCCGGCGGTTGAGTTGTGTTTAAACCAGGCGGTGACGGAAAAGGAGTTGGTGGCAGGAAGAAGTTCCGTGTCTGATGAATATGCCTTGGTGGCGTAATCGGCATTACCGTCAAAGTACAGGCAGTTGCCAGTGGCGCAAACGTCGGAAGTCTTCCAGAGGGCATTGGTAATGGTGAGATCGTTGTTGTTGCCGGCTGAATAATCGTTGGCAGTTGATCCTTGACCTTCGTCAAAATTCCAGTACGATATGGGAGAAACGCCTTGTTCGTCGGTTGTAGTGGGAGTTGTGTTGGATGGGTCTCCGCCGGAAGGAGTAAGGGTGGTGTAGCCTGAAGAATTTATTTCAGCATTACTGGCTCCTGGATTGCCGTAATACACGTAACCTACATTAGTACCATTGACGATGGAGGGAAAGATGACTTCGTAAGTGGTGGCAGCATTGTTACATGTGCCAGTCAAGTCATACAAAAGAGGTTTACCGTTGCCGTCTGTAAACCTGGTGTCGTTACAGTTTGAAAGCATGAGATTGGCAGCAATGAGTTCAGCTGTGTCCAGAGAAAAAGTAACAGACCTATCTCCTGAAATATCGGCATTGTGAACGAATGAAAATTTGAGTCTATATGAGTAAGTATCATCAAACCAGACGGCGTGGGCGGATTGGGTAGTAAAACGCATAAAAATAAAACTGCTGATTGCCAAAATAGCAAGGGATGTAAAGATCGAAAAAATGCGGTGTTTTTTGGAGCGGTTTTTAGTCATGTTTAGTTGATAACCCACCAATTAACCTTGAGTGGTTCGGTTAATGACGAGGGGATTTTAATAGTAAACCTTCCCGAGTCGGTGGCCGATGCCGCAATTGAGATCGGGATCTCGGGGGTAACGAAAATGGATGAGGCGGTTGACACGGCCGACGTGTCGATAGTGAGTTCAGTTAGTCCAATTGGAATTACTGTTTTGCCAACCGAGGCACCTAAGACATCAGATGTGTCGACGTTGTATTTTTGGGCAGTAACCGTTTGTTTAACAACTAAGTTGCCTTCGGCGGTAATTGTGCCGGTAAGTGATGAGAGAGTGGCAGTGATGTCGTCGACTGAGAGCAATCCTACAGTTAGTTTACCAGCGATATTGGTTTCACCTAGGTTGGATGTACCCAATACCCTGAGCTGTCCCGAAATGGTGGCTTCGTCAAATGTGTTTGTAGGTTGAACTTGAAGTGCGGCTAGTTGGGCTGAGATGGAAGCGAGTTTGCTGTCTAGTGTGGCCTCAAACCCGGCTAGGATATTGTTTGAAGTTTCAATCGTGTTTAGGCCAATAGTTCTATCTATGGCTTCAAATTTGGCATTGAGCTGTTGGTCCGAGTAGGTGTATGTGACCTGACCCAGATCGTTTATCTGAAGTGACATGGCGTCGGGGGCATACCATTGGGGGCTGACGTAGGCCAGAATGGTTCCGGTTTCCGATGGGTTGGTACTGGAATAATTCTCTAAGGCTTTTCCAACAATTGGACCTGCTTTTATGGATTTGACGCCAATGCCGGAGTTGACTGTGGAAAAGGCGATGTGGTCACCGATTTTAATATCGCCATTTTCAGAAGCAACTTTGACCCTGATTTGACCGTTTAATCCAATCAGTGCGTATTCGTTGGCAATTTCTTCGTCGGATTTGTCACTTGGTCTGTTGCCTATGAAGGCCGGGGATGATGTTACGATACCGATGACGGTATCGCCATTTCTGTATTGTCTGACTTTTCCGGTTTCTTTATTCATACCGGCAATGGCGCCATCAGGGATTGATTCCTCTTTGGCAAAGTATTCAGCCAAGTCGGCGCCGGTCGCGTTGAAAGCAGCTTCGCCATACACGTTTCCATCGGCCCTGACCCTAAATACTGCAGCGGCGTCACTTCGGGTTAGGGAGTTATAGGCAGTTATAAGGTTATAAACAGTAGTTGTCCCTCCGGCTCCTTCGACAGTAAGCACACCCGGGTCTCCCTGTGCACCGGCGGTTCCTACGTTAGTCATGGTAATGGTGCCGGTGTTATTGTTTCTGACAAGCAAAGAAATAGTATCTAGGTCGCTGGTATTTATATATTGACCGGCGACGTTAAGGTTGGTGGCAGTAGCACCGTCGACGCTTGTAGAGGTGCTATTTATGAGGGCGTAGCCGGTACCAAGTTCAGTAATTGCTTGGCCTGTGCCATACATTTGTAGTGTGAGATTGTTGTTTTCAAATGACTCGCCGGTTTGGATATAGAGTGGGGCGTTGGATTTAATGTAGCTTGAGGTTTGATTGGTAAAGATCATGTCGTAAGCAACTGATACATCACCCGCTGTTGTAAATGAGTGGGGGAGGGCTGAGGTGATGGCTGTTTCAGAAACTGAGAACAGCGATGATCCGGTGTCAGTGACATTAAAGAGGTTGCCGCCAGAGATGGTGCCGTTGGTGCCGATGTTGATTCTAAACAAATCGGCTGTGGTGGCGGTGGCAGTAGATCCCGGTGCCCATTCTATGTATCCCAAGTTACCAGTGGTTAGGGCTGTGGACGTAGAACTGAGATTTAGACCACGGCCTGTTGTAATACCATTGGCAAAGATCTGGCTGGCATAACCCGAAGTCAGTGAGTTGGCGGTGATGTTTAACAAACCGTCGGCAGTGCCAACTCCTGTGTAAGCACCAGTTGAGGTTATGGTTACACCAGCTCCAACAGTGTTGGCACCTAAAACCAGATCAACTAATTCACCACCCGTTTGCATGGTGGCACCTGAACCAGTGGCTCTAAAGGCTGAGCCGGTGGTAAGGCCAGTCATTGATATGCTTTGGCCTATCCCGGTGGTAGCAGAATTGGCTGTAATTACCGAAAGTCCGGTGCCAGTGTAGATGCCGGTGGTGGCAATGTTAATGCCATTACCAGCAGTGGCTGCTCCCATGTTTAGATCCAAAAGTTCACCGTTGGTGGTCATGGCGGTACCACCAATAATTTCAAGTCCGGTTCCAGAAGAAAGACCTGTGAATGACATCTTGGAACCATCACCAGTTGTTAATGAGTTGGCTACTACGTTTATTAATCCATCTGCCGCACCAGTACCCGTGTAGACACCTGTTCCGGTAACTGTTACACCTGCTCCAACAGTGTTAGCACCAAGAACCAAGTCAACTAGTTCACCACCCGTTTGCATGGTGGCACCTGAACCAGTGGCTCTAAAGGCTGAGCCG
>CAZWKN010000004.1:69355-70735 GCA_964633995.1 uncultured Gammaproteobacteria bacterium
TTACACCTGCTCCAACAGTGTTAGCACCAAGAACCAAGTCAACTAGTTCACCACCTGTTTGCATGGTAGATCCTGACCCGGTAACTTTTATAGTCGATCCTGATGTTAGGGCAGTGGTTGAGATATCTAGGCCGGTTTCGGTATCAATAGCATTGGCAGTAAGATTTACGGCGTCGAAAGCATTTGACGCTTGTGTAATATCAAGAGTTGATGCCACTGCGGTTGTGTTTTGTTGGTTTATGTGAAGTGTGAATGCTGAGTCTGTTCCACTTGATGTGGGATTGGTAATTACCAGTGAGTCGTCGGCGGTGGTAAGAGAAATTGTGGCATCTCCTCCATCGACGTCGTAACCATATGCTTGTTGAAGAGTAGTCGAAGCGCCGCCGATACTCGACCAAATAGCACCATCCCAGATATATGGAGTGTTGGTGGTTGCATCATAGGCTAGGAAGCCTTCGCCGGCCGACGGTCCGCTGACCAAAGATGCTGCTTGGGGCAATTTGAACCCCGAAATTGCATTTGTAGCATGGGTGATGGAAGATAGGTCCAGTAATCCAGTTGAGGAAGTGAGGGATAGTGCACCGGCGGAGGACAGTGTTAATACATTGATTCCTGATGCAGAAGCAGCAAGGATGTTTTGGTCACCAGTTTCGTTTAATACCGCAAGGGCCTTTCCGACGACTTTGCCATCGACTTGAAGTTTGTGGGTTGGGGCACCTGCGGCAAGACCGATACTTAGGTTGCCACTACCCAAGAAGTTTACGTATGGATTGGTGGTGGTATTGCCGAAAGATAATGCCTCTGAATTGTTGGTGGTGTTGATATTGATATAGTTGTTGGTGCCTTCTTGAATGTCTAATGCGTCTGAGTTGTTGTCAACTAGAGTAGCTGTAATGTCATTCCCAGCTCCGTTGGCGGTTAAACCTATAGTGGTACCAGAAAGGGCAATTGCTTCACCGCCGTCGCCAATGTTGGCAATACCGTTGGCGGTAAGCGTCCCTGAGACTGTAAATGCGCCGGTGTTGGTGGTGGTAATTGACCCCGATCCAATTGTAATTGCCGAGGCGTTGGTCGTACCCAATGAGACGGTTGCCGATCCGCCCGTATCCAAAGTAAGCGCCGCGGCTCCACCAGATTGGACAGTTAGGGCGGCAGTAGCATCGTTGTCTGCGGCGGTTAAGGTAACTGTGCCACCTACTGAATCGGTCGTGAAAGTAAAGTTACCATTGGTATCGTTGGTAATTCGCTCAGCATTGGCAAATATTAGATCTGCTCCAGTTCCGGCTAATGAGATGCTTCCAGTTCTGTCTAGCGTAAATACATTGGTTCCAGACGCAGAAGCTACCAGGATATCTTGGTTACCTGTTTCATTTAAGATGG
>CAZWKN010000005.1:0-66747 GCA_964633995.1 uncultured Gammaproteobacteria bacterium
AAAGCCAAAAGCTTTCCTGTGATTGTATCAAAGTTTCTTCAATCCAACAATCCTTACCTTGCAGAACGTATTTTTGTCCAAGCCAGTTCTGCTACTTCCCCAACCACGACCCCCACCGCCATCCAGGGGACACCAAAAGCCAATGCCACACTAATAAGCGTACCGTCCAATACTCCTTTCACAACAGCAGATTCCGGGCTATGCTCAGTCCTCATCCCAACCACCCATCTAGCCAATTTAACTGCCGGGTTATCTTTGTGAATTTCACTAGTCACCCCAAAATTCTAGCACATAATCGCGGTGGCATCTTTAGCACTCCCGAGGTACAATTGCTTACAATATGGCCGCCAAACGTGATTACTACGACATACTGGGTGTCTCAAAAACTGCCTCTGATGCCGAACTAAAAAGCGCCTATCGTAAGCTTGCCATGCAATGGCATCCGGATCGTAACAAATCTACCGAGGCCGAAACCAAATTTAAGGAAATTAACGAAGCCTACCAGGTGCTGTCTGATCCCAAAAAGAAATCAACTTATGATCAATTTGGTCACGCAGCCTTTGATCCCTCTGCAGCGGGTGGGTTTGGTGGCGGCAATCCTTTCTCTGGCGGTTTTCGGCAGGGACCCTTTACCTATTCCTATTCCAGTTCGGGTCAAAACCCATTTGGAGACATGGGGGGATTTTCTGATCCATTTGAAATCTTTGAACAATTTTTTGGAGGTGGAGGTGGACCGTTTGGAGGAAGGACTCGGCATCAAAAACCACACTATTCTCTAAGAATTCCTTTTATGACCGCCATCAAGGGTGGAACGGAGTCGGTTTCTATTGATGGAAAGTCCCATTCCATCAAAATTCCTCCGGGGGCCAACACCGGCACCCACCTAAGATTTGAAAATTTCGACATTACATTTGAAGTTGAACATCACTCTGTATTTAAACGGGAGGGTGATGATATATATATGGATCACAAAATACCCTTCACCTTGGCTATCTTGGGAGGCGAGACTGCCGTCACAACTTTGGACGGCCAACTTAAGTTAAAAATTCGACCCGGTACTCAGCCTGGTACCAGTGTCAGGCTAACAGGCAAGGGCGCTCCCCATATCCAATCACTTCACAAAGACGCTAGGGGAGATTTTTATATCCGCCTGATCATTCAGCTTCCGGATCACATTTCTAAACGCCAAAAGCAGCTCTTAGAGGAGTATGATAAATCATAAGTTATGGCTGAAGTTTTTTGTGACCCCGCTACCAAAACCCAGATCAACACCGCCATCGGTTGTCTGGATATTACCGGTAAAGGCACCATCACTTCTCTACTAAGACTAGGAACTAGCATTGCCAGTGGGGCTGCGCTCGTCTTAATTTTTTATGGGGGTATAAAAATCATTATGGCCCACGGTGACCCCAAAGCCGTTCAAGCCGGCAAAGAACTTATCACCGCCGCAGTCACTGGCCTCGTCCTCATCTCTCTGAGTGTTGTCGTTCTTAACTTTTTCGGTATCAGAATTCTAAACCTACCCGGTTTCGCCACCCCATAGCTCTCAAAATACACTCAACCACCCCAATCTTATAGTATAATGGGGTGCATGGGAGCGATTTACGAACAATCAGCCAACGGCCTTAATGAGTTATATTTTCACATGGGCCATGAAATTGCCGGTTTTTCAGCCACAGTATGCCATTTAATTGATGACTTGGCAGAAGTGGGGCCGGTGGGTAGCGCAGCTTCGTGGAAACCAAGTCCAAAACTACTGGCGCTCCATGAGGACGGTGCAGACATTGGTCGGTTCCTAAGTCAAGGGGCCAAGATAAACGCTAGCACAAATAGTCTGGCTACCAAGGTAGAAGAAATAACTACCGGATCAGCTTGGGCGATTTCCAGCGTGGCCATTGGTTTGATATTTGGAGAGGAAGTAGGCAAAACAAACCCCATTTTAAGAACTCTGGGTACACTAATAGGATTTTCCTTAGCGACAATTATGCTGATGCCAATGAGAAGGGCGGGCAAAGAAATAGTTCATGGAGTCGTAGGCTTGATTAAATCCGCCCAATTTAATCAATCTCTTAAGGACGCACTCCACTCCGAGGGTTTAAGCTAAGCCCCCAACCAATTAGTTCTGTTCAGGGTGGCCTGTTGGTATTCCAGGATGGCTCTCGTCTCCGGCGGCTGGCAATGAACTATCCGGGTCGAAGTTTGGTGGATTGTCGTCGTATGTTCCACCATCATGACCCGTTCCCGGATTGTCGGGAGCCTTCATTCTGCCGCTTTGATGTTTTGGTTTCTGTGATTCGTGTTTTATTCCCAAATCGGTCATATTTTGAAATATATCACGTCCCAACTAGTTCTACCACCCAATTCCTGCTATAATGACCTCAGTTTAAGAGTTTAAGGTGGGAAGTTAAGCCCGCCTTTTTTAAAGAAAAATTATGCAAAAACCATCTACATCACGTTCTGACTTTGCGTTAGCAGTTGCCCAAATCGCCCACGAGAGGGGTTTGGACCCCAATATTATTCTTGAATCAATTAAACAAGCTTTGGTGGCAGCCTTCAAAAAAGACCACCCCGACTCTGTCAAGCCGGACCATGTCTACGATGCCGATCTAGACGCCTCCTCTGGTGAAGCCAAGATCTTTGAAATTGCAGGCGATGTAACCGAGGAAGGCGAAACAATCACAGTAACCCCCAAAAAAGGTGCTAAAAGAGTCGATATTACCCCACCGGGCTATGGTCGAATTGCAGCCCAAACCGCCAAGCAAGTAATTTTACAAAAAGTCCGTGAAGCTGAAAAATCTAATATTATCTCCGAATATGAAAAAAAGATTGGGTCGTTAGTAACCGGCATGATCATTCGCTTTGCAGGACCAGATATCGTTGTAGACATTGGTAAAACCGAAGCAGTTATGCCTCCCGCTCATCAGGTTCACTCTGAAGACTATAGAATTAATGGCCGTTTTACGTTTCTATTACACAGCGTTCGTGAAGGAGTTCGAGGTAAAGAAGTAGTTGTCTCTAGGTCAGACGATGGCCTAATCAAAGAGCTTTTCCGTCGCGAAGTCCCTGAGGTTGGCTCGGGAAGTGTTGAAATAAAAGTGGTCGCCAGAGACCCAGGCTCTAGGACAAAAATTGCAGTGTATTCTCATCAGCCCGGAGTGGACCCAGTTGGCTCGTGTGTTGGTCAAAAAGGAGTTCGCGTCCAGGCCGTAATATCCGAACTTAATGGTGAGAAGATTGACATAGTTCAATTTAACGAAGAACCAGAAAAGTTTATTGCTTCGGCCCTGGCCCCTGCTTCAAATCTGTCCGTCAAGATAAATTCCAAAAAACAATCAGCCGAGGTTACAGCTCCGGCTGACCAACTTTCTCTAGCGATAGGTAGAGATGGTCAAAACGCGAAACTAGCCGGCAAGCTTACTGGCTTTCACATTGACATCTCGGGAGCAGAGAGTTCAAGCCAGATCTAGAATTTATAAATTAGTAATTAGAAATTTATGGAAACACCCCGTCCTCCTATTGTCGTCATATTAGGCCATGTCGATCACGGTAAAACCAGCCTATTGGACTATCTACGCAAATCAAATGTTGCCGCTCACGAAGCAGGGGGAATTACTCAGTCTGTCCGTTCGTTCAAAATCCCCCAAGGTACTTTTATCGATACCCCAGGACACGCAGCGTTCTCAGGTATGCGATCACGGGGAAGCTTTTTAGCGGATGTAGCCATTTTGGTTGTTTCCTCAGTGGATGGGGTTATGCCTCAAACCAAAGAATCAGTCGACTTTATTAAACAAGCCGGGATTCCGTTCATAGTGGCAATCACCAAATCAGACCTTGATACTCAAAATCCCGATAGGGTCAAAACCCAACTCACCGAAATTGGAGTAATTGTGGAAGATTTTGGTGGAGAAGTTCCTGTGGTTTCGATTTCTGCCAAAACCGGCAAGGGGATTCCGGAACTACTCGAAATGCTTGAACTTATTACATCCTTAAATCCTCCTCTGTCGGACCCCTCATCGCCTTCGCAGTCCATAGTTCTTGAGTCGAAATTAGACTCAAAAAAGGGTCCACTAGCTTTCGTTATTGTTAAAAATGGCACCCTTTCTATTGGGCAACCTCTTTTTGGTTCAGTGCCTGTAGGAAAAATACGTGCTCTGATAAGTTCCACCGGTGAAAATCTTACAGTTGCCCCCCCTTCCACTCCAGTAGAAATATTAGGACTGACCTCCGTCCCCGAAGTGGGTTCTACCCTAACCTCCGCTCCGGTTTCTATCTCGTCAAAGCCGTCTTCGACTTCAAAAATAGGAGGCGACAAAGCGGGTAGCCTGAACATCATTTTGTGTGCAGATGTCGCTGGTTCTTTGGAGGCTATTTTTGTTTCGCTTCCATCTGGAGTTAATGTTGTTTCCTCTCATACCGGGGATGTTAACGAAACAGATATCACCAACGCCATCGCTTCAAAAGCCAGAATAGTTTGTTTTGGTTCAAGAATTCCCAACTCAGTCTCAAAGTTGGCCGAAGTCGAAAAAATCACTATTGATAACTTTTCCATAATTTACGAATTACTGGATCACCTTTCTAAGTTGGTAAATTCCCGTGTTACAGAAACTATTTTAGGCAGGTCTATTATTTCCGCTGAATTCAAAATTGGTCCTGATAGGGTAGCCGGTTGTAAATGTGTCGAGGGGATTATTTCCAAACAAGACAAAATTCGGATAGTTAGAGGAGATAAAATAATTTCCGAGTCCAAGCTAAAAACTCTAAAATCCGGTAAACAAGACATAGACAAAGTAAAATCAGGAACTGAATTTGGAGCCGTGTTTAGCCCTTATGTTGATTTTAAGCTTGGAGATAGTATAATCTCATACGAATTACATGGCCAAGCCTGACACCGCACAAATAGCAGTACTGCTTGAGCCTGCCCGCTCCATAGCCCTGCTTTTTCCAGAAAATCCCACACATGATGTGGTGGCTTCTGGACTGGCTCTCAAACTAGTTTTAGAAAAAGCTGGAAAAGTAGTCCACGCCGCCTGTGTGCACCCCATGACCGTGGAGTTTAACCGGTTAGTAGGAGTGGAGTCGATCGTTACTTCCTTTGGGGGGCGTAACTTGGTTATTACCTTCCCGGGTCAAACCGAACATGTTGACAAAATAAGCTACAACATTGAAGCAGGGGAGTTGCAATTGGTCGTTACTCCCAAGCCCGCTTCACCCGGATTGGACCACAGAAAGCTCAAATTTGTCACTGGACCGTCGCAAGTTGATCTGTCAATTTTGGTGGGGGTTTATCACACTTCGGAATTAGGAAGTCTTTACGAAGAGACCAAAGACCTAATGTCCAAGTCCAAAATTATTGGACTTACGCTTTCCGAACCCCACGAAAAATACGCCCACCACCATGTTATAGACACCCAATCCGCCTCGCTTTCAGAATTAGTTTTCCAAATAATCGAGACGGCTCGTCTCAAACTAGATCCCGATTCAGCATCCAATCTTTTTTCCGGTCTCAAAGACGCCACCGACAACTTCCAAACTTCAAAAGTTAGTATCATCACGTTCGAAACAGCAGCCAATCTTTTGCGCCAAGGGGCTCAGAAACACGATGTTTTATCGGCTTCCGATTTTCCGGAAGGATCAATTCCCGCCGCTGCCCCTCAGTCCACAGACTTAGGATTTGGTACCGACAGCCAACCCAAAGCCCCTTCACCAGACTGGTACGAACCAAAAATCTACCAAGGATCACAACTGGTGTAGTTGTGTGATATAATTACCCAACTTAACGACTTACTAACGAAAGTTTGTCCGCCAATTAGGTACTCACTTTCGCCCTATGTCTAAGTCTTCTTTATGGCTTTAGATACCAAATACAAACAAGAAATTATCAAAAAATTTGCCACTGTAAAAGGTGACACTGGCTCGCCAGAAGTTCAAGTTGCCCTTCTAACCGAAAAGATAACCAAGCTCACAGAACACCTTAAGGAGCATAAAAAAGACAATCATTCCAGAAGGGGACTTATCAGCATGGTTTCCAAGCGTCGCAGATTACTGTCATATCTACAAAAAAAAGACGCCAAGAGGTATCAGGTGGTCGCCAAAAAACTTGGCCTAACTAAATAATTTAATCTGTTATATAATAAATCACAACACAGCGTCCAAAGGTTTTTTAAGAGGTGCGAAGAGAAGTAGTTACTCTTCTTCAGACTTCTTAATAACCTCAGGAAATAAGCGTTGTGGATCGTTTCATGAACAACCAAGTTGTAACCAAATCAGTTGAAGTAGCAGGAAGGACACTTTCTTTCGAAGTTGGCCGTCTTGCGCCTCAAGCCACCGGTTCCGTTCTTGCGAAATATGGCGATTCCGTTGTTTTGGCAGCGGTAACCATTGGAGCTGAAGATACAAAAAAAGACTATTTTCCGTTGTCAGTGGAATACCAAGAACGCCTCTACGCTGGTGGTCGCATCAAGGGATCACGTTGGGTCAAGCGCGAAAGAAACACTGACGAAGAAACTCTCTCCGCCAGATTAATAGATAGATCCATTCGCCCTCTCTTTCCCAAATGGTTCAAAAACGAGGTTCAGGTAATAGTCATGGTCTTGGCCACAGACACAGATAACGACACCGATGTTTTAGCCGTTAACGCTGCCTCAGCTGCAATAGCAATTTCACCGATTCCATGGAACGGTCCAATTGGCTCATGCAGAGTAGGTATTGAGGCCGGTGAGCTGGTCATAAATCCTAAAAACGGCAACCGTGAAGGAGTCGATTTAGACTTAGTAGTCTCGTCAACCAACGATCTAATTCCCATGCTTGAGGCCGGTGCCAACCAGATACCGGAAGATCAAATGTATCAGGCCTTTGAATTGGCTGTTCAAAACAATAAAAAAATCATCACCGCCCTTAATGAATTGGCAGTAGAAGTTGGCAAGCCCAAAATTTCATTTAACCGTCCCAGCCTCGACGCCTCGTTTGTAACTGAAATAGAAAAAAAGGCTTTGCCATTGGTTGAATCCTATCTCAAAGCTTCTTCTACTAAAGAAGGCAACAGCTTAACTGATATCGTGTCTCAATTGAGTTCAGAATACGAGCCAGCTCAAAAGTCCGCTATTCCCGCCATCATTGAGGAATTAGTCTATAAAACGCTTCGTACTAACGTAACCAAACATTCTCTTCGCGCAGACGGTCGAAAATTAGACGAGATTAGGCCACTTAATGTTCAAGTAGGGGTCCTTCCAAGAGTTCACGGATCTGCAATTTTTCAGCGTGGACAAACTCAGGCCCTGACAGTAACAACCATTGGTGCTCCGTCATTAGGCCAAACGCTAGAGTCTGCAGAGGGCGAAGAGGTAAAAAGATATATTCACCATTACAACTTTCCGCCCTTTTCAACTGGAGAAACAGGAAAAGTAGGATCTCCTAAACGACGCGAAATAGGTCACGGAGCCTTAGCCGAAAGAGCTATTTTTCCTGTCATTCCCCCCGAGTCAGAATTTCCCTACGCGATTCGTGTGGTTTCAGAGATAATGAGCTCAAATGGTTCGTCCAGCATGGCCAGCACTTGCGGATCGACCATGTCTCTAATGGATGCCGGGGTGCCAATTTTAGCCCCAGTGTCTGGAATTTCTACAGGATTAATAGACGGTGTTTTGCTAACGGATATTATTGGTCTGGAAGACCACTATGGCGACATGGATTTCAAAGTGGCAGGAACTACCAAGGGCATCACCGCCATTCAGCTCGATGTTAAAATCCCCGGACTTACTTTAGACATCTGCAAACAAACTCTAGCAAGAGCCAGAACAGCCAGGCTTCAAGTATTAGATGCCATGCTTAAAGCTTTGGACAAACCCAGACCAGAACTTTCGCAGTTTGCTCCCAAGATCCACACTGTTCAAATCCCCACCGACAAGATAGGTGAACTTATTGGACCAGGTGGAAAAAATATTAAGAAGCTTATGGCCGAAACTGGTACCCAAATTGACACGCGCGACGATGGGTACATATTTATTTCGGGGATTGACCCAGAGGGTGTTTCCAGAGCCGTTGACTACGTTGCCGGATTAGCCAAGGAAGTAAAAGCTGGGGAAATCTATGAAGGGACTGTCGCCAGAATTCAGCCGTTTGGGGCTTTTGTAAACATCCTTCCTGGTAAAGACGGCCTAGTTCACGTATCGCAAATGGGTCAAGGTTTTATCTCGGACCCTGCCCAGGTGGTACATGAGGGCCAGCAAGTTAGGGTTTGGGTTATCGAAATAGACAGCCAGAACAGAATTAGTCTTAGCATGCTATTTGATGAAGCTGGCCAACCGTTGGTTAAAGCCAGAGAAGAGCGGGCTCCTAGACCTTTTACCCCAAGGCCAGATGATTCCTTCCGCGGCCCTAGGCTTGCCGGGCGCGACCGTGGTCCCCGTCGAAGATTCTAGTGTAGAATAGATTAAGTGGACGAACAATTTTCTACCGACATAAAAAGACTTTCTTCGCTTGTTGATTCGGCTAATCTTCCAGATGAATTAAAGACCAAAATAACTGAAATGTTGGCTCGCCTAAATCGCCAGGCGAAATATGGTAATTATTCCGGCGAATTCGAACAGGCTCAACATTACATTGACTGGATAGTCAATCTGCCTTGGGACAAAACCTCAAAAGACATTCTGGATTTAACTTTTGCCAAACAGATCCTGGATAAACACCACCATGGTTTAACAGACGTCAAGCAACGGTTTTTAGAGTATCTGTCTGTTCTCATTCTGAATGAAACAAAAAATCCTGATTTCCACGCTCCTGTCCTATTGTTAGTAGGTCTTGTTGGAACTGGCAAGACCACTTTTGCCTACAGCCTTGCCGAAGCATTGGGTCGAAAGATTATTCGTATCCCCTTTGGGGGTATGAGTTCGGCCTTAGATTTAAGGGGTCTATCCAAATCCCATCCCGAGGCAGAGCCTGGTCAAATAGTCAAAAACATCCGTCGGGCAGGCGTCAAAAACCCGGTGATTCTATTAGACGAGATAGACCGGGTTTCCGACACCGCCCGTGGCGAGATTATGGGTGTATTGGTCGAGCTGTTAGATCCTAGTCAAAATATGGCTTTTTCTGATCATTACATAGACTTTCCTCTGGACCTGTCACAAGCATTATTTGTGGCTACCGCCAACAACACATCTAATATTTCGACAGCCGTTATGGATCGTCTGGAAGTTATTACCATGCCCAGTTATACCGACGAGGAAAAAATCAAAATCGCCAAAGATTTTGTGCTTCCTCAGGAAATCGCCAAAGCGGGTTTGCCGGCGGGTTCGTTAACCATAGACGAAACAGTCTGGCCCAAAGTGGTTCGCCCACTAGGATTTGACGCCGGAATTCGCACATTAGAAAGAACCATCCAGGGAATAGTTCGTAAGGTGGCTATGCTAATAGTACAGGGTAAGGGTTCCAAGTTTTATCTGACTCAAGACAATGTCAAGGATTTCCTCCCCACATACTAAACAATTGTGAAAGAATTATTCGACTCACCTTGGTTTAAACGATTCTATTTTAGTATCTCTTTGGTGTTATTGGTGGTTGGTTTATATTCGGCCATCAAACCTGACCTCTTTTTAAAATTCGGATATGTGGGTATTTTTGTTTTTAACCTACTCGGAGGCGCGGGTGCATTGTTAATCCCTGCTTTATCGTCCAAGATGAACATCCTTTTATTAGCTGCTGTCACTGCATTGGGTATGGGGATAAACGATAGCATCGCCTGGTTGGCGGGCAGGGGTGGTTCGGAAGTAATTTACAAGTCGGCCTGGGTCCCAAGGATAGAAAAGTTTCTGGACAAATACGGGTGGAAACCTTTATTTGTTTTATCAATACTACCGTTTCCTTACGACATTATAGGTTTGGCAACCGGTTATCTTGGCCTGGATTATTTAAAGTTTTTTATTCCCACCGTAGTTGGAAAATACATAAGAGTGATATTGATTGCGTATGGATACCAATGGATAATTAACCCATGACAATTTCCGAAATCTACGATACATATCGAATCCCGCCCCAACTCCGACTCCATCAACTCCGGGTGGCCGCAGTTGCCAAAATACTTAGTCAAAGTATTGCCGGTTTCAATGAATGCACTGGAGTAGTGAGGGCCATGCTGCTTCATGATATGGGCAACATTATCAAATTCGATCTGCAAAAATTTCCCGAGTTTCTGCAACCCGAAGGACTCGACTACTGGGGTCGAGTCCAACGTGAATTTATTTCTAAATATGGACCAGATGAACACGTTGCCACGCTTCGCATCGCCCAAGAAATTGGCGTGTCGGAACGCATAATTGATCTTATAAGCTGTGTAGGTTTCGACAAAGCAGAACTTAACAAAAATACAACCGACACGGCAAAGAAGATATGCGCCTATTCTGATCAACGCGTTGGGCCTCATGGCATATTGTCGTTGGCCCAAAGACTCGAGGAAGGTCGGAAAAGATACGCCGATCACCCCAAGATTGCCCTGAGCTCTCCTGAAAAATACACTCTTCTAAGCACCAGCCTTTTGAGCATAGAAAAACAAATATTTTCACTCAGTTCTATTCAACCGGAAGATATCTCCGATTCCCAGGTTACGTCCGTAATTGAACAAGGACTGGTTTTATGACCACCCAAGAAAAAATTACTGCATTACAAGAGATAGCTTCGGAAATAATCTCATTTAAAGGCCTTGTTATAGCCAAAAATGCCCTTCATCCCGTGCCGGGAGAGGGTGATCCCGACGCCGATATTTTAATGATTGGTGAAGCCCCTGGAGAGTTGGAAGACAAAACCGGCCGACCTTTTGTGGGCAGATCAGGTCAACTAATGAGAACAACCCTTACCGAGGTAACGGGTATAACTCCAAACGAAGTTTTTATCACCAATATTGTTAAATACCGTCCCCCAGAGAACCGGGATCCTACCGACGAAGAAATATTAGCATGTAAAAACTGGTTAGATCGTCAAATTCAAATCATTAAGCCTCAGGTTATTGTAACTCTAGGTCGTTTTAGTATGGCCAAATTCATTTCCGGTATCACCATATCCAGAATCCATGGCCAACCCAGAATTGTAGACTTCTATGGGGTACGTTATACTGTACTTCCAATGTATCATCCGGCCGCTGCGCTTAGGGGTACTACTGTGTTAAACGAGTTCAAAGCAGATTTCCAAAAACTCACAGGATTACTAAAGCCAAGGGCTTCCACCCAAACAAGCCTTTTTTAAATTATGCAGTTTATTAATTCAAAACCCAAAAAACCAATACTAAGAATTCTCTCGCTAGGGGGGTTTGGTCGGGTTACCTCAAACATGTTTGTATATGAGTATGGCTCGGACGTGTTGCTCGTGGATTGTGGCATGGGGTTTCCAACCGAAGACATGTTAGGCGTGGACATTCTCATTCCAGACATAACATATCTCAACCATAAATTGCCAAATATTCGCGGTTTGGTTATCACTCACGGCCACGAAGATCACACTGGAGCACTTCCGTACATACTCCCCCAGCTAGGCAATATTCCTATCTATGCTTCAAAACTGACGGCCGCCCTCATTATGGAAAAACTAGCCGACTATCAAAATATGCCCAAAAAAGTCAACGAGCTAATACCAGGAAACCCTCTAAAATTGGGCGTATTCACGGTTGAGTCAGTTAGAATATCGCATTCAATTCCCGATGCCACTAATTTAATTATTTCAACCCCAGAAGGGACGATATATCACGGCAGCGATTTTAAATTTGATTTTACGCCAGTAGACGGCGTACTCCCTGACGTCGGTCGTATCGCACAGGCTGGTAATTCCGGAGTCCAGTTGTTATTTTCAGATTCGCTTGGTAGTGAGCGCAGAGGATTGACCCCGTCTGAAAAAACGCTCACTGATACCTTTGAAAGAGAAATTGCGTCGTGCCAAGGCAAATTCATCATGACCACAATGAGTAGCAATATCAGCAGGTTCAGACAAGCCGCTGAGACCGCCATTCGACATGGTAGGAGAATCGCCATTTCCGGTAGAAGCATAGAAAGAAACATTCAAGTCGCAACCCGATTGGGGTACTTAAATTTACCTAAAAACGCATTCATAGAATTAAAAGATATCAAAAAACTTCCTCCCAAAAACATATGCATTCTTATAGCCGGTTCCCAAGCTCAACCCGGATCGGCTCTTGAGAGAGTGGCCACCCAGGATCACAAAGATATTAACCTGGATCCGGGAGATAAGGTGGTCTTTTCTTCCGACTATATCCCAGGCAATGAAAGCGCTGTTCAGGCCCTGATAGATTCTTTAGCCCGTTTGGGGGCCACTGTAGTTTACTCTGGACTTATGGACAATTTGCACGTCTCTGGTCATGGTAGCCAGCAGGATTTGCTTCTAATGATGGCTCTTGTCAAGCCTAAATTTTTAATTCCCATCGGTGGAACATATCGCCATATGGTTCAGTATTCCCACCTAGCCCAATCTATGGGCTACACACCCGATAGGATTTTATTACCCAGTTACAATCAAACAATTGAGGTCTCAAGTGGTCAGGTCACTCTCGGTCCAACAGTAGAAGTCAAAAATGTTATGGTTGACGGTTTGGGTGTGGGCGACGTAGGCAGCGTTGTTTTAAGGGATCGTCAACATCTGGCCGAAGAGGGAGTGTTGGTTGTTGTGTTGGAGTTAGACCAAAACGACCTAAGCCATTTGACAGATGTAGAGTTAATCAGTCGGGGCTTTGTCTTTGACCGCCAAAACACTGGCCTGTTAAATGAGGCCTCTCAGCTTGTTAAGCAAACTTTCCTCAACAAAAAAGGAAAAATCGAGTCCGATCGTCACGCCAAGTTGTTAGTTGCCGATACCCTGGAGCGTTTCCTTTTTGACCGCACCCACCGCCGCCCCATGGTCCTCCCTGTTGTTGTTGAAGTATAATATCTCCGATGCCCGCAAAACGCTCTCTCCTTGGTCGAAAAAAACATCAATTGCGTCTCAAAAAAACCACAGTTAATTCTATTGGGGCCATAATGCTCTTTGGGTTGGCGGGTTTAGTCTGGGTTTCGTTCATCCGTCAAGGACTTCTTCTAGTCAAGGTAAACAATCTATTAATGCTCCATTTTGGGTTAGTCCCACTTCTTTTTCTACCCTTTCCGTTTATTGTCGGTGGGTTGATGATTACCAAATTCAAGTCTTCTTTGGCAGAGCCAAACGTGTTTGCGGGCAGCCTCGTTGTCCTGGCCGTTTTAACGGGCTTGTTTCACCAGGGAGATTTAGGTGCAGAGTTTTGGCGCAGCACCTCCGCACTTTTGTCTCCAGTGGGCTCGTTTTTATTCTTACTTGTTGGTCTTGCAGTTGGTTTGATAATCATGTTTAACGTCCCCTTTGAGGATGTTATTGGGTTTATTGTAAAACTTTTCACTTTTGAAAAGAAAAGTCCTACTGCTATTTCACCCAAGCCCATCAAAATGTCTGGCATGGCAGTATCCAATCCATCTATCCCCACCCCTATCCGTCAATCAGAAATCAAAACTACAGGCATTGGTACAAAACCAACTAAAAATTCTCCTACCCAACTATCTATTCCATCTGCACCATCTGCCGCCTCCGATTCTGTCTGGCATTATCCCTCCATGGCCCTTTTATCGGAAAACATCTCAGGGAAAGCGGATCGTGGGAACGTAAACAATAATGCAGACATAATCGAGAAGACTTTAGATGCGTTTGGTATCACTGCCAAGGTAGTCGAAGTAAATCTTGGTCCGGCGGTTACTCAATATGCTCTCGAGGTGGCAATTGGTACCAAGCTCTCAAAGATAAACGCATTAAGTAATGACTTAGCCCTCGCCCTAGCGGCACCTACTGGCCAAATTCGGATCGAAGCACCTATACCAGGTAGATCGCTCGTGGGCATAGAACTCCCGAATCGTACTCCGGAGTTTGTCAGCTTAAGAAAAATTTTAGATTCTGACGCCTTTAAACACCATAAAAGCAAGCTCTCTGTTGCTCTCGGTTTGGATGTGTCCGGAAGTGCAATCGTTGCCGATATTGCCAAGATGCCCCACATTCTCATTGCAGGATCTACTGGTTCAGGTAAATCGGTTTGTATTAATGCTTTTATTGCCTCGCTACTTTTCCGTTGTAGCCCCCAGGAGTTAAATCTCATCATGGTCGATCCCAAGCGGGTCGAGTTAACAGGCTATAACGGCATTCCGCATTTGTTAAGTCCGGTCATAGTTGAACCAGACAAGGTTCTATCTGCTCTCAAGTGGGCAACCGGGGAGATGGATCGCAGATATAAATTATTCGCCGAGGTCGGAGTCAGAAATTTGGAAGCCTATAACGACCTTTCCGGCTTTCAGGCTCTACCCTACATAGTTATTCTGATCGATGAATTGGCAGATATCATGCTCTTTGCCCCCGTTGAAGTGGAAGATGCCATAACTCGTATAGCTCAAATGGCCAGAGCCACGGGTATTCATTTGGTAATTGCCACTCAACGTCCGTCAGTCGATGTAATAACCGGCCTTATTAAAGCAAACATCCCCGCCCGCATGGCTTTTGCAGTCTCATCAATGATTGATTCGCGTGTCATCATCGACCAACCTGGCGCTGAGAAACTCCTTGGTCGGGGCGATATGTTGTACGTTCCGCCCGATCAGGCAAAACCAAGTCGTATTCAAGGTGCATTTGTCTCCGACAAAGAAATACACCAACTTATCGACTTTATAAAAAAACAGGGCATTGCTCCACATTACACCGAAGAAGTTCTCACTCAACAAATTTCGACCGGCAAGCGCGGGGCCAATCGTGGATCATCGTTTATTGCCCCCAATGGAGATAGTAGGGATGAGCTGTTTGAACCAGCACTTCGAGTTATTGTCCAAAACAACAACGCCTCAGCATCGTTTTTACAAAGAAAACTTAGTGTTGGTTATGCAAGGGCAGCAAAAATCCTTGACGAGCTACAAGCCGCCGGGGCTATTGGACCTGCCAACGGTGCAAAACCCAGAGATATTCTCATCAACGATGTTACTGGTTTCTTAACTCCCCCGGCATCGGGATAGGCTGTGGTAACATGACATCAAATGAAGACCACAGGACAAATTCTTCAGGCCGCCAGGGTAAGATCGTTGCAGGATCTTTCGGAGATTTCCAAAATAACCAAAATTCGTGAACAGTTTTTACAAGCCCTGGAGTCGGATGATTATTCGGTACTACCCAGTGGTACTGTCGCCAGGGGATTTATTAAAAATTACAGTACTTTTTTGGGCCTGAATCCAGATTATGTATTAGCGATTTTCCGCCGTGATTTTGTAGAAAATGCCAGTGGGCAAATAGTGCCAAGGGGTATGGTTGAATCCGTTTCCAAGGTAAGCTTTTGGACTCCAAAATCTACCATCTTCCTTTTTGTTATTTGTATTTTCACCCTATTTTTGGGTTATCTTTTTTTTCAGTATCGCACATTAACTGGCCCACCAGCGTTAAAAATTATTTCTCCCAGTAATGGTTATACAACCAGCGAAGACACTGTAGAAGTAATAGGAATTACAGATCCTGAGGCGACTATTTCAGTTGCCAATCAATTGGTTGCACTGGATAAAGGCGGTCGTTTTTCGTTTCGCGTTCCCTTGAAACCCGGTCACAACACCATTGCCGTGGTTGCAATTGGCAAGTCAAAAAAAACAGCAACAATTGAACGGGATGTCAACTTGACAACAAGTCCATAAAACCTATAACCTATACCAATCAAGCAATGACGACTTTCGTTCAATTATTGATGGGGATAGTTATTACCACTATGACATTTTTGGTTGCAGTGGTTGGCATTCAGGTATTTCACATACTCCATGAATTTCGGATACTGCTTCAAAAAACCAATCGAATTTTGGATAATACTCAAACATTGTCGGAAGCCAGTGCTAAGCCAATCGCAGCCGTAAATGAGTTTTTTTCCGAGGTCAAGGATTTGGTCAACACAACCCAGGATGAAATCATAAATCAAACTCCTGACAGGGTTATTCAACCCGTAACTCGCACTCCGCAACATATTTCCAAATCCCATTTCTTCAGACGATCTGGCCTTCCTCTTCGACCTTCATAATCATTACCTTGAGGTATAATTATTCACATGCTTTCAGGTAACGCTATTCGTGCAAAATATTTAGCTTTTTTTAAAAGCAAGGGCCATGCTGTAATTCCTTCGGCTCCACTGGTCCCGGAAAACGACCCCACAACCCTCTTTACAGGCTCCGGCATGCAACCCATGCTACCGTTTTTATTAGGTCAGCCATACCCACATGGCTTAACTCGTCTTGTGGATTCTCAAAAATGTTTCCGCGCCCAGGACATAGAAGAAGTTGGAGATAATAGACACGACACTTTTTTTGAAATGCTCGGCAATTGGTCCTTGGGGGATTACTTCAAGCAAGAGCAGTTAGCGTGGTTTTATGAGTTCTTAACCACCGAACTTTCCCTCCCCAGCGACAAGTTATATGTTTCATGTTTTATCGGCAACTCAGAGATACCAAAAGACGAAGAAGCAGCAAATATATGGAAAAAGTTAGGCATAAAAGAAGATCATATTTTCTATTACGACACGAAAAAAAATTGGTGGGCCAGATCAAACTATGAATCAATGCCAAATGGTGAACCCGGCGGTCCCGATTCAGAGGTCTTTTTTGACTTCGGCACCCAACATGATTCTAGTTTTGGTGACATCTGTCACCCCAATTGTGATTGTGGACGTTTTATGGAAATAGGCAACAGCGTGTTTATGACTTACCAAAAAACCTCATTAGGATTTATTCCGTTAGAAAAGAAAAATATTGATTTTGGTGGTGGACTTGAGCGTCTTACAGCAGCAGTAAACAATAACCCAGATATTTTTAAAACAGATCTCTTTTTAGGGATTATTCAATATCTAGAGACTTGTTCCCTTAAAAAATATTCAGACAACGCCCCCGCTATGCGGATAGTGGCCGACCACCTCAGAGCGTCTGCCTTTTTAATTTCAGACGGGATTTTTCCATCCAACAAAGCTCAGGGTTACTTTTTAAGACGTTTGCTTCGACGTGTTTTGGTAAAGCTTCAACAGCTTGGTATTTCTAACCCCGATTTTACAGCTTTGGTCTCAACTATTTTTGAAATTTACGCCGACTCTCCTTACTTCAAATCATCCTCAGTCTCAGATGTTTCCAAAGTTATCTCCGAAGAGGCTTCCAAGTTTTCAAAAACTCTTACTGATGGGCTTAAAAGAATTGCCAACACTAGCCCCTTTGATCTTTTTCAGACCTTTGGATTCCCTCCTGAGGTAACAGAAGAATTGTTAAAGCAACAGGGCAAAACCTTGGATTGGGATGAATTTAACAAACACAAAGCGCTACATCAGGAGCTATCTCGCACGGCAGGCAAGGGTATGTTTAAAGGAGGCCTTCAAGATCAATCTGAAATTACTACCAAATATCACACCGCCACTCACCTTATACACGCGGCTCTCAGACAAATTTTGGGGACTCGTGTCCAGCAAAAAGGAAGCAATATAACATCAGAAAGACTCCGGTTCGATTTTTCCCACGATTCAAAAATGACTGAATCACAAATTCGCGAAGTTGAAACTCTGGTCAATCAAAAAATCGCGGAAGATATTCCTGTCACAAAAATTGAAATGAACAAATCTCAGGCTATTGCAGAAGGCGCAATGGCTTTTTTTCCAGAAAAATATCCTGATATCACCAACGTATATTCTATTGGTAAATTCTCAAAGGAACTTTGTGGTGGACCCCATGTTCATTCGACAGGGGAAGTGGGACGTATTAAGATAATAAAGGAAGAATCCGCTGGAGCCGGAGTTCGTCGTATTTATGCATCTGCCCTTCTTTAAAAAACCAATAACGGCCCCCTCCCGGGAGTATTTTTTTGCGTTGGAAATTGACCATCATGCCGTAAAAAGTGCAGTCTGGACTGTCGCCAACAGTAAAACCCAAATGGTATCCACTGGAAATGTTGTTGCCTGGGACGACAGATCCATAGACAGTCTCATCGAAGCCTGTGACCAAACCTTATCAGACTCGGCCAACCGTCTTGATCCGTCGGGTAAGACCCAGCCGGAAAAAGTCATTCTAGGTCTTCCTTCTGATTGGATGGGCGAGGACAAAATAATATCCGACCGACTCAAATACCTTAAGGCCATGACCCAAAAACTATCACTTAACGCAGTAGGTTTTGTAGTCAACCCAGAAGCTGCAGTCCGCTATATACAATCTATAGACGGAGCGCCTCCAACCGCAATCATAATTGGAGTCTGGGACCATCACTTAGAAATAACATTGGTCCGGCTAGGAAAAATCGATTCAACAGAATTGATTAGTAGAAGCTCTAAAGTAGTCGACGATGTCGTAGAGGGTCTTTCGAGATTTCCCCAAATCAATATGTTGCCATCCAGAATATTGTTGTATGATTCCGGCCATAGTCTAGAAGAGATAAAGCAACAATTGCTTGCCCACCCCTGGCAAGCTCCTCAAACCAAGCTTCCGTTTTTACACTTTCCCAAGATAGAATCACTGCCTTCAGATTTTTCAATCCGTGCCATCTCGGTCTCGGGAGGAGTGGAGGTAGCTCGTAGTTTAGGTATAATTGCCGATGAACCGACTTCCGTGCCAACCCCAGAACCAAATACTGAACCCACCCCGGAGGAATTGGGTTTTTCCACAGTCGATGTTCCATCGCATCCAGAACCTCCGGCTCTAGAGCAGGACGATTCTATCAATGAAGAGCCGCCCCGTGTCCCTAAGAACCATTTTAAATTCCAATTCCCCAAATTGCCGTCATTTCCAACACTTCCAATGATCCGTTTACCATACGCCCCTCTGCTGTTTATTATTGCTTTGGTCATTGCTTCAATAGGGCTACTATTAGCTTATTGGTTGCTACCCAGGGCCTCGGTGACTCTTATCGTAAATTCCCAGGAACTTTCAGCCGATTTTAATCTGACCGCAGACACCCAAATATCCTCCCCCGATTTATCCAAGCCAAGTTTGCCCGCTCAGATTGTCGAAGTCTCTGTTTCTGCCGAAAAGTCGACTACTGTTACTGGTTCAAAATTAGTCGGTGACAAAGCCACTGGAACGGTCACAGTGATAAATGGCACCTCACAACCCAGAACCTTTTTGGCAGGTAGCGTGCTCTCTTCCCCGTCTGGTCTAAAATTCACTACCGATTCGGACATCTCTGTTGCCTCTGCATCGGGAACCGCCGATCCAAACTCCTATCAACCTGGCAAGGCCTCCGTAAAGGTTACTGCGTCGTCGATTGGTACAGATAGCAACCTATCTGCAGGAACCCAGTTTCGGGTTGGTACCTTTGCGTCATTAGATTATGTCGCTAAAAACGATTCAGCGCTATCAGGAGGAAGTAGCAGGCAGGTTAAGGCTGTGTCCAAATCCGATTTAGAAAAACTTCGTTCCGACCTGACAGCTTCATTAAAAGATCAGGCAAAATCAGAATTACAATCAAAAGTTGGTTCCGGTCAAACCCTGGTATCGGATTCGGTCACATTGCAAACTACCACCGAAAACTTTGATCACAAAGAATCTGAAGAAGCAGACGAAGTTAAATTAAAACTCGTTATTTCAGCCAGAGGCCTAGTTTTAACCAACGCCGACCTAGCTCCAATTGTCTCAGAACAAATTCGTCCAAAAATACCCGACGGTTTTAGTCTGACCGGGGACCCGAAATTCTCGTTTACTATTAAGAAAGTAGAAAAAAACACCGCTAACTTAATTGTGCATTCCACAGCTTTTGTTTTGCCCAAGTACGATATTCAAAAAATTATAACTGATATCTCAGGAAAAATTCCCAATATTGCAGAAGCATACCTTATCAAACTACCCGCCGTTTCATCTACTCACTTCGAATTTCATCCTAAACTTCCAGATTTTCTACTTACCCTTCCCCATCAAGCCAAAAACATTAAGCTCACAATTACACCTGCCCCGTAAATGCTTCGATTCAAATCCAAAAAAATTGCCTTTGTTTTAGTTGGCCTAGGTTTAACAGCCTGGCTTACAATTTTAGTCCCAATACTCATTCATTATTTGTTCTTTGTTACAATCAATCCATTAACAATTCTTGATCCATCTGCTTCAGTGTACCCCAATCCTATTGTGTTAAACGTCTTGGGTCTGGCCACCTCGGATTTTACTCAAGCATCTACGTGGTTTGAAAATACTTTACCCCCCCAGGCTTCAAATTCAGCAGGAACTGTCAAATACTATTCTATTTCAATCCCCAAACTAAAGATGTCTGATGTCTCAGTTGAAGTTTATGGCTCAGATCTTAAAAAAAACGCCATTCAGTACCCTGGCACCGCCCTTCCTGGTAGTCCAGGTAATCCTGTCGTCTTTGGCCACTCAGCCCTGCCCCAATTTTATCAGGCCCGAAATCCGTTAACGATTTTTAACCCATTGACAAAAATTGCTATAGGCGATGAGATACTAGTCAACTATGACGGCATCATCTTTAGATATCGTGTTCGTCAGAAACAAGAAGTAACCCCCACCGACATTTATGTCTTAGCCCAGCGCTACGACAAAAGAGAATTGACCTTAATTACATGTGTCCCGCTGGGAACCTATTTTCATCGGCTGGTTGTTCGTGCCGAACTGATAAACTAACTCACATGAATTATTTAGGTTTAGACTATGGACAAAAAAATATTGGGGTGGCGTTGGCAATCGGCCCATTAGCCGAACCATTAATCACTTTTTCCACCGCTAAGTCTATCTCTTTAATCAAGGCTTTGGTAGAAAAACATCATATTGACGAAATTATTATTGGTCAACCGGACAAGCTTTTAGAGTCCGAGTTTAAAGGATTTGTTGACCAGTTGTCCATTCTAAATCGTCCACTGTCCATCGTAGACGAAACACTTTCTTCTCACGATGCCCGTCAAGCATTGTTGCACACTTCCAGAACCAGGCGTAAAAACTCTGAGCACGCAGTCGCGGCAACCATAATTCTCCAATCATTCCTTGACTATCAGCTATCAAAAAGTTAAAGTAAGGCATGTTTAAAAATGTCATTGCCCCAGTTCAAGCTTGGTTGCTTTCGCAAGGTCGCTGTGTAGGCTGTGGAACCGACTTGAGTACGGCTAAGTCCCAAAAACATGAGGATGGGGAAAAGGTCACTTGTTCAAAATGTGGTCGTATATTTATCAAGGAATCTCCGTCAGGCAAATATCGTCGGGCATTGTTTGCTGAAGTGTGAAAAAACTCGCCGCTTTATTAGTCTCCTTACTTTTAGTCGTTGTTGTAGTATCAATTCCAACACTGTGGTATTACATTCAAATTTATACTAATCCACTACCCCAAAAACGCTATGCAGAATTTATTATCACCAATGGCTCTCCCGCCTCAACCATAGTAGACAATTTGGTCCAACAACAATTTGCTCGTTCCTCTTTGGCGATCAAAATATATCTCCGTCTAAATGGACTTACAAACTCTCTTCGTCCCGGGGGTTATCAAATTTCAAAAGCCTTAACCCCAGCGCAAGTTATAAATCAACTCACCAAAGGGCCAGAAGATATCTGGATTACGTTCCCAGAAGGCTGGCGTCGCGAACAAATCGCTCTGAGGTTGTCTTCACAACTGGCGGATTTTGACATTCAGAGTTTTTTAAGCCTTACGGCTGACCTAGAAGGGCAACTTTTCCCCGACACCTATCTCATTCCGCCCTATGTCAAAGCTAAAGATGTTGTCGAATTAATGACCAGAAATTTCGTTAATAAATCCAAGCTCAAGCTTCCATTGGATAAAAACATTCTAATCATGGCATCCCTAATTGAACGTGAGGTTCGTACGCAGGAGGATAGGGGGTTGGTGGCGGGTATTATGCAAAAACGACTTGAAGCTAATTGGCCGCTTCAGATTGATGCAACCGTTCAATACGCTCGTGACTCCTATAATTTTAAACTTCATCCCTCAAATTTCAAATTTTGGGAGCCTGTCTTTGATACCAAATTCCCCTCTAGTTACAATACCTACCTCAACTCTGGTTTGCCACCAGCCCCAATTAGCAACCCCGGTTTGTTTTCGATTCAGGCTGCACAAAACCCCACCCCCTCACCCTATTGGTATTATTTAACAGACACTTCTGGAACGACCCATTATTCCAAAACACTCTCGGAGCACAACTTCAATGTTGACAAATACCTAAGACCCTGATATAAGAGAACAAGTTTACTAGGCGAAATAAAAATCGCCGAGGGTATTTTGCGCACGCTAGCGCATTTTTGTTTTCCAAAACCTTTACAAATGTCGCAGTCAAATCGCCTTTATTGGGGTAAGAGTTTTTCAAACCTCCCCAAACTAAACCTCAACCAAATCCAGATTGATAGTTGGAAGTGGTTCTTGGAAAATGGCATAAAAGAAAATCTCACCGAAATTGGCTCCATAGATGATTTTACAGGCAAGAATTGGACTCTTTCTTTTGGAGAACACTCAATTGAGAAGCCCACCATAACTCCATCACAGGCCCTTAGAAAGGGCCTTACTTTTTCTTCCTCATTGCGTATCCAGACCAAGCTTTTAAACAAACAAACAGGTAAAGAAGCTATTGGGGAGGTGTTTTTGGGCGATCTCCCTCAAATGACAGATCGTGGCACATTTATCATCAATGGAGTAGAAAGAACGGTCATTACCCAAATCGTTAGGTCCCCTGGTGCATATTTTGGCTCGGAAATTGACGCCGCCTCTGGCCGATTAGTTCATACCGCAGAACTTCGTCCAATCCGGGGCACCTGGCTAGAATTTGAAATTTCTCGAGGCGACGTACTTTCAGTCCGCATTGATAGACGTCGCAAGTTTGTAGTTACTACTCTTCTACGGGCGCTTGGTCTTTCTACTAACCAACAAATCATAGAAGCGTTTTCAGATGTCAACTTCGACCCCAATCACCCCTATTTAGATAGCTCTTTGGCCAAAGATACTACCAAAACCACAGAAGAAGCTTTGGTTGAAATTTACAAAAAAATGCGCCCTGGAGAACCAATCGTTTTAGAAAATGCCCAACGTTTGATTTTTGATCTATTCTTTAATCCTCGTAGATACGATCTGGGCAAGGTGGGTCGTTTCAAGCTCAACAAAAGATTAAACCTCTTCTCCGAGTCTCTTATTCTTACTCGTGACGACTTAATCTCGACCATAAAATATTTAATTGGTCTTCAAAACGGCGTAGGCAAAATCGATGACATTGATCATTTAGCCAATCGCAGGGTAAGGGGGGTCGGGGAACTCGTGAGTCAAACAGCCTTCCGGGATGGGCTTCTTAGGCTAGAACGGGCAATTAAAGAGAAGATGAGCTTGGTTTCAACGGAAGAATTAGTATCTCCGACCATGTTGGTAAACGCCAGACCTGTTATTGCCTCCGTAAATGAATTTTTCAGGAGTTCTCAATTATCTCAAATTCTCGAACAAACCAATCCATTGTCCGAAATTGACCACCTTCGTCGTCTGACGGTGATGGGTCGAGGCGGTATTACCCGTGAAAGAGCCTCGTTTAGCATCAGAGACGTCAATTCCAGCCAATATGGTCGTATTGATCCAGTCCGTTCACCAGAAGGTGCCAACATTGGACTCGTAACCTATTTGGCGTTATACGCCAGAGTTAACGAATTTGGTTTCTTGGAAGTTCCCTACAGAAAACTGAAAAAAGAAGACCTCAATGGCAAGACTCTGGTAAAAGCCACCGATGAAATTGTTTATCTCAATGCAGACGATGAAGAAAATTTCCGTATTTCCCACAGCGATCTTCACATGGACGAAAATGGTTATGTCAAAGAGGAGTGGCTTCCAATTCGTTATCAAGGCACTTTTATAGAAGGCACCGCAGCCTCGGTTGATTTCATCGACTCTGTTCCCAGGCAACTTGTTGGCACTTCAGCCTCGCTTATTCCGTTCTTGGCCAACGACGCTGCAAATCGCGCTCTCATGGGATCAAACATGCAGACTCAAGCTGTTCCATTATTGCGTCCCAACAGTCCCGTAGTCGGAACTGGTATGGAAAAAGAAGTTGCTGGATTCATGGGTTGGTGTGTATATGCCAGGCATTCGGGTACAGTTTCTTATGTAGATTCTACAAAAATTATAATTAAGCTCGACAAAAAACCCGAGTCGGTAGAGGCGGCAGAACATGTCTCAGTCAAGGGGGACCTGGAAACCTACTCTCTCATTAAGTTTAAACGGACTTCTCAGAGCTCGTCTTTCAACCAAGAGCCTGTTGTTTCATTGGGCCAAAAAATCGCCAAAGGCCAGTTGCTTATTGATGGTCCATCAACCCAAAATGGCGAGCTAGCTTTGGGCCAGAATCTTGTTATCGCCTATGCATCATACGATGGGCTTGGTTACGAAGACGCCATCGTCATTTCTGAGCGCTTGGTTAGGGAAGATCTTTTAACTTCAATTCACATTGAGGAGTACGAAGCGGATGTTGTAGATACCAAACTTGGCCCTGAGGAACTAACGAGAGATATTCCAAATGTAGGGGAATCTTTCTTGGCCAATCTTGACTCAGAGGGTATCGTCTCGGTCGGTTCAGAGGTTTCCCCAAATGATATTTTGGTTGGAAAAATTGCCCCCAAGGGCGAAACTGAACTCTCGGCTGAAGAGCGTCTTTTAAGGGCGATCTTTGGCGAAAAAGCACGCGACGTACGCGACACGTCTCTTCGTATGCCTCATGGGGAACGTGGAATGGTTATTGATATTCATGTTTTAGACCGTGAAGCAGGAGATGAACTTCCTCCAGGAGTCAACAAAAGAGTAGTTGTAAAGGTGGCCCAGATAAGAAAAATAAACGTTGGAGATAAGTTGGCTGGCCGTCACGGAAACAAAGGTGTAATTTCCAAAATTGTTCCCACCGCAGATATGCCTCATCTCGAGGACGGAACTCCGATCGACATCATGATTTCTCCACTTTCTGTGCTTGCTCGTATGAATTTGGGTCAACTACTCGAAGCAAGACTTGGTTGGGCCATGTCCAAACAGAACAAGAAAGTAGCAGTTCCTGTTTTTGAAAAAGTTGCAGAAGAACAAATCGCCGATGAGATGCAAAAGGCAGGTCTTCCGGTCTCTGGTAAAACCTATCTAATTGATGGTAGGACCGGATTGCCATACGAAGAACCAACAGTGGTGGGTATAGGGTACATCCTTAAGCTTCACCACATGGTCGAGGATAAAACTCACGCCAGGTCTACTGGGCCATATTCTCTGGTCACTCAACAACCACTCGGTGGAAAAGCCCAAATGGGAGGACAGAGGCTAGGGGAGATGGAGGTCTGGGCGCTCGAATCTCACCGTGCTGCTTTTACCCTTCAGGAAATGCTTACCATCAAATCTGACGACGTTGTTGGCAGAGCCAAGGCGTTCGAGGCCATCGTTAAAGGCACAGACATCCCCACCAGTTCCGTCCCGGAGTCGTTCAATGTTTTGGTTAAAGAACTGCAAAGCCTTGGGCTTCAAGTTATCCCCCAAGGGGTCCAGGTTAAAGCGTCGGATGATTCTGGAGCCACAACTCCCACTCCCGCAGCGGACGATAATACTGTACAATCAGTTGCTTCAGATGATTTAGTAGACTTAACAGAAGTTTCAGACGACGAAGCCGTCGAAAAATTACCTGACGATAAATAAATAATATGGCATCAAACAAAACCGAAACACACGTTGATTCATTCAGAAATATTTTTGATTTTTCTGGATTACAACTCAAGCTCGCCTCACCCGACGCAATGAAGTCATGGTCTCATGGTGAGATTACGAAGCCAGAGACAATCAACTACAGAACTCTTCGTCCCGAAAAAGATGGACTTTTTGACGAGCGAATTTTTGGACCTGTAAAAGATTGGGAGTGTTACTGTGGAAAGTACAAAAGGATTCGATATAAGGGGATTATTTGTGACAAATGTGGAGTAGAAGTCACCCACTCTCGAGTCCGTAGAGAGAGAATGGGCCATATTACCCTTGCTTGTCCAGTGGCTCACGTTTGGTATTTTCGAGGGGCTCCATCGAAGTTAAGCCTTCTGCTCGATATTTCTCCTAAATCACTAGAGTCTGTAATATATTTCGCCCAATATATTATCACTTCAGTCGATGTTTCTGCTCAGAACAAGACTGTTGAAAGATTAAAAAAAGAAGCTATCTCCCAAAAAGACGATCTCAAGGCCTCTTATGACGCGAAAATTGAAGCTCTTCAGAAGGAAATAGATGTTGAGGTGTCTAAAGTACAGGAACAAAATCGAAACATTGACGCAAAAGCAATTGCGTTGGAGCAAGCTTCGCTTAAAGGAAAACAACAAATACAAACTTTACGTGATCAACAAACAGCCGAAATGGACAAAACTGTTAGTTTGTATCAAAGACTTGACGAAATTGTTCAAAGTGTTCGCCCAGCCAGCGTAGTCACAGAAGAAGAATACGCCAAACTAATGGAGTATGGAGCTTTAGACTTCGTCGAGGTGGGGATGGGAGCCGAGGCTGTTCTTGAGGTTATTAAAAATCTGGATTTACCGTCGCTTTGTAATGAACTCAGAGGCGAAATCCTCACCTCAACTGGTCAACGTCATATAAAAGCCACCAAAAGACTTCGTGTTGCAGACGGACTTCGTAGGTCCAATGTTGATCCTGCCTGGATGATTCTCAAGATTCTTCCAGTTATACCCCCTGATTTGCGGCCGATGGTCCAACTTTCTGGCGGACGATTTGCATCATCAGATCTCAACGATCTCTATCGCCGCGTTCTCAATAGAAACAATCGCCTCAAGCATCTTATGGATCTTGGAGCTCCGGAAATAATCCTTAGAAATGAAAAACGCATGCTCCAAGAAGCAGTTGACGCTCTCATTGACTCAGCGCAGCGCGTTACCAGAACCTCCCGCCTGCCGGCAGCTGCACACTCCAAATCTTTGTCAGACATGCTTCGTGGCAAGCAAGGTCGTTTCCGCCAAAATTTGTTGGGTAAACGAGTAGATTACTCAGGTCGTTCGGTCATTGTTGTCGGTCCAGATTTACATATCAATCAATGCGGCCTTCCTAAAGACATGGCTCTCGAGATGTTTAAACCATTTGTTTTAAGACAAATGATTGTTCGAGGACTGGCTCCAAACGTCAAATCAGCCAAGAATTTGCTTGAATCTCGCCCACCAGAGGTCTTCGATATTCTTGAAGAAATTACTAAAAACCACCCCGTCTTATTAAATCGCGCTCCGACTTTGCATAAACTTTCTATTCAAGCGTTCTATCCTATTTTAGTTGAAGGCTCAGCCATTCAAATTCACCCCTGTATTTGTGCAGGCTTTAACGCAGATTTCGATGGTGACCAAATGGCCGTTCACGTCCCTTTAAGTGAACAATCTATCAAAGAAGTAGAAGCTCTAATGATGCCGGAGAATAACCTTAGAAAACCATCTGACGGTACCCCAATTTCAATTCCAGCTACCAAAGACATTGCTTTAGGAAATTACTTCCTTACATCAGTCGATCCGCGTGTCGATGTCCATCCGTCAATATTCTCAAACCCCGAAGAAGCAATATTGGCTTATCATACTCAACACATTCGTCTTCGGGGCAGAATAAAATGTCAAATAAATGACCAAATTGTGGACACCACCGTGGGAAGATTAATCTTCAATGAAATATTACCCGTCGAGTTAAGATTCATCAACGAAGATGTGAAGAGGGGCACCACAGTAAATATTTTCAAGAAGGCCTTTAAGTTATATGATTCCACAGTCATAACCAAGCTAATTGACGACATTAAATCATTAGGCTTTTGGGCAGGTACTATTTCTGGGCTTTCGGTTGGTATTACAGATAGCGTCATCTTAAAAAACAAAGAGGAGATAATTGCCGAGGCAAACTCACGCGTTGCGGAAATCGAATCCAACTTTTCCATGGGTCTGATTACTCAGGAAGAAAAGAAACGACTTTCCCAGGAAATCTGGTTGGAAACTACCGAAAAATTAGCTGACAAAACCTGGGAACTGTTTGAACCAACTAACCCCATAAGGTTGATTATTGATGCTCAGGTTGGTCGTGCTTCTCGTGAACAAGTCCGCCAACTTTCCGGTATGCGCGGTTTGGTTGTAGATCCGTCGGGTCGCATCGTAGATCTTCCTATTAAGAGTAATTATCGCGAAGGCTTTTCTACCTTCGAATATGTCACAGCTTCTCGCGGAGAGCGCAAGGGCTTGTCCGATACGGCTATTAGAACCGCTGATGCTGGTTATCTTACTCGGCGTTTGGTAGATGTAGCCCATGACGCCATTGTCAGAATTCAAGATTGTAACTCCACCAGCGGCTTGTCTATTTACAGATCAGGTCGCCGAGCCAAAGTTTTTGGCAGCCGTATTTTTGGCAGAGTTCTAGCTGCTGATCTACATTCTCCAAATTCCAAAAAAGTTCTTTTCCCAGCAGGCACTCTGGTCGACGAAGCGGTCTTGGCCAAAATAGAAGCCGAACAGGTTCAAGAAGCAGTCGTCCGTTCACCTCTCACTTGCAATTCCAAATACGGGATTTGCGCGGTTTGTTACGGTTGGAGTCTAAGTGCGATGGGCAATGTCACTGTTGGTGACCCGGTGGGTGTAGTTGCTGCTCAAAGTATTGGTGAGCCGGGTACCCAAATGACGCTACATGGTAAACAAGGTGCTAAAACCTTAGGTAACGTAGATGTTACGCAAGGGTTACCAAGAATAGAAGAGTTATTCGAAGCCAG
The DNA here is from genome assembly GCA_964633995.1 of uncultured Gammaproteobacteria bacterium. Classification (GTDB taxonomy): domain Bacteria; phylum Patescibacteriota; class Microgenomatia; order CAZETR01; family Amesbacteraceae; genus CAZWKN01. The sequence goes on from CAZWKN010000005.1 coordinate 28,741, forward strand.
AACTCCCAAATTAATTTCTCCTCTAGCAGAAATTTCAGGCAAAGTAGAAGTAGTTGAGTCAGAAGATGGCTACAAAGTTCGCATAAGAAATACCAGTGTTAAACCGGTTGAAGAGCGGGAGTACATTATTCCTTTGGCAGCTGAGCTCAAGGTCACTGATGGTAGCTTGGTCAACAGCGGTACTCAACTAGCAGCTGGATCCTTGGATATCAAAGAGGTTCTCGAAGTTCGTGGTTTACGTGGAGCCCAGGAGTATTTGATTGAAGAAATTCAGGCAGTTTATGAATCTCAAGGCGTTCCCATTCACGACAAACATTTTGAAGTAATTGTCAGAAAAATGAGTGACCGGGTTCGAATTCTTACTCAAGGTGATACTACTGTTTTGCCTGGCGACATAATTGATAGGGCCATTTTTGAAAATGAAAACGCTCGAGTTTTGGCAGCAGGTGGTGAGCCGGCCACTGCTCAGGTCGTAATTTTGGGTATTACCAGAGCTGCGCTAAAAACAGGCTCATGGCTATCTGCTGCATCGTTCATCGAAACCACTTCTCAGTTGGGAGACGCAGCGGTTGAAGGTAGAATTGATCCACTTTTGGGCTTGAAGGAAAACGTTATAATCGGAAGACTGATTCCCACCAGTCCAGAACGGGCCGCAATAAATTGATAATTTGGAATTAAAAATTTAAAATTGTACCATGCCGACGATCAATCAACTAATCAGAAAAGGCCGCCAAAAAAAACATAAAAAAGTTTTAGCCACCGGTCTACGCAAATCCTTTAACGCCAAGGATCGGGTCTTTACTCCCGACATGAATCCTTTCAAAAGAGGAGTGGTTACCGTTGTTAAAACCATGACTCCCAGAAAACCAAACTCGGCCATTAGAAAAGTGGCTCGTGTCCGACTTTCAAACAAAATTGAAGTCACTGCTTATATCCCCGGCATTGGTCATAACATTGCCGAACACGCCATTGTCATGGTTCGTGGTGGTCGCGTCAAAGATTTACCGGGTGTAAAATACCACATCGTTCGAGGCAAATATGATGCCTCTGGAGTGGAGAACCGTAAACAAGGCAGATCGCGTTATGGTACCAAATCGGTTTCCGGTCCAAAAGCCGCAGCAGCGAGTTAAAAACTATGCGTTCGAAAAAAGCACCAATCAGAAATATCCAACCAGATCCGGTTTACAAATCGCTTATGTTAGCGAAACTTATCAATCGTCTTATGTTGTCAGGTAAAAAGACTGTCGCCGAGAAGCAGGTTTACGCCACCATGGATTTGTTAAAGGCCAAAACAGAGCAAGACCCGTTAGCCGTTTTTACCGAAGCTCTAGAAAACATTAAGCCTCAAATGGAAGTTCGAGCCAGAAGAATAGGTGGAGCTGCTTACCAGGTTCCTTCCCCAGTAAGAGGTGTTCGCCGTGACTCATTGGCTATTCGTTGGCTAATTATGGCAGCTACCGCCAGGCCAAGTTCCGAATACCACACAGTCGCAGAAAAACTCGCAGCAGAAATTATCGATGCCACCAAAAATCTAGGTGGAGCAATGAAAAAGAAGTTAGATATGCATCGTATGGCCGAAGCCAACAAAGCCTTCGCCCATTTCCGTTGGTAAAATATGGCACACTATACCGGACCAAAAAACAGATTATCCCGTAGAGAGGGCCTAGATTTATTTGGTAAAGGCAACAAACTTCGTCGAGCTACCCAAGTTCCAGGACAGCATGGTCCCAAGGGTTCCAAGAGAAAAGTTTCAGACTATGGCACCCAGCTTCGCGAAAAGCAGAAAACTCGCAGACTTTATGGTATAATGGAAAAACAGTTCCGAGGGTACTTTGAGAAAGCGAGAAAAGTTCGTGGCAAGACTGGAGAAGCTCTCCTGCGCTTGCTCGAAACCAGGTTGGACAACGTAGTCTACCGCCTTAGTTTTGTTCCCACAAGGAACATGGCGCGTCAACTTGTTGGCCATGGCCACATCTTGGTAGACGGAAAAATGGTTACCATCCCGTCATATCAGGTCAAAGTTGGTCAACAAATTTCACTCGGCAAAAAAGCCTTGGAAATGCCTGTGGTAAAATCTCGCCTAGACAATCCCGAATTGAGTCTTCCTGCTTGGCTCAAACGCACTGCAGCTGTTGGACAGATCCAAAGTCTTCCTGCCAGGATCGACATCGACAGTCCAGTTAACGATCAATTAATAGTTGAGTACTATTCACGCTAAATTTATGTTAGACCCACAATTTACAGTCACCCAAACCGAATCCAAAGGCAATTATGCCAAATTCGTAATTGAACCACTTCCACAAGGATTTGGCCACACGTTAGGCAATAGCCTGCGCCGTGTTTTATATTCTTCAATTCCTGGGGCCAGTATTACCAGTTTGACAATTGCTGGGGCTAATCATCAATTTTCCTCACTCGAAGGTGTCAGTGAAGACGTTGTTAAACTCGTTCTTTCCTTAAAACAACTCAGAGTTTCTTACACCGGAGAAAAACCAACCAAAATTTCTCTTTCTGCCAAGGGTCCAGGTGAAGTAACTGCCGCCCAATTTGAACTTCCTGGTGATGTAAAAATCGCCAACCCAGAATTAATTATTGCTCACCTTACAGACAAATCTACCAAACTGGATATCGAAGCAGTAGTTGAATCAGGTTTAGGATATTCTCCAGCTGAAGAGCGCAAAAGCACCACCGTTGGTGTCATTCCCATCGACGCCAGTTTTACTCCGGTTGTCAGGGTAAATTATACAGTTGAAGCTACCCGCGTAGGGCGAGTTACCAATTTCGACAAATTAGTCTTAGAAATTACCACTGATGGCACAATAGATGCCAAATTAGCCCTGGAGACAGCTTCCAAGATTCTTGTAAATTACTTTTCAGCTGTATCCAATCCCCAGACATCTTCATCTTCAGTAACCACATTTTCAGGTGTTCGTGTTGGTGGAGGGGCTAGTTTAGCAGTTGAAGAATTGGATTTACCTACCCGAATCGCGAATGCTCTTCAAAAAGCCGGCATGGAAACAGTTGCCCAGCTTCAAGCGGTTCCCAAAGCGGAGTTGGCAAAAGTCAAAAATCTAGGCACCAAGTCCGTAAAAATTATTGAAGTAGCTTTACGTGAGCGCGGGCTAGAACTCGCTCAATGACACATGTCTCACAATGTTTTTGGAAAGAAACTCAATCGTGATACCGGCCAACGCCTCGCACTTCTAAAAGGCCTAGCCGGAGCTCTTATTCGTTCAGAAGCTATTGAAACTACCCAAGCCAAAGCCATAGCCGCCCGTGGCCTGATTGAAAAACTAATTACCCAGGCCCGCCGTGGTTCATTAACCGATATCAGACAGATCGAATCAATTATTATTCACAAAGATTTGGTAGACAAACTGGTTCATGATCTGGCTCCACGTTTTGCCGGAAGACCGGGAGGTTATCTTCGATTAATTAAAGTAGGTAATAGAACCGGTGACAATGCTCCCATGGTTAGAATGGAATTTGTTTCAGCGGCGGTTGCACCAGTTAAAGTCGAAAAGGAAGAAAAGACAGAAAAAGTAACAAAAGTTGTAAAAAAAGTTGTAAAAACTGCCGCCAAAAAGCCGGTGAAAAAAGTTGCGAAATCTAAGTAACCTCAATCCATATGAAAAAAACGTTCGTTCCCAAACCAGCTGATATTGCCAGAAAATGGCACATATTTGATGCCAAAGACCAGGTTTTAGGTAGACTTGCCACCAAAATCGCCGTCATTCTCATGGGCAAACACCGCCCTGATTTTGCCAGACATGTTGACGGAGGAGACCATGTGGTCGTTATCAATGCTTCAAAAGTTGCTGTCACTGGACGCAAAGAAGTTCAAAAACTTTATCATCGTCACTCCGGCTATCCAGGGGGCATGAAAGTTACGACCCTTGAGCAGATGCGGGCCAACAAACCAGAACAAGTTATAATTCATGCTATTGCCGGCATGCTTCCTGACAACAAGCTTCAGGATCGTGTTCTAAAACATCTCCATGTTTACCCGGACGAAACTCACCCATACGAAAAACAATTTAAATCTCAATCATGACTGATTCAAAAATAAAAATTATTTCCAATGGAGTTGGTCGTAGAAAAGAAGCTATAGCTTCAGTCCGGCTTATCTCTGGCAATGGTGAGGTTACTGTCAATGGAAAAAACGCTTTGGACTATTTCCCAGGTGAAATTGCTAAACGCAGACTAAACGAACCCTTTACCTCACTCGCAGTTAGTAAATACTCAGCCATTGCCAAAGCTCATGGCGGAGGCAAATTTGGCCAGCTAGACGCCGTCGTCTTAGCAATTTCCCGAGCTTTAGTAGCTCACAAATCAGACTACAAACCAGCTCTTCGTAAAGCAGGCCTAATGACCAGAGACGCCAGGGTTCGCCAAAGGCGTCAAGTTGGTACCGGCGGCAAAGCCCGAAGACGCAAACAATCCCCCAAGCGCTAACCTCTCCTTAGCGCCGCAAAAAAGCCTAGAGCCAGTAGTGCTATTGCAATTCCATTTGCCCAAACCGATACCCTGTTTTTCATCCAAGCATGGGCCATTGTACTTATTACAATAGCCACACCCGGAAACCCGATTACAATTACAATAATTACCAAATTTCCCCAATACGTCTGGCTGAATTTGTCAATAAACGTATCAAACAAATAATCAGTTCCCAGCCCGGCATACAGCATTATCGACATCCAAAACAAAATTGCCGGTGCCAATAGGACCACATTTATAATCGCCAACGCCTTCGTCGAAATTTTTTTACTTTCCCCCACACTCCCAATTTATCATTACTCGACCTTCTCTGCTACCATTCCTATCCTATCAAACTCACTTTGTCGGGGCGGGCAGAATTGAACTGCCTCCACACGCACCCCATGCGCGCATTCTACCGTCAAACTCCGCCCCGTACGTAAGTTATTTTATCATGGAGCTCCGCTGGCAATACGATCATGCTAAAATAACCTTATGCTGGCCACATTTAGGGAAACAGTCAAAAGCCTCCAGGACAAAAAATACGGCCCCACTATCATTTCAAAACCCATGGGCCAGGTACTTTGGTACTGGTCCAAATACCTTCTCTTGCTTGTTGGGATTGGTTTTGTTATAGGAGCTAGTCTGATCGTCTATTCCACTCCCCAGGTTCCCAAACTTCTCAAATCCAATCTTCCCGACGCCACCATAAGTATCAAAGACGGCAAATTTTTATCGACACTAAAAGAACCTTATATCGTTGGTTCAACTGAGTTTTCTCTCGTTGTGGACTCGCAAGGTTCCGCCAAGGATTTAGATAAATATACATCCGGAATTCTTGTTTTGTCGGACGCATTATTAATAAAAAACCCGGACGGCAAAGTCGAATCCAGAAAACTGTCTGACTTTGGCGATTTCAGTACCAGTAGAGCGGAGTTAGTTTCGTGGACCTCAACTCACAATCTCAAGTTAGCAGGTATTGGAGTAGGCCTTCTTTTGGCACTTCTTACGGTCTATTCATTATTTTATTGGTCTTCCAAACTCATCGGATTTTTTATAACAGGCCTAATCTTTTGGCTTATTGCTAAAGTTATCAAACGCCAACTGGACTTCCAAAATTCAGTCAAAATTGTTATCTACGCCTCGGTACTTCCTCTTTTGCTAGGAGCTGTTTTGGCCATGGCCCCAAACCAAATACTATCTTACGTTAATCTGGCTATTTTTCTTTACTTTGGCCTTACTTGGGTTTGGAATTTATCCACTTCTAAATCATGATTTCTCCACTAAATCTCCTCAAACAATCCATCCGTCTTTTTTTCTCCAATTTTACTTATCTTTTAAAATTTTATTTTGTTAGTGTAGGTGTTTCTCTGCTTGCTTTCTCCCCACTGGCCATTCTTCTTATCGTCTTGGGAGTTGCTTATGGTGGACACGCTGAGGTGCTCAACAAAACTCTGCTTATAGCATTGGGGGCGTTGGGTTCAATTCTGGGGGTATTGGCCATGATCATATTAAATGTAGCCAGCTTTGTTCAGTACAAATCGATTGTTAGCAACGAACGTCTATCGATTAAAGACCTTTTCCTTCAGGCTAAAAAACTTCTATCACCATTCTTTTCCACCGGCCTACTTTCAGGTTTGGCCATCCTGGGTGGCACGTTATTTTTTATCATCCCTGGCATAATCTTCTCCTTCTGGTTTTATTTTTCCACCATGGTCGTACTCTTCGAAAACATTTCTGGAGTACCTGCGTTATCGCGAAGCAAACAAATAGTTCGTGGTCGTTTTCTCAAGCTTGTTTGGTACTCAATTTTCCCCGGTTTGATTCTTGCCTTGTTATCGCTCGTCATTGGTATGTTCTCAGCCATATCCAAACCCCTTGGTACATCCGCCGATTTACTATTTTCACTAATTACCATGCCCTTCGGAGTAATCAGCACGATTTATTCTTTCTTGGTATATCAACAATTTTCTTCTTCAGCGCAAAACTAGCCCTTGCAAATTTTTTATAGGATTGTATATTTGGGTTAACTATGGCAAACGATCAAAAGAACCAGGCGATAAAAACCGCCATGGAACAAATCGAAAAACAATTTGGTAAAGGCTCGATCATGAAGTTGGGTGAAAAGTCAGAAAAGTTTCAGGTCGATGTTATCTCTAGTGGCTCAATCGCTCTTGACGTAGCTCTCGGCATTGGCGGCTTCCCCAGAGGGCGTATAACCGAAATCTACGGCCCAGAAGCTTCAGGTAAGACGACAATCGCTCTGCACTGTATCGCCGAAGCCCAAAAAGCCGGGGGAACCGCTGCTTTCATCGACGCCGAGCACGCCCTAGATCCCAGTCGGGCAGATGCCATCGGTGTAGACCTGGACAACTTATATATTTCCCAACCAGACACTGGTGAACAAGCGTTGGAAATAGTAGAGACCTTAATTCGCTCAGGAGCTATCGACGTTATTGTTATCGATTCCGTAGCAGCCCTCGTTCCCCGCGCCGAAATCGAAGGCGAAATGGGGGATTCTGTCATGGGTGTTCAAGCTCGTCTAATGTCTCAGGCGTTGCGAAAAATTACCGGGGCCATTTCCAAATCCAAAAGCGTCGTCATCTTTACCAACCAACTACGCATGAAAATTGGCGTTATGTTTGGTAACCCCGAGACCACCCCCGGAGGCATGGCTCTCAAATTTTATAGTTCAATAAGGATCGACACCCGAAAAATTGAAACCCTCAAAGACGGGGATGTAGTGATCGGTTCTCGTCATCGGGCCAGGGTAGTCAAAAACAAAACCGCCCCTCCATTCCGTGTAGCCGAATTTGATATTTTAAACAACGGTGGTATTAGTAAAAGTGGCGGTCTTTTGGATGTGGGTCTTGAATTGGGCATCTTTACCAAAAAAGGTTCGTTCATATATTTTCAAGAAGCTATTATCGGTCAAGGTAAAGAAGCCGCCAGAGCTTATTTGGACGAGAATCACAAAATAGCCAAGCAAGTCGAAGAAGCAATTTGGAAGACAGTCAAAGACAACAAAAAACCTCTTCCCAAACAGGTCGGCACCGAAATGCCCGAGGAATAATCACCCATGAACGATGTCCAAAGACTCCAGGATTTAGGACTCAAGTTTCTCAGTTTTCGCCCCCGTAGCAAAAAAGAACTAGAAACGTATTTATCAAAGAAAACTTCAGATCAGGATTTGGTAGCTCAAATTATAAAAAAATTCGAAGATCAAAAATTGATCAACGATCAGGAATTTGCCACTTGGTTAATCGAATCCAGATCTCGCTCCAGTCCCCGCGGAAGTAGGCTGCTAAAACAAGAGCTAAAACAAAAAGGCATCGACTTAGAAACAATCAACGACTATCGTATGACCACAAATGACGAAATCGTCTTGGCAAAAAAAGCCATGGAAAAAAAACTAAATTTATGGAAAAAACTTTCAAAAAGGGAAGTTGAGATTAAGGCAAAGCGATTTCTAATGACCAGGGGCTTTTCCTGGGAGACGATTGAGAAAGTCGTCAAATCAGAGTATAATTAGATCATGTTAACTAAACATCTACTTTTATGGCCACTGATCCCCGGGAAGAGTATTTAACAAAGCTAGAAAAACTATCTGGGTTGTCGCGTGAAGAAGCCAAAAAACTTTTATTGGCAGAAGCCGAAAAATTATTTGCTTCGGATCTGGCCAAGCAAATCGAACAAACCAGGGCCGATTACACCAGCCGGGCCAACGAGTTAGCCCAAGATATTATTGTCGAAGCCATGCTTCATGGCGCGACTGAATACACAGCTGAATATACCGTTTCGTTGGTTACCCTTCCAAACGAAGGCGTAAAAGGCAGTATTATCGGCAAGGGTGGTAACAATATTGCCGCTTTTGAACGCGCCACAGGAGTCGAAATAGAAATAGAAGAGGGAAATGCTATCAGATTGTCATCCTTTGATTCACTGCGACGCGAAGTGGCCAGAAGATCGTTAGAGTTTCTCATCAAAGATGGTCGTATTACCCCATCCCGCATAGAAGAAGTTGTTATCCAGACCAGAAACCAGTTGGATCTTACCCTCATGGACGAAGGCCGGAAAATTTGTGCCGCTTGTGGTGTTTACAATTTGGATCCAGAACTTATCAAGATTATCGGCCGCTACCGTTTCAGATTTTCCTACGGTCAAAACTTGGGTATTCATACTATTGAGGAAACCAAAATCGGTGTCCAAATTGCCCACGAGATTGGCCTCTCCGAATCTCAGATTCAAAATGTCAGGTTGGGCTGTCTTTTGCACGATATTGGTAAAGTAGTAACAGATGAAGAAGGTACCCATGTCCAACTTGGTGTCCAACTACTCAAAAAATTCAATTTCGCGGACGAGGTAGTCAACGCAGTCGCCGAACATCATGAAGACAAGCCTTTCTCGTCAGTTGTCTCCCGCATCGTTTGGGTCGCGGATGCAATTTCAGGATCCAGGCCAGGTGCTAGATACGAACCTCACGAGTCCTATGTCAAAAGGCTAGAAAAAATCGAAGAGGTCGGCCATTCTTTCCCCGAAGTTGCGGAAGTTTTCGCTTTTCAAGCCGGCCGTGACGTCAGAGTTATTGTGAGACCTGAGGCAGTTTCAGATGCAGAGCTCACTATGCTTGTTTCAAAAATTCGTCAAAAACTGGAAAAAGATGCCCAATATGTGGGCCAAATAAAGATAACTGCCATCCGCGAAGTTCGCGCTACAGACATTACCAAGGCCAAATAGAAACTCCCGCTTGACTTCCTCTCTCACTTATAATATTTTTGGCTAAGATATGTGGTTTTTTAAAATAGCGAAAGGGGGTGAAGATAAATGACCAAACAACAAATGTTCGAGTTGGTAGCCAGAAAAGCTCACTTGACCAAAAAAGCCGCTCGTGAATCAGTTGAGACATTACTAGACGAGATCAAAAAATCTCTTTCCAAAGGAGACAAAGTAGTTCTCTCGGGTTTCGGCACTTTCAAAGTAGTCAGTGTCAAAGACAAACCGGTAATCATCCCCGGTACTTCTGAAAGAAAAATGGTCAAAGGCCATCGTGCCGCTCGCTTCACTCCGGGTAAGACTCTCAAAAAAGCAGTAAAGTAGTAGAGTCTGCATCGGAATTAAAACGGGGCCAAGGCCCCGTTTTTGGTAAAATCTTTCCATATGCGCAAATATTGGAGATTTTTTACCGTCGAGTTTCAACAGTCCGTCAACTACCGACCTGAAGCCTTCGTTTGGTTTCTATTAGAATTGGCCCCCATGTTGATAATGGTCAATCTTTCTGGATATCTTCAATCAACAGGTCGGTTAAACCACCAGCAATACAGTCAGTTTATTTTATATTTTGTCGTCAATCTTTATGTTTCCAGGCTTACCGCAGTGCATTTTGAGGACAATCTTATAGATGACATCAAAGACGGTAAGATAAGTTCAGGGCTCCTCAAGCCCTTTTCCTTTTATTGGCATTTACTATTTAGGGAATTTTCATGGAGACTGTCCGGGCTCATGTATCTTATTCCAACGTTTTTATTATTAATTCCGCTTATCAATACATTAATACTTCCTCATACTACTCCAGGGATAATCTTGGCGCTTATTCCAGCTCTTGTAATCGCATATTTACAACGTTATTTTCTTGGCTGGATAATCAGCCTTCCCGCCTTTTGGTTTGACCAGTCGAAGGTCTTGGTCCATTTGCGTTGGATGGCCGAGGGAATTCTTGGTGGCGCCTGGTTACCCCTCTATCTTTTCCCCGCCTGGTGGCAGTCTTTTGCCCGACTAACACCGTTTTATTATTGGTTTTATTTTCCTACCCAGTTATTTCTCGGCAATATTACAAACATAGCCGGTCAATTTCTAATAGCCATTTTATGGGTTTTTATTCTTTATTTTATTTCTTCCTGGTTTTGGAATTTCGCTGTCAAAAGTTATTCTTCGGTTGGGGGTTAATATATGCGCAAATATTTATCACTCTTTGCAAAATTTATCAGCCTTTCTTGGATGAGTGCCATGGAATATCGCGCCAATTTTATTTCCTGGATGCTTGTTGATCTCGGCTGGTCGTGCATGGACTTACTGTTTACTACAGTACTTATCAACTTTACTCAGGTCATGGGATCGTGGAACAGGGGCGAAATGTTGGTTGTTTTGGGCGTTTTTCGCCTATTGGTAGTACCTGTCTGGGGTTGGATGTATCAAAGTTTTAATCTTGTTCCTAGGTATATCTCAGAAGGCCGGCTTGATTTGTTTCTTACAAAACCAGCAGATAGTCAATTTTTAATTTCGTCCCAACAATTTGGATTTTCCATTATTCCGTCATTTTTTACTGGTATCGGGTTTGTCATATATGGATTTTTTCTCCTAGGAAAATTTCCCTCGTTTCCTTCAGTAATGTTGTCTATCTGGCTGCTTGGAGTTTCTACTCTTTTGGCGTATGGAGTATATTTCTCCATGATCGCCTATAGTTTATATGTAGAAAGATTAAACAATATCCAGCACATTTTTACTTCGCTTTACGAAGCCTCTCGTTACCCTGCCATCATTTTTTCTCCTGTACTAAGATTTATATTCTTGACTATATTGCCGATTTCCGTAATTGTTACTGTTCCCGCCCAGGCGTTATTTTCGCATGTTAAATTTTTCGACCTTGTTAGTTTTCATCTCCTGGCCATAATATTTTTCTTTGTAAGTCGCTTTATTTGGAACCGGGGTTTACGTCGTTACAGTAGCGCCTCATCATGAAGAAATACTTTGTTCTGTTTAGCCAGCGCTTCTCCGAATACTCCACTTATCGCGTCAGGCTTCTGGTTACCCTGCTGCAGGGATTCGTCACTCCATTGTTTTTACTTTTGGTTTTATCTCATGTTTCGCCCAGACCCGGTTTTACCACCTCGGGTCTAGTTAGCTACTTTTTATTAGTAGGTCTGATTTATCCACTAACCAAATCCAAAGTAAACGAATTTGTCGAGGAATATACCACGTCGGGCGACGTAAATAATTTTCTGGTCAAGCCTTTATCATTTTACAAATACATGTTAGCAAACGATCTGTCTTGGAAAATTCTCAACCTTCTAACCGTATTGCCGTTTATCATCCTTACTGGTTTTTTTATCTTAAGAGACAATCCTGTCAATTCAAACGTGTTGGTAATTGGGACAACTGTCCTTACCACGATTATTTCGTTTTTAATTTCATTCAACTTCAGTTATCTGGTTGGCCTGTTTTCGTTTTGGTTGGACGAATTTTGGGCAATAAATAATGTTAAATTCGTAGTTGTAAATTTATTGGGTGGGGTAGTTTTGCCATACACTTTTTTCCCTGGTTGGGCCACCCTAGTTTTAAAATATTCCCCCTTCCCGTACATGATTACTTGGCCAGTTAGGGTTATTCAGGGGCAGTTCGAGTCGCTCGAGCTATTAGTATCGTTCATCTGGCTCATCGTCTTTGCGATTTTAATCAGGTTCTTTCAAAACCAGGCCATTCAAAAATATTCGCATACTGCTAGTTAATATGAAAAAATATCTTAAATTATTTTGGGTTGTTCAACGTTCTGGTGTTGCCAAGGAGATTTCTATGCGGGGCAATTTCTTAATAACATTATTAGGTTCGGCCTGTTTTTTCTATCTCCACGTCATTTCGTTTAATTTGCTTATTAGCAAATTTGATTTTTTAGGTTGGGAAACTGGTAACCTATGGGTTATGATGTACACGTTTGAAATCTTTACTTACCTGGCGTTTTATTTTTTTTGGAAAGGACTTCAAAAAACACCTCAGGAAATTGGCACGGGAGCGTTTGACATCATTTTAGCCAAGCCTTTTAACACCAGGTTCGTTGCCCTTTTCAGAAATGGCTCACTTCACAATTTAATCTGTGCGTTGTTGGGCGTTTGTTATCTGGTTTATACTTTGCGTTATTACCATGTTCCAACGACATCTTTGTCAGTTGTTGTGTACGTTTTGTCCCTGGCTGTAAGTCTGTGGATTTTCCACTGCCTATCTGTTTTATTCATTTGCCTGAACTTTAAAAATGGTTATGTTCCCGGGACGTCAACGGCGCCTTTTGAGATTCAAGAGGTTTTCAAATATCCAGCATCAGTTTTTGAACAATCGGGATTGCTTCTACGCATCTTGATTATCCCCTTCGCGCTCCTAGTTACCGTCCCCACCGCCAGTTTGATATCAAAACCCTTATCGCCTTCGCTTTTATCAACCTATCTCCTCACCTTTGTCGTTTTGACCCTCTGGTCTGGTTGGACTTGGAAGTCTTCACTTCGTCACTACAGTAGCGCCTCCTCGTAATTTGGGATAAAATCACCACATGTCTATCATTTCTGTAAAAAATCTCAAAAAATATTACAAGGTCCACCAAAAGGAGCCTGGTCTTTCTGGTTCGTTCAAATCGTTATTTCACAGAAAATATTACGACGTCAAAGCCGTCGACGATGTTTCTTTCCACATCGACGAAGGCGAGTTAGTCGGCTTCATAGGTCCCAACGGCGCAGGCAAGACCACCACCCTAAAAGTTCTCTCGGGCCTTTTGTACCCCTCCTCGGGTGATGTGTCCGTTTTGGGATTCAGACCCTGGGACCGAAAACCGGCTTTTCAAAAGCAATTTAGTCTGGTCATGGGTCAAAAGAATCAACTGTGGTGGGATTTGCCGGCTATCGAGTCGTTTATTCTCAATAAAGAGATTTACGAAGTTCCCAACGCCCAGTACAAAAAAACGCTTGACGAACTTGTGGAATTATTAGAAGTCTCAGATTTTCTCAAAGTTCAGGTTCGCAAACTATCTTTAGGCCAGCGTATGAAAATGGAACTGATAGCGGCCCTCATCCATTCTCCAAAAATATTGTTTCTGGATGAACCCACCATAGGACTTGATGTGGTCATGCAAAAAAAGATGCGCGATTTTATCAGAGACTACAATCAAAAATATAATTCCACAATCATCCTTACCTCTCATTACATGGATGATGTGAAGGAATTATGTAAACGGGTGGTGGTTATCGATAAAGGCAAGCTTCTTTTCGACGGAGCTTTGGATGAGATAGTTAAAAAATATGCTAATCATAAACTAATCACTGTCATTTTCGACAAAGAAGTAGCCAAAACAGATCTAAAAAAAATCGGTGAAATCAAAGAGTTCTCCTATCCCAAGGCAGTGATAATGGTCAAAAGAGACCTGGTAAACACTTCAGCCTCCAAACTCCTGCAGGATTTTCCGGTAGCAGATTTGAATATCGAGGAACCTTCCATTGAAGACATCATTCGGGAGGTCTTCACCGGCAAAGACCTTGCATGAAAAAATACCTCACAATTTTCTCCCTCTCGTTTCAAAACGAATTTACCTACAGATTCAACTTTATCCTTTGGCGTTTAAGAAATGTTCTTAGGGTTTGCATGACTATTTTTTTGTGGAATGTTGTTTTCTCTGCCAGAAGTTCTGCCTTTGGTTATTCCAAGGCACAACTAATGGGTTACGTATTTTTAGTTCTTATTGTTCAGGCCTTTGTTACAGCAGCTCCGTCAAACGACAATATTGGAGGGGAAATTAGCAATGGTGACCTTTCAAATTACTTAGTCAAACCCGTAAATTACATAAGTTATTGGCTCACCCGTGATCTTGCCAGTAAACTGTTAAATATTCTTTTTGCGGTTTTGGAAATTACAGTAATACTCTTTCTTTTCAGACCCGAAATTAGCATTCCCCTGGTACTGCAATCGCTTGTTGTAGGAGTTATGGTATGGTTCATTGGAGCGGGTATATTTTTCTTTATTACCAAACTTGCGGTATTCACTGCTTTTTGGATACCCGAAAACACCTGGGGGTTAATGTTTACCGTAATGGTGTTCTTGGAAATGCTGTCAGGGAGCATGTTTCCCTTAGATGTTTTACCTCATTCTCTTCAATCCGCATTACAGTTTACACCGTTTCCCTATCTAGTTTATTACCCTATAGGTATTTTAATCGGCCATATTCGAGGTCAGGCAATGTTGCAGGTTTTGCTTGGGTCGGTTGTATGGTTGGCTATCTCCTATTTTTTGTCACAAAAAGTTTGGCATGCAGGATTAAAAATTAATTCGGCTAACGGTAAGTAATATGAAGCATCTAAGAGTCGTCCGATTATATTTCTCAAACTCCTTTCAGGGTATGATTACCCACCCAATTGGTTTTTTGATTTTTTTCTTTAGCAAAATAACTAGATACTCGCTTTTTATCGCGTTTTTAATCTTTCTTACCAGAAGCATTTCTAATGTAGGTGGATTCACCTCCTCGCAAATATTGATCTTTTATCTAACCTTCAATTTAATTGATACCATAGGGCAAATGCTTTTTAGGGAAGTCTATCGTTTCCGGCAATTAATTGTATCTGGGGACTTCGATATGGTTCTGGCCAAGCCCTTTCCACCGCTACTAAGAGTATTAGTTGGCGGGCCGGATTTTATCGACATGGGCATTTTACTCATTCTTATTAGTGTCATGTGTTACTACTTTTTGTTTGTAGTTCATCCATCGCTAAGTTTGATTCTTTTATATTTATTGCTGATAGTCAATTCGCTGGTGATTTCCACCGCTTTTCACATACTTATTTTAGCCGTTGGGATATTGACTACGTCAATTGATCACTTGGTAATGATTTACCGGGACATCACAGCTCTCATGCGCATTCCAGTAGATTTTTTTCCCGGATCACTGCGCATGTTATTCACTTTTGTGATTCCCATCGGAATAATGTTTACTTTTCCGGCTAAAGCCCTTATGGGTCTGCTTTCTCCTCAAAACATGTTACTTTCGCTTGTCGTCGCGTTCGTTTTTTGTTACTTATCTTTTACTCTTTGGAAGTTTGCCCTTTCTCGTTATTCATCCGCCGGTTCGTAGTATCATGGTTTCAGTGCCTAAGTGGAAAAAATTAGTTGTTGGGTTTGGTACTGCCACGGCCATTAGTATCGCCAGTTTGCCTTATTTCATTGGTGAAAAAGTAGTCGATGTTAAAGACGGCGATTCTTTTGTCTTACAAAATAGACAAATGGTCAGGTTGTTTGGTGTCGACGCCCCCGAGAAAGGGAACTGCTACTCCGAGGAGTCAAAAGCCTATTTGACCAAACTAATTATGGGAAAAAGGATAATTTTGCGCCAACCCATAACCGACCAATTTCGTAGAGTCGTTGCCTTAGTCTATCTGCCCAATGGCAAATTGATTAATGCAGAAGTTGTAAGAAATGGCTTTGCAGTATTTACCAGGAGTGGTCAAGGCGAAACCATGGATATGAAATCAGCCAACGAGTATGCACGGGCCAACAATCTTGGAATATTTAGCGCCAAGTGTTACGGCTTTAATCCTCCCGACCCCACGTGTGTTATCAAGGGCAATTTGGATCGGGACAAAAAACAATTAACATACATGCTCCCCGGCTGTTCATATTACGCCAAAACAGCCATTGAGCAATTCCGGGGTGAAAAGTGGTTTTGCACAGAAACGGAAGCCCAAAAATCCGGCTTTACGAAACATTTTACTTGCAGGTAATCAACTCTTTCATCCCTCTCCATAATTGTGGAGAGGGGCAGGGGGTGAGGTGGTTGAGTTAAAATGAGATGATGGTGTCCAAAGTTCTCATTATCAGTGGTCCTACTGCGACAGGAAAAACTAAATTTGGGTTAGAAATAGCCAAACAGTTCGACGGTGAAATTGTCTCCGCCGACTCTCGCCAGGTCTACATAGGTAAAAACATAATTCATGGCAAAGATCTCCCCGTCACTGTCAATTGTCAATCGTCAATTGTCAATTGGAGAGGGAGACGTTTAAAATATTATGTAGTCGATGGTGTCAGGGTGTGGTTGTATGACGTAGTCAATCCCGGTGAAGACTTCAGTGTGGCTTTTTGGAAAGAATGCGCCGATTTGGTAATAGCAGATATTGTTTCGCGCAACAAATTGCCAATTATTGTCGGCGGTTCAGGTCTTTACATCAAATCACTTACCCAAAACCTGTCCCAGGTTTCAGTACCCCGCAACGAGAAACTAAGAGATCAGCTCCTAAATAAATCTGTCAAATACCTGTTTAATTATTTAAATCGTATCGATTCTTTCCGTGCCGCAGCCCTAAATCATTCTGATAAAAACAACCCCCGTCGCCTTGTCAGGGCAATTGAATTATCGTTGTCAAAAGAAAAGTTACACCCCTCTCCTGAATTAAAGAGAGGCCTGTCTGCCGGCATGGCAGGGGTAGGGGGTGAGGTTTTGCAAATTGGTCTCATTGCCCCCCGCGATTATCTTTATCAGCTCGTAAATCACAGGGTCTCAGATCGCATTGCAGCCGGCGCTGCCGCCGAGGACGCAAACTTAGCGAATTCACCAGTTCTTTGGCAAAATCAGGAACATGCCATTATTCGCCACCAACTCACCTGGTTCAAAAAACAACCCAACGTGACTTTTTTTGACGTTTCAGCTCCAAATTGGCAGGCAAACGCAACGACTTTTATCAAAAATTGGTATAATAACTCTACATGAATTCAAAGATAGAAGTTTCCTACAAAACGGTTATTTTTTCGTTAGTTTTAATCCTATTGGCATGGGTAGTGTGGCACATTTCAGACATCATTCTCATGCTATTTATTTCGGTCATCCTCATGTCAGCCCTAAGTCCGGCTGTCGACAAACTGGAAAAGCTAAAATGTCCCCGTTGGTTAGCCATCTTGCTGATTTATTCACTTCTGTGGTCATTGGTGGGTGTAGTCATAGCAGGTCTTGTTCCATCCCTGGTGGACCAGACCGCAAAACTTATTGGTTTGCTTCCGGAAGCCATCGGCAAAATTGAGTTCCTAAATGACCATCAACTGGAAATTAGTCAGGAAATCCTCACCCAGATAGGCGGCTTACCTGGAAACATTCTTAAGTTTACGGTTTCACTCTTTAGCAATTTGATCAACGTCCTGACCACTATAGTGTTCAGTATTTATCTGTTGTTGGAACGCAAAAATCTAAACTTCCATATGGAAAACTACTTTACAGAACAGACTTCAACCCGTGTTATTAATTTAATCAAAGCCATTGAGCGCAGATTAGGCAGTTGGGTTAGGGGAGAATTGGTACTTATGCTCGCCGTTGGTGTCCTAAGTTATATAGGGCTACTGATTTTGGGAGTAGAAATAGCATTGCCTTTGGCTATCATCGCCGGTATTTTAGAGATCATCCCCAACATTGGCCCCATCCTTTCAGCCGTTCCAGCGGTTATCGTCGCTTTTTCAATTCACCCCATGCTAGCATTGGCCACGATCGCCTTATATTTCTTGGTTCAATTTTTAGAAAATCATTTCTTAGTCCCCAAAATTATGGAAAAAGCAGTTGGAGTCAATCCGCTTGTAAGTATCGTTGCCCTCATGGTTGGTTTTAGATTTGCGGGTCCTCTTGGGGCAGTACTGGCAATTCCTATCATCATTGTTGCGCACTCAATTTTTTCTGAGTTCTCCCCAAAACGCTCCTTGGGGTTATAAGTTATAATTACTCCACCTGGAGACCGTGCGTCTATGCCTCCACAGTCCGGCTTGCCGGATGAAGGGGTAAGGAAAGTCCGGACAGCAGAAGGCAGGGTACCCCGCCGATGAGGCGGGGACGCGCAAGCGCTAGATAGTGCCACAGAGACAACGACTCATCCCGCCAATGGCGGGAAAGAGGGTGAAAAGAGGAAAACCTTACCCGCTGCAACCTCCGAAATGGGTGGGTAGCCTTCCCCAATACCCAAAAGCTTGAGGGCGCAAGATAGATTGACGCATTAAAACAGAATCCGGCTTACCAGTTTCCAGGTGTATAATATCTACATGGATTTCACTGTGCTTTTAACTAACCGCACAGCCCTTCAGGGAGCAATCTCTGTAGTTTTTGGTTTTTTGGTTCTCATGTTTCCCAAATTGCTTAACTACTTAATTGCTTTTTACTTCATTATCTCTGGCCTATCCCTTCTCCTGCCCCACCTACGCTAAATGCCGTTCTTGCTGGATCCCAAAGGCATTAACTTTCGTGATCGCCCCATTCTGTTCATCGACCTAGAAACCACCGGCCTGGATCGACATCATCACGAGATTGTAGAAATTGCCGCCTTACTGGTTTCCCAGCCAGATTTTACCGTTACCAACTCTTTTTATACTAAAGTTATTCCGACCCATATCGAAACTGCCGATCCAAAAGCTCTCAAAGTGATCAATTATTCACCAGATGATTGGCAGGAGGCTATCCCCCTAAACCAGGCTATGGAAGAATTGTCCAACTTTGCTCCTGGTTGCATCTTGGCTGGCTGGTCAGTCCAAACCGAGTGGGATTTTTTATGCCAATCGTTAGAAGCATGCAAACTCCCGTATTTTTTTACCCACCGGCTATTAGAGGTCTATACTCTGGCTTTTGCCAAATTTTACAACGATCAATCCATTTCGTTTCTCAATCTGCCAAATGTTTGCAAAGCTCTAAATATTCGGCTAGATCAGCACAAACCAGATTCGGATATCCGTGCCACCTACGAGATCTTCAAACGCCTTTTCCCGTCCCCATAATTTCTCTAATTTTTTCAACCACTTTCTCTGTATCACTATCCACCTCCGCATTCCATACTTCCAGCAAGTTAATTCCAAAAGATTCTAAATATCTTCTTCGATAACAATCATATTTTTTATTGCTCTCGATTTTATGTACACTTCCAAGCAATTCAACCCCAAATCTTTTTTCCGGGCAATAAAAATCTATCACATATCCATTCACGCTATATTGTCTTCTAAATTTCACACCCAATTTGCCATTTCTCAGACTTTCCCACAACAACTTCTCTGCCTTTGTTGATTTCTGTCGCAAATCCCTTCTCCGCGCCTTCAATTCTGTACGGTAATACACCCTTTTTCTGTCGTCCACATTTCTAATTTTACTCTCCCAAAACCCCCCCTCTCCATAATTATGGAGAGGGGGTTGGGGGGTGAGGTGGAAGACCATGCGTCACAGTTGGGGTTGGGGGGTGAGGTGGAAGACCATATGTCACAGTTGGGTGATGGGGGTGGGGTTGAAAAGGGTTTAGTAGCCTACCACCAAAAAACCCCGCCATCGGCGGGGTTTTTGTGATCGAAAAGCAAGGCTTAGGCAGCACCGATCTTATACATACCGGTTCCACAAACTGGACATTTGCCCTTCATTGCGGCCTTACCATTTTTCATCGTTACTTTTTGGGCACTAGGATCTTCTCTTTTGGTTCTACATTTTACGCAAAACATTGAAGCCATGACTGCCTCACCTCCTCTCGATTCTCAAATTTGTAATAATGATTTAACACTTTGCCATCCTCCATGGTCTAGCCACCTGGCCAAAGCTAATTGTAAAAGCAAGGCAAGGATAGTCACGATCCCGGTTCTTGTCAAGTCGAAGACTATTTGCTTCATCGGCAAATTTAGCTCGGGTGTATAAAAACTTCCCTTCATCACCCAACCATACCACACCTATTCAAGCACGGCAACGCAGCACTGGAAAACTCTGCCTTTTTAAGTTATCCTTAACAAACATGTTATTAAACAAGAAAACACTCGGCTATGTCTTAGGGGCTATTTCTATTTTTTCGCTTTCAGCCATTGTCTCCTTTAGTATTTTCAAATCTGTAAAAAGTTATCCGTCGCAAGTTGTTCCCGTTCCCACCCCAGCAAAATCAACTTCTAAAAAATCAAAAATAGACCCCAAGATTCCCAGGACCGAAGTTTGTCCTATCAATGGCTTGCTTTATACCAAGGGTGAAAAAGACATCTGGGTCACCAGAAGGCCCATCGCCGCCATGATAGAAAATCATGAAGACTCTCGTCCCGCTTCGGGATTGAGTAGCGCGGATGTGGTTTATGAAGCCGTAGCGGAAGGCGGGATAACTCGTTTCATGGGCATCTTCTACTGCAATATTTCAGAAAACACGACCCTGGCTCCTGTCAGGAGCGCCCGTATTTACTTCGTCAAACTTCTTTCGGAATACGATCCTCTGTATAACCATGTGGGCGGTGCCGGAAATTGCGATGATCCCACCGTCGATGATCGTGCCAAAGCGCTATGTTTTCTAAGGAGAAACAATATCAAAGACATGGATCAATTTGGTCGTGCTGGGGATTTTAAGACCTGTCATCGGTTAACCAATCGACTGGACCAGGACGTCGCCTATGAGCACACCATGGGCTGTTGGACAGACGAGCTGTACAAGGCCGCCGCCAAAAACGATTGGACAAATGTCGACGAAAAAGGGGTCCCTTGGGACAAAAATTTCAAACCCTGGAAATTCAAAGATGATTCCAAGCAAGCTGGGATTGTTAATCGCATAGCCTTCGATTTTTGGAAATCCAAGCAACTTTACTCTGTAGTTTGGAACTACGACTCAGGAAGTAACTCGTATCTTAGAGAAAATGGTGGTCAAAAGGCGATTGATTTAAACACCGATGAACAACTCGCCGCCAAAAACGTTGTCATCCAATTTGTCCCAGAGACAGGGCCATTGGATGAACATCTTCACATGTATTATGAGATAACCGGGACCGGCAAGGCTCTAATCTTTCAAGATGGGGGAGTAATTGCAGGAACATGGTCCAAACTATCTCTCTCATCCAGAACCAGATTTTATGACGCCAAAGGCGTGGAAATAGCGCTAAATAAAGGCCAAACATGGGTCGAGCTTCTTCCCAAAGGCAACGCCGTAGACTATCCTCAACCATAACTGCTCACACATTGTCCTCAATCCTCTTGATTTTCTCAACACTTCTGGTATCTTCAACTTAACAAACTATGCTAAAAGATCTATTCATCTCCAAGGCCCGGGTTCACATTCTCGAAACATTTCTTTCTGATCCCACTCAAATGTTTCATGTGCGTGATTTAGTCAGAAGAACAGGGGAAGAAATAAATGCTATTCGTCGTGAATTGTTGCGCATGGAAGAAGCTGGTATGGTCAAGAAAGAACCTCGTGGTAACAGGCTTTATTACTGGTTTCGGAAAGATTACGTTTACTATTCGGATCTATTAAGTTTAGTTGCCAAAAACGTCGGTCTTGGTGCAGACCTCATTAAAAACAAATCTAAATTGGGTAGGGTTTCATTCATCATGCTTTCAGGTCGCTTCGTCCGCCATCAGCCCAAAAAAACTCCCGACGAAGTAGAGTTATTAGTTGTTGGTGATATCGTTCTTCCTGAATTGGCCAGTATTGTTAGGGCCGAAGAGACCAAACGGGGTCAGGCAATTAATTACACACCCATGACCGACGACGAATTAAAGTTTAGAAGAAGCCGCAGAGACCCGTTTCTTCTTGGCATTTTGACCGGAGGTCGGGTTATAATTCTAGGGTCCGAAGAAGACCTGGTGGGTTAAATGCAACATAAAATACTAAAAACAGGCCACAGTCTTTGTGTGACAATTCCTGCAAATTTCGCCCAGGTTTTGGGTCTAAAGCCCGGACAGCCTGTCAAAGCCGAAGTTAACATGCTAGACCAAACTCTTACATACAAATTTACCAGCGTAGGCCAGCTTACCCTACTGCCGTCTTCAAAATAATATGCGTTTTTTTCTGCTGATTTCGTTCTTGCTCACATTTCTTTTGCTGGTTCTAATGCCAAAAAGTTTTAAACTCGGGCCTCGTACTTTTTATCGCCCAGTGATCAACGTGGGTTTTCAAAATTTAAAGTTCCAACGCGATTTAGACTTTCGTCTGGGCTTAGATCTCCAGGGGGGGACTCATTTAGCTTATCAAGCCGACGTCAAAAAAATTCCCGCCAAAGATAGAGATCAGGCAATTTCCGCCACTCGCCAAAACATAGAACGGAGGGTCAATTTATTAGGTGTCTCGGAAGCGCTTGTCCAGACATCAAAAACCGGTGATGACTATCGACTGATTGTAGAGTTGCCGGGAGCAAAAAACATCAAAGCGGCCTTACAAACTATCGGAGCTACCGCCCAGCTGGATTTTCGGGAAGTAGATCAGGCGACACCCGGCGCCGAACCGGTATTTACCCCCACCGATTTAACCGGTAAAGAACTTCAATTAGCCCAAGTTCAGTTTGGGGCAGGGGGAAATTCCGTAGGTAGCGAACCCTCGGTAGCCTTACAATTTTCAGAAGAAGGTGGTAAAAAATTTGCCGAAATTACCAAAAAAAGCATTGGCAAGCCATTGGCGATTTTTCTTGATGATCAAATTATAACCGCCCCAGTAGTCCGCGATGCCATTACCGATGGCCGGGCCGTTATTAGTGGTAAGTTTAGTCTCGAAGACGCCAAGAGACTGGCAATTCAGTTAAACGCCGGAGCCCTTCCGGTTCCTATAAAAGTTATTGAACAAAGGAGTATCGGGGCTACCTTGGGAACGGAATCCATCGCCAAAAGTTTATTTGCGGGCTTGGTCGGTCTTCTTGTCATTTGGGCCTTCATGCTAATCAATTACGGTTTCAAGGGCTTACTTGCCAACATTGCCCTCACCATTTACGTATTAATCTCACTGGCCGCATTCAAATTAATCCCCGTTACCCTAACATTGGCTGGCATCGCCGGATTTGTCTTGTCGGTGGGTATGGCCGTGGATGCCAATATCCTTATTTTTGAGCGCATCAAGGAAGAAGTCCGCTGGGGTCGTCCCCGTCATGCCGCGCTGGAACTAGGATTTCACCGGGCCTGGAGTTCGGTTCGGGATTCAAACGTTAGCTCGCTTATTACAGCCGGTATTCTTTTCTGGTTTGGTAGTGGGCCGGTTAGGGGTTTTGCTCTGACCCTGATCTTTGGTATTTTAATTTCGCTATTTACATCCATTACCATCACCCGGGGATTGTTGAGAGCTACAGGAGGTAGGGCATGATGGGTATTCCATTCATGAAATACAAATGGGCTTACTTTGCCATTTCTTTATTGGTGCTTATTCCAGGATCAATTTCTTTGGTCGTCTTCGGTCTTCGCCTTTCGGTCGATTTTACCGGAGGAAGTCTTTTGGAAATTCAATCCAAATCTGCCATTTCCCAGCAGGTATTCAAAGACACTGCAAGCAAGTCGCATCTGGAACTTTCCTCCGTAGTTACCTCAAGCGATCTTGTATATTTACTTCGTTTCAAGCCGCTTACTCAGGCTCAAAACGACACTTTCAAATTAGAGTTGGAAAAAGCAGCTGGAAAAATAACCGAACGGCGGTTTGAAACGGTTGGCCCGGCTATTGGTTCCGAATTAACCAAAAAAGCTATCTTGTCAATTGTTGTGGCCTCGCTGTTTATTATTCTTTACATCTCCTGGGCTTTTAGGACAATTCCCAAACCGTATACTTCGTGGAAATTTGGTGTGTCAGCGGTCGTTGCCCTTATACACGACGCCCTGGTTGTCTTGGGTATATTTTCCATTTTTGGTCATTATTATAAAGT
Organism: uncultured Gammaproteobacteria bacterium; assembly: GCA_964633995.1. Taxonomy (GTDB): domain Bacteria; phylum Patescibacteriota; class Microgenomatia; order CAZETR01; family Amesbacteraceae; genus CAZWKN01. Next base: position 52,594 of record CAZWKN010000005.1, read on the forward strand.
CGAAGTCGATTCCTTGTTTATTACCGCCCTCTTAACAGTTATCGGTTTTTCGGTTCATGACACCATAGTTGTTTTTGACAGGATCAGAGAAAATATGCCCAAACTTCCCAAAGCATCATTCTCGGACGTAGTCGATTTCTCTCTTACTGAAACCCTTGGTAGATCGTTAAACACTTCGCTTACCGTGGTGCTTACACTTACTTCCCTGCTTCTTTTTGGAGGAGAAACAACTCGCTGGTTTGTAACCGCTCTTCTTGTTGGAGTTGTGTCAGGCACCTTCAGTAGTATCTTCAACGCCGCCCCACTGCTTGTCTTGTGGGAAGAAAAAGGTAAAAAATAGTCTAGAATGACTTTGTGAACCTCAGATATAACAGAGTTTCTCTTAAACCACGTCGCAGACAATTAAGAAAAAATTCAACTCATTGTGAACAGTTGTTATGGGGAGAAATTAGAAACAGGAAGCTCAAATATAAATTTATTAGGCAGTATAGCGTAGATGGTTATGTAATGGATTTTTATTCACCGGAAGCAAGATTGGGAATCGAGATCGAAGGGGAGATTCATAAATTTACAAAGAAATACGATAAATATCGAGAAAAATATATAAGTGCGTTTTGGATAAAGATTTTAAAATTTAAGAACGATGATATCCAAAACAATATTACCTTTGTCGTGGAAACAATAAAACGAAACCTTGACTCCCCCTCTATTTAACTAAAGAGAGGGGGGCTGGGGGGTGAGTTAAACACAAACAAATCAAGTTTTCTCCCCCTCTATTTAACTAAAGAGAGGGGGGCTGGGGGGTGAGTTACACCTTCAACTTCCCTTTAGTAATCTCCCCCAAATTAGCCAAAATATTTGATTTAAAGTTAAAAGTTAATTGCGACTTTTCTTCATATCTTTTTTCAGCCAGTGCTATCAACTTATCCAAAAAGCTGGCATAAGTGTAACCCGATGCAGTCCATAGGAAATGCGCCAAACTTCCGGGAATGGTGTTCAATTCGTTTATATAAATCATTTTCTCATCCCGGCTTACTAGAAAATCTGCTCTAGTAAAACCAAATCCGTCGATAGCCGAAAAAGCTTGTTTAGCAAAGTCACTGATCTTTTTCAAAGTACCAGGTTTTATTGGAGCCGGAATAATGTGTTGGCCCGACGCCATGCCGGCGTTTTTTAGCCCGGTTTTTGTCCCCTTAGACATGTATTTGTCCTCATATGACAGAAGTCCTTTAGAAGGTACATATTCGCACACAGATGTTTCCAATTCGTCGCCAGAATTACCCATCACCGAAATATTTATTTCCATAAAATTCTCCGCCGATTCCTCGACCAAAATTTTTCGGTCATAAAAGCACGCCACGTCAATCGCATCTTTCAATTCGGTGGTGGTAGTGGCTCTGGAAATACCAATACTGGATCCACCATTGCACGGCTTTACATACACCGGCAATTTAAGTTTAGTTAATTTGCGCAATATCATTTCGGCATTTTCTCTCCAGTCCTTCCTGAAAAAATACTGATACTTAACTTGTGGGAGGCCGGCCTGAGTAAAAATTTGTTTTTGGATGATTTTGTCCATCCCAAGCGCGGATCCCACTACTCCACATCCTACATATGGCACATTTAACAACTCCAATAGTCCCTGTGTGCAACCATCCTCGCCGTTCGTGCCATGAAAAATAGGGAAAATTACATCAGCCTGTTCCAGGGTCTGTATCAGGTTGGTAGACCCAATCGCCCGAATCTGTTTTGCCAACTTGCCCTTGTCGCTCAAAGAAATCGTCACGCCCGGATTGTTTTCTTCCAATGAAACCAAATCTTTATATTTATTGGGGGAAAGAAAAGCATCGTTGCCCAAAATCCACTTACCCGATTTACTGACATAAATAGGTACCAGGTCATACTTGGACCTGTCCAGGTTTTCCATTGCTTGGAGTGCCGAAATAATCGAAATCTCATGCTCAGTCGACTTTCCTCCAAACAACACCACCAATCTCTTTTTGGTCATCACAACGATTCTAGCACACCGATCAAAACTTCTCTTTCATTGGCTATCCCATTATTTACCACCTCGTCAAACAATTGTTGCAGATATTTACCCACTTCTGGGCCGGGGCCTATTTTCTTAATCTCCATCACATCTTTTCCGCTTACTTTCAAGTCAGGTATGGCAAAAGGTTGTACCTGTACTTCTTCAATTCGCCTCTTGTATTCTTCCAGTCTCCAGCTCGTTTCCCTAGCTCCACCTCCCAATCGGTCGCCGGTTCTAAGAGCCAGCATGTCAGAGATATTATCTTTACCCACGTTGACAATAAATCTTCTAATTGCCGAATCAGTCTGCCGCTCATCTACGCTAAACTGGTGCCACCTCACCAATCTGACAAACTTATCTTTTTGGTCGTTTGAAAACCTTAATCTCCCGGCAATGTCCTCTGCAATTCTGGCCGATTCCATCTCGTGGTTATAAAAAGTTATCCTGCCGTCAGGATATTTACGGCATGTTTTCACCTTACCTACATCGTGAATCAGTGTTGCTAGACGGGTAATTGGATCTGTGCTGGTACACGTTCTTAGTGATTCCACGCAATGTGTCCCTACGTCATAAATATGATGTCTTCCGGGGCTTTTTTGTTCGACTCCAAATGTTTTTTCCATTTCAGGCAAAATAATTTGAGCCAACCCGGTGTTGCGGAGCAATTTATATCCGTCTGCAGGAAACTCACACGCCATAATTTTAAGCAGTTCGTCTCGGATTCTTTCAAAAGAAACTTGGCCAATTTTTTCAGAATTAGTTTTAATGGCTTCAAATGTACCTTCTTCAATAGCAAATCCCAGTTGAGCCCCAATTCTAACCGCCCTCATCATCCGCAGGGCGTCTTCAGAAAATCGGTCGTTTGGGTTCCCCACTGTCCTAATCATTCTATTTTCCAGATCATTTTTCCCATCAAACAAATCAACCAGTTCAAACTCCTTAGCACTTTGCCCTTCACCCTTCGCACTTTTTTTGAGTGCCATCGCGTTGATCGTAAAATCTCTTCGGGCCAAATCTTCGGCCAAGTCGTTTCCCCATTTCACTTCATCGGGATGTCTGCCGTCCGAATACCCATGCTCAGTACGAAATGTAGTAATTTCCAGTGGCTTACCGTCGGTTTTTACTCCCACAGTCCCAAATTTGTTGTCATAAAATCCGTTTTCGCCCACCAGTTCCAATATTTCCTCCGGCTTGGCGTTAGTTGTAAAATCCCAGTCACCCAATTCCCGTTTCAAAAAAATATCCCTGACCACTCCGCCTACTACGTATATTTCAAAACCGTTTTTTTTAAAAAGATGCAGGATATGTTGAACTTGGTCTGGTACGTCAATTTTCAATAACATGCTGTTAAAATCATATCATGACTCTCGACTCTATCATCCAACTTCTTCTCAAAAATCGCGGTCTGACGACCAAAAAAGCTATCGCGGATTTTTTTTCACCTCCCCATCCCAACGATATCATCTCACCCTTTGACTCCAAACCTGCTATCGACTTAATTCATAGTCACATAGCTCAAAATAACCCCATTGCCGTTTATGGCGACTACGACGTCGATGGTATCTGTTCAACAGCAATTTTGTGGGAGACGTTGCATGCAGAATATCCGCATGTTTTTCCCCACATTCCTCACCGAAGGCTTGAAGGTTACGGCTTGTCTATTGCCGGGATCGATCATTGTCTTGCCCAGGGTGCCAAACTAATTATTGCTGTAGACAACGGTATTACTGCCGTGGATCAGGTTAAGTATTGTCGTGACCATGGATGTGACATTTTAATCATCGACCACCACGAAAAAGGTTCAACGCTTCCGGATACGCAATATGTACTACACGCTACGGATTGTTGTGCCGCCGGCCTGACCTGGTTTTTCTGCCGAGACTACATTAAAAAATTCCCCTCTCCTGAATTAAGGAGAGGGGGCAGGGGTGAGGTTTTAGAACTAGTCTCTCTCGCCACCATATGTGACATGGTTCCTCTAATTGGCACCAACCGTTCTTTTGCCAAATTTGGATTAGAGCAATTAAACCACACCACCCGCCCCGGCCTCCTTGCCTTATTTCAAAAAGCCTCTCTAACCCCTAACACCCAACCCCTAACCACCTATCATATCGGTTTTCTCATCGGTCCTCGTCTCAATGCCATGGGTAGATTGGAGCACGCTATCGACAGTCTCCGTCTGCTTTGTACCAAAGATCCGATCAAGGCAGATTCAATCGCCACTTTACTAAACGACACCAACAAGCTTCGCCAGGATCTTACTGAGTCAGCCGTAAAAAACGCAACAAATTCACTATCCCCTAGCTCCCTATCCCCAGTAATAGTTGTCTCCAGCTCGGATTACGACGAAGGGGTTATCGGGTTAATCGCTTCCAAGTTAGTTGAAAAATTTCATCATCCGGCAATCGCTATTAGTGTAGGGGAGACCGTGTCCAAAGGTTCAGCCAGATCTATTCCCGGTTTTGATATTACAGCTCATTTGCGCCAGTTTTCCGGTTTGTTGGTAAGCATAGGTGGTCACACCATGGCCGCTGGTTTCACCATCGAAACCTCAAGGATCCAGGATCTAGTATCTAGCATCTCCCATCCAGATATCCCCAAGGAGTTGTTGCAAAAAACCCAACGTGTCGATTGCGAAATTCCATTGTCGATTGTCAATTCTCAATTATCAACTGCACTCAAATCTTTCGAGCCATTTGGCCTTGGCAACCCCACTCCGGTTTTTCAATCACAAGCCGAAATTTCATCGATCAAAACCATGGGCAGTATGGGACAACATGCCAGGTTAACTCTAAAGGATTGTCCATTCGATGCCGTCTGGTTCAACGCCACATTCCCCTCTCCTGAAATGAGGAGAGGGGGTAGGGGTGAGGTTGTGGGAGAAGTTTGGAACATAATTTATACTCTCTCCGAAAACACCTACAACGGCCAAACCAAACTCCAGCTACTCATCAAATCCGTTACCCCCTCTCCATGATTATGGAGAGGGGGGGCCTGCCCGCCGGCAGGCGGGGGTGAGGTGGAATATTATGTCATCGCTAAACCCGCCCTGGCGGGTGTGGCGATCTTGGGTAGAGATTGCTTCTCTTCGTTCGCAATGACATAAAACTGTTCGTGCACCCCCCTCTTAAATTAAGAGGGGGGAAGGGGGGTGATATCTCTCTTATGGTGTCATCGCGAACCCGCCCCGGCAATCCCATATTGTCATCGCGAACCCGCCTTGGCGGATGTGGAGATCTACATCTCCCTCTCCTGAAATGAGGAGAGGGAATAAGGGAGAGGTCATAATAAGCTAAGTTCTAGCTGTTCTTGCTCTTTGTGCGACCTTTTTATCTTCTTCAGCTCTTCTCCTTTGCGCTTCAGTGGGTCTGAATTGTGGCACTAGCCCCAAAACCGCATTCATAATCATATCTCTCATGGGCAACCCCGCTTCGTGAGCGCAACCAAATTTTGCAGGTTTTGCTTCTGTTGCTGCCATATTTTTTCACCTCCTTCAACTAAAAAACCCCGCTTTTTGCGGGGTATTTGTAAAAAATAAATAACGTTTCTTACATTCCCCCGCGGATTGCCCAGTTAAGGACAATACGAAGCCCGCCCTTAATAATGGCGTGCTGGGAAAATGTATGCATCAAAGACATGTGAAACATTTTAATATCTTGACTTAAGTTTAGTCAAGAACGATAATACCCTCAAAGCGTTATTAGTCTGCCGACACCAGACGAGCTTCCCGAAAAAACCGGGACGGACCCATCCGTAAAAGTGGAAATCAAGACCCCTGATGTGGATGGCACCTTGGATCCGCACCATTAAAGGGTCTTTTTTGTTTTTATTTCCCCTCTTAGATTAAGAGGGGAACCCGAAGGAGGGGTGATATTTTATGAACCGTACTTTAATTAATCAAACCATCTCAAAAATTGGAGAAACAGTCCTTCTTAAAGGCTGGGTAAACAGTAGGCGGGATCATGGCAAGATCGTTTTTATAGACTTGCGTGACAGGACGGGTCTAATGCAGATAGTTTTATCGCCGGAATTAGCCGCCGATCTTCATGTTGAGGATGTTGTCCAAATATCTGGATTAGTCAAAGCCCGGCCTGAAAAACTAGTTAATCCAAAGCTGGTTTCAGGTACGGTAGAGCTGGAAGCCAAAGAGGTTGTCGTGCTTAGTAAATCAGCCGAATTGCCTTTCGACCTGGGTCAGGAAACATTGGACCTACAGCTTCCTACCCTTTTGGATTATCGGGCGCTTACTCTCAGGCATCCCAAAGTTCAGGCGATTTTCAAAGTTCAGGAGGTAGTCATTGATAGCTTTAGAAAAGCGCTACAAGCGAGGGATTTTAGAGAGTTCCAAGCACCAAACATCATTTCCTCGATTCCCGAGGGGGGGGCCGAAGTTTTTGAGGTCAAATACTTTGACCACAAAGCTTATTTGTCCCAGAGCCCTCAGTTATATAAATCATTGTTAGTAGGGGATTTTGAAAGAGTCTTTAGCGTCAACAAAGTTTTTAGGGCCGAACCCAGTGTCACGACCCGTCACCTAACCGAAGTAGTAAGTTTGGACGCAGAATTTGGCTTTTTGGAGTCCTGGTTAGATGTTTTGGAGATGGAGGAATACGTAGTCAGATTTATCTTTTCAGAAGTAGAAAAAAAGTGTCAGGCTGAGTTGGCATTATTCCAGGCTACCTTGCCCAAATTGGCAGATAAAATACCGTTGGTGAAACTCAGGGATGCCCAAGAAATAATTCTTCAAAGAACCGGGCGAGATTCCCGACACGAAAAAGATCTTTCACCGGAAGACGAACGCGAAATCTGTAGATGGTCACTCGAAGAACATGGGTCTGATCTGGTCTACGTTTCACATTTCTTAACTGCCAAAAAACCTTTTTACATCCAACCAGATCCGGAAAATCCAGAGTTTGTTTTAAGCGTAGATTTGTTGGGACGAGGGGTAGAATGGTCCAGTGGGGGCCAAAGGCTCAATGATTATGACCACATACGAAAAAACATCAAAGAGTGGGGATTAAAAGAGGAAGATGTGGCCATGTATCTTCAAGCATTTAAATATGGCGTGCCTCCTTTGGGGGGTTTTGCCTTGGGAGCGGAAAGAGTGACCATGCACATTTTGGGTCTACAAAACATTCGTGAAGCCTCTTTGTTTCCCCGCGATATGGAAAGAGTAGACTTCCGACTTTCATGACCAAGAAATTTCTTATCCGCAAATTCAAGCTGCTATTTCATAAATCCAAAAAAAAAGATTTTTCTCACCTGGCGGTCTTTTTATTGACGGTTTTAATCGGTCTAAATCTTTCATCACCATCAAAAATCCCGGTTACTAGGCAGTCGGTTTTAGGGCAATCATCAAAATTTCTCAAAGCCTCGCCACCCGTCGTTTCCGCTAAAAGCGTTTTTATTCTCGATATAACTTCTGGGGAAGTGGTCTATCAAAAACAAGCAGATTCCGAGGTCTACCCGGCATCCACCACCAAAATGATGACAGCTGTAATTGCCAAAGAAACTTTCGACCCGAATCAAGTCCTCACCATTTCCCGTCTATATAATCTTGGGAGTCAGGATCTCAAATTGCCGGTAGGCGGGAAAATTACTATAGAAAAATTGCTGTACGCTCTCCTGGTTTCTTCTTCAAACGATGCGGCCGAAATACTTGCCGAAAATTACCCCGGAGGAAGAACCGCTTTCGTTGAGGCCATGAATCGCAAGGCTTCGGAACTGTTACTTCACCACACTCATTTTGAAAATCCTACCGGCTTGGACCAAATAAACCATTATTCATCCGCAGCCGATTTAGCCAGGTTGGCCAAACATCTGATTTCAGTTCCGGAATTAGCCAGGATCGTTGGGACTCAAACCGCCGTCCTTTCCACCGTCGACTTTTCCGGGGTCTACACGGTCACAAATGTAAACCAGCTGTTGGGTAAAGTGCCTGGCGTTATGGGGGTAAAGACTGGTTTTACAGATTTAGCAGGCCAGGTCTTAGTGACTTACGTCAATCGCGAGAACAGACCTCTAATCATTAGTGTCCTGGGCAGTTTAGACCGTTTTTCTGATACCGAATCCCTCATCACCTGGGCCTATTCGCAATAACAACTTCTCCACAACCTTGTCCATATCCCTTTCAACTTCATTATTCCAAAATTCCAGTACAACTATGCCAAACGCCTCTAAATATTTTTTTCTGTAACCATCATATCGATCCCCAATCTTTTTTCCGGACAATAAAAATCCATTACATACCCATTCACGCTGTACTGTCTTCTAAATTTTACCCATAATTGATTGTTTCGCAATTTTTCCCAAAGCAATTTCTCTGCATTCGTCGATTTTTGTCGTTAATCTCTTCTTCTGGCCTTGAGTTCAGTACGATAATATACTCTTTTTCTATCGTCCATGCCATAATTTTACTCTTCTTATTTCTCCCCTCTCCACAATTGTGGAGAGGGGCAGGCCTGCCTGCCGGCAGGCAGGGGGTGAGGTGGTACGCGTGTCGCGGAATTATTGTGAAGTTATGGTTACAGCGTGTGGGCAGGGGGTGAGGTGGTACACACGTCGCGGAACTATTGTGAAGTTATGGTTACAGCATTGGGTTTCTACTTTATTGTACAAACTTCGCATCCACTGCCTGCACGTATCCCATAAACCCTCCGTCGCCCTCAAATACAAACACGGGTTGTAAAAAATCCTGGGGGTCGTTGGACTCGTAATATGCCAAACTTGCTCTTCGGACAATAATTTTATTTCCAGCCTTTTTAGCCACATACCCTTCACCCTTCATTAGTTGTGACCAAGCCAATTCGACCGATTTAAGTGGATATGTCTCAAAACTGGTATCGACCGTGTCAGAGTACTGTGAGTTGGCGGCAATCACTCGTTTAATCCCCGGAAGCCTAGACAAAACTACACTAACAGGAGATGTGTCACCTCCGGTTGTTACAACCCTCATCTTGTCTTTATCGGCCCTCCAAAGATCAACTCTTGCAAAATTAGCCTCGTAAAACGAATCCGTCGGTATCATGGCTGATCCGGTAGCCACCAAGTAAGTTATCTTATATTGCCCGGACCTTAGGTCCTCCTGCAAATATCCAATGTTGTTTAAAAATTCCCTGGCCTGCGTCAAAGCCTGATCGCCAGTAGGCACGGCCTTCGTGGTATAGGCCAGTTTATCTGTTGTCCAGTCAAATTTATAGCTCATGGATCCGGTAATGATGTTACTGACAATGCTGATTGGAGCCCCGGGATAAGCAAACTTATAATTTTGCTCATCCAACATTTCCGGATCTACTGTAAAACCTTGGGTTCGAAGCTTGGATTTTATTCTGTCCAGGGTAAGTAATCTGGATTTATTAATTCCCACTACATACACTCGGCCCACGTTTGGTAATGCCGGCAACCTTCCGTCAATAGTAATCAAAGAATACTCAGGCGTAGCCTCCGATGCATTTGCCGGAAAAGCAATTTTAGGCAATTTTCCATAACGGGCAGTCGGTTGTGGCGGTGGAGGGGGGTTAAGTTTTAAGTAATATAATCTGGCTGCCCTAAAAACAAACGGTATTATCGACAGTACAACCACCACCACCGCCCCCCATTTGATACCCTTGCGGGCAATTACGCTTACCTCAGTCAGTGTTGCCATGCTAAAATTATAATACCATGATCCGTACTCGTTTTGCCCCATCTCCCACCGGTTTTTTGCATATCGGTGGATTACGCACCGCCGTCTATGCATATGCCCTGGCCAAACACTCACAGGGTCAGTTTTTGCTTCGCATCGAAGACACCGATCAAAAACGGGAAGTTGCTGGTGCCACCCAAGCTCTCAAGGACACGCTTTTAAAATTTGGTCTTGTCTGGGACGAGTTGTATGTTCAGTCAGACCGGGCCAAATCCGGGGTTTACAAAGAAGCCGCCGAAAAATTAGTAAAAAATGGTCAGGCCTTTTTCTGTCAGTGTCCCGCCAAAAACGCCAAACTGGATGGGTTTACCACCATTCTTAGGGATCCCTGCCGGGACAAAAACTTTACCTCAGGGGCCATTAAGCTCAAGGTTCCCGATGGTCAGATCGTTAAATACCGGGATTTTGTCCACCGCAAAGAAATTTCCTGGGAGACAAGTAAGGTTTATGACGCCACGCTTTTAAAATCAGACGGCTTTCCCACGTATCATTTGGCAGTGGCCGTAGACGATTTAGATATGGGTATTACTCACATCTTAAGAGGTCACGACTGGCTTCCATCGACCCCTATCCATTTATTAGTCTTTTCATATTTAGGTTTCACCCGACCGGAGATTGGTCATCTTTCGGATATTCTGTCAGTTCAAACCGGCAAGAAACTATCCAAACGTCGCGACTCTGTTTTCGTAGAACAATTTTTAGCCGATGGATACTTGCCGGAAGCGCTGTTAAATTTCATCTTTTTATTAGGTTGGGCGCCCAAGGACAACCGGGAATTGTATACGTTAGATGAATTTGTCCAAGCTTTCGACCCCAAAGGGTTTCAGGAAGCCAACCCCCATTTCTATTCCGAAAAATTAAATTGGTTCAATGGTCAATACATTCGTCGCAAATCGGATGAAGAGCTAGTTCAATTAATTAAACCACATTATGCTGATCCAAAACTGCCCCAAATCCTACCTCTTATCAAAGATCGGCTTGTTTCCCTGGCCGATTTCCCAAAACTAGCAAAAGTGTTTACTGAAAGGCCGGCTGTTTCGGCCGACCCTGCCATGTCTCCCAGTCATCTGACTTTTGCAATCGCAAATATTGATGCTCTATTACGAGGTGAATTGGTAGAATCTGTAAAATCCCAAGGATGGAAAGTGGGGGATTTCTTTATGTCTCTTCGTCTTGCCATCTGCGGTTCCCGCCAGACCCCTCCGCTTACCGAAACCATGCAAATTCTAGGCAAAGAAGAATCGCTCAGCCGTCTCTCCCTGGCATTAAATTTATTAGCAATTCGCAATTAGCAATTAGTAATTTTTAGATGTCTGCCCACACTCTTAACACCTCTCTTTTAAGATCCAGGCTCAAACTCAAAAGCCTTCAGTCGGAATCAATCCTGTCCGCCCATCACCCCCAAGCGGTTGCGGTTTTAGAATCAGCAGGTATCAGGCCGGGAAAGATTCGTCATCATGCCCAAAAATTGCTTCTCTCCGCAGCCACAGCTGCCTCCATTATTTCATCCCCTATGCAATCTCTTGCCGCCAACCAGTCAAATCTCCCCGACACTTCCAGGTTCGCACTGGTCTCTTCTTTGGATTTACACGCTGCTATGGCATCGCAACTCGCTAGTATTCTTCCTAAAATTGTCCGCCCCCTCCGCCCGGATGAGGAGTCGCAAATTAGTGATCTATTCAAAAAAATATACGGCATAACCGCCACACCCGAGTTGGATAACAATAGGTTAAATACCGATTATGGACTTATTGGTTTAGAGCAACATTTAGCTAGATTTCCGGGGGATATCGTACCCGATATGGCCCCGGGGCGAGGTGCCTGGGGTTATTTTGCTCCCTCAAAAGACCAGCTGACCGAAGAGCTAGTGCTTACCGAAAAGTATTATGTTGCAGTTCAGACGCTGTATCTTCCCGATTGGAATACGAGGTTGGCCTACCTAAGGGATTGGTATAAATACCGTCGGGTAGTGTTGGCAAATCCGAAAAATGGCAAGGTTATAATAGCAGCGGTAGCCGATTCTGGTCCTGCTGCCTGGACTGGTAAACATTTTGGTGGCAGTCCCGAGGTTATGGAATACTTGCACATGAAAGACGGCCGTCAAAAAGGACCGGTCGTCCTATTCTTTTTAGATGATCCGAAAAATCAGGTTCCGTTGGGCCCAGTGGAGTACAATTTAGCAAAAGGACTTCCAATCATATGAGTCACATTTTTTATGATCACTTAGTCAATCGGCACGAACTAACAGCCGAGATTGATAACTATGAATTAGAAGCCGAAGATCGGCAGGAGTTGTTGGATTTGATAGATGAAACTCTTCACCATCACATTCTAAATGTCATATTAAATCATCTCCCTAAAGATCATCATGTCGAGTTTATGATCCTATTAAAAACCGCCCCGCACGATCCCCAGATCTTGGAGTTTGTTAAATCCAAAATTACGATCGATATCGAATTAGAGATATCTACACAAGCAACCAAGGTAAAAAAAGATATCATAACCGAGATTACCAAATCCCGTCTCAAAAAACCTCTTCGCAAATGAGAAACAGTGCCCGTTCTTTAGCAGTTTTATCACTGGAAATTCTGTTGGGGATTCTTATTACCGTTGTGTCTCTTTATTTCTTCGTAAAGATAGGTATTGACGTTTTCGAAAGCGAATTTTCTTTTTTTGATCACTCCGTCTTAAATTTCTTTTATCAACATCGTACCGCCTGGCTAGATGTGATTATGCGGGTCATATCTTATCTTGGTGGCAGGGTTATGGTCGGCATTGGAATCATATTCGCAATTCTATTAACTATCAAAAAAAACACCCACATTTCCATGCTTTTCTTATTTATCTTGATCACCGCAGCTGGAATAAATTCTATTCTGAAATTTACTGCCCGTCGTCCCAGGCCAAATTATTTTCCATTAATATCGGTCAAAGATTATAGTTTTCCATCCGCACACGCCATGGATTCGTTTGTGTTTTATACTTCTGTTTCCTATTTCGTTTATCATTATACAAAGCGCAGATTACTTGCCATTTTGCTTTCGGGTTTATCGGTCATTCTGATTTTTCTAATAGGCGTCAGCCGTGTTTATTTAGGAGTTCATTACCCATCCGATGTCTTAGCCGGTTATTTTGCCGGCCTGATGTGGTTTACCAGTGTTTTGGTTGTCCAACGCACCCTCATTTTCTACAAACTCTTCCACCAATCTCCCCCTCTTACGGCGTAGCCACGAGCTTGCGATCTCAAGAAAGATTGCTTCGTTTCACTCGCAATGACAAAAAAGTGTCATCGCGAGGCCGCCTCGGCGGCCGTGGCGATCTCAAAAATGTCCCTCTCCTGAATTCAGGAGAGGGAAAGAGGGTGAGGTTTTAACATCATGTCATCGCGAGGCCGCCTCGGCGGCCGTGGCGATCTCGAAACCGCCTGGTTGTGTGTTTTTCAAACTAGTTTAGAAATTAGTGAATTAGTCATTTTCATTATTTCTGTAAGTTGACCGATCAGTAGTTCGTACGTAGATTTTTCTAAATACCCAATTTTACGGGCAATAATCAACTGTGTTTCTAGCTCCGCACCCGACGCAAATGCGATTCTTAAAAATTGTACAAACTCTTGTTTGTGTCCTCTGGAGTGCCCCTCTGCAATATTTGCGGAATTGCTACACACGCTCGCCTTATTTGAGAAGTTAATCCGTAAATTTCGCTTTTTGGAAATTTATCTGTAATTTTGTATACTTCAACACACAAATCAACCGATTTTTTCCATATGTTCAGATCTCTGTACGAACGAATCCCGTCCACGCAAACATTTTACTCCATATCATTAACTAACCCCTATTCCCCAACCCCTATTCCCTATTATGTTTGAAGTAATCTTCGATATCGAAACCAAAAATTGGTTTTCGGACACAAACAGCTCTGACCCTTCCGGACTAGGTGTCTCCATTGTCTCTGTTTACTTCCGTGAATTGGACTCCAATTTGCTAGAAACATCGGGTACGATGACCAGCTTTTGGGAAAACGAAATTCCCGATATGTGGCATCTTTTTAGACAAGCCGATCGGATTATCGGATTTAATTCACTTGGTTTTGACGTTCCGGTATTAAGACCCTTGGCCCCGTCAGATTTTTCCACCTGGTCGCATTTCGATATTTACAAAACCATAAAAGACCAAAACCTCGGCAAAGCGGCGGGCCTGGATGCCATCGCCAAAGATACCTTGGGAACCGGCAAGATAGACTCAGGAGAAAACGCCATTATGTATTGGCGCAAAGGTGATCCGGAGAGTTTGGCATTGCTAAAAAAATATTGTGAGGCAGATGTCGAAATTACCAAAAACCTTTATGATTTTGCTCTTAAACATAGTTTCCTAAAATTCACCGATCGTTGGAACACTCCCCGCACCGTTCAGGTAGATTTTTCTTATCCCAAAGACTACGC
>CAZWKN010000006.1:0-57110 GCA_964633995.1 uncultured Gammaproteobacteria bacterium
TACCTGTGTCCTAATCATACCTAAAGTATATGTCGTATGTCGTATGTTGTCAATACCTCCCCATTTGTGATAACATAAATGCACAAATACATATGGATATTCAACCAAGTTTCGAAATCTCCAGACCAGACGTTCCCCTACCGCAAACCACATCTCATGAAAAAGCGAAGACTTTGAAGATCCTAAAAGACTTTTTCGGTCAAACCCTCGCTCTAGCCAGAATGGCAACTTATCTTACTCTCGGCATATAATACAAACCATGCCCGACTCACTCTGGTTTCAAGTAGAGCAGGAAATCGCCACCTTATTGCTAGACAAACTAGAAAACGGCCAACTTTCTCCCGAACGTGCTGTGGAAATCGCCAAATTTGTTGTTCACACCATCCCCCACCACCTGACCGATCAGGAAATGTTGGTGATTATTCCAAAACTGGATGACCAATTCTACGAACTAGCCGCTCTGGTCCATAAACATCTATCTCCCAAAATTGAAACCGAAACTCAACAAAAACTAGCCACGGCTACACGTGAACTTCATTATTACCTCCAAAAAAAACATGGACAATCAAGCTCCTGAAAAAAGTCCAGCAGTCAAAACAATTGGCAAAGAAATAAAAGAGGGATGGTCTAGTTTATTGGCCCGAATAAGTCAATTACGACGCACCTCTATTTCTGATCCAGCTAGTGTCATAACCGATATTTCAAACACTGACATCTTTAGTGTTTCCCCCGACTACCCTCACAAAATGAAAATCGATACCAACGCCGTCCTGATAAAACAATCCGATGAGTTTCCCAATCTTCCCGTACAACCAGACATTCTCAAAGCTGAAGTAGATCGATCAGCACAAACCACCCCAGAAACTAACCCATCAGATCAACCGTTAACAATGTGGGCCATGGAAGGAATGGGTCGAAGTGTTATTTTGCCGGGAGCGTTTGAATTTTCTAGCAAGAATGGGAATAAGTTTTTTTTCATATCTATCAAGGGTGTGGGAATGACCGACGCCAGAATTGCCCAGCAAAATCGAACTGACCTAAAAGCTGGAAACGGAGTTGTTACCGAACTGGCAACAGCAACCAACCAAGGAGAAACATATCATCAAATAAGAACGGACTCTCAAGACATCGACCATATCGAAGGAGCATCTGCTGTCGACTCACTTCAAGCTGATTTTGACAACTCACTAATTTTGCATCGTAATGGTGTCAGAACCTCTCTCCCAATAGCCATTTTCAATTCATCCATTGGCGGAAAAGAGACTAGAGCCTTTAGAAATTACGAACGCGTAAACCAACTTGTAAGGTGCGCTTTCAAACCCCCAGATGACGATTCCAAAACGTGGGAACCAGCCTACGCTAAAGGAGCAAGTATGATCGATAATGCAAAAATCCTCCTTTCCCGCGAGGCGAATTTCGGGGTAGTAAAATCCGATAGTGATTATCTCAAAGTCTTCTCGGTGAACATGGGAAAAAATTTAGGGATCGAACATAGAATTGGTTATATTCACCGACGAGAAACTAATGCCGGCGGCTTGGATGCAATGCAAAATGTCACTTTGGCTATGGAGGTTGTAGATCACGATACCGGAGAGTTTGCCAATCGAAAAAATCAAGACGACAAAGATCTTCTTCTCAACCAATATCTTCTCGGCCTCCTCAATGTTGTCGCTGTATACGAAACTGTTAGTAAGATTCGGGGAACCACACCAGAAGAATTTTCGCGCGACCAACTAATCACCCAATACACGACCGAATATACAAAACAGCTTGATCCGATCCAACGACTTCAAATGAAGGGTAGACTAAAAGAGGTGCTCGTCGCAAATCCCACCAATTTTTCTTTCCCAGAGACTAACGTTTTAGCCCTAGGAAACGACTCAAACTTTGCAAATCCCAAAGGCACCGAACTGCATATTTTTGTTAACATGGTCATTGGCAACTTCGAAGAAGATACTCGCGACTATTGGACAAACACCATCACAAATTTTTGGTCAAAATAACCCCCTCCCATCAAACAAATCAAATACGCCATTTTAACAGTTGGGTAACTATCAAGTTATAAACACTTAACAATGATTAGTCTTCCAAACTCAGATGAACTCAGACGGGGAATTTTAATTTTTGGATCAGCATGTGCGCATGGCTCCGAAATTACACAGGAATTAATCAATAGATTTAATGCAAACCCGGCAGACCTCGCCACAACATTTGCAACTACCATGGAAACGTTCACCCAAAAAAACGGTTTTACTCCCCAAACCCCTTCTCCAATCGATCTTCTAACTCACCATTATCCCAATTCGACTTAACGAGGTTAAGTTCTCCCTAGTCCCATTAGACAAATCTTTTTCCACTCTTTTTTCAAGTTCCGTAAGTTCAAATTTTCTAGCCCAATCAAGCGTGCGATTAGAATCGTAATCAAATCTCGTCTCCGCCATGGGTCTCGACAATATTTCAATCAACCCCTCTCCCCATCTTTCAGTACACATATCCAAAAAGAGATCAGCTCCAGTTAGTAAGTCCTCATGAGCAATTCTTAATATTTCCACGAAGCCCCGCCCGGTTTCACTTCCCAATTTTGCTATCAAACCATACAAAAGAGATACCCCCTCAGGAACAGCGCACTCAGCGGTTGACTCATCAATTATCGACCTTGTCGCCTCGATTTTTCTCCAATATCTATTCATTACGTATAAATTGGTCAACTCGCACAAAGCTTCGTTAAGAAAGAAATACTTCTCCTTCCGAAGCATACCAGACCTAACTGTCTCAAACGTTTCATCTCTTCTGTTTATAAAGACTTCATGGAATGCAATACAGTGTAGAAACTCATGATTAACCGAGTGGGCCACAGATCCCCAAGCTCGATTTTTCCCATCCAAGTCATCAATGGCCACATAAATTTTAAAATTGTCGGTACTGTTAAATATTGCTCTCGGATTTAAGGAGGTACCAAATATTTGGATCATCTCAGCTTGGGAAACAAACACCAATCTATCCAAATATGGCAGTCTCTTCCCCAAATCAAACCCATTATCCCTACCAAAAAGATCTATCGACAACTTCATGTGCCCGACCACTTCCAAAAATTTTTGCGGAGGAACAAACGTCTCTTTAAACAAGGGATGTGAATCAATATATTTCAAAAAGACGGCAACATTTGCCTCACTAGAATCACCTGTAAAACGGAAATATTCCAAACCCTCGCCACCTATCATCTACCTATCCCCACAAATGCCAAAGACCCCCAAGTACCAAAATTATCGAAAACGCCAGCCAGATCAAAATAAATCCTACCACTCCGTTTAAGATCCAATCCAGCACTTTTTCCTCTTTAGGATCGAGCCTGTCCTCCTCCACTCCACCAACCTGTTTTACTTCGTCTACAATTTGCACTTTGCGATTTGCACTTTGCGATTTTCTGGCTGCCATATACCGATAATAACTCCCCTGGCTGTATAATTCAATAACGTCTATGCCCAAACCCAAAAAAAAGACCAAAAAAAAGAACAAATTTAGACTTGTTTGGATCTTGTCTCTTGGTTTATTGTTTATTCTCGGTGTTTATTTATTTTGGGATCTCCCCAATCCCACCAACCTCACCCGTCACCCAGCTGCCACCTCAACCAAAATTCTCGACCGTCACGGCAAATTACTTTATGAAGTTTTTGAGGATCAACGCCGCACCACGGTTCAATTAAAAATGCTCCCCAAATATGTTTGGCAAGCCACCATAGCTGCAGAAGACAAAGATTTTTACTCTCACTCCGGCTTTTCCCTAAGGGGTATCGCCCGGGCGTTTATTAGCACCTTTTTAAAACGTAACATTCAAGGAGGATCCACTATTACCCAGCAATTAGTCAAAAACGCCCTACTTAGCAATGAACGCACTATAAAAAGAAAAATCCGCGAATTTACTTTATCTGTCGCCGTCGAGCTTCTTTACAAAAAAGATCAAATCCTGGAACTTTATCTCAACCAAGTCCCATATGGAGGCACTGCTTATGGCCTGGAATCGGCTAGCGTTACCTACTTCGGCAAACCCGCCGCCAGCCTTACCCTTTCGCAAGCAGCACTTTTAGCAGCCCTTCCCCAGGCCCCAACTTATTATTCCCCATTCGGCACCCACCCTGAACAGGCAGCCATCAGGCAAAAATATGTCCTAAAACAAATGTTGGACAATAAATTTATCACCCCTGCCGAATATGCTTCCGCAGAGGCCGAACCTCTCCAATATACCCCTCCCCCCACCATCCAGGCCCCGCATTTTTCTTTGTGGGTAAAAGATCTCCTGTCCCAAAAATACGGACTTCAAGTTGTCGAACAACAAGGCCTAACTGTCACCACCACCCTAGACTTGGATCTCCAAAACTTTGCTCAGACAACCATAGCCAGCGAGGTTGCCAAATTAAAAAAAGAGCACGTTGGCAATGCAGCGGCTCTAGTCACCTCACCCAAAACCGGTGAAATACTGGCCATGGTTGGCTCAAAGGATTACTTCAACACCGAGGATGATGGTAATGTAAACGTGGTCTTTTCAAAACGCCAACCCGGAAGTTCCATCAAACCCATTACATATGCCATAGCAATTAACCATCGCCTTATTACTCCATCCACAGTCCTTTCAGACAAGCCCACTTGTTTTCAAATCCCGGAGCAAAAAGATCTCTATTGCCCGGAAAATTACGATAATCAGTTTCACGGTCCCACCCAAGTTCGCTTTGCACTGGGCAACTCGTTTAACATCCCTGCCGTCAAAGCCTTAGTTATAAACGGGCTAAACGATTTTGTCGCTTCAGCTTCAGCTTTTGGTATCAGCACCTGGCCAGATCCATCCAAATATGGCCCATCGTTAACTTTAGGTGGCGGAGAAGTTACTATGTTTGATTTAGTAACCGCCTATGGAGTCCTCGCCAATGCCGGCCAAAAAGTAAATCTTAATCCCATTCTGGAAGTCAAAGATCAGAACGGAAAAATATTGGAGTCCGTCAAATCCAAAAAAGTATCGGTGGACGAAAAAACCAAAGCCAATTCCCTGGCGTCTTTCGACTTAATGTCCTCATCCTTCCTTCCTCTCCCCGCCTCAAATACTCGGGTTATCTCTTCCGGAGCTGCCTTTCTCGTTTCCCACATCCTCTATGACAATGGGGCCAGATCAGCAACTTTCGGCCAAAGCTCATATCTAAATGTTTCCAAACATCCCGAAGTCTCAGTCAAAACAGGTACCACCAACGACAAAAGAGACAACTGGACCATTGGCTACAACCCCGACATTTTAGTCTCAGTCTGGGTAGGTAACAACGACAACACTCCCATGTCAGCCATCGCCTCGGGGGTTACGGGCGCTTCACCAATCTGGAACAAAATAATTACCAAAGCTCTTGCTGATTTTAAGCAGCATTGGCCCAGTCAATCAACAGACGTTGTTGGCACATTAGTATGTTCCCTAAGTGGGCTTCGGGTGCCGGAAAATCCCGATCCTACTTGCTCGCCCAGATATGAATATTTTCTATCTGGTACTTTTCCGGCTTACGATGACGGCTCCAAAAAAAATATCCCCATCTTTAGACCATCCCAAACCCCGGCTTCGTTAAAACAAATCGCAGAAAATCCTGGCGATGTCGAGACCCAATATCGGTCAGCGTTAATCGATCCTCTCAATACACTTCTCTGCCTTGATTGCCCAGGGGGTTACGGCCCGGCAGATATCATAAAATTGGATCGCACAGGCAAAGCTTTATAGTGTACAATCCAAACTATCTTCTAGGCCATATTTATGTCGCTCAAGTCGTTCCTCAAGTCCATTTTTCCGGTTGTAGCTTTTTTTTCGGAATTCCATTTCCCCAAAGCGCCAAGAAAAATTATCAATTTACTATTTATAGTTTTGTTTATTTCCACTGTTACCGTATATAACCTAATTTTCAAAGACCTACCGTCCCCCACTTCACTTTCTTCCACCCCTCCACCCTTAACCACACACATCCGCGATAGAAATGGAACCGAACTCTACAAGATATACCTTTCCCAAAACCGAACCTTAATCAAACTAACCGACTTGCCCACCTATGTCAAAGAAGCTCTTATTAGCATTGAAGACAAAGATTTTTACAAACATCACGGGTTTTCGGTTAAAGCCTTACTCCGCGCCCTCACCTCAAACCTCAACTGCCAACTGTTAAATGTTAAATGTCAAATCTCGATCCAGGGTGGCTCCACCATCACCCAACAACTTGTAAAAACAGCCCTATTGTCACCGGAACGGACCATCAAACGCAAACTGCGTGAACTAGCTCTCTCACTTCTAGTAGAGCATCTTTACACCAAAGATCAAATTCTGGAAATGTACTTAAACCGGGTGAGTTTTGGTGGAAGCGCCTATGGTATCGAGGAGGCTTCGCAAACCTACTTTGGAGTCTCAGCCAAAAACCTTAGTTTAGCCCAAGCAACTCTTTTAGTAGGTCTTCCTGCCTCTCCAACCACCTACTCCCCTTTTGGCAATTATCCCCAGTTAGCCAAAGCCCGTCAAAAGGAAGTCTTGCGCCGCATGGTAGCCAATAATTTTATTTCATGGGAACAGGCAGAAGACACTTCAAATTCAGAACTGAAGTTTCGCCCGCCAACAACCAACATCCAAGCCCCGCACTTCGTGATGTACGTCAAAGATCTTCTGGCCGAAAAATACGGAACTGCCGTAGTCGAACAAGGAGGGCTCGATGTCATCACTTCATTAGATCTATCCACCCAACAATCTGCAGAACAAGTGCTTGAAGAAGAACTAAACAAGATCTCCTATCTAAAGGTTAACAACGGAGCAGTTCTCGTCACTTCACCCCAAACCGGTGAAATCCTAGCTATGGTCGGTTCGAAAAATTATTTCGACCTTGAAAACGACGGCAATGTCAATGTCACCAATTCCCCACGCCAACCCGGAAGTTCCATTAAACCCATAAATTACGCACTGGCATTTTCCAAGGGCTTCTCTCCATCGTCGCTTATCGACGACTCTCCAATCACTTACTTTACCGCCGGCCAACCACCATATACCCCCCTAAACTACGATGGCAGATTTCACGGTCGGGTCTCCCTAAGAACCGCCCTCGCCTCCTCCTACAATATTCCGGCAGTCAAACTTCAATCCGCAATCGGCACCACCAATCTCATTGATTTGGGTCAAAAGATGGGCATCTCCACCTGGACCGACCCTTCCAGGTTTGGATTGTCCTTAACCCTTGGCAGTGGCGAAGTTACCATGCTCGACATGGCTACAGTTTATGGCGTATTTGCCAATCTGGGAAACAAAGTTGCCCTCCATCCAATTTTATCGGTCAAAGACTCCAAGGGCACTATTTTAGAAAAACTCGACACCGGCCTAATTCACCCAGAACGCATACTTGATCCAAAAATTGCCTTTCTCGTCACCGATATTTTATCTGATAATCAAGCTCGCTCTCCAACGTTTGGCCTATACTCAGACCTTTTTATACCCAATCGTCCAGTCGCCGTCAAAACCGGCACTACTAATAATCTAAGAGACAACTGGACTATTGGCTATACCCCATCCCGTTTGGTGGCTGTTTGGGTCGGCAACAACGACAACACCCCCATGAGTTATATTGCCTCCGGAGTCACAGGAGCATCCCCTATTTGGAAAAAAATCATAACCTCTATTACCAACAATGCCCCCATCGAGGCATTTACTGTCCCCCCTGGACTCAAACGCTTGGCCATCTGTCCCACCACAAACCAGCTCGCGTGTTCAGCCTGTTTAGGCAAAACGGACTATTTTATTCCTGGCTCTGAACCAAAATCGGCCTGTAATAACGATGTTATCCAAAAGTTGGTCGAGGCCAATCGTGCTAAACTTACCCCATGAAATCCAATTTCAAATACACCCTTATGCTAATTACTCTATTATCGCTTCTTGTCTCTTTTCTCGTCTCTCTGCGCTTCTTGTTACATTCATAACATGTACTTACACCAAACCATCGCCGCAATTTTACCCTGCTTCAACGAAGGCCCTTGCATCACCGACTCGTTAACCACTATTCTAAACTCTAAACATTTAGATGAAATTATTGTTATAAACGACGGCTCGACGGATGACTCATTAGCCAAACTCAAAAAATTCGGCAATAAAATTCGTCTACTGGTAAACAGTATCAATCTAGGAAAATCCGATGCTGTTTTTCGCGGCATTCAAAGCACAAACACCAACTACGTATTCCTAATAGACACAGACCTAAGTCGCCTGACTTCCGAACTTATCGACAAAGCTATTCAAACTGGCATTAATTCACAATCCGACCTACTCCTTGTCCCCGTTGATGGTTCATCAAAAATCTTCACCAAAACCCTGGGTATCGATCTTGTTCTTACAGGTCAACGCCTCATCAAACGCTCCAAACTTTCACCCTACCCACCTCCAGCCGGGCTTAGATATGGCCTCGAAATGTACATCAACATTCTTGCGGACACTAACCAGTGGAAAATAAGTGTCTATGATCCCCCAAATTTTATTAGACCAGTTACTCCGGTAAAATTTCTGAAAGGAAATGTATTCGAGGGATTGAAAAATGACTTGACTATGACCACCCAGGTTTTAAAAACAGGGGGAATTCTCCGCTATCTTAAATACTATTACAAATATAACCACCACTCCATGCTCAAAGTGAAACCATAGACTCGTATATTTCTTCCATCATCCCCCCTGTTACCTTTATATCGTGTGTCAACGCCTTGGCCCTCGACACGGTCCCCATTTTTTTCTGCAATTCACTATTAACCACTACCTCAATCACCCTTGAGGCAATTTTTTTCTCATCTGCCGAAGACACCAAATATCCATTCTGGCCTGGGTCAATTAAGTCAGCAGTCGCAAATTTATTAACCCCCACCACTGGCAATCCAGACGCCATTGCCTCAAGCGTCACAAGTCCTTGGGTCTCTGAAGTCGAAGCGGTTACAAACACGCTACTGGATCTGTAAATTCCCGCCAGTTTCCCCCGTTCCACCATACCCAAAAAACTAATTTTATTACCACTTCCCAGTTTTTCCGCCAGTTTTTCCAATCCTTTTCGTGCAGGCCCGTCACCAGCAATAACCAATCTTGCACTAGGTATTTTTTTTATTACCAAACTAAATGCTTTAATTACCACGTCCACATTTTTTTCAAACCCCAACCTCCCAACATGCAACAGGATTTTATCGTCATTGTATCTCGTCTTTTTGGGAAACATTTTCACATCCACCCCATTAGAAACAACTTTCACAGGTTTTTTAACCGCCCTTATCAACAACTCTCTTTTAATTGCCTCGGATGGTGAAATTATTACATCGCAATAATTATAAAAATTATTAACCAAAAACCAGGTCAACCGCTTTAATACTGACTCTCTCTTTTCAGGCCACCCAAAAATATTTCTTCGACTAGAGATCTCCTTTTTAATCTTGTCAAACAAGTGTTTTAAATTATCACTCCCCCACGATACTGCATCCCATTCACTCACAAACTTATGAAACGACAGATAAGAAAGCGTCTCAGAAAACAAAGTGTGATAAGTGCCCACCAATGGCTTTTTCAGCCGTTTTGCAATCACCACTCCAGCAATTCCCAGAGGTCCTGGTGTATGAACATGTATGATATCAGGATCAAATTGTTCCACCAATTTATACAACTCGGCCAGATTGGGCATGGCCACATATATCCCTTTGTAATTTGGCAGTTCAATGGCCGGAAATTTCTCAATAGTTAGCCCGTTGTTTTTTTCCGTACTTCTTTTGTGAGAGCTGTCAGGAACATACACAACCACCCGATGATCTTTAGAAAACAATTCACCAAATGTTTTTACAGACGTGGTAACTCCGTTTACCGTCGGAATATACGTATCTGAAAAATACGCAATTTTCATAGGATCTAATATCCACCTTTACCAATCATCCACAACACAAAACTTACCAAGCCACACACCAGAAAGACCCCCGCCACCAACTTCCAGTTGGCATCGGGCTCCTCATTCTCAATCCTTCTGACCAACTTTTTTTTCTTTCCTTCTTTGGACAACATATTTACTCTCTATAGGATATTAATTGCACCACAAAGACCTTTATAACCTTGCACTATTTTACCAAATTGGTCGGGGCACTTCCAGCCAACCCTTCTATCATATTCTTAATCGCAATATCACCCATATCCCGTCTGGCGGCATAGGTTGCCGAGGCAATGTGTGGAGTCATAATTACATTTTCCATTTGCAACAGTTCTGGATGCGGATTAGGTTCGTTTTCAAATACATCCGCCCCATAGCCAGCCAACATTCCCGCCCGAAGCGCCTCCACTACCTCTGTTTCATTTACCACTCCACCCCTGGCTGTGTTTATCAAAAAGGCTGATTTTTTCATCAAAGCCAAAGTCTTTCCATTAATTAAATGTCTGGTTTCAGAAGACAATGGAACATGTAAACTTACAAAATCACTTTTCGAAAGGACTTCTTCCAAATTCCCCGAGCTTCTGGAAAATCCCATTATCTGCATCCCAAATCCTTCAGCCCTCCTAGCAACCATATTCCCAATCCTACCAGTTCCAATTATCCCCAATGTCTTTCCCGCCATATCTCCCCCCAAAAAAATATCCGGCTCCCACCCCCTATAAGCCGCATTTCTCATAAAATCATTTGCTTCAACTATCCTGCGGGTCAGTGCCAACATCAACGCCCATGCATGTTCCGCCACACTCTCATTGACCTTATCAGATGGTGTGTTCGTCACAAGAATATTCCTTTTTCTGCACTCCTCTACGTCAATATTGTCGTATCCCACAGCGTAGTTTGCCACAATTTTCAAGTTAGGTGCAGCGTGCAACACCTCTTCGTCTATTTTGTCAGTTAGTAGACACAACAACCCATCACACCCATTACTTAATTTCTTAATTAACTCGTCCCGCTCAATTGCCCCTCCCCCATCCGAAACCACCACCTCATGTCCAGCATCATACAAAGGGCGGCTCACTTCTTCCCACAAAGGCAATTTTCTAGTGACAAAAACTTTCATAGCGTTTCCAGTTTAACATTACCAGACTTATCCAACCACTCGTTTAGTTTTTCCTCATTCAATAATCCGGCCTGAGGGCCCACATATCCCAACACCGACGCACTATTTACAGTCCCCCACCTCAATGCCTCCTCTATGGTTTTACCTTTCATATATGCTGCCAAAAAGCCCGACCCAAAAGCATCCCCAGCTCCCGTTCTCTCTACAACCGGCGCCTCCACAATCGGCATATGTAAATAGTTCTTCCCGTCAAAACTATAAGTCCCGTCTGGCCCATCTGTAATTATCACCACTTTAGGCCCCATTGCCAAAAGCCCATTCAACGAATCTTTAATTCCCAAATCCACTGGCTTGTTTTGCAAATACGCCGCCTCTTCCCGATTTACAAACAACACCTCTGTATTCGAAAATACCACCTTCAATTTTTCTGCTCCTTGTCTTATTTGTCTGGATCCGGGATTAAACCCAATCTTTGCTCCATGCTTTTTAGCCCAATCCACAGCATCTGCATAAAATTGGGCAAAATCTTCACCCGCAGTAGTTAGGTAAATCCACGCCGCATCCAAATCCTCTTCCTGAGGAAAAGAACACTCTGCCTTCGGATAATAAGATAATATTGTCCTCTCTTCGGCATAATTAATCACCACTCCCAACCCCATTTGATCCTTAGCCTCACATATATACTTTGTTTCGACGCCTTCAGTTTTTAAGATTTCCCTCGCTTGTTTATCTGTCCACCCATCTCCCATTGTTCCCGCCATGGCCACTTTCATCCCAAGCCTAGTCAGACCGACTGCGTTGTTTCCCGTGTTTCCACCTACTGCAAAATACACTCCAGATACCGGAATCTTTTCCCCAAACCCAAGCTCGATCATGCATCTTTTTCTATCAATACTACACACCTCTTCCACTTGCTCCTCCGGCAACTTTACAAACACATCCATTCTCGCCGGCCCTAGTGACAACATGTCATACTTCATGTTCTGCCTCCTCCGAATATGTGCCAGTACTGGCCAAACTGTTCATTTTAGCCCTATGAACAAGTACTTTTTGCGCAAGTTCCATATTTTCATCTTTCCCGTTCCATGCCTCCATCGCCGGTCCTTCCAGCGCTCTTTCAAACGAAAACGACCACCTCCATGGTACGCCCACCCCTACTCTGGCAATTTCATTTAATCTCCTCGTCGCCACCAAAGCGTCTTGTCCGCCAGACAAAAAGACTACACCAGGAACCCCCACCGAAACCACTTTTTTCATAACTTCTACAGACTTAATCGCAACGTCGGTTATACCAGGCTGAACACTGCATTCTTTACCAGCCACCACCATATTTGGCTTGTACAAAATACCCGAAAAATCCACTCTGTTTTCTAATAATGCATCAAATGTCATCCTGCCTAAGGTTTCTGTAACTTCCGCGCATTTATCAAAACTGTGCACGCCCTCCATCAACACCTCTGGCTCAACCACCGGCACCAAACCCACCTTTTGTGCCGTAGCTGCATACCTAGCAAGTGCTTGAACATTTGCCACAAGACACGCACGTGATACTCCCCCATTTACTATGCCAATAACTGCCCTCCACTTACAAAACACCGCCCCCATCTCCTTATATTCCACCAATCTTTCTTCCAAACCATCCAGGCCCTCAGCGACTTTTTCTCCAGGAAACATCGGCATTTCCTTCGTACCTTTATCGACTTTTATCCCCACTGCAATTCCTTTTTCAAAAAGCGCTTGGCTAAACAATTTACCGGATCTCGTCTCTTGTCTGATAGTTTCGTCGTGTAAAATTACACCTCCAATATATTTTTCCAAATCAGGAGTCGTCAAAATTACTTCTCTATATCTTCTCCGTGTTTCCGCATCGGACACATCCATCCCCATCGACTTAAATCTTTTACCAATTGTATCCGGACCAGCATCGGCAGCAAAAATCCCCCTCGAGTTAGCCACTAGAGCTTTTGCCGCTTCTCCCAAACCATTCATTCATTTAGTGTATCACAAGCTGGGATTCCTTTAATCTCCCAACATGTAATACAAAGCGATCACAACCGACAAAACTCCTACGACCATCTGCAATGTAATTCCATACATTGACCAGGCCAAGACCGGAGCCATTTGAGCCGGAAGCATATGGGCCAGACCACCAACCAACAACAACCCCCAACCCGCATTTATCCACTTGCTGTTACAGCAACATTTACACTCCATATCCACCGTTTTTTTCTTAACTGCCATTGTTATCACCCACCTTTCGCGCGACGCATTTTATGACGGCGTCTTTGATAGATTCTACACTTATTCCATATTTTTCCAACAGTTCTTCTGGCTGACCAGATTCTCCAAAATGATCTTGCATTCCCACCATCTCCATTGGAACTGGATAATTTTTAACCAACGCCTCCGCCACCGCCGAACCCATTCCACCCATTACTTGATGTTCTTCAACCGTCACCACCGCCCCACACTTTTTGGCTACCCCCATCAATGTCGCCACATCCAACGGCTTAATTGTGTGATTATTAACCACCACACACCCCACTCCCTCCTGTTGTAATTCTTTCGCAGCCATCAAAGCTTGGTAAACCACTGGCCCACACGCCACAATTGCCACATCGTGCCCCGTCTCCCATAAAATATTCGCTCTCCCTACCACAAATTCCGACTCTTCCGTCGTTATCACCGGCGTCTTTTCCCTTGCAAACCTAAAATAAAATGGCCCTGGTGTTTGTGCCGCCGCCAACGTCGTCTTTTTTGTTTCGACACTATCGCAGGGCACTACCACTGTCATATTCGGCAAACATCTGGTAATGGCAATATCTTCCAGAGCCTGATGTGTCGCCCCATCTGGGCCCACCGACAAACCAGCATGCGCACCGGCTATTTTTACACCAAGGTTTGAGTAACAGATCGAAACACGAACTTGGTCCCACGCTCTCCCTGGCGAAAATACTGCATAAGAAGATATAAATGGGATTTTTCCGGCCGCAGCCAAACCCGCAGCAATGCCCGCCATGTTTTGCTCAGCCACCCCACACTCAATAAACCTTTCCGGATATTTATCAGCAAACCCATCAGCCCGGGTACTTTCCTTCAGGTCCCCCGTCAACACCACAACCGTTGTATTCTTCTCACCCAGCTCCAATAAGCCCTCCCCATATCCATCCCGGGTAGGTATCTGCTCCACTTCCTTCTCAAACACCTTTGGATTAAGCTTGATCATAGTGATCATCATACTATTTTTTCTAACCCATCTCATCAATTTAACCAAACTTCCCATCTTCATGGACGAATCCTGTTACCTTTCCTGGGGTTGGTTTCAAACTCACGGTGGCCCGCTTTTTTATTCGCTGGAACACAGCAATCAACCACTAATTATTTGGTTATTTGGACTAGTTCAAAACCTGCCCCTAAATCCCTTACTGGCGGGCCGACTGATTTCCGTACTGTTTGGTTGCATCACCATGTTGGGTATTTACACACTAACATCTCACCTCTTTTCCAAAAAAATCGCCACTTTAGCTTCTATCCTCTATACCCTAACCCCCATCTTCTTTTTCTATAACCGCCAGGCATTAATGGAGCCGGCTGTCACAGCTTTTTCTATTTGGTCGTTGTATTTACTTGTTTCACTCCAAAAACAACCTTCGTTAAAAACGGCCTTTGCATTAGGGACGGTCTTAGGTTTGGGATTTTTCACCAAAAACACCGGACTAATATTTCTATTTACTACTCTTATTATTTTTTTATATTGGTTCATTAAATCAAAGTCAATTCAAACCCTCACCCAGTTAATTTATTGTCTTTTGGCGTTCTGTTTAATTTCTTCTCCGCTGTTTTTTAATATTACCAACATCTTAAAATTTACAAACAACAACGGCATATTAATGTTTCCAGCAATTACCAAAGTAGTCCTCGAAAATTTTGACATTGCCATTACCCACCTCACTCCTTTTATGTTTATGGCGGCTTGTATTGGAATTTACCAATTACGCAATCACCGCCTACTTCTAGTGTGGTTTTTCCTGCCACTTTTTCCGATTCTGTTTTTAGTTCGTAGCACCAATTCTCGTTATCTGGAACCCTTTTTACTTTTAACGCCTATTTTTGCCGCCCACTTTCTCTCCCGCCACAAAATATTACTCGCCCTGTCTTTTGTTTCTTGTCTCTTGTATCTTGGAATTTTGATACTATCCCCTCCCACATATTTCAAACTTCTCTCAAAAATTTCTTCAAAATCTTATGCCCCAGAGTATGTTATCGGCATCGATACCGGCTATCAGGTTCAAGCCACTTTAGATTATTTAACCAAAATTTCAGACCGTCAAAATATTATAGTCGCCATACCTAGTATTTCATACAACCCCGACGCTGCCCTGGAAATCTATCTTCGTAATAACCCCCACATTACAATTACCCACCTTACCAGTGCCCTAATTAACTCCCAGCAAGCCACATTCGACTGCATATCCTCTCCGCTACCGCTCTATTTTGTTGGCCGGCAAAACGACACCTCTGGCTTAGCTAATTTTCTTATAAAACACCAAGAAGTTCATAATTCCTACAACTCAGATTTCAACACCATTTATACTTTAAAATCAGACTGCCCCCAGTCGCGAACAATTAAACTGGTTCTTGTTGGCTTATGATTTATTTCTTAATTTTAATTTTTTTAATTTCCAGGTTTACCAATCTCACCCTGCTTCCAATTTTTTCAGACGAAGCCAATTACTTGGAATGGGGTTGGCGCGCAATTCACACTGGCCAATGGTTCCACGCCCTAGATATTCAAGACGGCAAACAACCATTACTCATGTGGCTATTTGGGCTGGGTCAAACCATTTTTTCGGATCCGCTTTTCGGAGCCAGGACCATATCGGTCTTTACGGGCCTGCTCAACATGCTTGGTCTCTACTATCTAGGATCTAGGGTCTTTAATAAAAATGTCGGCCTACTTTCTTCTATTCTCTATACCCTATCCCCTATTTTCTTTTTCTTCGACCGTCAAGCGCTCATGGAATCTTCACTTGTAACAACTTCCATCTCTTCGCTAATTTATCTCATCCACACTACTTCTAAACCGGGGATCAAACATGCTTTAATTTTGGGCATTATTTTAGGAATTGGTTTTTTTATCAAGTCCACCACTTTAATATTTATCATTACCACCCTATCTGTGCTTATATTAAAAACCATCAAAACTCATTCGCCTCACTTTCTCACCCTCTCGATCTTTCTCCTTTTATCTTTTATCCTCACTGTCTCACCACTCTTACTGTATCCAAACTTCTGGACTAGTCTAGCAAAAAATTCCGGTTATGCCCTCACCCCCGTCGAACTGATTCGATTTCCCATCGCAACTTGGGCAAAAACCTTTCCCGCTAACTTTCAAGTCATCTTCCTGTTTTTCACTCCCCTGGTTTTAATAGCTGCCCTGCTGGACTTAAGAAAATTACCAAAACTGATCATTTTTTGGATTGTTTTTCCACTAGTTATCTATTTAATTAGCGTAAGAAACGCCAATGCACTCCTCTTTCGTTACTCGGTTCCGTTTCTGCCAATACTCCTTATTCCTGCTGCCAATTTTTTCTCCCGCCACAAAACATTACTGACCGTATCCATAATACTTAATACCTTATACTTAATACTATTAATCCTGTCTCCCCCAACCTATTTTAATTTTTTCTCAAAAATCACCCCCTATTCTTACGCGTCAGATTATCTGACCGGCTACGACACAGGTTACCAAGTAAACGCCATTCGCACATATCTAGCTTCCCAAACCAAGCCCTTTTATGTCACCACTAAGGTAGCGTCTTTTAATCCGGAATCCGGTCTTATTACATATCTTCACAAAGATCCACTTGTAACCACCGCCTATCTCGACCAAAGGCTTTTTGGGGACTCACTCACCCAATACGACTGCCTATCAACCAACCAACCCCTCTATTTTATTGCCAAGCAAAACGATACCGCAGGACTAGAAAAATTCCTTATCAAAAAAACCGTCATCACCAATTCATATAACCCAGACTTTTCCACCGTCTACATCTTAAAATCAGATTGCCCCCCCGAAAAAACCGCCCATCTAAACCTTATTCTTCCCTGATTCTTCCAGCCAAACTCCGCAACTGCCTTACGGCATCCATAGCTTCAGCTAGCTTTGGCGTCCTCCCGTGCCATTCCGGCTTCCAATTCATAAAATCAACTCCCTTTCCGGGAATTGTATGAGCGATTATCACGGTGGGGTTCTCAAATATGCTTTTAGCTTTTTCAAAGGCGTCTACAATCTCTCGAATATTATGCCCATCCACTTCAATAACCGACCACCCAAAACTAATAAACTTTTGAGCCAAAGGTTCAAGCGGCATAATTTCTTCCGTAAACCCATCAATCTGGATATTGTTCCGGTCAACTATCGCCGTGATGTTATGCAAATTGTTTTTGCCAGCAAACATAATTGCCTCCCAATTTTGACCCTCATCTAGCTCTCCATCCCCCAAAAAACAATACACCCACGGCATATTTTCCCCAGATAAATCACCCATTCTAATTGCCAACGCCTGCCCAATTGCCTGGGAAAGTCCTTGTCCCAAAGGGCCACCCGTATTTTCTACACCCGGCAGCTGTTTAATATGGGGATGGCCCTGCAATCTTGTCCCTAATTTTCTAAGTGTCAATAATTCATCTTTAGAAAAATACCCCGCATGTGCCAATGTAGAGTACCACACCGGACATATATGACCGTTCGACAAAATAACTCTGTCACGCCCTTCTCTCCATGGATCACTCGGATTATTTTTTATCACCCCACTCATGTACAAAGCTACAAATACATCCGCCATCCCCAATGGCCCAGCGCTATGCCCAGATCCCGCCTCCAGCAACATTGCAATGATGCTCTGTCTGACATCGTTTGCAACCAATTCCAATTCTCTTATTTTTTCATCACTTAAATTCATATGGTTAATAATGGCGAAAATTTGATAAATTCGCGCGCAGATACCCCTGGCAACGACCAGGGCATGCGAGTACGAATTTGTTAAATTTAAGCCTGGAATTACAACTCAAATGGTTTTTCGGCTGGGTTAAATGCATGGTTGTCGTGGTGCAGCATTAGTTCAAACAGCTCGAGTGACTTCACCGCTTCTTCGGGACTAGTCACCACCCGATAGACTTGAAATTCTTCTGGTCTCATCCGCATATTTGCCAAAAAAGCCGCCATAATATTTTCCCAAAACTTCCCATATAAAATAAGTGGCTTATGGTGTCCAAAATACAACCTTGCCAACCCCCAGGCCATTCCAAATTCAGAAATTGTTCCTGTTCCACCCTTAAATATTACATAAGCCTGACCCACTTCCAATAGCTTAAGTGTCCTAGCCAGATAATTTTCAGTTTTTATTTCCTCGTCGAACAAATTGTTTTTATCTCTTCCCTCAAAATTAGCCACATCTTTAGGATAAAACGTTACCCCCACCACCTTACCGTTTGCGGATTTAGCTCCTTCAGTCGTAGCTCTCATCACCCCCGGCCCTCCGCCATTTGCTACCACAAACCCGGCTTCGGCCAACGCCTTCCCAACCTCAAACGCCTCTTTAAACAAAGGATCTTCCGGCCTGGCATCGGCAAACCCCAGACACGCCACCGTTTTTATTAATTTCTCGTCATTTTTCATGCAGGTTACTTCGACTCAAGTATCACAGGCGGCTCAGGCTTAAATTTTGAATATCTCCACCACCTAATATCAAATTCCAAAACTGCCGCATCTTTTTTTTCATCCCCACTCCCAGCCTCACCAAACACTTTACTGTATACCTCAACCGCCCTAACCATATCTGCTCCTTCGGTTTTTTTTACCACACCCTGGATTTGCATCGTTGTCCATTCTTCTTCAGAAAAACCCACCACAACGCTCGCCTCTACGCTGTCGCCAGGTTTTTTTAATCCCTGCATTTTGGTAGATCCGCTTCTGGTCATCATATAAATTTTTTGCGTATCAGAATCAAACGCATAGTGCATTGCCGCCCCCCTAATGTGTCCGTCTGGCAACATCACGCTCAATACACACACCTTCTGAGATTTCAGAAAATTTGCTATAAAGCTATCCATAGTCTCCCCAGTTTAACATTCTTTTAACCCCCACCGCTACCTCATCTGCTCCCAAATCGGCCAGTAAATTCAAATGTATTTTTTCGACCCCCCCATCCACGCAAATTTTAAAATTATATTTATTAAGCCTCCTTAATTCACTTAATCTCTTAATCTTCTCCAATGCTTCCGGATCAAACTCCTGCCCCCCAAACCCAGGCTCTATCGCCATTACCACTACCACTTCCAACTTAGGCAAAAGGCTTTCAATAGTTGCAACTGGACTATGGACATCCAACGCCAATCCAGAAAAATCTTCTGGATTGGAAATACTCTCCACTTGGGCGATTATTCTGTCAAATCCCATTTTTTCCGCTAGTTTTGACCACTGCAAGATATTGTTTTCAGTCACCATTAAATGCGCGTCAAATTTCAAAGGCAAGTAAGGAATTAAATCCGCCTCCAGGGGTTTGACCGTCACATTGTCCGCATACTCACCGTCTATAAAATCTATTTGTACCCTCTCAAACTTTCTTGTGTCTCTTATTTTCCTAAGCCACATATCCAGTTCCAATGGATCATCTGTCAGCACCGCAGGGATTATTAACATAATTTAAGCATCCTCACCGCTTAATATCTTAATTAACTTTAGCAAGGCTCGTCGTCACTGGATCACTAACGGCGCGAGGCTCATCCAGCCTCGCTCCCACTCTTATCACCTGCTCCACCAACCTGTTTGTATATCCCCACTCATTGTCATACCAAGCCAGTACTTTTACCAAATCTCCATCTATTACCTGTGTAAATTCGGGATCGACTATTGCCGAATAAGCGCTCCCTATAATATCAGAGCTCACCAGATGTTCCGGTACCCCCCCCACCCCACTCACTCCAATAATTCCTTTAAAAACCGGATTCCCCACAGCCTCCACAAAAGCTTTGTTTATCTCTTCTCTGGTGGTTTTAGTCTTAGTTACAAACGTAAAGTCGGTAAGTGACCCAGTTAGCACGGGAACCCTAAGTGCAATCCCGTCAAACATTCCCCGAAGCTCTGGTATCACTTCCGTAGTAGCAATAGCAGCGCCCGTACTCGTCGGGACAATATTGGCAGCCGCAGCTCTGGCTCTCCGCAAATCTTTATGTGAACCATCTTGGACCACCTGGTCATCAGTGTAAGCGTGAACAGTTGTCATCAAAGCTTTTACGATCCCGAACTTAGAATGAATTACGGCAGCCACTGGTGAAATACAATTTGTTGTACAGCTGGCATTAGACACCACCACTCCCTCTCCCACCTCATTAACCCCCATTACAAAAGTCCCCACGTTCCCTCCTTTTGCGGGAGCAGAAATTACCACCCTCCGCGCCCCGGCCTTAGCATGCTTGAGGGCACCTATCTCGTCGGTAAATTTTCCCGTACATTCCATCACTACCTCCGCTCCATACTTGGTCCATGGTAACTTTTCCGGATCTTTTTGTGCCAAAACCGGAATTTTAAGACCCATGCTTTCCACCACAATATATCCAATCAAAGGTTCTTCATCTGTTGCCTTCTTACTTTCTCTTACCGGTTCGCTCTTACACTCTATCTCAAACTTTCTATACGTCGTGTCCTGATTTACCAAGTGAGTCCACCCCTCCACGTCCATCGATCCGCTCGTGTTTATCGCTACTACTTCCATCTCATTGTGGTGTTTTGTCAGCCAAACCCTAAACGCCAGCCTTCCTATTCTCCCAAAACCATTAATCCCCACTTTCACCATACCAACAGTATACAGGTTCTCAACTACCCCAACAATTGTGTAAGTATTTTATAAACATCTTTCCTGTGTCCAATCATCAACACACACACTTCGTCAACAGTCTTTTTATACACAATCCTATAATCACCAACTCTTGCCCTATACACATTTTTGTAACCACTCAACGCTTCGGTATTTGTAACCATCTCCCCGGTTGCCAACGATCTGATTTTCTGTCCCACGATAAGTTGTTTAAATTTTGGCAATTTCGTTATTTGTTTTCTTGCCAAATTCAAAATCGTCAATCTCATATTCCCAACTTTTTTGCAAATTCCTCAAAGTCTTCAGCCGAAGAATAATCGGCAGAGTCAACCACTCGCTTGTCTACAAATTCCTCCACATATCTCTCCAATCTTTCAAACAAGTCTTTTCCTACCAAATACGCTTCCACCTCACCCCTGTTTTCAATTGCCACTGGGTAATCCCCAGACGCCAAAATCGCCTTTGCTGGATTAACTTTCAACTGAGTAATAGATAAAGAGGTCATTATTTAATATTAATTAAGACCTAGTCTTTTGTCAAGACCAATAAATAGGTCTTTTAACTGGTTATTGCACAGCTTGAATACCCACCAATGTCCCGCTACTTAGATACTCAAGCATGGCTCCTCCCCCTACCGAAATCCAGTCAAATTTATCAGTCAGACCATACGCAGAGATTGCCATCTCAATGTCCCCACCTCCGGCAACCTTATATACTCCACTCTCAGCGATTGCACTCAAGACAGTCCGAGTTCCCTTACTAGAATCTTCAGCTTCGTATTTACCCATCACCCCAGCCGCCAATATCATATCCGCTTTCCCAATTTTTTCCACATATTCACCTATCGCCTTGTCAGAAATATCTAATCCATCTGGTCTCAAATCAGCCCCAGGCAGCAAGCCACCTCTCAATACAACCCACCCCTTCTTTTCAAAGATCTCAGAGCATCTCGCCTTGTCTTCCACCTTCACTCCCCCAACCACAAACACCTTTTGGTTTTTTGAGTTTTCGAGTTTTTGAATTTTTGCTAACATCTCAATCTCTTTCTCAAACCGGAAACCCACACACACTTGTTTGCCCTGACTCGCCATTAACCGCGGAAGGGCGTCAATCGAACAATGTCTACGATGTGAGGTTGCAAAGGCTTCATTTACATATACGTCCCAGCCCTCAGCCAATTCTTTCGCAAATTCTAGACTATTTTCTCTTTCACCAGAATTGGTTCTCAAGCCATCATCAAACTCCACCCCCGGGAATTCACTTCTCAATTGGTCGCAAATTGGAAATTGAGTTTCCCGATGCCCAATAACCTTCAACTGAGCAACTGGGCAACTGAGCAACTGCACAACTATTTTTCGCACCGAAAAAACTCTGGGGTTATCCCCATCATCCACATCCAAGTCACCCCGAACCAAAACCTTCTTACCCAAAAAATCTATCTTACCTATCTCCATGTTTTTCCGTTACCCTTTTTTCAAACCGTTTAATTTTATCCAACCGCCTCACATATCTTTCACTCATCACAAACTCAGTAGTCAAAAACTGTTCCAGCATACACAACACCTCTTCTTCTGTTACATTATCGGCAGCCAAAGCCAACATGTTCATATTGTCATCTTTTCTACCCGCATGAACCTGATCCTCTTCAAACCCTAAGCCGCACCTCACTCCCATCACTTTATTGGCAGCAATCTCTACTCCTACCCCGCTGCCACAAATTGCAATTCCCCGATGCGCATCAGGATTTCTCGCAACCTTCTGGGCAACGTCAATAGCAAAGTCCACATAATCATCACCCCGGTCATATTCATACGCCCCCACGTCTTCAAATTCATACCCCCGCCTTTTCAGCCAGTTATTAACCTTGGCTTTCAGCTCAAATCCTCTATGATCCGCTCCTACATATATCATAAACACATTTTATCTTAAAACATATCCACCGTTAATATCCAAACACGCCCCGGTTATATGTTTTGCCCCATCCGACGCCAAAAAATATATCCCGTCCGCAACATCGGATGCCTCAGCAATTTTTCCTAGCGGAATCATCTTAGCTCTCGTTTCAAATTCTTCCGGCTTCCACCCAGACAGACCCAAATCTGTCTTAGTAAGTCCCGGAGCCACACAATTTACCCTAATTCTTGGTGCCAACTCCAGCGCCATACTTTTTGTAAAACTCAATACCGCCCCTTTTGTCGCTCCGTAAATCGCATCGTAACTTCCGTATTGGGCAGCAGTAGAGCTCACATTTACAATCACTCCCTCGCCCATCTTCTCCAATACTTTCTGTGTACACACATACACCCCCATCTCATTAACTTGGATTATTTTTTTAAAATCGTCCATAGTATATTCCACCAATTTTTTGTCTACTACTATACCGGCATTATTTACCAAACAATCAATTCTCCCCACTTCTGAAAATGCGGTATCAAAAGCTTTATTAACGCTTTCAGGATCTCCCACATCCACCTGATAGTACTTTACAACATTTGAGTTTTCGAGTTTTTGAGTTTTATTATAAAATCCCACCACAAACCATCCCTCATCAGTAAATTTCTTTACACATGCAGCCCCAATCCCCCGACTAGCCCCCGTAATAAACACAATCTTTCGATCCATCAACCAAATATTACCACAAATTCTAAACCCTTTTTTTGTTTAAACAATTAGTATTTATTTGGATCTTATATTTTAGTCTTTAGAATTTAACTCTTAAATGCCTCTGTTAATTTTCTCAATTCATGTTCAGGATCCTCAGCCAACACTACATCGGTAGCCAAAAGTATTCCCATTGCCCCTAGTTTCAATCCCGTTTTAACATCTTCAAATGAATGTATCCCTGCCCCAATTAGCACTTTGCACTTAGCACTTTGCACTATTTTTTGTATGATCTCAGGATCCTCACTAGCAACCGATTTATCTGTACTCCCAATCAACTCTGGCGGTTCATAGGCAATATAATCAGGATTAAATGCCGCTACTTCTAGTACCTCCTCCAAAGAAGCGGCGCAAATACAAGTCTCAAACGCATACCCTCCCACAACTTCCATAGTTTTTTTGACCCCCTCGCTTCCCAATTTATGCTCTGCGTGGTTAATCAAAGTTCCTTTAGCTCCTGCCTCTTCCACGGCCTCTCTACTTACAAACCCAGTAAACTTTCCCTGACCTATCGGATCTACATGTTGCGCCCAACACTCTACTCCCACCTCATCACACATTGCCAAATCTACCAATTGTGGAACTACTATTATTCTAACTTTTGTCTCTTCAGAAACTGCTTTTGCTATTCTGGCCAGTTTTACCGCCCCAAACCCGGTAGCTTCTCTGTAGGTTTTAAAATTTACGACTATCATTCATTCGTCATTCTAAATCAAATTCATTGACAACTCAAACCCAATCCATCACAATAAATCTCATGCTCCGCACTCTATTCATATTTTTTCTTCTACTCTTTTACTCTTTTACCCTCTCGTTCTCACCAATTCACGCTGCTCCCGCTCTCTCCGTCATAAGTCCTACAGAAAATTCCGTTCTTTACGGCACTACTGTCAACCTAAAGTTTTCCATCCCGGGACTTAATTTGGTAGATTACAAAAAATATCCCAAGGCTACATACGGTCAGGGGCATCTTCACCTCTGGGTAGACCAAAATGACTTTCTCCCCACTTCGGCTATCAAAATTACCAGTGACACCTATACACTCGAGAATTTAAAATACGGCCCCCACACCCTCGTGGTCGAGGCCGTAACCAACGACCATTCGTCTTTAATTCCCAAAACAGTAGCCACCATCAAATTTACGACGGTCCCACCTAAACCAACAGTGTCTACTTCTCCCAAGGGCGTGCTTCTAATTTCATTTTTAGCCTTCGCCATGGCCATAACCGCACTATATTTTACTAACCTCCACCTCCAAACTCTCAAATCCGCATCCAAGCCCAAATCCAAACCTAAATCAAAATCCAAACACTCTAAATAATTACCAGTGTTTTAACCATCTCCAAAAAAGTTGGCTCCAAGGCAACAATCTCCATCACCGATCCTTCCATAACCACCCTTACCAGCTTCCCTTTCTCCCAAGCCAAACCGACTTTTTTATACACATCACCGTATTCAAAAGTTAAAACCGTCACCGACACCTGATCCGTATTTATATATTCTCTTTCTTTAGCCATTCTTTTCCCCGCGTCTATCTCATTTTTTACAAATTCGTCGGCGATATCTGTCAAGTTCTTGTCGGTCTTTTCTGTAACAACCTTCATGTTGGAACCCAAACTAATTACCCCATCTTTGCTTTCTGTTGCCTTCCAATCCGTAGGATACTTTATCCTCACCCCGACCACCCCACTCTGATACATATGCGTAAGTTTAAGTACAGGATAAACAGATGGGCCTTTCCCAAACTGGTCGGTTTCGGCATGCTTCCACTTCATGTAATCCCACACCGTGAACCCTACCCCCAGGCTCAAAACAGTCGCAACTACAATCACGCCAACATTTACTTTCATTGCTATAATCATATCATCATGCAAAAAACCTCACGAGACATGCTCATTGGAAAAGCTCTCCAAACCATAGGTTATGGGGTAATCACTATCTTTAGATTTATCGGCCAACTCTTTATGGAAGCCATCGGCCGCCGCTAAACCAGCAAAAACAATCCCGCAATCACCACTCTATATACCCCAAATACACTCAACGAGTGATTTTTTACATATTTAACCAGCCACCTAACCGAAATTAGAGCAGTTACAAACGCCACCGCACACCCCACACCCAACATCACCCATTCACCCACCCCAAATCCCCAACCACTCTTTATTACATCAAGTCCGGTTGCAGCAACCATGGTTGGAACAGCCAATAAAAACGAAAACTCCGTCGCCTCCTGTCTGGACAATCCCACCCCCATCCCCCCTATTATAGTTGCCAGCGCCCTACTCACTCCCGGAATTACCGACACTGCCTGACACAAACCAATTACAAGACATTGTTTAATACTTAAATCAATCAATTTTTTATTAGTAATTTTTGAATTAGAAATTAGGAATTTTTCCCAAATTATCATAAGTAAACCTCCACCCGCCAATGCGCCAACCGTCACCCACAGATTTCCAATCAAAAAATGTTTGATCAGTTTATACAAAAAAAATCCCACAATCCCCGTCGGAATAAACGCTACTCCTAATTTCTCAATTAACTTAATGTCTTTAATTAACTTAGATCTAAATTCCCACACCACCGCCATTATCGCCCCCAACTGAATTATTATCTCAAAACTTTTAACAAACTCACTTTGAACAATTTTCATCAAACTGGCCGCTAAAATCATGTGCCCCGTCGAGGAAATCGGCAAAAATTCCGTTACCCCTTCCACCACCGCCATCACTACCACCTGCAGTATATTCATGACCTAATTATACCCAATATTTCGTCCCTTTTTGTTTCCATAATCTCTTGCGATTTTGCCTCTAAATTTAACCTCAATAAGGGCTCGGTGTTTGAAGTCCTCACATTAAATCTAAAATCAACATATTCCACCGACAACCCGTCAACCCACTCCAGCCTACCATCAGAGTACTTGTTTTTCAGTGCCTCAATAATCTTTGCGGGGTTGTCTACTTTTTGGTTAATCTCTCCCGAAATACAATATTTATTAACCACCCATCCCACGACCTCGGAAAGTTTAAACCCGGAGGACGATAAATATTTCAACATTTGCATCACAGGTAACACACCCGAATCAGCAAACCAAAAATCACGATAATAAGTATGCCCACTGGATTCAGTAGCAAATATGGCATTATTCTTCCACATTGCCTCTTTAATATACGAATGGCCAACCCTAACTTCAATCGCCTTCCCTCCATTTGATTCAATGGCATCTCTCAAAGCCCAAACATATCTTGGGTCATAAATTATTTTCTCACCCGGACTGGCTTCCAATACCTGTTGAATAAGCAGGGTATTTAGGTGATACGGCTCCAAAAACAAACCACCGTCTGCACAAAAAAACACCCGGTCGGCATCTGCATCCCACGCTACTCCAAAATCAGCACCACTTTGTTTAACCAAATCACAAAACTCTCCCCTGTTCTCAATTAAAAAAGGATCCGGACGACCCTTAGGAAAGGTGCCATCTGGTTCTGCATTCAATGGAACAATGTCCAACGGTAGTTGTCCTAAAGAAACCAACCTCTCAAAAACCTTCCCGGCAAATCCAAAATTTGGGTTGTAAACAACTTTCATTCTTTTAATATTTACGCCATCCAATCTTTTTAATGCAAATCGGCAAAAATCATCCAATATGTCCATACGCCGCAACTTACCTCTCGTATTTTTTAATTTTTTATTAGCGACCACAAAATCTTTTATCTGCGTAATTCCATACTCACCAGTCAAAGGGGCCACCTTTTCTCTCACCATTTTTATACCGTGCCATTCCGGAGGATTATGCGAAGCCGTAACCTGCAACCCACCCGCCAAGTTATAATTTCCGACTCCAAAGTAATACATGTCAGTAGAAATCACCCCAACATCCACAACATCAACACCAGCGTCCAATAGTCCCTCTATAACTTTTTCTTTCAATTCCCCTGAATGAATTCTCACGTCGCACCCAACCAACACTTCGCCCTGAGGTTTAACAAAATTTACATATCCTTGTGCAATTTTATACCCCACATCGCCGTCTATTTGTTCTGGCCATATTCCTCTAATGTCGTAGGCTTTAAATATACTTGTGTCCATAAGTTCATTGTACAATATCTACAATGCCCCACCAAAAAGTCGCTTATTTCTCCATGGAAATCATGTTGGAAACGGATATTCCTACCTATGCCGGAGGTTTAGGAATTTTAGCAGGCGACGTTCTTCGCTCGTGTGCCGACCTGCACATTCCTGCGGTAGGCATCAGTCTTGTATATAGTGGAGACACTTTCGCCCAAGTAATTGATCCTCATGGCTCACAAACTTTTTTCAGATCAGATTGGCAAAAACTTGACCAACTTACCAAGCTTCCCACTCGCATACACATCACCATTGCGAATTCCGATGTTGTAGTTGGTTGCTGGCGATACGATATGGTGGGACTGGATGGCTTTACGGTCCCCATCTATTTGCTAGACACCAATTTTATCGACAATCCCCAATGGCTAAGAGATATCACTTTAAACCTCTATTCAGGCAACTGGGACAATCGAATTTGCCAGGAAATACTTCTAGGCATCGGAGGAATAAAGATGCTTAGGGCTTTAGGCTACACCGATGTTGGTGCCTATCATCTAAACGAAGGCCACACCGCTTTCGCCACTCTGGCATTACTAGCCGAAAACAACTACCAAGACGACGCAGTCAGAAAACTTTGCATCTTTACCACCCACACCCCCATCCCAGAAGGTCACGATAAATTTACTTACGACCACGCTTACCATTTCGCTGGCGACTACCTCCCCTGGCATATTAAAAACTTAGCGGGTTATGACCAATTGTCCATGACCCAACTTGCCTCAAGTCTTAGTCATTCATCGTTAGCGGGTTCCCAAAAACACCAAGGGGTTTCCAAAAACCTGTTTCCAAACATCTCTTTCAATTTTGTCACCAATGGCATTCATCATCGTACATGGACCTCCCCCACCATGCAAAATCTTTTCGATCGTTATATTCCCACCTGGATCACCAATCCCCAATCATTAACCACTGCCCCCCAACAACTTCCAGACGACAGATTATGGATCCACCACCAAGATGCCAAATCCAAACTAGTTCGTTACGTCAACGCCCATTTGACGGCCAGGCCCAACCCCAGTCAATCTGACATGTTTGACCTAAACACACTCACCATCTCCCTAGCCAGGCGTCCAGTCGCCTACAAACGACCACTTCTTTTGTATCACGACCTAGAAAGGTTTGTCCGCATTGGAGCCGGCAAACTCCAAATCGTTCAATGTGGCAAGTCTCACCCGGATGACGATGTTTCCCAGAATTTTGTCCGTCAAATTATCGAGATATCCAAAAAATTCAAAGACGTATTGCGCATTATTTACTTGGAAAATTATTCCCCAAAAATTGCCCGCATCCTAGTCTCCGGCTCGGATGTCTGGTTAAACACCCCCAAAAGACCCCTTGAGGCCTCCGGCACTTCCGGCATGAAAGCAGCCATAAACGGTTGCCTAAACTTCTCAGTTATGGACGGCTGGTGGATCGAAGCTTTTGACATGTTTCCCGAATCGGGCTTTACCATCGGGCCAAAAGACGGCCCAGTGGACGATGTGACCGATGCTAACGATCTCTATACCACGCTCGAATCTCACATTATTCCGCTTTATTACGAAAATCGTTCCAAGTGGCTGGCCAAAATGAAACAATCCATCGCTTTAGGCTCATATTTCAATACCCACCGGGTGGTCAAAGAGTATAATTCCAAAGCATGGACTCATCCT
Organism: uncultured Gammaproteobacteria bacterium; assembly: GCA_964633995.1. Taxonomy (GTDB): domain Bacteria; phylum Patescibacteriota; class Microgenomatia; order CAZETR01; family Amesbacteraceae; genus CAZWKN01. Next base: position 29,372 of record CAZWKN010000006.1, read on the forward strand.
GGCAACCCGTAAGCAAGTGGTATGACGCTTCTGTAGGCGACAAAGGTCACTATTTCCACGAACACGTCATCATTCCCAAAGTAATCGCCCTCCTCAACTTACATTCCACCTCCAAACTTGTTGATTTAGCCTGTGGCCAAGGTGTCTTGTCCAGACACATTCCCAAAAACACACCGTATTTGGGTTTCGACGCTTCACCTGCACTTATCAAGTTTGCAAAATCACGCAGCACATCGCCTTCCCATATTTTCAAACAAGCTGATATCGAACAACCTCTGGATATCAAAGATATTTTTACTCACGCCACCATTATTTTGGCACTCCAAAATATCAACAACGTTCAATCAGTACTTTCAAATACCGCCAAACTTCTGACACCCAACGGCACCCTCGTCCTTGTCCTAAACCACCCCGCCTTTCGCATTCCCCGCCAAAGCTCATGGGTAGAAGATCCTCAAAACAAACAGCTATTTCGCCGGATAAATAGGTACCTTTCACCACTAAAAATTCCCATTTCTACACATCCCGGTCAAACCAATTCTCCCATCACTTGGTCTTTTCATCTACCCATCAGTTCATATTTTTCTTACCTAAAAACAGCTGGGTTTGTGGTTACCGACCTCGAAGAGTGGACATCAGACAAAGAAAGTGTGGGCAAACACGCCAAAATGGAAAATTTAAGCCGCAAAGAATTCCCGCTCTTTTTGTGTATTAAGGCGTCCAAGACTGCTACTTCTTAGCTACGTCAAACTGAAAATACCCATTACAAGACAACCACTTAGACTTGTAAAATCCCGGCGAACAACCAGCTCCGTTATACACTCCTGTAGAATACGTATTTGCCGCATCGGCCATATAATCGCGTCCATTTACATTAATTCTGTCTACGTATAGGTTTCTGTCCGACCTGGGGTTTTCATATGCGTCATTTGTATATTGTATCTGAATGTCACGAGCCGCGACGTTACCCAAATAGGTATACACAAACTCCACAACATCACCCCTATATGGATCCCCCTTCACATTCGACCAAATTGCCTCGCTTTTTCCTTTTACGACCAGCTGCATAGCAGGATACACCCCAGCCAATGGCACTCCGGCAGCATATACTTTAATAACGGTCCCCGTCAAAATCCTCGGTGTTGGGGCAGGCCCTTTCTCTTCAACCTTTTCTCCGGCATAAGTAAAATATCCATTACACCTAAGCCATCTCGTCCAATTAAACCCATCTACACATTTACTGGCAGCAGTACCCTTTTCCGAAAAAGTAGACAAAATCAACGGCGAATCGGTTGGATAATCCACCCCATCAATACTGATCCTGTCCACATACAAACTTCGGTCAGACATGTGATTTGTAAACTTTACCTGTACCGCCGACGCGTTGATTTTATTGGCAGTTGTAAATTCAAACTCCACAAACTCACCCCTTTCTGGATTTCCCTTGACCTCATTCCACGCCTTTGCCAACTGTCCGTCCACCCATACTTCCATACTAGGATATACGTCCATAAACGGCACACCAGCGGCAAATATCTTTAGCGAGTGTTTTACCGGTGTTGGGGTTAGGGTTGGGGTTGTTTTGGCCACTTTTGTGTTTTGCTTAACAGGCTTTACATCGTGCGGTCGATTTTTTATCCATCTGTACCCAAAGCCAACCACCAATACTCCAACCAACAAAAACAACACCATGTTCACAATCGCCGATCGGTTCAGTTCCATAAACTCATTCTACACTTTAAGTCTCCCGGGATACATATTCCCCAGAAGTCGTATCCAATATAATTACCTCGCCCTCTTTAATAAATAGCGGCACCGCCACTTCAATACCAGTCTCAACTTTAACCATCTTTTTAGGTGCGTTTACCCTATTACCAGCCACTGCGTCTGGAGCTTCAATTACTTTTACGTGGGCATGCGGAGGAAGCAATACATCCACAGGAGTCCCATCAAACCAAATGATAAAACACTTCATGTCCGGCATCAAATACCCCATCCGCTCCCCCAAAAGTTCTACCGGTACTGATTCCTGATCAAACGACTTGGGATCCATAAAAGCTAGGCTGTCACCTTCTCTATACAAAAACTGCATCTCTTTTTTGTCTACATCTGCCAATTCCACCGACTCGTTAGTTTTGAAAGTAAACTCACTCGCCACCCCTGTCTTAATATTTTTAAACTTGGCTCGCATGATCGGCGATCCTTTCCCTGGAGCCATAAACTCCGCCTTTGTTACCATTTGGGGAGCTTCCTTAAACAAGATATACATTCCTTTTGCGAGATTTCCGGCGTTCACAGAAGACATATGGCTTATTTTAGCCTATTTTCCACATCCAGGTCAAACAGGTCTTTGCTTGGAAAAAATAACGTGTCGGAAATGTTCTCAGCATCTGCGGCTAACATAATCAATCTGTCTACCCCCACGGCAATTCCAGACGTCTCAGGCATCCCCGACTTTAGGGCAGCGATAAACTCTTCATCTATCCCATACTCAATTTTACCTAATTTCTTTCTACATGCTAAATCCTCTTCAAACCTAGATCGTTGTTCTACGGGGTCAGTTAATTCAGAAAAACAATTTCCCAACTCTAATCCTGCCAAAAACACCTCAAACCTCTCGGCAAATCTTGGATCGTCAGCTTTTTTTCGTGCCAAGGCCGCTTGTGACGCCGGAAAATCATACACTATTACCGGCCTCATACTCTTCTTCCATTCGGGCTCAATTTCATTAAACATAATTTGATAAAACACCTGCTCCCAAGTCGTTGCATCATCTATCACATAACCTTTTTTCACCGCCCACTCCTTAAGCCTTTTTTCGTCCAATAAAGTTTCAACATCTATTCCACAATATTTTTCAAAAGCCTCGGCCACACTCATTCTCGGCCATGGCAATGAAATATCATACGTCTCCCCCCTATATTGCCATTTGTGCGTGTCGACCCCCTTCGAAACCTCAGTAATTATCTCCAAAAATAAATTCTCAAAATCTTCCATGACCTTTCTATAATCTGCCCCAACCCTATACCACTCCAACATGGTAAATTCAAAATTGTGCGTCATGGACACTTCTTCTTCGTTACGAAAACATTTAGTAATTTCAAAACAACTTCCAATTCCGGCAGCAATCAATTTTTTTAATGAGTATTCGGGACTCATTATCAAAAATCCCCGCCTGGTTACTCCGCCTGCTGTTTTAAGCTTCGTTTCAAATACTTCTAGATTTGATTCAGCGCTTGGGACTGGTACTAATATTGGCGTTTGAGCTTCAAAAAATCCTTTTTCTTTAAAAAACTTTCTGATGACATCAATGACCACTTCTCTAAACCTATACTTCTCTGGCAATCTCATTCCAACTTACTCCTCAGGTGGTAAAAATTCTTCTCCTCCTCCGGGACGGACATAGTCTACCTTAAGCCACTCCACAAAATCACATCCCGTCGGCCTTTTATTTTCCTTATCCCAACCGGAAGTCGAACATTTTTTCATCTTTTTTCCAGTACTAGTAGTGTACAATACCAAAGCTTCTCCACACTTCGGACATTTCTCATCCAAAGCCTCAGACGACCCACCTATCCATTCCACAAAATCGCATCCCGTTGGTTTCTTATTCTCTTTGTCCCACCCGCCCGTGCTACATTTTTTCATTTTCTTCCCAAATCTTGTCACCGCCAACACCAAAGGTTCTCCGCATTTCGGACACTTTTCATCCAATTTCTGCGGTTCTACCTGTAACCACTTCACAAAATCACACCCAGTCGGTTTGCTCTTCGGATCCCACGGCCCAGCAGTGCTACATCGTTGCAATCTTCTGCCCGTCTTTGTTTCTACTACTTCCCCAAGTGGAGCCCCACATTTCGGGCATCTCTCTTTTTCATCCATTTACATACAATATCATATAATTAATCAATGCGCACCCTCTTTGCCCTCCTCGTACTTGGTGTGTGCTCGTTTCAACTCCTCCTTCATGTCTTTCAAACACCCAACCTGGTCGATGCCACAAACGTCTGGAATTATCTCAATTTACCAAATAACCCTTACATCCACACTCAACCCACCGGGCTAAAATATATTTACCCGCCTAGCAGCCTGATAATCTTAAGTCCCCTAAGATATCTTTCACTCACAACTTTTCAAATCGGTCTCAGCGTCGCTTCAATTTTTTTCCTGGTTTTATCAGTTTTAATTCTAACCAAAAACCAGCTTACCCTCCCTCACAGACTTCTCTTCTCGGCCTTTCTGATCCAAACCGTACCCACAAAATTCACTATCATTCTTGGTCAAATAAACCTTATTGTTGTGGGGCTCGTTTGCTTATCGCTGTATTATTACCGGATATCAAAATTTCTTTCTGTTGTTTTTTTTGTTGCCGCCGCCGGATTGAAATTGATTCCTCTCTACCTTCTTCCACTTTTTCTGCTCCGCCGAGATTTTAAGTTTGTTTTTTTGGTCGTCACTTTATTTGTACTTTTAAACCTGCTTCCTTCCCCCAGCCTAGCTTTACACTACTATTCCCACACCCTCCCCACTTTTTCGATTATTGGTTTGTCGCCTCCACCCATTTACGATGTATCCGTTACTGCACTGACAAGACGCCTTACTTCCAATACCTTACTAATTAAAAGTGTACCTCCAATTTTTCTATTAACTATGTTTTCGTGGGTTATCTATACTTCCAAACATCTCCACTTGTATACATCTTCTGCGCTATTACTGGCAACTTTATCTATAGGTAACTATTTTTCCTGGCACCACCACCTAGTCTTTGTCTTTCCCTTAATTATCGCTCTTTATTCAAGGTTCAACAAACATCGCTTATCACGCCTAGTCTTTATGGGCCTGTGGTTACTCTTTGTGTTTCATTTTGATTACGACCACCCACCACTCCACTTAAATCCTCTACTAGAGTCTTATCCGACACTTATCGTGCTTGTCCTCATCACCGTTTCGCTCAGTCTATTTCAAAAACACTTACCCGCTCAAACCGTTTAATCAACTTCAACCCATTGACCTGTTTCCATTCATTAGGCATAACCACTAATTTCACTTTGATTGATTTTAAGTACCTTACCGTTTCGCCACTTGGAAACTCACTCTGCAACCACATCACTTTTTCCTGCCATCTCGCTGGCGAAAATCCAGAAAATCCGTTAACCATGGGGTGGAAATGAATTGTCGAATAGTACTCCCTCATTGTCTCAACATCCCTGCCCGGAAAATCGTCCCAATTATAAATAGGCATTTGAATTATTGGCTCATTGCCATAATTATCCCTAAGCCATCTCTGTTCCGCTGGAAATTCTTTGGCCTGTGCTACCAAAAAATATTTGAATCTGGGTTTTATTTCCCACAAAGTGACTAACAATAAAATCACAAGCAAAACAGGTCTAATCTTTATTTTCATCGCCGCAAATATTGTCACAAATACCCCAAATAACAATATCCATCTAAACGCCGCCCGAAAGCCGGAAAACCCCGGAATCAAATAATAAAAGACCGCATAAGGTAACGGAATGACCGGAATCGGTCCTATGTGTACTGTCTGTTTAATTATATGAAGAGCAGGACCAAATGCCAAAATAAACGCCACACAAGCAATTGTTACTATCTCTTTTTCAACTAACTTGAACTCTTTCCACTTCTTTAACTGCCACGCCATAATTAAACTCAAAATTCCCATCCCCCACCCCAACTTATCCACGTCCGCGGGTACCATGGAAAAATGAATTGCATCTCGTATATCTCTATTAAAAGCGTATAACCTGGACACTTCAACATACGGAAGCATCAGTGGCACTACCAAAAAGCACAACACAAATCCTGTTCCCATCACCCACCATCTCATATCTTTGTTCAAGATAAATTTGACACTCAAAACACTTAACAAAAAAAATAAAAATAGTAAGCTCGCCATGCCAGACAGTATAAAAAAAACGACGAACATTACGGCGTTTCTTCGTTTCAAAAAAATTAGGGCAAAAAACAACGGCCACAAGGTAGACATCTGCAAATGAACAATATCCACAAAATTCACCCTCAACGGTGAAAAAGTAAATATCCCGGCCAGTAAAAAATTTTTCAACTTGTCTTTAGAAAATTCTCCCAAAAGTAAGTACAATGCGAATCCAGTGAAAGCAAACCCAGCCAAAAAATTTAAGTTGTAAGCCACCAACGGCTCGTGAAAATACCTCACTACCGGTACCACCATCAAAGACTGCAACATCAACGTCTCCGAATATGCTAAAGAGTTTTTAAACGGATAATAAATATTTGCCTTGTAATCAAACGGGTGAAAAACATTCCAGTTTAATATCCATGTTTGCAGCAATCCGTCCTCCACATCCAAAATTAAAGAATCCATTTTTACGACCAACGGCCACGTTACCCAAACCGTCAAACACAAAAACATTCCTAGTACTACTAATGCGCTTTTCATTTTCCAAATACTTTTGCAATCATTTGGACAGCCGCAACCAATACAACCATTAGGATTAACAATCTAAACATCTTTTTAGAAATCTTTGCAGAGACTGCATTACCCAACCATCCACCAAAAACAGCCATCGGGATCATCAAAATTCCCAACCCTACTCTCTCGAAATCAAGGAATTTATTCCATCCATATAACAATAAAGTTGCAAGGCTCAAACAGAAAAACAATATTGCCAAGCATTTTCTCATTACTTTTTGGTCCAGGCCATATCCCACAAGCATCATCACCACCGGTGGACCGCTCAAACCAATACTAGACTGCAAGACTCCTGTCAAAAAACCAATACTTCTAGTCAACCAGGGATTTTTATGGAATTTCCTTTTTGTAGTCAACAACAAAACAGCAAAAACCACCGCCAAGATTCCAGTTATCAGTTTCACTAAATTATTAGACAACAATGTCACCCCCACAACGCCCAAAGGCACACCTATCAAACCAGCAACAATTAATTCATAAGTTATTTCTTTGTCAACCTGGGTTTTAACAGTCTTTGCCAAATATAGATTAAGCATCAAACTTACAATGGCAAGTGAAACAATTACCGACTGGTGATCCAACACCAACAAACCCAACGGCGCAGCCAGTACCGCAAACCCAAAACCAGTAATCCCCTGCAATATACAAGCTACAAATACTATTCCAAAATATACAAAGCTCACAATCAAATTATACTAACAACCAAGGCTTGCTTACAGGCCAGTTTCAATCTTCTTCACAGCCTGTTTAAGAATTTTCTGAATAAGATCTGAGGGCAACTCCTTATTTAGTGGAAATCTAAGTGTGGACTTACCCGTCCTATAAGTAACAACATCCTTCTCAAAATCCTCAAGATATTTTGGCATAACGTACAACCCGATATGGTTTTTGGCGTACGCAAAGTAAACCAGCCGCCCCTTGTAGCCAAAATACGGCATTCCATAACTAATCTTTTCTTCCGCTTTCGGAGCACAGGCTTTAATTATCGTTCTCAACTCGCCAAGTTTTTCCCGAACTTCTTTCGGTGCGCCATCTATATACTCATTTACAGTTTTCACCATCTTCAATCACTTTTGTTTTCGCAACACTAACCACACCACTGCCGTTGTTAAAAGCGATGTCACAACAGAACTTGTCACTGCCGTGACCAGACACTGATTACACCAACCACTTACCGTCTTATTTTCTGCCACCGACACGGGCAACACTGCTTTTGGCGCAGTTGTTGGTGTCAGAGTTGGCACTACAGTAGGCACTGTCGTAGGAACCGTCTTTTCACTCACTCCACTGTACAACCTGACCGCTCCGGTCCCCCTAGGTTTCAGACACTGCTTACTTTTTGGAATCACTGTCGAATATTTTCCCTTGGGGAACAGCTTGTTGATTTCAAAGTCTGCATTGCACCACTGGCTTTGATAAGGGTCACACGCACTCCGAGTAGCTGTAAATTTAGCGAACTCAACTCCTCCGGCATACACCGTCACCGGCAATTCTGTCTCCCCCCGGTCCCAGTTGTACCAAATCTGAAACTTACTTACTTGCAGGTCTTTATCCAATTCCCATTCCGATTTATCAGTCAGCTGGCACGCCCCCAAATAATTATTTGTCGAATCAAATACCAACTCTTCAGCAGCTTTTGCAACTGATGCAGAAAAAAGCAAACTTGCTCCCAACACCAATACTAGCAAACCCTGTTTCACGCGCCGATAATACCACATCTCCAAACTCTCTGTACATACATGTATACTTTAACCATAGTCATAGTGGGGGCAGCAATGAAAGACATACTTAAACTTTTTATTTCGGTAGTTGGCTGTGAGTTGGTAGGGTTTCTGGGCACCCCTTTTACCATTTCCGCCATTCCCACTTGGTATGCTACTTTAAACAAGCCCCCCTTTGCTCCTCCCAACTGGATTTTTGGGCCAGTCTGGACACTTCTATATTTTCTAATGGGCTTAGCCTTTTACTTTATCTGGAAACAAGGCTTGAAGAAAAAGAAAGTAGCCATCGCTGGCAAGTATTTTTTAGTGCAATTAGGGCTTAATTTTATTTGGTCACCGATTTTCTTCGGGCTGCGATCGCCGATGTTGGGACTTATTGTGATTGTAGCCATGTGGACATTTATTTTGATGACCATGAAAAAGTTTTACCCCTTGTCCAAATTGGCATTTTATTTGCTAATCCCATATCTGCTCTGGGTCAGTTTTGCTACCGTACTCAACGCTTCTATCGTGATACTTAACTGAAGCTGATTTCCTTACCCAAAAGCCCTATCACTTCTGGATGCCCTATATCTGGTTATCTTTTAATTTGTTTCTCAAACGTCAAAACCTTATAGTCCTTCTCCTCAATTCCATACTCTCTATAAAATTGCATTGCCCCGGTAGTCCGTCTCCTTTCCCAATCCATTCCCAACCTATCTGCCACTGCCTTCGCCTCTTTCCAACTTCCTCCCTCAATCTCCAAATATGAAGGCATCAGTGGCCACGTATCAATATCCACATCCACTCCACCTATCTCAAAATGCACTCGTCTTTTTTCCTCATTAAATTTCTGTTCCATCCCCAGCTTTTCCAAAATCTGAGTTGTCTTTTCAAAGTCGTCAACTTTTATTTCCACCTCCTCCATTCCCGCGTCCCCGGTAATGCTGGTTCCATACCTTTGTTTATAACTCAGTGTCACCACATCCCCTTTGTCCCTCAACCTTAACCACGCCTTGTCTTTATCCAATGGCCAACCAGGAAAATCAAACACCCTATCTCTAAAAATCCGATCATATTTTTTAATAGCTCCCAAACTCATCAACTTCTGTTCCATTTGATCAGGATCAATCTCCAACCATTTCGCTTCAATCTCCTCCATGCATCAATTATAACAATTCTTAAATTTTAACTCCGATGCGAACACCATCATTCTCTCGAAAAAATCAACCAATTTACGTTCTACCAACATCCCGCCTAGCTCCACCTGATAGAACAGACGAGAACATATTTAACAACCGAAAATGCGCCAATTGGCGCAACTTTGATTAACCTACACTAACTGCCACATACGGGCCTCTTTTGTCTAAATGAGTACGATCAACCCACTTTCTCAATAAAGCTTCACTGTGTGAGACTACAAAACGGGAAGAGCACACGGCGGTTCTATAGTTTATATTATCAACTAATTCCGGATTTGCTGTTACATATTCAATTGCGTCTGGGTTGTGTTTTTGTGATAAAAAAATACACAGTTTTGGAGTAAGAACTGCTGTAGTCTCGCAGTTTGGAGCCAATATCCCTATTCCACTTCCCCAAAATCCCTCTGGCTTTATATTGAATGTTAATGCTGGGTTATCCGATGTAATAAAAGCTTTATTGCTGGGCGCTCTTAAAACCGTCCATTCCATTTGAGCAAAGATAAAATAGAATTCTTGAAACATTTGCATCATTGATTTAAGCATGTGTTCCTTCGGGAACCTCAAATCATAATTTTTGTCGATAAAAGTTTTTCTTATACTTTCTCTCTCTTCCTCACTTATTGTTGTTCCCAGTTTCTTTTCAACGTGCTCCATTCCTTTCTTGAAGTGCCCATCGAACCTTGCTGCTCGACTCATGAACTCCTTGGTCATTTTTACACTCATCTCCTCAGACCTGTTCATTGAGTTCGGAACTCTCAAGTAGAGAGCTGCAATAAAAGTTGCAAGATCAGCTTTTCCCTGCAAGTCTAGGTTATTTTTACCATCACTTAAATCTTTTATTAGACCGGAAGCTACTCCTTCAATTTGACTAAACATCTCTTCCAAAGCAGAGCTTAGTTCACCACCCTTTTTGGCAAAAGTGTAATAAGAATTTTCTCCGGCAGTTGTCTTTGCGGATTGAGGTCTATATTTGTTAACTTTTCTATCATAGACAAATAATAAACTACCATCTGTAAAGTATTCTAATAAGAATCGGGGCACGTAGTGCTGGAAGGATTTTAACTGTTGATTAGCCATTTCAATCAATATCAAAAACGAAATCCCAACAAGCCACCAGTATCACCAGAATCAGTAAAAACTTTTCTCACACTATCTCTGAACTTATCAAGAAAATCATCTGAAAAATCTGTTTCTGGCACGCTATCTGAATTCATTAAACAAATATACTGAAAATTCTTTTCTTCGGACTCTTTATACGCCAACTCAAGGCTTTTTGCTACTTGTCTTTCGTCAACTCCGTCAAATAAAGTACTATCGTGAATTAAAGAGTGAAAAAAGGGTTCGCGTTCGACATTAACTTGCATAATTGCCAAATCGTAACAGAATATTTTCATATTACTTACGCCTTGGCTTTCAGCACGTTTAATATCCACCTTAAATCTATATCCATAATCAGTTATATCAATCGAAAAAGTTCCTGGTTCTGCATAAAGTGACTGTGAATTATTATTAAACGATTCGATAATTTTTCGAACGGCTGAATCTCGTTCATGAAAATCCCTCTTCATTGTTCTCAATAGCTCCTCTTTCTCTATTTTCAAGGAACTCTTTTTATCATCCAAGTCTCTCAACTTTTGAATTGCATCGCGAAGAGAATTCGCTTTTTGTCTTATCTTATTTGCCCGATTTTGTATTTCTGAATATTCTTCCAGGGCACCATGGGTTTCGAGCACTTTAAGTAGCTCTGCTTTTTCTTCAGAAAACGAAACAATCTCTTTTTTGATTTTTGAAGTTAAGTTTTCGAGACGCTTAATTTCGTCCTCAAGATATTGTCTCCGGTTTTCAATTAACGATTTGTGGAATTTCTCTACTTCATCCAATCTCTTTGTAACTGTTTCCGGAAATTCAAACCCCACTCTTTTGTAAATGTCGACAACATCATCTTTCTTGTAATCAGCTTCTTCTGTTTTTAGGCTTTCTAAATATTTTTCAAGTGTCTGACTATAAACAACATTCTGGTTTATCAAAGCGTGTACTTTTTCTGTAATAACATCCGCTTTTTTCTGAATTTCATCATACTGCGGATGGACTTTGAAATTCTTTAAGTCCCTATCAAAAGAACGAATACTACTCTCAAGCTGAACTAATTCAGCCTCCATCTCTCCAATTGAACCAGACAATTCAGGGATTAAACCCTCTTTAATAGCACCATAAAGAGTCTTAAAACCATCTTCCTTCTTTAATAAGACTTGCAAGTGCGCTGCAATTTCCCAATTCAAACCCAACAAGAACACGTTATTCGCTTGGATTGTCCAAGATTTTTCTTGCCCAAAGTACTTGAAAGCGTCACTAAAAGCAGTATTACCTTTTCTTGCCAATTGAGAGAATAGACTCCGAAAAGAAGGTTTATATTTTTGTTCGTCATTTACTTCAAGACCAAACCCTAAATAATCCAAATTTCTTTTCCAGTCTTCATTGTCTATTTCCCAGGAATCTTCAGACTTCTTCTCAGGCTTAATTGGCCACAAATCAGTATTACCTACCACATTCACCTTCTTATTATTTGATGTGTTTCTCGATATTGTGTATGTCTCTTTCCCAAGGACAACTTCCATAGTGAAAGTCCAGTCGGTTAATTCTTTTGAGCCCAATCCAACCCCTTCAATCACTGACCCCCCTAAACAGAAATGGATTATTTCCAATAATAATGTTTTCCCCAATCCGTTTCTGGAATCTTTCAACGAAGACTCTTTTGTTCTTTCGGCTAAAATAACGTTAAATCCCGGTCCGAACTCGATTGTTTTGAATCCCGCCTTGTCAGCACTTATTTTCTTTATCATATTTTGTTTTTCAGAAAAATTAAGCCATCTTCATAAGAAACAATATTCAGTATAAACAAAAAATCTAATACCAATAAGAGCTTATCCAAAGTCCAACCAAGGTGTTTATTAGACTCAGTAATATTTTCCCAAAGCGTTGTTATTGTACAAGGTTCTTTCTGAAGGGCCCCAATAAGAAATGCCCCCTGGCCTACGAATGAGTTTGGTATTTTTATGTACTTATCTGGTAATATCATTTTTCAAAAATATCGCAGAGTTCAAATAGGTGGGTTAACACCGTTAAACCAGCAGCTCTACTATTTGTATCCTGCCTATTTTGAGCCGCGAATTCCCACATTGCATAAAATAACGAATCTCCAAAATAACCCTCTTTCACTAATCTATTATATTCATTGATAAAACCAGATTTAAGGTTTCTAACAAAATCTATATTGGGATGCGAATTTAAAAAATCAACTATTAGCTTTTTCTGAATTAAGCCTTGTGTGATATAAAGCTCTACCTGGTTTGACAATTTGTTTTTCTGAATCTTCACTTTTGGTGGAATAAGAGTCAGGTTATCGTCTCCCAACGATGCGTTAAAAAGATACTTTGACACAACCTCTAATTCATTAAATGTTAGGTTTGTTATCGTAATCCCCAATCTTTCTCTTATTAGTCTCAAGTGGTCGTTTTTCAAAGCGGTTAAATTTGCTACTGAGTATTTCTCCGGAACCGGCATTTTATCAATTTCGGTATGGCAACTTGGGCAAAGAAGTATCAAATTGTTGAAAGAATTTTTTTCTTCGACAGTGAGGTCTGTACTGTATCGCGCAGAATTTTCTTCCAAACCCACTATATGAGCGTACTCACCAATCGGAACCAATTTGTCACCATTGTCTTTATAAAGCGAGGCGTCACATTTAGCACATACTCCTCCACATGTACCCCAAAGTATCTTCTGGGTAGGTAGACTGTAGTTGCGTGAAGTACTCATACAATAAGTTTCTCACATGTAAGCTTATTTTAAAAATCAAATAAACTTAAAATGGAAGCAAGTCTCCACCCGATACCTTCAATGCCTTGGCAATTTTATAAAGCGTCCTAATAGTCGGGTTTCTCTCTCCACGCTCAATAAGACCAATGTAAGTCCTGTGCATCGACAGCAGGCCAGCCAACTCTTCTTGAGTCACTCCCTTCGATTTTCTTACCTTTTGTAGCCTTTCGCCAAAGCTTTCGAGCACTCGTTGGTGAGGGTACAGGGACGGGTTTCGGATATATTGATATGTAGCCACAAACATTGATAATGTATATATCAATGCCCAGATTAGATCGTCCGCACTTCCCAAACCAATATTATCATTGTCTTTAAGAGAGATATTCTTTCAACATTTGCAGATACAATTCTATATCTGACTACTGTCAAAGTATTCCTTAAGCATTGTAATTAAAGTCGTTCTTCCCCTGTTAGTCTTTAAATACATCTCCCTTCTTTTTGCATCCGCCATATTTCTACACGCTTCATAGTGAATCAACTCCAAGGGAACGTATGCTTTTGTTGATTTGTTATCTCCCCTATTGTGTGAAGCAAATCTTTGTCTTAAATCTTCCGAATATCCAATGTAAATAAAATTCTTTTCTACATTCCGCAACACATACACATAATAAAACTTCATGCACTTACCTAGGATACTCTTGACGGGTACAAGTCTGCACCCGCCTGCGTCAAATTCTGCTTCTTACTACTGCGTAGCAAGGCGCAGAATTGTGCCTTGCTCCGCGGCAGGGATTTCCTTCGGCGCGGCTCAGGATAAACTTACTTTGGGTTTTCATCCTGCCAGAACTTTGGCAAGCTCAGTGACTTGATTTATACCAAGCTTTCCTTCGATTAACAACTTTTTCTTTGCGACAGACCAACCTTTCAGCTGTTTTTCTCGTGCCGCTGCTTGAAACTTATCTGGATACTTTTCACAATAGATGAGCTGGATGTCAGAAAACTTTTTCGTAAAGAATGACTCTTTATTTCTATGTTCTGCGAGTCTTGTTTTAAGGTCGGGAGTTATGCCAACGTAAAAAGTTTTCTGGTCGCAAATAAGAAAATATACAAACCATTCCTGCATACTAAGTGCTTGCACTGAGCTTGCCGAAGTGCTCCGCGGCAGGGATTCGAACCCCGAACCTTGTCGTTAACAGCGACCTGCTCTACCGTTGAGCTACCGCGGAATGCCCCACCTATTTTAACTTATCGTCCGGCAAATTTCTCTTTCTTATTCGTTCCCATATCCGTTTGGGTGTTTACTCTGCCATTCCCAGGCTGTTTTGATTATTGTTTCCAAATCAGAAAATTCAGCCTTCCACCCCAAATCTCCGGCTATTTTATCCACCTTAGCCAGTGTCGTATGCGCATCCCCATCCCTTCTTGGCCTTTCGATTACATTCATAGGCTTACCCACAATCTTTTCCACCATAGCGACCACCTGCCTATTCGTCCACCCTTTTCCACTTCCTACATTAAACTGGTCCGTTTTGTGACCAGCTTTCAAAGCTTCAATTGCTTTGATATGTACCCTGGCCAAATCCTCCACATGAACATAATCCCGTACACATGTCCCATCACTAGTTGGATAATCAGTACCAAACAACTCAAACTCTTTACCTTTGTCGGCAGCAGCTAGTGCCAAAGGAATCAAGTGTGTTTCTGGCCTATGTGCCTCTCCAAATCTTCCATCCAAACTCGCCCCACAGGCATTAAAATACCGCAAAGCTATCGATCTTAGACCATGTTTCCTGTCGTAATACTCCAACAATTGCTCAAATTGCCACTTTGACAATCCATACGCATTGGTAGGTTTTTTGGGGTGAGCCTCATCAATTGGCGTGTATTCAGGGTCACCGTAAATCGCTGCCGTCGATGAAAAAATCAAATTATTTACTCCAGATCGCAACATCTCGCGCAACACCGCCGAGGATTTCATTAGGTTGTTCTCCAAATATTTATGAGGAAACTTCACCGATTCAGCCGCCTGTATATATCCGGCAAAATGCATTACCCCATCAAACCTTTCTTTAAATATCTCATGCAGCAATTCCTCATTCCCCACGTTCCCCATCACCAATTTTGCTTCTGTTGGCAAAGCCTCTTTATGCCCAAATTCCATATCATCCAGCACCACCACATCGTACCCTTGTTTAATAAGCTCCCTTACCACCTGGCTTCCTATATAGCCCGCTCCCCCAGTCACCAATAGTTTCATAAAACTATTGTAAACCAATTATTCCAAATAGTCTTGCAATTTTTTACGCCGCGAAGGGTGTTTCAATTTTCTCAACGCCTTGGCTTCAATCTGCCGAATCCTCTCTCTTGTTACCCCAAACTCTCTGCCCACTTCTTCAAGTGTCATTGGATTCTTACCATCCAACCCAAACCTCATCCTAAGCACTTTTGCCTCCCGGTCAGTCAAAGTCGCCAACACTTCTTCGATATTTTCCTTGAGTAGTTCCCTGGAAGCAGCCTCAATTGGAGATGGCTGGGAAGTATCGGCTATAAAATCTCCCAACATGGAATCGTCTTCGTCTCCCACAGGGGTCTCAAGTGAAGTAGTATCTTGGGCAATCTTTAGAATCTCTCTTACCCGCGTAGCAGTCATCTCCCCCATTACCTCAGCAATTTCACCAGCATCAGGCTCCCGTCCTAGTTTTTGCATCAACTGTCTTTGGATTCTTATCAGCTTATTAATCGTTTCCACCATGTGAACCGGGATTCTGATGGTTCTGGCTTGGTCTGCAATTGCCCTAGTAATTGCCTGTCTAATCCACCATGTGGCATACGTCGAAAACTTATATCCTTTTCTCCAATCGTATTTCTCGACCGCTCTGATTAAACCTTGATTTCCCTCTTGGATTAAATCGAGTAAAGAAAGTCCTCGCATTACGTATTTTTTGGCTATAGATACGACCAATCTAAGATTACTTTCGGTCAACTTTCTCTTGGCTCTTCGGTCACCTTTTTCAATCTTCTGGGCGATCGATATTTCTTCAGCCGAAGTCAGCAGTGGAATCCTTCCAATCTCTCTTAGATACATCCTCACCGGATCGGTGGTTACTCCACCCTCCATCTTGGTCAATGCCTCAATTTCTTTATCCAGTTCTACAATCGCTTTTTCGTCCACCTCTTCGTTTTCCTCAGCCATGGACTCAAATACGTCCACCGAGGCCTCCAACAGCTTCTCGAACAAACCATCCAGCTCCACCACCCGATCCTCAGCGTTCGTATATACTTCCAAAATCTCATCCAACGTCAAAAACCCCTGATGTTTTCCCTTCGCCAATAGCTTGTCTGCGTCTTCCGTCAATTTGTTAGTGTGTTTAGGCATGTTAAAAAACAAAAAACAACCTGTGTCAAATCAAAAAGGCTCTATTTAGAAACCTTTTAGACCGCCAGGTATACATGGCAATATACAGCCTCCACCCTCTCAAGTCAAATCTTTGAGCCTGGCGTCCAGATCTCTGATCTTGGGCAAATCACTATCTGGGTCCAGTTTCGACTTTTTCTCACGGATATCCTCCTTCTCAAGTTCCGCCAATGCTTTAGTCCATTCTTTATCCGAGAAATCGTCATCCAAAAGTATCAAATCCCCCACTTTCTGCCTCAGCTCCTCTGGCAAATTTTCGATCCTCTCCTTAATTGTCAATTTTCCATTGTCACTTTTCAATTGGTCAATCACCCTTTTCCAAAACGCCGTTGTTATCCAATCACTTACCGGAGGTTTAATCAACTCGTCAATCTTGTCGTTTCTAAGTGCCAACCCCACCACATATTCCTCCACAATCTCCCTTCTTTTTGTTTTATTAGGTGAATTATTAATGTTTGAATTTTGTTTGGAAATTGGCAATTTAGAATTTGAGTTTTTTCCAATTTGAGCCCTGACATCCTCTTCCCCCACGCCCAAAGTTTTCGCCAGCAACTGAATATAGTGCGCTTTCACTATCTCATCGTCTATCCCCGCCCAAATTGGCACCAGCTCCCGGCTTATCCTCCCTTTGCCCTCAGCAGAAAGTCCATAACGGGCGACGGCAGACAACAAATAAAAATCAAATATTGGTATTGCCTCCACCACTGCCTTCCTCCACCCTTCTGGATCATTCATCGCCCACTCGCCCGGATCCTTGTACTGTTTAGGGTTTAAAATTTCGGATTTAGAATTTACGATCTTGATAATAAGTCCCGCTTTATGAGCAATATCAATTCCTCTTCTGGCCGCTGCATCTCCGGCCAGATCAGCATCCAGTGCCAAAATAACTACTTCCGCATATCGCTTAAGCAGTTCGACTTGTTTTTCCGTCAACGCCGACCCCTTGATAGCCACTACATTTTTGACGCCCGCCTGCCACGAAGCAATGGCATCAATCTCCCCTTCCACCACCACTACAGACTTGGCTTCTTTAATTACTCCCTTATTAACGTCCAATGCGTACAACAATTCGCCTTTGTGATACAGCTCTGTTTCTGATGTATTTATATATTTCCCCCCTCTGTCCTCTTGCCCCGGCATCACTCTGCCGGCAAACCCGACCACCACCCCCCTGGCATTGCTAAGCGGAAACATCAACCTCCCTCTAAACCTATCGTATTTTTTCCCTGTAGCCGTAAGCCCCGCTCTTTCCACTTCATCCCAACTAAATTTTTTCTTTTCTACCAAAAATTTCTCCACAAAATCCCATTGGTCAACCGCATATCCCAATCTAAACTTATCTATCGCCTCGTCGGTTATACCCCTATCCTTCAAATATTTTCTTGCCACTTCACCTGATTTGTGTTGCCTAAGTAACCACATGTACGCCTCAGCTGCCAACGTATTTACAGAAATCAATCGTTCTTTTATCTCCTCAGACTTGCTTGGTTTATACCCAGTCAACACAATTCCAACTCTCTTTGCCAACCCCGTTAGTGCTTCACCAAATTCTACCCCCTCCATCTTTTGCACAAAAGAAAACACGTCTCCCCCCTCCTGACATCCAAAACATTTATATATTTGCAATTCCGGATTTACGACAAAAGAAGGTGTTTTTTCTGAATGAAACGGACACAACCCCTTAAAGTTTCTGCCGGCTTTTGTCAGCTTTACATACTCTGATACCAACTCCACTATTGATACTTTTGCCTTTACTTCATCAATTTGATCCGCCATATTTCACATCAGCACTCACCCATTCACTGACCCGTATTTTACCATTTACCAAAAGGTTGAAATTAAACCCACCAATTCCAGGTTGCCGCTTGACCATAATTTTCTTATAACGATGGCCCCTCACCCCTTCATATTCCAATTCTGCCGTTAGATCTTTTCCGGCAATTGTCTCTGCCCAAAAACCTACCAACTGCAGGTTTCCTCTTTTTTCAACCACATACATATCGTCGCTTTTTGTGTGCCTCAATGATACCGGTGAATCAAAGTCCTGACCTGTTCCAAGCCTCAACTTTCTTCCTCCCACACTTAAACTTTTAACCTCAAATTCCACCGGTATAATTACCCTTACGTAATCTATATAGTTCCCCCCCCAAAAATACGGAGGCTTGGGGTTCTCAAACTCATTATTATTCTTCCAGGACAACGTAAGCTTCCTTGTCTCACTTCCTACGTCATATTTTACTGTTCTTTGTACGCAACAATTTGCCTTATTAGCTCCCAAATTAGCCTCAACCACATACAAATAGTCCTCACTATCCTTACGTGCCAACTCGCCTGTCCACCCCATTTTCCGCACACCCGATTGTAAACCATCATCCTTCATCCACACCCACATTTGTCCTCTGGCCAACTGATCCCAGACCAGACTCCCCATTTTCCACATCTGGTCCGGCTTAGCTGTCTTTATTCTTTCCAAAAGCGCCACCCCCACTGCTCCCAAAAAATCTCTTTTTTGGGTAGACCCGGGCGTCCAATCTATTTCGGCGTATTTTTGAGCTAGTCCATAAAAATTTTTATGTGTAATCATGTCCGGATAAGTAACTAATTTTATTGGTTCAAATATTGCCAGTAAGTCATTAAACAACGTCAGATTTACTCCTACAATTCCATCGATTTTTTCTTCCTTTCCCTGATCGAAAAACCACGCTACCACGGCGGCCGCAGAAGCAATGTCTGGATCCCAATTGCTATCTCGCAATTTCCACCACCCCTGCATAAAGGCTTCTTGAACGGGGTATGGAGGATCCACGTGTCCAACCAGTTGTCCATCAGGTTGATAAATATCTTGTACATGTATTTCATCTATTTCGCATTTAGCACTTTGTACGGCTTCGCACTTAGTACTTATTCTTACATAACTTCCCATAAACCCTCCCGTAGGCCTCAGTTCATTACTATTTTGCAATAACACCAGGTAAGTTTTATTGTTTAATAGTTTTTCCAAATCGCCCAACACTGGCAATCCATTCGCGCACCACTTAGTCATACCAAAATTCCAATTTGTGGTTTCCAATTTAGAATTTAATATTTGCTTAACAGTAATAAGCGTCCCCACCCCACACGTTCCACCCAAAAGCGTCAAAGTTATTAAACTAAAACCTGCCCACCACCACAGTTTTTTCATCGCTCCATACAATTTTGTTTTCATCCCCCTCAATTGTACAAGGTAAACCCATCAACTTACACTCGTCTCTGTGAACAATTACATAATCAACCCCCCTCATCTTCAAATATCCTCCATTGTTAATTCCCGCCACGTTCTTTATAAAATCGGGTGGAGTAAATCCCGAAAATCCATTCACTAATCTTTTTTTGTGCATCAAACTATAAACCATTCTATATTCCTCTATCTGTTCGTGTTCCCCCCACAAATACACCGGCACCTCCAAAACCACTTTTCCTGGTTGGTTAACCAACCACTTATAAACCGGTGGAAATGAATTTGTTCCTGGCATTGGTCTCCATTTTTCAAGCCTCGTTCCTCCGGCAATCGCCACCACCAGACACCCCATTAGTCCCGCTAATTTAGCCTTCTTTGTCCCAGTCAGACCCAACCCAATAAGCCCAGTTGCCCCAAATCCAAACACCCAAATCCACCGAGACGGGGTTCTAAACGCATTCATCCCGGGAACCGTATAATACAAAACAGCATATGGCATTGGTATTGGATATCTGCCTGCAATTTTTACTGTTTTTCCCTGCCACTTCAGAGTTGGCCCCATCGCCAAAATAAGCCCCACTATCATTACCACCACCAACCACAACACGTCCCTGTTTTTCGTCCTTAGTATTTCATACTTCGCCCTTAGCGCTGTTACTATCAATAAAACCATCAGCCCGGGACTCCAAAATTTTGTAAATAGTTCATCTAATCCCATTCCCCCATTAGCCGCATCCCGAATAGATCTTTGGTACGAAAACTCTCTGGACACATCCCAATACGCCTTCGCCGGTAAGTAGCTCACAACGGCAAACAAGCATAAGCCAAAAAGAACCTGTCTCTTGCAGATTTTAGTTTTATGCAATACGCAATAAGCAATAATCAATGTTGCCGCAAAATATACCGGCAACAAACTTTCCCAAACTTGCAAACCTAAAACCCCAGCTCCCAACATTGTCTTCCATAATATTTTTTTTTCTAATCCACTTATCATCAACCATGTTCCCACCAACCAGTACTGCATACTCCACATCTGTAGATGAACTTGATACTGCCACCTAATTTGCGACAAACCAAAAGCCGTAACGGCTATCAGAGCCGCAACTTTTGATGTTTTCAAAAATCTTGTTAAAAATAAATACAAAATCATCATTGTAGCCATTTGTCCAAACACCATGTTAAAACCAAACGCCCCGGCAAAATTTGACGTCATCAACACCCCAATTTGTCCCGTCAAAGCGGACAAAAAATGCATGTCAGAATAGGCCAATACATTGGTATATGAATAAAATATGTTACCCATGAATAAGTTTCCCACACCACCCGAAACAAACCCTGCAATATTTCCCGCAGCCTGGTTAAAAATCCACGTCAAAAGAATTCCGTCGTATCCGATCTTTGGCACCCCAGCCATATTCACCGACGCTCCCCACACGCCCCACAGAGCAATTGCCAATATCGCAATCATCTTACAAAAAACATCTTAAACATCCATACATTAATCCAACAGCTTGCAAACACAACTATTTTGAATATACCTGGAAGTTTCTTTGTCCTAAAACTAGACAACAAAATTATATAAGCCAACGGCAGTAAATCCAACAAGTATCTGGGCCCTATTTGATCCCAACCACTCCAGTAATATGTCAAAACTGCCATAAGTGCTACCAAAAGACCAAACCACATCCCCCTGGTCCTGTGCCCAAACCCGGCTCCAAACATCCACAAGAACATTGGCGATACCGTCCAAAATCCCAACCCTGGAAATTTGGTAGGTTCAAATGAAAAGTTCAAAAAATAATTTCTAAAATTGTTGGCTATATAGGCTATGTTAAACAACCCATCCATTGGCATAATTCCATGAAAATGGTTTGCCCAAAGATATCCGTTATCAAACAAGCTTCCGAACCGCAAATAGTTATAATAACCACTTAAAACCAAACCGACCATCATCGGCCAAAACAGACCAACAACTTTCCCCAATCTTTTCTCTTTCCAAAGTTCGTACACAAACCACACTACACACAAACCCGCAGTCGCACGTGTCACAAAGGCCATTCCCATCCACATCCCAACAACTCCATATCGCCTCTTCCCATATCTCTCAACTATCGCCAACATCAAAAACATTACAGTCAAGGCTTGGGCAAAAAGCCAACTCGATGGCAGGTATGCCACCTGGTGATACACTGATCCAAATACAAATCCCAGGCTTAAAAATCCACTATCCGTTCTGGAAAAACCATGTTTTCGTGCCAAAAAATAGCAACAAAAAACAACCACCAAGGTCACCGGCATGTTTATATATCCCTGTAAAAAACTAACTCCAATAAACTTAAAAAGCCAAACCCCAGGAAGTACAAAAAGTGTTGGCGGAAAAGAAAGCGGCCAGTAGTACCGGCCCCCATATAAATTCGTATCAGCCAACGATGGCGGTGTGCTTAAAAAGTACGTCTTTCCCTCCAAAAAAGATGGCGCCAACCAGGAAAATTGTTGACCTGTTCTCAGTGTGAGATTACTACAAACCACTAGAACCAAAAAACTAATTAAGCCAATCCAAAATATATATTTCCAGCTCATGTCACCCCATTAACCACAAATAAGAGACACCAAACATATACATGTTAAATATTGTCGATATTACAACTACCCACTTAAACCCCCTACCCAACTCGCTTCCCTTTAGTTTCACCATCAGCAATAAATATACCCAGGGCAAGAAATCCAGAGAATATCGATATCCATATTGTCTGTACCCCAAACTAAAATAGACCATAAGGGGTGCGGCGATTACAAATATTGTCACCAACATTCGCCACATTTCAGCAGTCCAACCCTTTCTACTAAACAACCACAACACACAAGGAGAGGTCAAAAAAATGCTCATCCCCCACTCGTTAACTCTCATAAAGGGAAATTTCAGTACATGCGACCCATCGCCTCGAAAAACTGGGTCCGGCCCAGCCAAAAATAGATAATATAAGTTGCCTGGCAAGTGGATCGTATTAAACAATCCATAGCCTTTTGCTTTTTCAGAAAATGTTGGAAATAATGCGCGCGAAAATCCATCATCAAACCAATTACCAAATCGTGCTTGATTATACCCTCCCCAAACCATTATGGAAATCACTAACGGTAGAAGCAATTTAACAAGATTTGCCCCACGATTCCCCCCTAAGACAAACACACTGGCCGCAAAATAAACTATTCCGAACGCCGGAACTGGCCGGGACAAAAACAACAAACCCATCCACACCCCAATCAAACCGTATCTTTTTTTTCCAGTCAATTCAATAATTGCAAGCCAAATTAACAAAGTTGATATCACTTGCACAAAAGGCCTACACCATGGCCACAAAGCCACTCCCAAAAAAACCGACCCGGCACAAAATGCCACTGACCAAAAAACCGCATCCTCCTGTTTATACCCCAACCGCCTTCCCACCACGTATACCAAAAAGGCTATCAAAAGTACCAATGGCACCTGAACCAGGCCTTGCGTCAGTTTTTCATATCTAGCCAGCGGAACCAAAATCAAAGCCGGCACTGGTCCGGCAGGCCAATAATATTTACCTCCCCAAAAAACCGTATCCCCATAATCAGGCAACTTATTAGTAAAATAGGTTTTTCCCACCAAAAAAGATCTGGCCAGATCTACAAACTGCTGCTCCCCCCACTTTCCAAATCCAGTAATCACAACCAAAGTGGCAATCAAAAAAACCAATCCCATCTTTTTAAACTCGCCCATCATGGGCGGAGAGGGCGGGATTTGAACCCGCGGTCCGGTTTCCCGGACACGCGCTCTCCAAGCGCGCGCACTAGACCGCTATGCGACCTCTCCGAGTGAAACGAGGAGGGTTGCAATATCGAAGCTATTGCGCGAACGCGCACTTTGGTTTGATATGCGACCTCTCCAAACCCCCTAATTATATCGTAAAATGGGCAGATGTCGCTCACAACCACCGCCATAAACATCAGCATTTTTGTCTATTTCTTCCAAATAGCCCTCATCTGGGTACTTATTTTCAAGCAAAAATTTCATAAACCTACCAACGACTCTCGCTTTGCCCCCAAACTGGATATCGTGGTGCCAGTATTCAACAACGAAAAAAATATAATTCCCTGCCTAAAGGCCATTACTAAATCTCACTATCCAAACCACAAGTTAAACATCATTGTTGCCAATGACGGATCAACAGACGCAACCTCCAAACTGGTACGAGAATTTGCGCTCAAACATCAAAAAATAACACTGCTCAACCTCCCCCACCAAGGCAAATCTCTGGCCCTAAACTCCGCACTAAACCATTGTCAATCAGATTTTGTAATTACAATTGATTCAGATTGTGAAATATTTCCGGATTTTCTTTCAAAGATTATCCAACCGTTTAAAGATCCCAAAATTGGGGCTTGCTTCGGACTCCGATTTATCAAAAACCCATCAAATCCCCTCGAACATTTTCAAGATGTCGAATTTACCATGTACAACACAATCAAGTCCGTTCTCTCAACGGCTTTCAAGTATAGCTACTGGGACGATGGCGCAGCCGGCTGCTACAGAAAAACAACCATTACAAACAACGGGGCTTTTTCCCGCGACACATTTTCAGAGGAAGTCGATTTGACCTTAAATATGTGTTCTGTGGGATACCAGACCTTAAATGTTGTAGGGGCACATTTCCTCACCACTCCTTGTTCCACGTTTCAGTCCTGGTACAAACAACGCATGCGCTGGGCCTACGGCAGCCTCCAATGCACGTTAAAACATATCCATCTTTTTGGCAAAAAATCATTTGGTATCGACTATTTTCTTTTTAATCAACTCTTCTGGTTAATTCTCACCCCTCTCTTTCTCCCCCTCACCCTGATCAGTTTGTCAAAAACCATTTCTATTCCCCCACTTTACATCGGGCCTTATTTGGCTGGGTTTTTCACTCAAGTCGGCCCTCTTGTTTTGCTCCTAAAAACCTCCTTGTATGGCATAAAATTTCCGTTTGTCTTTGCAGCCCTAGCGGCAAATTTAAACCTACTACTCATCATTTTTAGTCAGTACCACTACAAACAAACCATATTTTCAGCCAAGTTTTTTGCCATCTACTTTTATCCCGCCTACGGATTCCTCATGAGTTTTGTCACCACCTCTTCACTCATATATTACCGATTTAAAAAACGTCGCTATTTTATAGCCTAACCCAACCTCGTTAAAAGCAAATACAAATTAAACAAAGTCGAACCCACTATCATCACCCTAAAACCCTTCCCACACGCACCATTTTTAGACATCTTCCAAACCAAAAGTAAAAATATCCACGGCATAAAATCCAGACTGTACCGATACCCCATTTGTACAAGCCCGATCCCAAAATAGGTCACTATCGGCAATATAATCAGCAAGATCGTCACCCAAAGGCTCTTGGATCGCTTGTCATTATATTTTTGCAAAAACAAATACACTAACCAGGGTGAAGTAATAAAAATACTCCCCCCCCATGGGTCAAACTGAATATATGGAAACTTGAACACGTGCGATCCATCGCCCACAAAAACTGGATCTAAACCCCTAAATAGCATGTAATACAAATTTCCTGGCACATGAAATACCCTAAACAGCCCCAAAGCCCTACCTTTTGCCTCGGCAACTTGTTCATCAATCTGCCCGGCATACCCTTGATCGTACCACCTCCCAAATCTAATTTGGTTGTAACCACCCCAAATCATCACTGCCACCGCAAAAGGAATGACCAACTTAACCAAATTTATTAAAACATTTTTTTTGTCGGCCAATATTTCAAATACAAAAAACACCACCCCAACCCCGGCGGTCATTCTAGCCAACGCAGCCAACCCCATCATCATACCTACCAATCCCCACCTTCTTTTAAGAGAGTACTCCGTTATCGCGGCCATAACCCAAAAACACCCAACTATTTGGGCAAAATACCAACTCTTAACCCACATTGCCAAAAAAAGAAATATCGACGACCCGCAAAAAGCCAACCCCCACACCCACTGATCTCCATCCTCAAATTTATACGCCTTTGCAATTTTCATACAAAAATAAAACACCCCCGCCACCAATACGGGTTGTAAAAATCCTTGAAAAAACGGCAATCCAAATAAGCCAAATATTCCCACACCTGGCATGAGCATTATGGCGGGCAATATCCCAAGTGGCCAAAAAAACTTTCCCCCAAACTCAACACAATCCCAACACTTCCCTAAATTATCAACAAAATAAGTCTTACTATCCCACAACGCCCTGGATAAGAAAAAGTACTGTTCATAACTATTAGTTATCAAGTTAAGACCCCACATCAAAATTCCCAATACGGCAACAACTATTTTTATTCCCACACTATTTTTCATATATCACGGCCACCTTATCTTTATAAACCTCCCTCCACCCCAAACCCTTAAGCTTAGACTCCAACCCCTCGTCTTTTTCCGTAGAATTCTTCATTTTTACATGAATTTTCTCCAGCATATCTAAAAGTACCTTTGGTGGCTTCGTTTTTTCAGCCACTTTTAGCATTACTGTTTCCACTCCGTATTTATCCAATATATCCGTTTTACCCTTATCCACAATCTCCAAATACTCGGCAAACGCGTTGCACGATTCCCCCTTAGCACTTAGCCCTTTGCACTTCGCACTTTCTAAGTACCTCCAACTCGGCATCCTACCGTCTACAAATAACTTTTGATCCGGCAACTTCCACATTAAATATCCTCCCCATCCATAGTCAGCAAAAAGTCTTCCCCTTACCCCATTTTCAACTAAATATTTCACCGCCCCAACCGGATATCCGCCAATTGCAACTGAGTTATAAACCTCCACTCCCAACATCAAGACCCCCCATCCCCAAACTAAAAACACCATCCCCAACACCATTTTATTAAACCAGTTAATCCTGACACCTTTCTCCTTCTGGCCTTCAAACTCCTCATTAAAGTAACCAATCACTTCAGCCAATACCGGCACAGACACTACTACAAACAAAGCCCCATGTCTAAGGCTTGATAACGCCGCCGCAAAAGTAACTCCCAATAATCCGATTTTCCAAAGCTGTAATTTAGATCTATACCTCCATCCAAACGCCAAAAGCATAGCCACAAGCATGACTAGCCCAAACTCTACCGTCATAAAAAACGGCAACCACTCCATTATTGCTTTTTTTAGCATTGGGTCGCTCATCGTCAACCACACCTCTTCCCAAATTCTTACCCCATATGGATTGACATGCACAGCCCCCAAACACACGATCCATACCCACAAACTGGCAAAATCCAGTCTGGCTATCACCATTCCCAGTAGCACCACCAACCCCAACACAAATCCACCGTGCAAATTGGCCCACAAGATAAACATTAACGGCATTAGCCACTTCCATTTTTTCCAAACAGTCTCACTTGTTACCCATCTAATCAACACTGCCAAAAACAACCAATCTTCCACTTGAGGCCTTACCCCTGCCCTATTAAATAAAACCGCAGACCCCAAAAGTATTGGCACCGTCGCCCACTTTCGCAAACTAGACGGTATCGACACCACAAACACCAACACCGTCAACAATGAAAACACAGCCGCCATACCCAACATTCCAATCCGAGGATACAAAAAAGCCATCCCTACATTGGTCAACCACTCGTGTCTTACTTCAGGAAATGTTGGCATTGTATAGGAATACCTGTCTGTTTTTCCAATTCCTTTATCAATGACATCCTGGCCTGGACGAATATGTAATCCAAAATCTGGATCCAACCTAAAATATCCCAATATCCCAAAAATCACCCACAACAAGGCAATCAATAACCAATACTTTTTATTCATACATCCCAATAATGTTAAAATTAAGCCTGGAAAGCATTTTAATGCACTCATAGCTCAATGGATAGAGCATGTGTTTGCGGAACACAAGATGA
>CAZWKN010000007.1:0-45755 GCA_964633995.1 uncultured Gammaproteobacteria bacterium
TATTGACAACATACGACATACGACATATACTTTAGGTATGATTAGGACACAGGTATACATTCCGGATGATTTGCACAGAGATTTGATGCTGCTGGCTAAAACTGAGGGTGTTAATTTTTCCCAACTAATTCGAGAAGGAGCCGAAGAGGTGAAAAGGAAGAGGTTGGTGAGAAAGAAAAGCAATAAGTGGATAGAATTTGCAGGGGCAGGTAAAACGAAAATTAAAACAAATGCAGTGAGAGACGTCCGAAGTTACTATAAACAACTAGCTAAATGAAGGTACTAGTCGACTCAGACTTTTTATTTGGGTTTTTTGTGCCATCTGATCCTCACTACCTTCGGGCTAAAAAATTTTGGTTGGAGGTGGTGGAAAAAGGGATAGAGGTTTTGGTTTTAAACTTGGTAATCCAAGAAACAGCAACAGTTTTAAGTTACAAGATAAATCAGGAAGTGGCTGTGAATTTTGTGGAAAAGCTTCCTCGGTTGGAGTTGCGAACGTTGAGGGTCAACGAAGAAATGGAAGACGCCGCTTGGAAAATTTTTCTTAAGCATAAGAAAAAAGGAACATCCTTTATTGATTGTATGAACTTGGCCGTGGTTGAAAAATATAAGCTTGATGGAATTTTGTCATTTGATATGTTTTATCCAAAAAGCGTTAGAATAAGTTGATGGAAGATTATAAAAATACTAACTGGTGGAAATATTTGGATGAACCAATGAGGGATTTGATGGCACAAAGCTTTGAACTACTAGAGCGGGAGAGCGGGAGAGCGGGAGAGTTTAGGTTTCATGATTATGGGTTTGTGGTATTTCCGGCCGCTAAGGCTTACGAGGGATTTTTGAAAAAAGTCTTTTTGGAAATGGGGCTTATTAACGAACTTCAGTATCGGGGAGAGCATTTTAGGATTGGTAGAGCATTGTCGCCAACGCTGCCCAAAAGGTATCGGGCCGGGTGGGTGTATGGTAAATTGGTAAACAGCTGTGGTGGAGATGTGTTACCGCTCAAGATGTGGAAGGTGTGGAAGGACGCAAGAAATAGAGTGTTTCATTTTTTCCCTGACCACAGCGAGTTTACAAATTTAACAGAGGCGGGATGGTTGTTAAAGAATATTTCGGATGTAATGGGGGATGTGTTGGAGGGGTGCAGACTATAACGAATTGAGCGATTTGACAGGGTGTGGCATACTAGTAAATGAAGATGAAGAGTTGGGGTAAAAACTTGTTCAGATACTGGGTGGTGGGTGTATCTACGGCATTGGTTTTTGGGGTGGCGATATTAACAATGTCATTTTTAGCCGCATCTAATCCTGACCGGGTATACCCAATGGAGCCATCGACGGTAAAAGTGGAATACTATTTGGCATATCCAGGGATGTTGCCCGATAGTCCGTTTTATCCCCTGAAGGCTTTGAGAGACAGGGTCGCGTTGTGGTTGACCTTTGGTCAGGAAAGAAAGGCATGGAAGATGATTGCCCTGGCTGACAAGAGGATAAATGCAGCTTTGTTTTTAGTTGAAGGGGGTAAGGTTAATTTGGGAGTAAGTGTAGCGGGTAAGGCCGAAAGATATCTAACTCAGAGCGTAGATAATGCGGAAGCGGAACAAAAAAACGGTAAGGATGTAAAGAGCTTGTTGTTTACATTGGAGAAATCCTTGAGTAAACACACCGAGATATTGAATGGGTTGTCTGCAAAGGGAGGGGACAGTGATAAAAAGAACCTGGAAAGTACACTAAAGGTAACCAATTTGGCGGCAGAAAGAGTGCGACAACTGATACTCGAGGCTAAATGATGAGTTGATAGTTTTTGATATAGTAGTTGGTAGTTGACCCGGCATATTTAGTGTTTTAGTCTAGTGTTCGCCGCTATATGTATTGTCCATTTTGCGCAGTTCACGATACAAGTGTCTTGGAGTCAAGGACAACGGAAGACGGGCAAGCTTTGAGGCGGCGTAGGGAATGTCAAAAATGTCTTAAAAGGTTTACCACCTTTGAGCGAATCGAGGGGCCGACGATTTTTGTAGTAAAGAGAGGTGGTGGACGGGAAGCCTTTGACAGAGAAAAAATTGTCAAAGGTGTCATTCGGTCTTTTGATAAAAGACCGGTCTCGATCGACCTTGTGCGTCAGTTGGCCGATGAGGTAGAGAGAGAAGTCCGACGAAAAGAGGTGTCGGAAATTTCCAGTAAGGCGATAGGCAAGATGGTTTTGAGGAGACTCAAAACCATCGACAAAGTAGCGTGGCTACGATTTGCCAGTGTCTACTTAGAACTTTCCGATTTATCAGAATTTGAAAAATTATTAGACAAAATCAGTAACTAACATGGAAGATCCAAAATTACAGTTAATACAAACAAAAAGGCGGGGTAGGCCGGCAAAAGTCGCAAAGAATGTGAATGTCTCTAGGGTATTGTCGGACATGAAAACACCGGTATTGATAAAAAAAAGAGATGGACGATTGGTTCCTTTTGAGTCTAAGAAAATCCAGAATGCGATTGAAAGATGTTTTGATAGTGTGGGGAGAAAGCCCAAAATTGGATTTGCTGAAATAGCCGAACAGGTGGTAAATGCTGTGACAGCAAAATACGCTCAGCCGACTGTAGAACAGGTTCAGGATGTGGTGGAAATAGTGCTTCAGGCTATGGGGGAGTTTGAGGCGGCGAAGCATTACATCTTGTATCGGGCTGAACACGCCAAGCTTAGGGGTGAACGACCGGTTCCGGAAGACGTAAAAAAATCATTTTTGGAATCTGACAGATACTTTCCGTCACAACTTCAGAAATTCCAATTTTTTGATAAATATTCGCGGTTTAATTATGATTTGGGTAGGCGTGAGACCTGGGCTGAGACGGTTGACAGATCAGTGGATTTTTTAAAAGAATTGTCCGGAAATAAATTAGATGCAAGTGTGTATGAGAGGATAAAAAATAGCGTGTTGTGGATGAAATCTATGCCGTCTATGCGGCTTTTGGCGATGGCAGGGCCGGCGGCTAGAAGGCAAAATGTAAGTATTTACAATTGTTCGTACATGCCCGTAGATAGTGTCGATGCGTTTGCTGAAGCATTGCTCATTTCTATGAGTGGTACCGGTGTAGGGTTTTCTGTGGAGGGCAAGTACGTGGAACAACTGCCGAGAGTTAAAAGGCAAGTAAATAGTCTGCCGCTAGTGTTTACAATTGAGGATTCCACTGACGGATGGATGGCGGCACTAAGGCAGGGATTGGCTTTGTGGTTTGATGGGGGGGATATCCAATTTGATTATTCAATGATCCGGCCGTTTGGGGCGATACTTAAAACCAAGGGGGGACGAGCTTCTGGGCCAGCACCTCTAAAGCGAATGTTGGAATTTACCAGGGCAAGAATTTTGGCGCGACAGGGAAGTTTTTTGAGGCCAATTGACGCGCATGACATAATGTGTGAAGTGGGGAATGCGGCGGTGTCAGGAGGAGTAAGAAGAACAGCAATGATTTCGTTGTTTGATTGGGATGATACCGAAATGAGGAATAGTAAAAATGGGGATTTTGAGAGAGAGAATTCCCAAAGGTGGAATGCGAACAATTCAGTGGTTTGGCCGGATCGAGGAATTACCCAGCAGGAGCTGGTAGAACAAATGTTGGAGATGGTTAAGGGCGGACGGGGAGAGCCGGGAATATTTAACAGGCAAGGCGCAATATCTATGAGGCCCGCCAGAAGGCAAGAGGCTGAATTTGGCACAAATCCTTGTGGAGAAATTATTTTGAGGCCGTGGGAATTTTGCAATTTGACTATGGCGGTGGCCAGGGCTGAAGATAATTACGAATCTTTGAAAGATAAGGTAGAGGTGGCAGCAATTATCGGATCAATCCAATCTATGGCTACTCATTTTCCGGGGCTTAGGCCAATTTGGAAACAAAATTGTGAGGAAGAAAGATTATTGGGAGTGGATATTACCGGTCAGATGGATAGTCGGGCTGCTCAGGATTCGGCAATTATGGGAAGACTACGACAAGTGGCCGTAGATACGAACGCCAAATACGCAAGTCTTTTGGGAATTAATCAGTCGGTATCTGTAACGTGTGTAAAGCCGTCCGGTAATTCGTCGCAGCTACTAAATTGCTCATCCGGACTGCATGCCAGGATGGCTGAGTATTACATCAGAAATGTAAGAGTAGCCGCGCACTCTCCTGTATATAAAGTATTGCGGGATAGTGGAGTGCCACTAGATCCTGAAAACGGGCAGACGGCGGAAAATGCGACCACATACGTAGCTCATTTCCCGGTCAAATCGCCAAAAGGTTCTATTTTGCGCAAAAATAGGACCGCGGTCGAACAGTGCGAGTTTTGGTTGCAAAATAAGATATTTTGGACCGAACACAATCCGAGTGTTACGATATCGTATCAGCCAGATGAGGTGATAGATTTGATCGACTGGGTATGGAAACATAAGGAAGTAGTGGGGGGAATGGCGTTTTTGCCGGCTTTTGACTCTAAATACGCTCAAATGCCATATGAGGAAATATCGCGTGAAGAATACGAAGCGAAGGCGGCTAAGTTTCCCAATGTGGATTTTTCAAAGATATTTAGATATGAGGAAGAGGACTATACAAAGGCTGCTCAAGAGTTGGCGTGTATTGCCGGGTCGTGTGAGATTGAGGTAGTGCCAACTGGTGAAGGCGGAAGTGTCGAAGCGAAAGATCTTAATTAATTGACGATGCCTAAAACCGGGAAGATTTATACAAAAAAGGGGGATGGGGGGGAGACGGGGACGTTTTTGGGGAGGATGCCGAAAAGTGATCCTTTGGCTGAGGCGCTGGGGAGTGTGGATGAGTTGAATAGTTGGATAGGGGTGTGTAGATATCAATGGACGATGGACAATGGACGATGGGCAATGGGCAATGGAGAATGGACAATGGACGATGGGCAATGGGCGATTTTGGATAAAGACTTGAAAAGAGTACAGACGAATTTGATGACGATTGGGTCGATGTTGGCGGGGAGTAGGAAGGAGATAAGCAACAGAGAGATTAAGAGATTGGAGAATGAAATAGATAGGATGACGGAAGAATTGCCAAGACTAAGTAATTTTATTTATCCCATTGGGCAAATACAACTTGCCAGAGCAGTGTGCCGACGTGTTGAGCGTGAAGTTGTTCGGTTGGCAAATGTACGGCAGATAATTATTTTAAAATATTTGAACAGGCTGTCGGATTATTTGTTTACATTGGCTAGATGGGTGAATTTTAAAAATGGGGTGGTTGAGGAAGTTTGGAAAGGTTAGTGTAATATTAATGTATGGCAGTAGTTGATCCGAAACAAAAACCAGTTGTCGATGACTTCCAAAAGAAATACCAACAGGGTGGGAAGTTTAAGGAACAGCTCGAGGCTATAGCCGGAACGTTTAACACCGGTGGGCTTGAGAGTCGTGAGGTGTCCGGGAAAAAAGAGACGGCCGTTGACAAGATGGCAGAGGTGCCCGTGTCGGTGGAAGTTGAAAAAAAGCCAGAACTTTCCGGTTACATGGAGGAGGTAGAACAACAAGCGGAATTGGCGCAAACCAGTTTGGACGACTACACAAACCAGGTGCTGTTAGGTCAAAACTCCCAAGGGCAAAAAAAAGTGACATTGCCATTAACCGACGACCAGATACAGGAAGGACTGCATCACAAGATATGGGAGAGTATTAGGTGGCTGGCCGAATGGTGTGTCCGGCAAATAAAGATGATTAAACCCTAGTTTTTTGTAATTTGGTATCATGGATATATGATTGGACCTGATTTGTATGCGGTACTGATAAACGGGGCTGTTTTGGTTGTGGGATTGTCACTACTTGTAATGCTTTTAATGCTTTCCGGTTATATGTTTTTGGCTTTGTATCGGCATCGTGATCGTGAGGAAAAAAGCTTGGACATGGTGTGTTTGCAAGTTGCGGTACCTCGGGATAACGAAATAAAAATTGATGCTATGGAGCAGGTGTTTTCCAGCCTGTATTCAATCAAAAAAGGGGGATTAGGTCCTTTTGGGTGGTTTACCTTTTTACAGGTCCAGCCGCACATTAGTTTCGAAATAATAGCTCACAGAGAAGATATTAGATTTTATATCGTTGTTCCTGACAAACTCAGGGATTTGGTGGAGAAACAAATTCATGGGGGTTATCCTGGAGCAGAAATAAAAGTGGTCGAAGAACCAACCATTTTTGATGAACAGGGTTCGGTGGAATATGCCTGGTTGGTATTGAGAAACGCCGGATATAATCCGATTCAGGTATACAAAAATTTGGCGACTGACCCCATGGCGTCTTTGACCTCATCATTAGCCAAAATGGGAGAGCATGAGGGGGCGCATGTACAGATACTGATTTCCCCGGCCGACGGAAAATGGAAAAGCAAAGGGCGGGCGTGGATAGGAAAAACGAAAAAGAATGAGGCCAACCCGGAAAAGGCGAGCTATAAAGTGGATCCTAAGGTGATGGAGGCGGTAGAAAATAAGGTGTCTAAAAACGGGTTCCAGACCACAATCAGAATCGTAGTGTCTTCTGCAGATAAATCCAGCGCCAAGGCACATATGGCCAACTTGAGGGCTGCCTTTGAGCAATATAACGGAGATATAAATGCATTTAAGGGGAAAAAGATTCGGCTTAAGGGACACTTTATGGTGGATTTTATTTATCGGTATCAACCCATGGTGTTGTGGGGGAATTGGACAATTTTAAATTCTGAAGAGCTGGCTACTATTTATCATTTTCCCAACAAGACGATTGAAACGCCCCATATTCATTGGTTAAATTCTAAAAGGGCTCCGGCCCCACAGCAGATTCCCAATTCGGGGCTATATCTTGGTAAAAGCGTATTTAGGGGGATAACTCGGCCAGTGTATTTGGGAGATTCGGACAGAGAAAGGCATATGTACATTATTGGTAGGACCGGGACCGGGAAGACGGAATTTATGAAGACTTTGATACTGCAAGATATTAAAGCCGGAAACGGGATTTGTGTGATTGATCCCCACGACTTGTCTGAAGAACTGTTGGGGTTTATTCCTCCAGAGAGAGCCGAGGATGTAATTTATTTTGATCCATCGGATGAGGAAATGCCGATGGGTTTGAATTTAATCGAGGCTGATACTGAACAGGAGCGACACATGGCTACAAATGCCGTGATAGGAATGATGTATAAACTATATGACCCCCACAAAACCGGTATTATCGGGCCCAGATTTGAGCATGCAATCAGAAACGCCATGTTGACGGTGATGGACGCGGTTCCTGGAGGAACGTTTATCGAGGTGGTTCAAGCACTGCAAAGGCCGGAGTTTGTGCAGGAGATGTTACCCAAAGTCAAAGATCCGTTGGTGCGAAGATATTGGACGGACCAAATTGCTCAGACATCAGATTTTCATAAATCTGAAGTCTTGGATTACATCGTTTCTAAATTTGGCAGGTTTATTACCAATAAAACCATAAGAAACATAATAGGACAGCCTAAGGGTTCATTTTCGTTTAGAAAAGCTATGGACGAAAAAAAGATCCTGATAGTGAATTTATCTAAGGGGAAATTGGGAGAAGAGAATAGTAACTTCTTGGGGCTAGTGCTGGTGCCAAGACTTTTGGCGGCTGCCATGTCGAGAGCAAATGTACCTGTGGAACAAAGGGTACCATTTTATCTATATGTTGACGAGTTTCAGAATTTTGCCACACCGGATTTTGCTACCATTTTGTCGGAGGCTAGAAAATACAAATTGGATCTGATTGTGGCCAACCAGTTTACTTCACAGATGGAAGATGAGGTAAAAAATGCTGTATTTGGAAATGTGGGTACCTTGATCTCGTTTAGAGTGGGTGTGGCGGATGCAAATTATTTGCAACATGAGTTTTCGCCGGTGTTTAACGAGGCGGATTTACTTAATATCGAAAGATTTAATGTTTTTATAAAGACGATTGTAAGAAATGAGCCCGTGCCACCTTTTAGTATGGATGTGACAAAAGACATGAAAGCAGAAAAGGGGATGTACAATCCCAAGACAGCGGAAATAATTAAGAGTATTTCCAGGCTTAAATATGGAAAAGATGTGAGATTGGTGGAGAACGAGATAGCCTCAAGGAGTAGGTTGTGAGAGGTAGATTTTGGATAGCGATGATGACGGCCAGTTTTGGTCTGGGTGTGGTTACGGGTTGGGTATTGGGGTTTGTAGGACGGAAAGAAGTCCCGACTGCTTCTGCTGTCCCTGTGACGATTAATACGCCTACTCCTGAGCGGGAGATTATGGTGGGGTGGGAAACGGAAACTGTTTCAAAAAGTGGAAAATACAAATTGAGAGTTTATAAGCCAGATAGCCAATCTGAGAATAACATTCAGGAATGTAGAATCGAAATATTGAGTAGAGACGGTGACGCAATTGATGTGAAGGGATGGGCACAAACTAAGATAGGTTGCCAATACGGGATGGGTTTCCATAGCGAATTTATTCGGTGGGGTGACAATGACAATATCTTGTTTGGTAGTTTTGATGGTGAGACCCGACGGGTTGTGAGTATGCCGGAAAAGATTAGCCGGACTGTAAATTTTGCCGGTAAATACACTTTATTAGATGTCGACGACGGTTTTGGGAAATGGTTGGTAGTAAAAGAGGATGGTGAGGGGGTAGAGTATTTGGTGGTGGACAGCGATGGAAGCCACTTGCGTAGCGGAATGAAATACTCCAGGCCACAAGATGGGGCAAACGCCGCTTTTTATGATGACAAAAATAAGGGATTTGTAATTGTAACTGAAAGGATTGATCGGTTGGCGACCGATAAAGCGGTAGAGAAAGGTGAAAACGTGGGAAATGGGCTATTTGTGACAAGGGTAGATTTTTTAAAACTGAAAGACTATGAGTTTAGGACATTGTTGATTACTGACCCAACTCCACTTTTTGGTCGTGGTTGTGGTGGGGGAGGTCTAAAATCCAGACCGGGATATGTGGTGATAGACGATGGGTGTCTGTTATTTGATGGTAAATATCAGAATTCATTTGGTCAAGTGGAATTAAAGATCTAATAATAGACTATAGGTTTGTTGGTGTGTTATAATGCGGGCATGACAGATGCGAAGTTTAACCGATTAAATCAGCTTATTGGTTGTTCGGTTGAGGCTGAGGGGGCTGTGGCAACCGGAATGGCAGCAATTGCGTTAAGTCGGGGATTTACACCGGAAACGATTTTGAAACTTGCTGTTACCCCAGATGTGACGGGGAATCCGGAATTGATGGTTTGGAGCATGTTGATTTTGGGGTTAATCGGTATGTGGTTGGGGCTTCAGAGATCAAAATTTGATCGACGGGTGGAGAGTAGGGCTTCGGTAAGTTAAAATACGGGGTACGGATCCGTCGTTTAATGGTAGGACCGGACTCTTATAAAGTCCTGGACATGGTTCGATTCCATGCGGATCCACACTTCGACACTGCTCAGGGTAAACCATTCGATATTGCTTGGGGTAGCAGAATTAGATTTAGAAAGTGGAAATAACGGCCGAGAAAAGTCTGGCTGAGCCGAGAGCTAAGAATGCGGGTGGGTAAAGACAACCAAGTGCAAAACCTAAACCCTCAAAGATGAATTCTTTTTGTTGGAATTGGTGTATTTGTTGCTTTGTCATGCCGTTGTACTGCATGGTGTCTTTCGTGGCCATGTGATTTAGGGCAGACATGCCTATGTAATATAGACCAAAAAATATCGATTCAACGACTCGAAATTCAGGATGATACATGGCCGCTCCGGCTAGGCCACCGACAAGGGCAGAAACAAGTTGGCCTTTTTCTTGATTGGACATAGCGGATTAAAGTTCAATGAGGCGGGAGGAGGTTTCGGTTATTAAAATCCTAACGTGTTCAAGATATTTTTGGGTTGAAGAAAGTCTTCTGTGACCAACGTTTTTGTGGACCACTTCAGGGTCTACTCCATTTTGAAGTTGGTGGGCTATAAATGTATGACGGAGATCATTGATTTTGGCGTTTTTAACTCCAGCTTTTTTGAAATATCTATCGATTGAGGTGCGGATGTTTCTGATTAAGAGTTGATGTCCGGTTTTGGTAACAAATAGGTGGGGGTCGGTGACTTGAGGCCTGAGACTTAAATAATTATGGACGGAACCCGAGGCTGATTTATTGAGGGTAATGGTGCGGGCTGGATTGTTTTCTTGGGGGCGGATATAAAGTTCATTTTTTTTGACATCTTCGACGTGCAGTCCGGCTAATTCACTGATGCGCATGCCGGTTTGGAGAAGAATCTCGATAATGGCGCTAATCCTAATGTCCAACCGTGAAGCGTTTCTTAAGGCCTTATATTCTTCTGGAGTTAGGATTCTGGGAGCTTTGGAGTCGATTTTGGGGTGGGTTAGGGGGGTGCTGGGATTATGAGGAAGAAGCTGTTGTTCGTGAAGAAATTTGAAAAAAGTTTTTAAGGAATTAATTTTTCTGCTAATGCTTTTGGGAGTGTAAGTGGGTGAGAGTGATTCGATATAGACTTGAAGGTGTTCTGAGGCTACTGTGGTAGCCTGGGTAATGCGTTTGGATTTGAGGTGGGTGGTAAGTTGGGTTAAATCGCTGGTGTAGGCAATGGTTGTGGCAGACGACCTCTTTTGTGATTTGAGATGGGAAATGAATTTGCTCAAAGCTAGTTCGAGGCTAATTGGATCTGGGAGTTCGGTCATGGAAACAGATTATAGTATATATTTGAGGCTAATACAACTATAGGATTTGTTTTAACACCTGACGGCTGGTAGTACAATTGAAGGTAATTTATGCATAAAATCCGGACCGTAATTGGGTGGAAGGAGGGGGTGGTGTTGGTTTTGGGGCTGGTGTTGGCTGTGAAAACCGGGATAAATGTAGTGAAACTGGTTGGGTTTGGGGATAGGCTTAAATTAGCTGAAAAGGAATTTATTAGAGTAAAGTCAGAGAATAGTAGCCTCAAATCGAAGTTGGCAGAGGTCGAAAGCGACGATTTTTTGGAGAAGGAGGCTAGGGAGAAATTTGGATTGGGTAAGGAAGGGGAGGAGGTTGTAATAGTGCCGACACTGGCGCCAAAAAATGGAAGAGTGGAAGAAACACTAATTGATAATTGGAAAAAGTGGTGGAAGCTGTACGTTGGGGAATAGGGGTGGGTTGGTGGCTGCGGCGGGATTCGAACCTGCGACCTTGGCCTTATGAAGACCCTGCTCTAACCAGCTGAGCTACACAGCCTGACGGGGATATTTTAACATTACTACTGCGTGGACAGCTCGCCAACGTAGAGTTTTTCGAGTACTTTTAAAGCACTTTCTGGGTGGGGACCTTTGGAATTGGTGGGGCGTTGGTTGAAAAGATCTGAAGCGTCCTTGCCGCAGCCTGATAAAATTATCTTGCCGCCAAAGTGTTGGGGAATGAATGAAGTGACATTGTAAACTTTGCCGTTGATGGCCATCCAGCAATCGGATTCTGAATTGTGGGCAGATACGTCAGTGAGATTGAAAGACTTGGGTGTGTCGGAGACTCCTTGGATTTGAGCTGGGGCTTTTTTTTGGGACATAAACCAAAATCCGACAATTAAAGCAACCAGAAGAACGACTACACCGATTATGAGACCTTGGGAACTTTTGTTTTCCATAATGTTTGACTATTGTAGCACGTTTTTCCCAAAGGTTTGGGTGGTGTGGGTAATTAGATTGAGGATGGAAATAGTCGGTGAGTCTTGTAGCCAGTAAGAATTTTCGTTTACCAAAAGCCTATTTTCGTCAACCCAACTAGTACAGTGGGAATATTGGCCTCCATCGGCAAGTTTTTTTTGATTGGTCAAATCAAACACGGCGTATCCTGCGAAGCCAGAGACGCTATAGTCGATACACGCCTTGTTACCTGAAGGGGAAAAAATTATATTGCCGATTCCATCGATATTCTGAAATAAATCATAAATTTTTTCACTTTTACCGTCGTTTAATACTAGAACAGTGTCTTGGTTTGGGGATAAATATTTTGAATACGCTACACCCTTTCGTGGATAAGCTGAAGATAGTGAACGTATGGGTTCCGAAGTGGGTGTTTTTGCGATTTCATCTGTGGAGGCGTCGAGGGACCATAATGTCTCGTCGTTTTTTAGGATGAACAACTTACTTTCTGCTCCCCAGACGATCTGACTGACGGAATTGATGGTAAATGATTTGTCATGTTTGGAATTTTTGGGCTGTATTAGTGTAATTTCGTCGGGTGTGTAAACAGCGACTAACTGCGAGTCGGGAGACCAGGAGGCGAGGAGTTTTGGGAAATTTTTTCTACCCCTGGGATCTTGTTCGTAAAATTTATTGAGGTCTTGAACGGTTTGGTTTGAGAGTGTCTTTTCCAGAGTACGTAATTGATACGACTCACTGTTTGACCAGCGACTTAAGACAGTGATGGCGATTTTGAAGTTTGCAGATGCTTTAGTGACGGCAAAATGGATGCCTTGCTGGCCGTCTGGGGATACTGATGATTGGCCCGACAGCCAGAGGGGGATGACTGGAGATGTGGGAGTGGGGATGGGAGTATTTGAGACAGTTGGTTTTGGGGCAAGATACTTGGGTGGAAAAATAGTTGCTCCTAATGACAAACCGACTATCAAGGTTAGGGCAAGGACGATTAAGTGCTTTGGGGTCATGGAGTTATTTTAGCGCTTTCAACTGCTTGGTACAGGACTACTCCAAGTTGAAGTAGTCCCAACGTTGCTGCCGCTGCGAGTGCGACGATTGCACGATTGTTGTCTGTGTTTGAGAAGGATTCAAGTCCCGAAAAGAAGGTTATATACAGTAGCTCTTTGACCACGTCTGTGGCAATAAGTCCGAATTTTTCCTTTGGGGAAAAAACATCACGATCATACAGCCTTTGACTGGCTGCCACACAAGTGGTCATCATTGGGACGGGGGTTATAAAAAGGGCTGTAATTATGGCTATGTTTCTGATGGTTTTTCCTTCTGGCATAAATTTAGTTGGATATTAGCACAAGTTTTTGTGTGTGTGAAAGTTGTTTGATTTGAAATTCACGTTTTAAGGCAGATGATTTGTCTGGCAGTCGCTCGGTGTAGACGATTTTGATTGGTTTGTGGGACCGGGTGTATGCTCCGCCCTTGCCGTTTTTGTGAGCTAATAATCGTTGTTGGACGTTGGTGGATATGCCGGTATAAAAGCTGTCACCTTGGCAAAGAAGAATGTAAACAAAATACATGAGTATATT
Organism: uncultured Gammaproteobacteria bacterium; assembly: GCA_964633995.1. Classification (GTDB taxonomy): domain Bacteria; phylum Patescibacteriota; class Microgenomatia; order CAZETR01; family Amesbacteraceae; genus CAZWKN01. The sequence goes on from CAZWKN010000007.1 coordinate 13,184, forward strand.
ATGCACTTTGTAGTAATAACTACTACGCACTGTAGTATGGTAGTAAGAAAATATGTAGGGATAAAAAAATCCCGCTTTTTGGCGGGAATTTTTTTTGTTTTGGTTGTGGGGCTCTATGAAATCAGAACCTGGTTTTTGAATCAACCAGCCTTGGTGGTGGTCTGAAGGATGTGCCTCTTTGAGATTTTTGATGGTTGGAGTATTATCGCCTAAATGGCTAAAGGCGAAATTGATAAATATTTGGAAACGGTAGTATTTACTCCTGCTGTTGTTGGTTATTTGATTGGTGGGGAGAGAGTATGCTTGGGGGTACGCAAGAGAGTGTCGGGGGGATTGGGGCAAGATTTGATCGCTGGGATTGGGGGAAAGGTGGGTGATGAACCTGAATTTGCAAGTGAAACTTCAGATGAGGCAATGGATCGGGAGACAAAAGAGGAAGTGGGGGTGATCGTTCGGGAGAAGAGGAGAATGGGACGTGTGCGATTTCTTTTTAGTCACAAAGCTCATGACAGTAAATGGAATCAGGATGTAACTATTTACCAGGTCACGAAGTGGGATGGTAGTCCTGAGGAGACTGAGTCAACTAAACCAGTCTGGTTTGATAAGGAACAAATACCTTGGGGTCAAATGTGGGAAGACAACGAACATTGGTTACCGAAAGTATTGGCCGGACAAATAGTTAATGCGATTTTTCTGTTCAGTGGTGATAATAAAATCGCAGAATATCGGTTTGAAGAGGTGTAGTTTTCAGATCAACTGGTTTGTTAGTAAGACCTATAATGTTTGCATACTAGAAGTAGATAGGTTGGAAATTCGGATCGTTTGTTAAAAAATTCTGGGTCTTCTTTTTGAAACTCTAAACTTGGCGGACATTCATCGAATTTAACTATGGACAATCCTGCTTGGGTTATACAGTCTACGTAATCTTGGGTAGTCCAGTGATAATCTTCAAAAGTCATAACCTCTCCACTAAAGTTATGAGGGATTAACATTTTTTGACCAGATTTGAAGTATCCTTGAAAATCAGTTTCGATTTCGTTTTTACCTAAGACTCCTTTTTGCATGTATTGGTCATATGAAGGATGAGAAAGACCCACCAAGACAATCCCACCTTCTTTGAGTACAGATTTGCATTCGATGAGGGATTTTTGAATGTCAGTCTTACTATTAAATGCTGGATACAACATGATGGGTAAGATAACATCGAATTTTTCTTGATATTTTTTAGAGAAATCTGTAGCCGAGGCTACTAAGTAATTACCTTTGGGGTACTCAGTTTTGGATCTTTCGATCATGTCCTCGGAAATATCTAAGCCGTGGTATTGGTATCCTTTGCTGGAGGCCATTTCATAAAAATAACCATTTCCACAACCTAGGTCGAGGAGTTTGTTGCTGAGGTTGGTTGCTTGGGGGAGATTTCTCTCGATCGCTGGATTTAGGAGGTATCGTTTTCCTCTTGATTGTTTGAAGACGTGGGCTGAATTACCGAAATACTCTTGCATAGAGAAGACTTTATCAGAATTCTAGTAATTGTACCTATTTGCAGCCTATTTGGGTTCAAAAATTGCCACTAGTGTACTCGAGTAGTCAAGAAATTGACTTTACTAGCTTGTTCTAATATACTAGTGATTATGATGACCAGTGATAAAAAGGAGCTTGTGCTTCGGTATTTGCAAGAGCAAATTGCTCAGGCGGATTTTAGGGCAAAAGCGTACGTGTTTGATGAACAGAATCATAAAAACCCGACTAGAAATTGCTTTGTTAAATTGAGTATGTACCTGAGGGATTTTATATCCGGGAAGATGTCTGTCAGGTGGGTAGTTTTCCCTGGATTCAGGGGGGTTGGTAAAACGACATTGCTTTCCCAGTTGTATTACGAAATATCAAACCCAAACGTAAACAAACTTTATATCTCGGTAGATCAACTGACACAACTTATTGGAGTGTCTCTGAATGATGCTTTGACAGTTTACGAGGAGATTTTGGGGGTTGCCTTTGAACGCTTGGATAAACCAGTTTTACTATTTCTTGACGAGGTACAGTATGACAGTAATTGGGGGATGGCTTTGAAATCTATTTATGATCGTTCGCAAAAGGTATTTATGGTTTGTACCGGTTCTTCGGCCTTGTCTCTTCAAACTAATCCAGATGTTGCGAGAAGGGCTGAATTCGAGAAACTGTACCCAATGAGTTTTACGGAATACATAAAGATTAAGGACGGCAAATTTGAGACTAAGGGAATATCTTCACATATCAGGAAGTCTTTGTTTGAGTCATCTAGTGCGACTGAGGTTTTTAACAAACTGAAGCAAGTTGAAACTGAAGTTAGACAGTACTGGACTGGGATAGAAAGGCTCGAAGTAGATCGCTATTTTAAGTATGGATCATTGCCATTTGCCATAAAACTCAAAAACGAGGGTTTGATTTATGACCAGATCAAAAAGATTCTGGATAGAGTAACTAGTTTGGATATTGGCCAATTGGGTCAATTTTCGTCAGATATTCTATCCAAGGTTCCGGAAGTTTTGTATACGGTTGCCGCATCAGATTCGCTCAGTTTGACTAACTTGGCCAAAGACATGAACTTGAACCGTCTAACTCTATCGGAGATTTTGTCAGTTTTGGAAAAGACGGAGACATTAGTGAGAATATATCCGTATGGAGCTCATGGTACTCAAGTAAGAAAACCGTCAAAGTATTTATTTTCTTCTCCAGCCTTTCGGTCGATGTACTACAATTTTGTGGGAAATATTATTACCCAACAGAATTACATGGGAAAGCTCCTTGAGGATACAATTGGGTTGTATTTCAGTCGTTGTCTTGCTTCAACCACCCATTCACTTACCTATGACAGTTCACTTAATGGGGCTGATTTTATTGTTAAATTACGGGATAAGTGGATAGTAGTTGAGGCGGGATATGTTAATAAAGGATTCCAACAAATTGAAAACACAAACAAACGGGTGATTTCTAAATATGGGTTAGTGATCTCAATGAGCCCTCTGGCGTTATCTTCGCCAGACATTGTCACTGTCCCACTTTCTTATTTTCTTCTGATGTAGAGATAACAAAAATCCGCCTGAAGCGGTTTTGCATTTTGTTGCGGGGCCGGGAGTCGCGCCCGGTCTGAAAGATTATGAGCCTTTCGTGCAGCTCTACACTACCCCGCATGTGTTTTTAAAGAACCAAAGCTGATTATACCAAAAAATTACTGGGTGGTGTATTCTGAATGTATGTTGAGCAGTGCGGATTTTTTGAATCTGGGAGTGGGGTTTTCGGTTATTGTAATGGGAATATGTGTGGCATTGGTTACATATCAATTGGTTGGATTGTTGGGGTCTGCAAAAAAAATTGTAGATGAGGTTGAAAGTACAACACACGATTTGGCCACCATGAAAGATGCAATAAAAGTGGTGGTTTCTGGTTTGGCGCGTAAGTTTATGGAAAAACTGACAATCGAAGGAGGTGACACTAAAAAAAATGACAGCAAAAAACACAAAGAGTAGCAATGTATTTGCAGAGGTTGGAGCTGCTGTAGCTGGAGTGGTAGTAGGTGCTGCTGCGGGAGCTGCCGCCATGATTGCAACTGACCCCAAAAAGCGAAAACTAGCAGCCAAGATGTTGCACAAAGCATCGGGTACTATTTCTGGTACGGTTGGGGATGCTAAAAAAAGGTTGGCAAAGGAACTGAAAAAACTAAAGAACAAGTAGTCTATAATGTGTGTTATGGACAAAGTTGTTTTTTCGGGTATTCAACCGAGTGGGAGTTTGCACATTGGTAATTATCTAGGTGCAATTAAGCAGTGGGTTGCCGGCCAAAACGATCTTTCGGCAAGCTTGGGACAAGATATTTTTTGTGTGGTGGATATGCACGCGATCACCGTCCCCCAAGATCCAGAGGTATTAAATAAAAAAACGGCTGATTTGGTGGGATGGTTTTTGGCAGCTGGATTGGATCCTGATAAGTCACTACTGTTTGTGCAATCACACAATCCGGATCATGCTAATTTGGCGTGGGTGCTTAATTGTTTTGCTTCGATGGGTCAAGTTAGCCGGATGACACAATATAAAGAAAAAGCCGAGGGGAAGGAATTTGTGAGCGTGGGACTATTTGATTATCCTGTTTTGATGGCCGCTGATATATTGCTGTACGGAACGACAGAAGTGCCGGTGGGAGAAGACCAGAAACAACACGTGGAACTGGCTAGGGATTTGGCAGAAAGATTTAATGCAAAATTTGGTGAGACGTTTGTGTTGCCTACGCCAACCATCCCCAAAATTGGTGGAAGAATAATGAGCTTAGTAGATCCAACTGCCAAGATGAGTAAAAGTGATGCTAATCCAAATGCCACAATCGGACTTATGGATTCTGAAGAGGAGATAAAAAAGAAGATTGCTGGGGCGACGACTGATTCTGAAAGAACTATAAAATATGATCCGAACCGGAAAGGGTTGGCAAACCTGATGAATATTTATAGTTTGATGTCTGGAGAAAGCATAGAGAATATCGAGAAAAAATTTGAAGGGAAAGGATATAAAGAGTTTAAGGAAAATCTGGTGGAGATGGTGATAGGGGAATTAAAACCGATGCAAAAAAGATATTCCGAATTGAGAAATGGGGACGGAATAATGAAAGTATTGAAGAATGGGGCTCAGAAGGCGCGAGAGATTTCGCACAAAAAATTATTGGAAGTGTATAAAAAGGTGGGATTTTTACCGGCATGATAACCATTGACGAATTTAAGCGGGTGGAGATGAGGGTGGGATTGGTGGTGGAGGCGATTGATCAGCCTGGGTCGGAAAAATTAATAAAATTGACTGTTAATTTCGGTGATGAAACACGGACGATTTTTACTGGGGTTCGGAGTTTTGGATACACGCCTGACTATTTTCTGAATAAAAAATTTATTTTCGTGACGAATTTGGAATATAAAAAGATAATGGGCGAGGAAAGCCAGGGAATGATTTTGGCAGTAGGGAAGGATAAACCTTTTTTTATTGCGGCCGAGGAGCTGCCGATTGGGGCAATGGTGAGGTAGGTTTTTGATTTAGTTGTTGTTGTCAAGGCCAGCTGGTACAATTGGGGCCGTTGTAACTTATGAAGAAAATAAAACTTCCGGAAAAGAAAAGGCCGCCCATCAAGGGAGTAATCGTACAGATGAGATTTGATTTTCAGAAACTGCTGTGGCTGGGAGTGGTGGTCATGATGTTGTTTTCTCTTTTGGAGCTATGGAACAGCGGGAAAAAAGCGGCCGCTGAGATCCAATTGTCCCAGGTGCTAGCTGATATTAAAGACGGTAAGGTGGAAAAGGTAAATGTGTATGCCGAGCGGTTGATGGTCAAATATAAAGACAGTCCTGATGAAGCAATATCCCGTAAAGAACCTAATGAAAGTTTTACAGAAATATTGGACCGGGCGAAGCTGGATCCGGCAGTGGTGAAATACGAGATAAAAGATCAGACGTTGGGGGATTTGATGGGAGCGATTTTGCCATCACTTATTGGGACGGGAGTGGTGATATTTGTACTTCTTTATATGTTTAGACAAGCTCGGGGGGCGCAGGATTCGATATTTAGTTTTGGCCAATCCAGAGCTAAATTATTTGACAAAGGTAAGCAATCAGTAAAATTTGCTGATGTAGCAGGTGTCGATGAGGCAAAAAAAGAATTGGAAGAAGTAGTGGATTTTTTAAAAAACCCGGCGAAGTACAAAGCAGTAGGAGCTAGGACGCCGAAGGGAGTATTGTTGGTTGGCCCATCTGGGGTAGGGAAAACATTACTAGCCAGGAGCGTAGCCGGTGAAGCCGGGGTACCATTTTATTCTATGGCGGGATCTGAATTTATGGAAATGTTGGTGGGAGTAGGATCTGCTAGGGTGAGAGATCTGTTTGCGACGGCTAAAAAAAGTGCTCCGTCGATTATATTTATAGATGAAATTGATGCTATAGGTAGACAACGTGGAAACGGATTGATGGGTGGGCATGACGAGCGGGAACAAACACTAAACCAGATATTGGTAGAGATGGATGGGTTTACGCCAAATGACAATGTGATGGTGTTGGCTGCTACAAACAGGGGAGATTTATTGGATCCGGCGCTGCTTCGACCTGGTAGGTTTGACAGACGAGTGGTAGTCGATATGCCTGATATAGAGGGCCGGAAAGCGATATTGGCAATTTATGCCAAAAACAAACCCTTTGCTCCAGATGTAAATTGGACGGGAGTAGCTAAAAGGACCGTGGGTTTTTCGGGAGCCGATCTGGAGAACATGTTGAATGAATCGGCAATTACGGCCGCTAGGGAAAATAAAAAATTGGTGGAGATGAAGGATATAGAAGAAGCGGCTACCAAGGTTAAATTGGGCCCACAAAAGAAGCGAGTACAGTCCGAAGAAGATCGTAAGATGACGGCATATCATGAGATGGGGCATGCGATTGTGTCGTGGGCGCAGCCGGGGATGGATCCGGTACATAGAATTTCTATAGTGTCCCGGGGCATGACTTTGGGGCATACGTTGATTCCTCCAACGACCGATAGAGTACACGAAACTAAGAAAAGACTGATTTCACAGATTGCCATGATGCTGGGCGGAAGAGCTGCTGAGCAACTGGTGTTTTCGGAAATCACAACGGGTGCCGGAAATGATATTGATAAGGCCACCGAAGTGGCCAGAAATATGGTGATGGAATATGGAATGAGTGATTTGGGGCCGGTAAATTATGGGCCCAGGCAGGATGCGGTAAATTGGGGGAGAGCTTATTATGAACAGACAGTAGTTAGCCAGGAGATGCAAGGCAAGATTGACTTTGAGGTCCACAAGTTTGTACAGGAAGGGTATGAAACGGCTATGAAGATTCTAAAAAAATACAGGAAAAAACTGGATGAAGTTTCGCTTAGACTATTGGAGATTGAAAACATGGACGGAGATGAGTTTGAGGCGATGATGAGTAAATAAACAACCCACGACCTTACGGTCGGGGTTTTATATCCCTGTTGCTTCGTCGGGTTGTGCAATCCCTCCGAAGCAGAAAATATCTTCACATTCATTCCCGACCTTACGATCTGAGTTTTCTGCGAAGGGGGATAAAATTCCTAATTTCTAATTTCTAATCTAGAACCAATAATTACGTAAATGCCTTTTTAAGGCTATTTTTATTGAATTATGACTTATAGTGTGGGATAATTGGGGGATGAAAGATAGATTGGAGCTGGAAAAAAATGCCCGTAAAAGATTGGGTGAAGTGCTGGAGGGGGCGGTTGATGATGCCAAGAAAAGAGGGTTTGAGGTGAGATGTGTGGGGTCATTGGGGGTTTATGGTTTGTTGGGCACTGAACCTAAAATTCTTCGTAGGACTGTTGTGGATTCTGATGGGCAACGTTTTACAGAGTGTGTAGACATTGATCTATTGGTGGGGAGTAGATCTGGAGATAATCCGCTAAGCATTAAAGAGTATGCTGACAAGTGGTGGAGTATTGGGATGTCAAGTGATTTTAGTGTGAGGTTTCCTGTATCGGTAGTTAATTTGCCGCGGTCAGTTGCCAATGATCCGTCTGCTGTTTTAGGTTTCAGGTGGAATACTGACAAGAAAAGATTAGGATATCAGTATTCAGATGGTCATGAGAAAGATTTGCCTTATTGGATTGTTGGCCATGAGTTAACAGGGTCAATTTTTGGAGCAAGATTTCCCACTTTAACTCCAGAGGGTCACATATTTTTTAAGACAGTTGTTGGAAACAGAAACCCCTTGAGAATGATCAAGAATATAACTCAGATTGTTGATCTAGTACGGGGATGTGAAAACTTGGATACAAACGCGGTATTGGCGGTGATTGTTTCATCGTTATCAAATGTCGAGAAATTTGGCGCTGTGTAAGTAATGGTGAGATAATAGGTTGTGACAAAGTTGCTAATATTGGATGGGAATTCGGTGCTGCATAGGGCTTACTATGCACTGCCGGATTGGAGGAACAGATCTGGGGAGGCGACGGCTGGGGTGTACGGATTTTTGTCCATGATGTTTAAGGCGATTGAAGAACTGAAACCTACACATTTGGCTATCGCCTTTGACACACCTCAACCCACTTTCCGGCACAACATGTACGTCGGATATCAAACAAATCGAGAGAAAGACAGACAAATATCGGAAGACATCTGGGGGCAGGTAGAAAAGTTGGTACAGGTTTTCGAGTTGATGAAGGTGCCGGTTTTTCGGTTGGCTGGGTTTGAGGCAGATGATGTGGTGGGTACGTTGGCGAGATTGGCAACAATGGACAATGGACAATTGACGATTGACAATGTCGTGATTATTACGGGGGATAAGGATTATATGCAGCTGGTGACAGATAAGGTGAAATTGTATATGCCGCGAAAGGGATTGTCTGATGGAGAAATAATTGATAGGGAAAAGGTGAAAGAAAAACTAGGAGTATGGCCGGAACAAGTGATTGATTACAAGGCATTGGTGGGAGATGGTAGTGATAATTATCCGGGAGTGGTAGGGATTGGACCGAAAGGGGCAATTGACCTTTTGGAAAAATTTGGTAGTTTTGAGAAGGTTTATGATCAAATCCGAAATACTAAAAACGAAGAACCAAATAAATTTAAAATTCCAATAAACACTATAAAAAAACTTGTGAATGGGTATGAAGGGGGGGAGTTGTCAAAAAGATTGGCGACGATTAAGACGGATGTACCGATAAGTGTGGATATTACGGATTGCGTATTGCCAAGTACGGATAAAATTCGTGAGGTATTGATGCAGCTGGGACACAAGAGTTTAATTAAACGAATTACTGGTGAGGATGTGGCAAAACATGAAATGCAACCTGGCTTGTTTGATTAGTTTTGGAATACTAGGGCTTAGTGGACTGGATAAGTATTATTTGCAGCAAAGAATCAACATGTATCCTCCGGCGCTGGCGCGGTACGGATATTATATGGAGACATATATTGAGTCACCTGTGTTTGTAAAAATACGACAACTAATCTTTCGAGGATTTAAAAAATGAAAGCTTTGGTGATTAGTTTAGTAGTGGTCGTAAGTATTTCGTTGGGGATGGGGGTTTGGCAGTTGGATACAGTGCCTAGTGGGGTGTATGTGGATGAGGCTATTGAAGGTTATAACGCGTACAGCCTGGCACTAACCGGGAAAGATGAATTTGGAAAGCCATTGCCGCAATTATTTCGACTATTTGGATCTTATACACCGCCTATGTATGTTTACGTGTTGGTGCCGATGGTTAAGTTCTTTGGATTAAACGCTTTCTCGATTCGGTTACCGTCAGTTGTGTTTGGAGCAATGAGCGCGGTTTGCGTATTTGCTTGGTTGATGCAGATATTTAAGGGAAATAAATGGCAGGCGTTAATGGGGTCAGTGATGTTTAGTATTTCCCCGTGGATGGTATTTAATAGTCGGTTGGGGTATGAATCCTGTTTGGGGTTTTTGCTTTTTGCCATTGGGAGTTATTTTTTGTGGAGAAAAAAATATGTCCGGGCTTTGATAATATTAGGACTTTCTACATACGCCGCCCACGCACAGCGATATCAGTTGCCGTTTGAATTAATTTTGTACGGGTTGTTTTTTGGGTTTAGGAATAGAAAATTATGGTTGGCAGGAGTGGCGCTGGGAATTGTGATGGTGCCCAATTTGGCGATGATGAGTACACAAGCTTTTTGGATAAAAAATAATACATTAAATGGTGTATCTGTGGCAGAAATTGTTCACAATTCTTTTTCTCAATTAATGACGACTATTTCGCCCAATTACTTATTTTCAGAAATAGCAGATATTGATTTGCAACATAAAATACCCGGTGTGGCCTTGTTTTATTGGTGGATGGTGATACCGTTTGGAATTGGATTGTGGTTGCTTAGGGATGACCCAATGATTTGGGTAATGGTTTTGGCAAATTTGGTCCCAGGAATATTTTCCGGAGTATTTACGTCCGAACAAAGGGTGTTGGGGTTATTGTTGCCATTGTCAATCATTATTGCGGTAGGGTTGGTGAAAATGGTTGGTAATAGATGGTGGTTATTTGGAGGATTGTTTGGGTATAGTTTGCTGCTTTTGTGGAGATCGTATTTCGTGTTACTGCCTGGACTTATGGCATCTGCTTGGAATTATGAATACAGTGTTTTGGCCGAAGAAGTTAAACAAGATACCGATATTTGGTATTTGATAGACAATTCTAGGAATCCCAGGTTGTACAGTTTGATGCTTTTTCATTTACAATTTCCGCCAGATAAATACCAAAATACTTATGATACAGAAATAGTAAAAAAATATTATGACGGATTTAAAGTATCTGATGATAAAAAGTTTGGAAATTTGGAATTTAGGGCCATAAATTGGGAAAAAGATGAGTGTATTGACCAGGTGGTTGTGGGGGATGAATTGGCTGTTTCCATGCAACAAGCGAAAGAACACGAATTGGTGCTGATAGGTCGAGTGATTGACAAGACAGACAGAATTCTATTGAGATGGTTTCGGACCAACCCACAGAAAAAGTGCAAAGTTGATACAATGGGAGTATGAAAATTGCCCTGGTGCATGACTATTTGAATGAATATGGTGGAGCTGAAAGAGTGCTTTTGGCTTTGTCTAAAATTTGGCCGAATGCTCCGATTTACACGGCTTTTCGAGTAGCTGGGTCTACGGCAGATAAAGTATTTGCCGGCAAGAAAATAATAACATCGGGTTTTGGAAAAATCCCCGGATTTAACAGGTTGTATAGTCCACTGCGGTTTTTGATTCCGTGGGTATGGGGAGGTTTTGATTTTTCGGGATATGATTTGATAATTACATCGGCGTCTTGGTATGTGACAAAAGGGTTGGGTAAAAAATATGGGGTACCCGAGGTGTGTTATTGCCATACGCCACCCAGGTGGTTGTATGGATATCCTACGTCGATTAATTGGCAAAAGTATTGGATAGTCAGGGTATATGCATTAATTGTGGGACATTTTTTGAGAATGTATGATTTTAATCAGGCACAAAAAGTGGATCTGTTTGTGGCTAATTCTAAAGAAGTGGCTAATAGGATCAGAAAGTTTTATAGACGCGAGGCTGTGGTGGTGTATCCGCCGGTAGCTATTGCAAATTGCGAATTGCGTAATGCCAATAAACCTAAAAATTACTATTTAATTGTGTCGAGGGTGGCTGGGGGGAAGGGGATAGAGTTGGCGGTGGAGGCTGCGGAAAAATATGGGTTTAAACTAAAGATTGCCGGAGAACGTGTGGGAAATTCTAAACTCGAAATTCGAAATTCTAAAAATATAGAGTATTTGGGATATGTCAGTGAAGATGAGAAAATTAAATTGATGCGGGAGGCAAGGGCGTTTTTGGCTTTGGCAAAAAACGAGGATTTTGGAATTACTCCTGTGGAATCGATGGCTTGTGGAACGCCAGTGGTTGCCTTTAGTGGGGGAGGATATAGAGAAACGGTGGTGAATGGGAAAACGGGAATACTTTTTGATGATTATTCGGTGGAGGGGTTGCGGAGAGCGATAAAACAAATTGAGAGTGGACAATGGACAATGGACAATTTGAGGAAGCAGGCGGAGAAGTTTTCGGAAGAGAATTTCAAGAAGCAGATGTTAAAATTGGTGAGTGCCGGAATTACCAGAGATTGAAACAGTTAAGCTGCAGCTGGAAAAAGTACTAGTGGGGCAAGTGTGTGAAGAGATCAAGATATTAAGTCATAAAGTAATTAAGGGAAATTTTGACCAGATATTGGGTAAGAGGGTTGTTTCTGTGAGCCGAAAGGGAAAAGTGTTGTTAATTGATTTTGGGCCTGATTTGGTATTGGGGTTTCATTTTAAAATGACGGGACAATTGATATATGAGACAAAAACTCGAAAACTCGAAAACGCAAAAACTCTAGACAGAATAGTTGGGGGGCATCCGACTGAAGATTTTGTGAATAAAATGCCAAGTAATCACACGAGAGTGATATTTTATTTTGATAAAGGAACGCTTTATTTTAATGATCAGCGTTTGTTCGGGTGGATAAAACTAATGGACAATGGACAATTGGCAATGGACGATTATTTTAAAAAATTGGGACCGGAGCCGTTTGAGATGGAAGTAGGAGAGTTTATTAAGAAATTAAGCAAATTAAGGAAGCCGATCAAGGTAGCCATTATGGACCAGGAAATAATTGCCGGAGTGGGAAATATCTATGCAAATGATGCACTTTGGGAGTCGCGGATTAATCCGCGAACTCCAGTTAGTCAGTTATCAGTTGCACAGTTGCACAGTTTATTTGAGAAAGTGAAGTTGGTTTTGAGCGAGGGGATTAAGTATGGGGGGGCGACTGCGGCGGATGCAAAATATATGAACTTGCATGGGTTGGGCGGACACTATCAGGAGCATTTTAGAGTCTATGATCGGGAGAATTTGCCCTGTAAAGCGTGTGGGACTTTAATTAATAAATTTGTATTGGGAGGGAGGGGAACATATGTATGTCCAAAGTGTCAACCTGCAGAATTTTAGGAGTTACGAGAAACGGAAATTTGAGTTTGTCATGAGGAATGTAATTGTTGGGGCCAATGGAGCGGGGAAGAGTAATTTAATCGAGGTGATATATTTGTTGGCGACGGGGAAGAGTTTTAGGGCGGATCATGATCGGGAGATGATAGCTCATGGTCAGCAATTTTCAATTTTAAATTTTCAATTTTTAATCAATTCTGAAATTTTAAATTTTCAAATTTCAATTACCGATCGGAAAAAATTTGAAATTAACGGGATACCAAGAAGGCAAATTGATTTTGTAGGAAGAGTGAGGGCGGTGATGTTTGGGCCGGCGGATATGGATCTTGTTTCCGGAAGTCCTTCCGTGCGGCGGCGTTATCTAGATTTTGTAATATCGCAAGTTGACCGAGAATATCGAAGGTCGCTAGTAAGTTATGAAAAGGGGTTGCGACAGAGAAATAAATTATTGGATTTGATAAGAGACGGGTTGGCCGCCAGAAATCAACTATTTTTTTGGGACAGACTTCTTGTTAAAGATGGGCAATACTTGACAGACAAACGGGCAGAATTTTTAGCTACGACCGGATTTAGTTATGATAAGAGTGAGATTAGTGAGGCCAGGTTGGCGCAATATGCTGCCTCCGAAGTAGCGGCGGGAAGCACTTTGGTGGGACCACACAGGGATGACTTCATTTTTAAAACCTCACCCCTAACCCCTCTCCTTAATTCAGGAGAGGGGAGAGATGTAAGCAAATTTGGATCGAGGGGGGAGCAGAGGATGGCGGTGTGGTGGCTGAAGCAAAAGGAAATTGAATATTTAACTAATAACCAAGAAACAGATTCCAAGAAACAAACAATACCCAATAAACAATTTCCAATCCTGTTGCTTGATGATATTTTTTCGGAACTGGATCATAAGCACCGTGAGGAAGTGATTGAGTTTGTCGGAAAATATCCCGGGCAGGTAATTATGACCAGTGCAGATGAACACATGGTACCAGAGATGGATAATACCCTTATAATTAAACTCTAAATTCTAAAATCTAAATTCCAAATAATTTCAAATGATTAAAACGTTTAAACAACAAGACCTGAAAGAGTTGTGGAGACCGAGGGAGGATAGTAGTGGAGAGGATAACGGGCAGGTGACGATAATAGGGGGATCCAGCTTGTTTCATGGAGCGCTAATGTTTGCTATAAAAGCTGCTTCGAGGCTGGTGGATATGGTATTTTTTGGGTCACCTGAAAGAGATTTGGAGAAAGTGGCTAAACTTAATTCGTTTATTTGGGTTCCTTGGGACGAGATAGAGGAATATGTGACAAAATCCGATGCCGTGCTAATTGGACCGGGAATGATGAGATACCATAAAGAAAAATCCAATAACCAAGATACAAGAAACAAACAATTTGATGAGGTGGGAACGGAAACGAGAAAAATAACTGAGTATTTTTTGAAAAAATTTCCAGATAAGAAGTGGGTGATTGATGGTGGGAGTTTGCAAACCATGGAAACCGATTGGATACCCCGTAATGCAATATTAACTCCCAATGGCAAGGAGTTTGAATTATTGTTTTCCACCTCACCTCGGGGTGAGGTCGTAATAGAGATGGCTAAGAAATATCACTGTGTAATAGTATCAAAGGGGCCGGTAGGGTATGTGACTGATGGGGAAACGACATACGAAATAAATGGCGGAAATGCTGGATTAACAAAAGGGGGGACGGGGGATACTCTAGCTGGGATAATCGTCGGATTGTTGGCTAAAAATCCACCTCTTTTGGCTGCAACAGCTGGGACATACATGATTAAAAAGACAGCTGAGGAACTGTATAAAAAAGTGGGTTACAATTTTAATGCCGACGATGTGGCCGAAAACGTGTTTAGGGTTTGAGTTTTTCTTTGAGGCGGGTGAGATAAAGAGTAGTGGAGACGACTAGAACCGTGACCAAAACGGCGTAGATGAGCTGGGAGACGATAAGAGAGGTGTTGGTGGGCAATAAGGGCTTGATGAAGTCGTTTATGAGGGTTTGGATGGCGGTATTCCAGGCGAGGGCTGCCACAAGGCCGAAAGCCGAGGTAGAAAGTGTGAGCATTTGGGTGATAATTTCCAGTTGTATTTTCCGCATATTAACCGTAAAATAAACGCAGGATACGATTCGTCTTCACTTTTTTACTACGTTGTCCTCGCTATGCTGCGGAGACTTCGTAAAAAAGTTACGACTGCATCGTTACTGCGCATGTATATACCAAAATATACCATAACCACTGAGATTTTGAAAAATATAGGGCTGGTGGAGGCGGCCAGAGAGGTAATTGTAAATGCGCCATTGGTACCCGGATGGGAAGCCAGGTTTAGAGATGAGGCCCGACTTAGGGCCGCCCATTATGGAACAGTGCTTGAGGGAAATGATCTGACAATGGGGGAGGCCAAGATTATCCTGGATAAGGGAGTGGTATCACCGACCGAGGCTACTGACGCGGGAATCGTGGCCAGAGAGCGAGATGTGCAAGAGGTGATTAATTACAGGAACGTATTGGAGTTTATAGAAAAATCCAATGGAGTCGAATATTCTAAGGAATTATTACTGGAAATGCAGCGGCTGATTGTGGATAAAATAGTCCCCACTGAAGATGTGGGCAAATTTAGGACGGCTCAGGTGGTTTTGAAAAATTCAATAACAGGCGAAATTGGGTTTCGACCTCCACAAGCATTAGAAGTGCCGTTTTTGGTCGATGATTTCTTAAGTTGGTTGAATGGCGAGTTTGGTCGGCGGGAGCATCCAGTGCTAAGGGCGGGTGTTACACATTACGTACTAGCGGCAGTGCATCCATTTACGGAGGGAAATGGAAGAACAGCCAGGGCATTTGCGACTTTGGTGTTGTTTGAAGAGGGGTATGACATAAAGAGATTTTTTGCGCTAGAAGAATACTTTGATAAACACGCAGACGAATATTTTGGATCACTGATGGAAGTATCGAACCAGTCGCCCAGGTTGGAAGATCGGGATTTGACCCCCTGGCTTTTGACTTTTACGAAGGCACTAGCTGTCGAGTTGACCAGGATAAAGGACAAAATTAGGGAACTGTCCGTGGATATCAAAATGAAAGAAAGAATGGGTAAACAGGTGACTTTGTCTGAGCGGCAAATGAAGCTAGTCGAGTATTTGAATGCGAATGGTGAGATATCGATGGCGGAGGCCAGGGGAGTATTGTCGATGGTGTCTGAAGATACAATTTTGAGGGAATTACGTTATCTGATGGAAAAAGAAGTGGTAGTCAAAAAAGGGTCTACCAAGTCTGCGAGATATGTATTAAAAAAATAATATGGCAGCTGATTCACAACTGGTTTACATAATGTTGGCACTCCCAACTCTTTTTGGTCTAACACTTTTAGGAGAAGGGGTGTACAAAATGGTTCATTATGAAGTGGGCTGGGTTAATGTGCTAATCGGGTGTGTGTTTTTGGCGACGGTGGCGTTTGGGTATTTTTACCTGAGAGGGTTTGTGAGATAGGACGATGGACGATTGACAATGGACGATGGACGATTGACAATTGGGCGATGAAGTTTTCAGAACTGGCACAGTATTTGCAGAGGCTGGAAGGGACGGCTAGCCGAAATGAAATGACTGTAATATTGGCGGAATTGTTTTCTAAAACCAGTCCAGAAGATGCAAGATTGGTGGCTTATATGACTCAAGGTAAGTTGGGACCGGCTTACAAGTCACCCGATTTTGGAGTAGCTGACAAGCAAATGCTTAAGGCTCTGGGGGAGGGGGCTGATGAGGTTTTTAAAGAAACTGGGGATTTGGGAAAAACAGCAGAGAGGTTAAAAATTGACAATGGACAATTGACAATGGACAAAGCCATCTTGAGTATAAGAGAAGTTTATGAGAGATTGATGGAGATTGCGGGTGCGGGAGGGGCGGGGAGTCAGGAAAAAAAGCAAACACTGATAGCGGAATTGGTGGCCGATTTGGATGCGGTAGGGGCGAAATATGCGGTGAAAATGATTTTAGGGAAACTACGGACTGGGTTTTCTGATATGACCGTGTTGGACGCCTTGAGTTGGATGCTGGTGGGGAATAAAAGTAAGAAAAAAGAAATCGAAAGCCTTTATAATGTGAGGGCGGATTTGGGAGAGGTGGCACAACTAGTTAAAAATGGACAATGGACAATGGGCAATGGACAATTTGGTCCGGAGGTGGGAACACCGGTATTGATGGCCAGGGCAGAGCGGGCATCCTCGGCGGAGGAAATTTGGGAAAGATTGGGTGAATGTGCGTTGGAATATAAATTGGATGGACTTAGGATACAGGCCCATATTGGACAATGGACAATGGGCAATGGACAATTGACAGTTAAGTTGTTTAGTAGGGGGTTGGAGGATGTGACGAGTATGTATCCAGATGTGGTGGAGGGACTAGCTGTGCAAATAAAACACGAGGCGATTGTGGAGGGGGAAATGATTGCAGTGGGAAAGGATGAAAGATTTTTGCCGTTTCAGGAGACAGCTCAACGGAAGCGGAAATACAATATTGCCGAGATGGCAGACAAGATTCCACTGAGAATTTATTTGTTCGACGTGCTTATGGCGGATAAGACAGATATGACCAATAAGACAAATAAGGAAAGAAGGGAGGCTTTGGAGTCATTGGTGGTTATTGATAGTCATTTATCGTCATCGGTTGTACGACTTATGACAAGAAAAATTGCAAAAAAAGCGTCGGATATTGATGAATTTTTTGAGAAAGCCATTGAGGCTGGGACGGAAGGGATCGTAGCAAAAAATTTAAATGGTCCGTATGCTGCCGGGGCAAGAGATTTTAATTGGATTAAATACAAAAAGAGCTACGATAAGTCGAGCTTAAACGACACCATTGATGCGGTGGTGATGGGGTACGATGTGGGACAGGGGAAAAGGGCCAAGTTTGGAATTGGGGATTTTTTGATTGGAGTGTATAATCCCGCGACCGACAAGTATCTTACGGTGGCAAAAATAGGGACGGGTCTTACGGATGAAGAATGGAGAGAGATGAAATTGAGAATTGATGATGGACAATTGACAGTTAAGCCGGAAAGTTATGAAGTAGACAAGGTAATGAATGTCGATGTATGGTGTAGGCCTAAAATTGTGGTGGAGATAAAAGCGGACGAGATTAGTAGGTCGCCTATGCATACAGCGGGATACGCGTTGCGGTTTCCTAGATTAGTGTCGTGGCGTGAAAAGAAACCAGAAGATGCTACGACGGCCAAAGAAATAACAAGATTATTTGAAATGCAAAAAAAATGAAGATAATTATCGGACTTGGAAATCCGGGTACAGAATATCTGAATACCAGGCATAATGCTGGCATTTTTCTAGTTGACCAGTTGGCCAGTTTGCCAGTTTACCAGTCAGAATATGGATGGAGGAAGAATTTTGGAGCATTGGTATATAAAAGTTCCGAATTGGTTTTGGTAAAAACTAAGGACGTGTTTATGAATGAGAGTGGGAGGTTGGTGAGAATACCAATAGATAATGGACAATGGACAATGGACAATTTGAAAAATCTGTATGTGGCCCATGATGATTTGGATATTAAATTGGGGGAATATAAAATCCAATTTGGAAAAGGACCGAAGGAGCATGGAGGGGTGAATTCTATAGAACAAGCTTTGGGGACCAAAGATTTTTGGAGAATTAGGATTGGGGTGGATAATAGGGGACAGGGGTTAGGGAATAGGGAGACGGGAGAAGAGTATGTACTAAAAAGCTTTAGTCTTGAAGAGAGAAAAGTTTTGGAGGGAGTGTTGGATGAAATCATTAAAACAATTAATTGACGATAAGCCGCCGGTCGATAAAAACAAGTTTATATCGCGGGAGTTTCAGGATTATGGATATAGGTTGGCAACTGAGCTAGGGGACATGGCCCACAAATCGCTGTATATCCGATTGGCCAAGACGGTCGATAGAGCTATTTTGGAGTCTTGCAGGAGATTTGTGGTGGATAGTAACGCTGACAACAAAGGAGCTTTGTTTATGTGGAAAATGAAGGAGTTGAGAAAGAGTGATGATAGCAGGTAGACCGTGTAAATGGTAGTGATTGATATTTTCATGATAAGTTGGTAGTGTGGGCGAAAGAGTTATGGGAAGTGCTGCAGAAGCTAAGGAATTTATAGTGGGCCAATTTGATGAATTTGCCAAGTCATTGTCCAGCGATCTTCAATTGAGACCTGTCAACTTGCGTGATCAGGAAAACGAAAACGGTGACCCAGTTTCAAATCTTTTGAGAAAAAAAATGATGGAACAGGGTTTATCCGGCGAAATAATGTTATTTGGAGCACGGAGCCGAAGGCACTGGCCGGTGGGATTACCGGTTTATTTAGAAGAGGACTCAGGAGATCAAGAAAAATATGCATTGGGGTTGTACGTATATGCGGCGGGTGGGGCAGTGGATAAGCCAACATTTGAAGAAGTGGGTGACAAGGTAAAAATGGCGATGAAAGCCTTTTACGAGAGCGCGCGAACTATTAGAAATAGGCCACCGATTAAGGATCCTGTTCGTGTGGTTTCCTCAAGGAGACTTCGTCTTTGGGCAGAGAAGGGGGTATTTCCTAAAGTGACGACTGATCATCACACGAATGAAACAGAAGATGACAGGGGGTGGGCAGAAGAGAAAAATACAAAATTCCTGGAGAGATACGTAAGTTCGTTGTTGGTATCTATTGGACAATTGGCCAAATATGGGTTGAAGCCGAAGGATTTGAGTGATGTTTCGGCTCCGGTGAGGCAAATAGGCGGATATACTCATATATACGCTGGGGCTTTTTTGCGAAACCAGAGTTATGTATTGGGCAAAGAATTGGTGGGGGAAAGAGATGAACATCGATGTCAAATGCCGCTGATGAGAAAACTAAATAGTGCTGAATCAGGGTCCGTGGTATACCAAGATATTGAGGTGTGTGGAAGAAACTTGGAAAATTACTTTCCCCACGTGGGGCCTACTCGGCACAGGATTGTCTTGGGGCAAGCTGGGGACGGTCAGGCAAATCATGTTATAGCGCGAGGTGCGGGTATGAGCGCAGCAATAAAAGCCGCTTGGGCCGGGGAAATACCATTGCATATGTTTGACAGTCCAGATGTTCTCCTGATGGCCATGAGTGCTTTGGGGGTGGGTAGACTTTTTTCGTTGAATGGGATTGATCTGAGTACAGATGAGACAAGGAGGAAGTTTTTGCAAATTTGCGCCCGGTTGATGCCGAAAGTATATGCAGCGATTAATAATGTAGGAAATTTGTTGTTGTTGGACAGTGATCACCATCATGGTTTGTATCACCCCGATGAAAGGTTGGCACAGGGTATAAGTTCATTGTTGTGTTTAGTAAACGGGGATGGGGGCGGAAAGAAGCATCGTTACGTGGTTCCTGATATGGGAACCAAAAGGTTTGATGAATGGGTCGACGAGAATTATAAATTGGTAATTGAGAATCAAAGATTTGGTGATTTTGCTGGTAACTTTGGGAATATGATTGAGTATTTACAGCAGGCCAGAATGCTAGTGGCAATGCAAAATCAACCTTATTGGCAGGACGTAGCTACAAACGTGATGTTGTTTCAAGCTAGGGTGCGTACTGAAAATTTTGCAACTATGAAGACCCGAGAGGCGGAGGCAGCTCAGTTGGCCAATATTTATGGGCAAAACAGTGTAGGGGAAACTCCTCCGGATGAATTAATTAAATTGGTCGAGACATATTTTAGTACTAGAAGATTGATCATTAATCAAATGTCGCCAGGTACTGACGATTCTGTTGCGAAAAAGTTGTTGGCTGATTTGGGGATACCGTGGGATGAGGGTGTGCAAGAAGGGTCGGGAGGTAGATCTCTGTGTGGACAGAGGATTGCTTCTCCTGTTTTACAAGAGCAAGATGATGTTACAGAGTTGGAAGATGATTTATTGGCACGGAAAGGTGATGTGGAATTGGAGGTGGAGTAGTTTGTGGTTATGGGCTTGTGGTGGGTATGATTGGAGTTGGGCCTACAGTGACAAATGCGTCTTGGAGGTTGGAGAGCGGGAGAAGGGTTTGAATAAAAAGAAGATTGTTGGTAATTCTTGTAACAAGTCCCAAAATACAGCGACCTTGGGATTCTTCGGTAGCTACAAGTGAGCCACTACCAGCTTCGTTTGTAGTCGCGAATGGCATTTCGAATTCGCCGACAAATGTGCTTTCTTTTGGGAAAAGTGGAAGGCCGAAAATAGATTTGCGTTCTCCGTCTGGAAGTATGCTTGCTGTGTCGTGGGGAAAACCGAAAGTTGCTAGGTGTAATTCTTGTCCGAAAATTGCAAGCTCTGAAGGAGGTTGTTCGCATATTGGGACGGCGGAATCGTCTGCAAAGAAAACAACGGAAGGATGGTTGGAGGGGATTTTGAAAAAGGCAGCGTCGCGTTTGTCGTCAATAAATAGCTGGAATTGGTCTTTTTCGGACAAAAGCAGGCGGTCAGAGTAGGTATCGGATGTTTTCGAAAATGAGACGGTGAGTTTGGTGGATGGATCGGTAAGATAGGAGGCTAGACCGCCTCCGGCGTAACCCGGAACCAGAACGTGAGCGACGGTGGTGATATAGGTAAACTCGCTGTCTTTGTAGATTATTCCTCCACTGCCGTTTCTGGAGGAAATTGTGCGCCGATCTGTTTGAGCGGTGAAATTGATAAAAAGAGCTGCTTTTTGAAGCCGATCCAAGGTCATGCCCATTTCGGGGCTTGGTGGGGTGGGGGTAGTGGTTTTGAGTGAGGCTACTTCGGTTTGGCGAATTATTTGCCAGGGGGTGGCAGTCTGATCGTCTAAGAGTTGCTGAAGTTGAATATATGGTGCTTGTCCTGTGGCTAGATTGGCAATATTGGTTTCTGCCGCAGAGGCTGTGGCATTTGAAGCGACTTGGGTTTCAGCCGCAGAGGTGGCGGCTTGAGCAGATGCGGGTGTGTTGGTGATGGGCAAGTCGTTGATGTGGGTGCATGCAGACGCCATGGCGAGGGTGAGCAGGGCAAGGCCAACTCTTGGCCAGAAGTTGATTTTGGCTTCAGGATGGGACATGGGGATTGATTATATCCTATAGGTCTGGTATTTTGTGGTGACACGAAAGAAAATCCGTTTAAAAGGTGGGTAAAGGCAGCTTTGTTTGGGGATGAGCCAAAAATCCGAAGGGAAGTTGTAGTGGCAACTTCGCCTAAAGAACCCGAACCTCCTGAACCTGTCAAACCCCCTTTTGAGTGTATTAAAATTCCTGAGAATGAGGTCCGTTATTTTGCCGCTTCAGTAGGGGCTGATGTAAGGAGAAATTGTTATGGGAGTGACTTACCCGTAGAGTTTTACTTTGTGCGGGAGCGGGGTGGTGAGGAACGCGTTGTTGTTTTCCCCAGTGGATTGTTGGAAGAACGAGGCGTTTTTGTAATTAGAGATAGAGAAGAAAGTGAAGCTTCGATGGCTGTATTTTTGGATGGGGAAGTGGCGAATTTGAGGGCTGGTTATCATGCCATGTCAGAAGATTGGATAAAAGTTTCAATTCTGGCTCATAGGCGAGGCAACATACCACTTCTGCGTCTGATGAACAAAGTATTAATTTGATGATTGAGCCTTACAGTCCCAAATATAAATACAGCTTAGAGAGCAGGGGATTGCGAGTGCCGTTTTGGGATTATTATGCCGGACCAATGAAATCGACCAATGTGTGGGTAAGGCGGGCAGAGTTTGGCTTTTTGAAACTGGACGACGTTGGGGTAGAAAACTCTGTGACTTATGATTCGGGGGTTTGGCAAGTATTTAATAGTTATGGTATGCAATTTTTGGACAAAGAAGAGGTGTTTAGGCGAGGAGTGTATGGGAGTTCTACTAGCCGGGTGGATCCTAAGGTGTTGTTGCTGGGTGGCTAGTAGATGTAACATAAATGTGTGGGGAAAAAGGCGAAGAGATTGACTACTGGTTTGCTTAGAAAAAAAGGGGTGCCGCGTGTGCTGGTTAAGAACGTACTTGACTTCGCAGGAAGTGTGAAACAAAAAAAGGAAAAGTCAATATTGAAATCTAGGGAAGATATAGAAAATGAGTACGAGCGATTCTGATGAAACAGATTAGGCCTGGGGACTTGTAATGAGGAGAAATTTGGGCAATACTTAAATTTGTGAAGAAAATAGATTGGTGGCAGACGGGGTTTAGAATTGTTCCGATAGTGGTTTTGATTTCGTTGCGGCTTTTGCGGGTAGGAAGGACGGATTGGATGGTAGATTTGATGCTTTTGGCGGGTTGGGTGTTGGGACTACTAATAGTAGATATTGAGAAATATCCGTTGCAAAAATATATTAAGGGGCTAAACATAAATCCGGCTAGGCCAGCCGTGCGAAATGTTTTGACTTGTGTGGTTATTACTGTGGTGGGACTGTGGGTGATATCCAGTTCGATTGGGGCAATCGGGTGGACGATGGTGTGGGCGGTGGGGGTGCGATTGTGGAGTGAGCTATGGAAAGAAAAAAATTATGAGAAGTGGTATTGGATATTTGACCGGAAGTTTAGCGTGAAGCAACATCAGGTATTTATGATTGTTTGGGCGGTAGTTTTGTTATTTCAATTGAATCAATTGGTTTGGAGGTGAAGCAAGAATGGCTAAAAAGATTGCAAATAGTTATAGAACTAAGTTTTTGAAATATTGGCAAACTCATCCTAATTACACAGCCTTTGTACATACAACTTTGGGAATTGGATTGGGTGTGTTGGTACAGACATTTGTAGAGGCTGGGTACACTAATCTAATCGGATGGACATTGGTGCTTTTGGGTGTGTTTGGACACATGTACCCGTTTGTAGCAGAGAGCTAATTTTTGTACAACAAGTGGCCATTGAAAGATCGTGGTCGCTTGTTGTATATTGGGGGACATGGCTGTAATTCATCTTACAAAAAATGATTTTGACGACAAGGTAAAAAGTGGTATTGCGTTGGTCGATTTTTGGGCAGAATGGTGTGGGCCATGTAAAATGGCAGGGCCTGTCATTGACGATCTCGGTAAAGAATACGATGGTAGGGTATTGGTGGCGAAGGTAGATGTAGACGCCGAAGCTGATTTGGCCGGTAAATTTAGTGTTATGAGTATACCGACTGTGATTTTGTTTAAGGACGGAGTGGAAGTAGCAAGACAAGTGGGGTTTGCGGGAAAAGCTGGATACGTGCAGTTGCTGCAGAAGGCTGGTGTTTAGTTTAGTCATAGATAGTCATTTATTGTCATTAATGGTCATTGGGCGTGATTGTTAGAAGCTATCGCGATCTGGAGATTTACAAAGAGGCATTGACGCTTGCAAAGGATGTATATTCCGCAACTAAGAATTTTCCAAAAGATGAGACGTTTGGAATGAGAGACCAGGTTCGACGTGCAGTTGCTTCGATAGGAGCTAACATCGCTGAAGGGTTTGGTAGGTTCCACTATAAAGATAAGTTGGTTTTTTTCTATAACAGTCGTGGTTCTTTATATGAAACCATGCATTTTGTTGAGTTGGCTTGCGAGGTGGGTTATATTAGTCAGGTACAAAAGGATAACCTGCTGAGCAGATTAGAGAAGCTGGCTGTCCGATTGAATAATTTTATTCGAACTATCGGAATCGATAAATGACAACAAATGACTTAATGACTATTTATGACGTAATAATAATAGGTAGTGGGCCGGCGGGGTTGGCGGGGGGGATTTATACAAGCAGGGCGGGACTTAAAACTTTGATGTTGGCTGGAGAGAAATGGGGAGGTCAGCTGATGTTGACGACTCTTGTGGAAAATTACCCCGGTTTTGTGGATGGGATACAGGGGCCAGATCTGATGACTAATATGAGAAAGCAGGCAGAAAAGTTTGGAGTGCAAATACTCGATGAAGACGCTAAAACCGTAGAATTTGCCCAAACTCCATTTAAAGTTAATAGTTATTTAGGAAAAGCCGTGATAGTGGCGACGGGGGCGGAGTTTAAATGGCTTGGAGTGTTGGGTGAACAAAAATTGATTGGTAGTGGAGTGTCTGCTTGTGCAACGTGTGACGCTGCGTTTTTTAAGAATAAAAAAGTGGTAGTGGTGGGTGGGGGAGATGCGGCTATGGAAGAGGCATTGGTATTGGCCAAATTTGCATCCGAGGTAACAGTGGTTCACAGAAGAGGGGAGTTTAGGGCTAGTAAAATTATGCAGGATAGGGTATTAAGTAATCCAAAGATAAAAACGAGATTTAATACCGAGGTAATTGAGGTATTGGGAGAACAAAAATTGACTGGGGTGAAAGTTAAAACAATGGACAATGGACAATGGACAATGGATAATTTTGAGTGTCAGGGGTTGTTTGTGGCGATTGGACATACACCTGCGACAAAGATTTTTGAAGGAAAATTGGATTTGGATGAGAAGAGTTATCTTCTGAGAAATAACCAAGAAACAATAACCAAGATACAAACAAACTCTAATAACCAATTACCAAAATATAAATCAATGAGTAATGTGGAGGGCGTGTTTGTTGCGGGGGATGTACATGATCATACATATAGACAAGCGATAACGGCAGCGGCGTATGGGGTGGAGGCGGCTTTGGATTGTGAGAAGTGGTTGACAGAGTGATTATTTAATGTGAATATTATTTTGTGAAAAAGATTTTTGTGGTTTTGGTTATGGTTTTTGCGTTTGTGGGGTTTGGTGGTGGAAAGGCTGAAGCGTTGAGCTGTGGAAGTTGCAATCCATCCTGTGCAAACAAAGCTCAGTGTGGTGTACCTGATAGCGCATTGGGATGGTGTATAAGATATGGGTCAGTTTGCAACACAACGACGGGAAATTGTGAATGGCAAGGAAATGATTTTAGGTTGGTGACGGATGCTGTGGAAGCAGCTAAGTGGTGTCCGGTTTCGCCACCTCAACCTACATCAACCCCAATGCCAACGCCGACACCGAGAATGGGATATGTGCAAGGATCGTTTTCAGATGGTCTTGAGTTGGTATCCACTCTAAACGACGCTACGTTTGGTTTAAGAACGATTGGTGTGAGGGTAAGCGACGGGACAGTGCCCAGTCTCTCCCGAGGCTCTTATACAACGGTTGGTTCTCCTTGGGATTTAGCTTTGAACAGATCAAGAACGGTAAGTGTGGGATTGGAAGGAGTCTTGTTGGGAGGGCTGACTTTACCGACAAGTTATGATGTGGCTTACAATTTGTGTTACAACAGCAAATGTACGGTTAGCAGCCCGTTGATAAAGGCGAGTAGTGCTGTGGTAAGTGATAGTGGGATGACTTCTACAACGACCCAAAACTTCGCAAATTTGAATTGGCGTTTTTGTCAAAAAGCCCAGCCGACTTCTGTCACAGTTGATTCTCAACTGTGCGGAACCAGAGCGAAGAATGTAGTTTGGGCTCCAGTGACTGGAGCGGTAAGTTATGCATTGAGAATTGATGACAAAGCAAATGGATGGAAGGTTAATCCTGACAATTCATGTCCGGCTGTTCCAAACCCGGGAGATGTATGTTTGAACGGTTTGACCACGACAAGTTTTAATTTCAATTTTGAAGAGGGTCATCAATATAATATTTGGGTGCATGCGCTTAATGCCTGTGGCGGGGGATGGGATGCGGCTGCTAGTACTTCTTATTCCGAGCCAGTATGTGTCCAGAATTGGACGTTTGATTTGTACCCGGTATGTCCAGGGGGAAAAACTAACACAACTGTAAATACTAAAAGCTTTTTGAGAACTTATGATACATCTTTGCCTGCAAATTCTCAGATTTCCAACGTGATAGGTACTGCGGGTACTGGTGTAAGGTCGGTAACTGTGAATTCTGATTCATTGACAAAATCGTTTTACGTCGGACTTTTGCAGTATGACCCATTGGTATACATATTTGACACAATGAAACCCATTTCTATGTCGACTGTTCCAGGAGTGATCCCGCCGTGGGATTTTTCGGCATTGCTAGGAAAGAAATACTTTCCAGCGTATGACAATTTATACTTTGTTGAAGTAAAACGTGATAATTTTATAAATATTTCAACAGCTACGAACGCGAACAAGTTTAACGTGAGTTACGAGTTGCCGAGTCCGTCAATATTTTGTCCGGGTCCTACTGCAACACCTCCGGCTCCCACTGTTACCCCATTACCGTCTACTCCACCGCCTTCTTATCAGTGTCAAGGACTTCAGATATATAGAAATGGAGTATTAGCGACTACTGCCGATGTAAGATATGGCGATAATGTGGGTCCAAATCCCAGTTCGGTTGTGGAGTATAAAACTACGGTGGTGGGAGTGAATTCTGGTATTTCATCTGTAGTGTTTAAGATTGAAAAGGGGACAGCTGCGCCAGAGTACAAAACCGTGAACGCAACATGCGTTGCTGGACCACCAACTTCTCCGCCTACATATACTGCCACATATGCCGGACCCGCGTTTGATACATATGACGTAAATTACGTGGTGACCGTGGATGCCGTAAATTACGGTCCAGCTGGTGGACTTTGTGCAACTCCAACAAACACACCTACTCCGGTTGTTCCGTCTCTGAATGTAGTTTCTAACAGCTGTGCGGGAGTTTTGGTAAGCGGTACTAACATATCAACTACCCCAAGCGGTGTTTGGACATCTTTGGTGAGCAATTCTGACTCCAAGCGGGTATATTTGGCCTGGAATGGTCCTAGTAGTGTTTATACAGGAATAAGTGTTTATGACCCTGCAACATCGGTAATAGCAGGTGTGCCGTCAATGCCGTTGGTTCCGAATGGGTCATATACTATAGAAGTAAGGCAAGGTGCGAATTCGACCACTACACCCGCTCTCGGAACTTTGGTAACATCAACTCAGTTTGCATATAATTGTATCCCGTCACCAACTACTGTTCCACCGACAGCGGTTCCAACATCCGTACCCACATTAGTTCCCACTCCTGTTGGTTGTGAAAATCCGGTTCAATGTTCCACTACGGTTCCATGCTGTACTGGTTTTACTTGCAATGTGAGCATGGGTGTTTGTATGAATCCAATAATTATCGAACAATAAATAAATGAAGAATTTAATCGACAATTTAATAAAAACCAAGAAAATTGTACCCATTGTGTGGTTGGGCGTATTGGTGCTAACCACTTTTGGGGCGGCTGCTTTGGTTAGCAAAATTAGGAGTGTTAACCCGTCGAAATCGAAGGCGGCCGGCGGAGTTTGTTCTTTGACAGTATATCTGGCGTCGCCTACCAGTACACCCGCTCCCACGTTGGTTCCGACTTTAGTACCAACTTCAGTTCCGACCTTAGTGCCTACTTTAGTGCCCACATTAGTACCAACATTGGTTCCGACTTTGGTACCAACGAACACTCCACCAGTTTGTGTAACGTGTACCACGGACTACAACTGTTCTAGTTTGGGTGACCAATATACTTGCTTGAATAACAATGTGTTGGGTACGGTTGACGCGACTGTTGTCCCCGGAAGTAAGGCCGCTATGAATCAAACAGAAATTGGTCGATTGAACGAGAATGTGAATGGATCTGTGTATTATAGAAACGTAAATGCAATAAATATGGTTTCACCAGGGGCAGATGGCAAAGCGACTTACACAATCGGTTATAAGAAAAATGTTAACTTACCGGGTCAGGTGATGAAAAGGCTGGTAAATGGTAAGAATGTTGATGTGCAATATCCCGGTTCGTTGAGTTATGTGCGAGTGTACGTATTTAGAATTCCACACAGTACAGTCGGTGTGTTTGATCCTCAATATGCATTGTTCCCGGCGCCTACTTATTCAAAGAGCTTGTATGTGAATATCGCGTCTGGACAGAAGGTGCAGATTAAAGTGAGTTTGCCAACGTGTGGAAGATACCAAGTTGATTTTGGGTCTGATATTTCGATGGGTAAAGATATTTCAACAAGTGACAATGTGGCAATTTCCGATAGGGATAATAGAAATTCGGCTGCTGATTTCTTCTGGGGGGACAACAATGCAGTGGTTCCGTGTTCGCCTCCTGGGTGCTGTGGGATAGACACAAATTATTATTCTAAGACTACATTACAACCGACCAAGAAGGGGGTAAGTATCCCGAATTTCATGAGTGTGACTCGATCGAGCTACGACGTTGCTAGATAATATTGAAGGTTGCATTGACAAGTTTTATTTGCTATAAATTCCTACTATGGCAGTTAGAAAAGTAAAAGTTGAGAATGATTTTGTAGCTCCGGTGGTTGTGCAGAAGAGTTTTGTAGAGAAGATGGCACCGGTTCTTTTGTTGTTGGTAGTTGGCATGTCATTTGCTTTGGGGTCATTGTGGAATAAGGTAAAGACTTTGGAATCAACTAAAAGTGCTCAGCCCACAACTGCCAATGTGGGAGCTGCTCAACAGCAGAATCCGACGGTTGATATAAAAACTATTAAGGGATTATTTGGAAAAGACTTGGTTAAATTTGGAGATGCAAATAAAAAATTGTTGTTGGTCGAGGTAGGGGATCCGAGTTGTCCTTATTGTCATGTGGCGGGTGGAAAAAATCCCGAGCTAAACGCTCAAATAGGTCCACAATTTAAGATGGTGGCAGAAGGGGGAACATATTTGGCCCCTGTTTCGGAAATGAGAAAGTTGATAGATTCTGGTAAGGCGTCATTTGTGTATTTGTATACAAATGGCCATGGAAATGGTGAGTTGGCGCAAAAAGCTTTGTATTGCGCTTTTGAGAAAGGAAAATTTTGGCAGGCGCATGATAAGTTGATGACTAACGCTGGGTATAATTTGATTAACAATGAGGTCAAAAATGATAAAGCTAATGTTGGAAAACTGGTGGACTTCTTAGCTGGGGCAGTGGATAGTAGTTTCCTAAAATCGTGTCTGGAGAGTGGTAAGTACGATGGTAGATTGGCTTCTGATTCACAAATTGCTGCGGAATTGGGAGTACGGGGGACACCTGGATTTTTTGTGAATTCGACAAATTTTGCCGGAGCATATAGTTGGAATGACATGAAGAGTGTAGCTGACGCAGCATTGAAGTGAAACTGAACGCTAAGGAATTGAGGGTAACAAAACCGACGGAGGGGGAGTTGGCAAAGATAAAGAGAAAACCGATTTATTTGGTGCTAGATAATGTGCTGGATACATATAATATAGGATCGATTTTTAGGCTTGCGGATGCGGTAGTTGCACAGGAAGTTATTTTGTGTGGTAGATCCGAAACTCCGCCCAGCTCACGGATTCACAAAGCGGCGGTGGGGACGGAGGAATGGGTGCCTTGGCAGTATTTCGCTGATGCGAAAACTGCCATTACATATCTCAAATCGCGTATTGCAGATATAACTGTTATGGCGGTGGAACAAGACAGACGATCCGTTTTAATTTCTAATTTCGAATTTCTAATTTCTAATTCACAGCCTGTGGCTGTGGTTGTGGGGCACGAGACGGAGGGGGTGTGTAGGGAAGCATTGGACATGGCGGATGTGATAGTAGAGATTCCGATGTTTGGGGTAAATAAAAGTTTGAACGTACATGTGAGTTTGGCGGTGGTGGTGTACAAGTTGCTCTGCTAACATGGATACATGCACCGGAAACGACCAATAATTGTATTGACACTGGTTGTGTTTGCGATTGCGGTGGTAAGTGGGGTTTGGTTTGGGTTTTTGCAGGACAAACAGATAAAAAAATTAGTCGTTAATAATTTTGAGCTGAAAACTATTTCAGCTTCGCAGTCGGCGCAAATTGCAACACTAAACGACCGACTTTCTGTTTTGGAGAACGAAGACCAGAGAAAGAGGAATAACGATTTGGAGGCTACTATTAAAGAAATTCAGAAAGTATTTGGGAATACTGTTTCGGTTTACGAAGATTTGGTGGATATAAAAATTTTGTCCAAGAATACCGCCAAATTTGATGAGTCTTATGCCAAAATAATAAGTTTGTTGGTAGAGAAAAATTACGCTTCTGCTAGTGGGATTCTGGCCAGGTTGGCGACTGATATTAAAACTGAGAAGGAAAAAGTGACAGCTGTGGTAGCTCCAGTTGCAAATGTGCCAGCTAATAATTCTCCACCAGGATCTGGATATAGCCGCCAGAGCGTGTCTTCGGGAGCGGGAAATTTTGTAGTGTCTTTGGTAGCTGCTGACCTTGGAAATACCAAAGTTATAGTAGATACAGCTTCTGACGGTGACTGTTCTAATAATTGTCCAGCATTGCCACTGGCAACTTTTGTGTCACGGAGTGGGGCGTTTGCAGGTATAAATGGTTCTTACTTTTGTCCGCCCGAGTATCCAACTTGTGTGGGAAAGACTAACTCATTTGACTTACTAGTGATGAACAAGAACAAGACATATTTTAATTCCGGAAACAACGTATATAGTAGTAATCCGGCAGTCATATTTGGGAGTGGGTATGTCCGGTTTGTGTCAGCTGCGTCAGAGTGGGGTAGGGACACTGGGGTGGACGGTGTGTTGTCTAACTATCCTTTGTTATTACAGGGAGGAAATGTCCGATTTGGGGGCGATAGTGATCCCAAAAAGGGAAGTCGGGGAAACAGAAGCTTTGTGGGCAATAAGGGCAATACTGTGTATATTGGAGTGGTGCATAGTGCTACTGTGGCCGAATCGGCCTTAGTTCTTAAGTCCTTGGGTTTGGAAAATGCCTTGAATTTGGATGACGGAGGTTCTACTGCCCTGTGGTCGGGGGGGTATAAGTTGGGTCCAGGGCGGAATTTGCCGAATGCGATTTTGTTTGTGAGAAAGTAGTCCAGGTTGTTGTACTTTGGGGGATTTTGGGGTAGAATCAGCTTTACTTCAAGAGACGTCTGGCCCTTTTAAAAGTTGCCTGGATATTATTTTTTTGTCACTAAACCACACTTCTTGTATTTCAAGAAGTGGTTAGGAATTCTTTTTTGAGAGTTTGATCCTGGCTCAGGATGAACGCTGGCGGAGTGCCTTAAGCATGCAAGTGGAACGCCCCGCCGCCGTCTCGCAAGAGACTTGGCGGGGAGTCGCAGACGGGTGAGTAATACATAGGAATCTACCCTTTGGTGGGGAATAACTAGCCGAAAGGCTGGCTAATACCGCATAAGGTCGCAAGACGAAACCTCGTAGCAATGCGGGGGCCGATGGAGGAGCCTATGTCCTATCAGCTAGTTGGTGGGGTAAAAGCCTACCAAGGCGATGACGGGTAGCTGGACTGAGAGGTCGGTCAGCCACAATAGCACTGAGACACGGGCTATACATCTACGGATGGCAGCAACTGGGAATATTGCACAATGGACGAAAGTCTGATGCAGCGACTCCGCGTGGAGGATGAAGGCCCTCGGGTCTTAAACTCCTTTTGACTGGGAAGCCCCGCCTTTGGCGGGGGACGGTACCAGTAGAATAAGCATCTGCTAACCACGTGCCAGCAGCCGCGGTAATACGTGGGATGCAAGCGTTATCCGGATTTATTGGGCGTAAAGAGTTCGTAGGCGTTTTTCTAAGTTTCGTTTGAAATACCGAGGCTCAACTTCGGGACCGGACGAAATACTAGAAGAATTGAGTTGGTTAGGGGGTACTGGAACTCATAGTGTAGCAGTGAAATGCGTTGATATTATGAGGAACACCAAGGGCGAAGGCAGGTACCTGGGACCCAACTGACGCTGTGGAACGAAAGCTAGGGGAGCGAAAGGGATTAGAGACCCCTGTAGTCCTAGCCGTAAACTATGTGCGCTTGATCTTCTCGCTTGCGGGGGGGTCGGAGCTAACGCGTGAAGCGCACCGCCTGGGGAGTACGATCGCAAGATTAAAACTCAAAGGAATTGACGGGAGAGTGCACAACCAGGGGAGCATGTGGTTCAATTCGATACGAAGCGAAGGACCTTACCCAGACTTGACATGTTTTCGTACATTTCTCTAGAAATAGGGAGAAATCCGCAAGGATGATTACACAGGTGTTGCATGGCTGTCTTCAGCTCGTGCCGTGGGGTGTCTACTTAAGTGTAGAAACGAGCGCAACCCCCATCTGGTGTTCAATAGTCACCGGAAACTGCTTTGCATTTAGTAAAGAGGAAGGAGGGGATGACGTCAAGTCAGCACGACCCTTATGTCTGGGGCCACACACATCCTACAATGGGGAGTAACAATGGGTTGCCAAGCCGTAA
>CAZWKN010000008.1:0-27766 GCA_964633995.1 uncultured Gammaproteobacteria bacterium
TGGCCATACCGGGTCATACTATGGACTGGAAAGAAGTGAGGATCCTGAAATTGGGCTCACAACCTGGGTAAATTTGAGACAATTGGCTAAAGGGAATATCCCTTGGTACTGCAACTAATTGCGTGGTATTTAGCAAACAGTGTTTAAGTCTAATACGTCATTAGTACAGATGGCTTCGTAGACTAAAATGTGATGCCGTGTACCGACTGGTGCGCTGCTGGGAGGCCTGGATTCGTTCGCAATGCGCAAGCTTTTAGCTTGAGCAAGATAAACGGATTCAGAGTCCGTTGTCCTTAGCGATTAAAAATTTGGCTGGGAGGCCTGGATTCGAACCAAGATAAACGGATTCAGAGTCCGTTGTCCTACCGTTAGACGACCTCCCAGCAAAATTTTTAAAGAGCGGTGAAACAAAACTTTTTAGTTTTGTGTCCCGTTAGACCTGCCTGCCGGCAGGCAGGCGACCTCCCAATATTGGAGAGCTAGGTGGAACCTGAAATCCACCTACCGTTAGACCTGCCTGCCGGCAGGCAGGCGACCTCCCAATAACCCCAATTTTAACATTTCTCTCTCTATTCCCCTCTCCACAATTGTGGAGAGGGGGCAGGGGGTGAGGTGGAAAACACGCTTCGGAATTATCAACAGGGTCACAGGGGTGGAAACCACCCGCGGGGCAGGGGGTGAGGTGGAAAACACGCTTCGGAATTATCAACAGGGTCACTGTTGAAAAACAGCAGGGGTGAGGTGGAAAGAGTAGGGGATAAAGAACCTACCTATTTTTTCATCACGGCAAACCACAACGCGGTTACGGAAATTATCAAAGCCATCACGGCAATGGTGGTGGTTCCATCAGGTCTTGGCATATTTTGTAATCCCGAAAATAGCTAAAGAAACAAGGACAATTGCTCCACCTGGTGGTAGGTTTAGATAAAACGCAGTGATGATTCCCACTATTACCGAAAATGCAGCCATGCCTTGGGCCCAAAATACTGTCTGCCAAAAGTTTTTCTTAAGTTGCAAAGCAGTTACGACAGGGATCACTAGGAGAGCCGAAATAAGTAAAATTCCCACTATGGGAATGGCCAGAGAAATAGTTATTGCTGAAATAAACGTCAGCACACTATTAATAGTACCTACTGCAATTCCTCCCACCCGGGCAGATTCCTCGTCAAAACACAAGTACACCAGTTCTTTTCTAAAAAAATAAACTATCCCCAACACGCAGGTTCCCAGGGTAAGTATAGTAATAATATCGGCCATAGACACGGTCACTACGCTTCCAAACAAATAGTTAAACAGGTTAGCGTTAAATCCATGAGACAACCCTATCAAAACTACAGCAACCGCCAAACTTCCGGACAAAAATAATGCCAACGCGGACTCGCCATATACTTTTTTGGATATTCTTAATTTTTCAATCAAAGTAGACGATATTACTGTTGCTCCAGTGGCGGTTATCAGGGGATTGATGTGTAGTAATAATCCCAATGCTATTCCAGCCAGTGACACATGGGCTAGGGTATCTGCAATTAAAGAATATCTTTTCAAGACTAAAAATATTCCCACCACAGGAGCTATGATCGCGATACAAAGCCCTGCTATCAGTCCGCGGATTACGAAATCATATTGTAAAAATTCCAACATATTAGTGAGTATGGACAACAAATTTAACTCCTTCTCCGTACATCTTGCGCAAGTAGTCCTTTGTGCCGAAATCTTTGGAATATCCGTGATATGTCAATGTTCGATTAATACAGGCAATCTCGGTTACCTCGCTGGTTACTACGTCAATGTCATGTGAAATAAGTACCAAAGTTATGCCCAATTCGTGGTTAAGTTTTTCCAATAATTTATAAAATTGATTTTGGGATTCCAAATCAACTCCCGAAGTAGGTTCGTCCAAGAAAATAATTTGTGGTTCCTGGCACAGTGCTCTGGCTATAAACATTTTTTGTTGTTGTCCGCCGGACAATTCCCCGGCCAATTTATCAGCGACAGCCAAAAGCCCTACCTGGTCAAGTGCCAGCTCTACCCGTTTTTTATCAAGCTTACTTAGTCTTTTTCCTGGACCTGTTTTTGCAAACCTGCCCATCTCTACTAGTGATCGCACGGAAATAGGGAAATTTGGGTCAAAATTAATTGATTTTTGAGCCACATATCCAACTTTGTCCCAGTTTTTAAACTTCTCTATCTCTTGTCCAAATATTTTAATTTGTCCTTTATCTGGCTTCAGCAAACCCAACATCAATTTAATAAGCGTCGTTTTTCCTCCTCCGTTGGGTCCAATTACTCCCAGGTAATCACCCTGGTGAACAGCCAGTGTAACATCAGACACGACTTTGTTGTCCCCATATGCAAACGAAACGTTTTCGACCTCTATGATGTTTTTGTTGTGATCTACCGGCACATGCCCGCCTTTCTTAAATTATCTAGGTTTCGTCTCATTATAATAAAATAATCATCTCCAGTCAGTCCCTCAATTGGATCCAAAACTAATGTTTTAGCTCCTACTTCACGTGCTAGTGTATTGGCCAGTTTTGGACTCACCAAGGTTTCAAAAAATATATATTCAACATGGTTATTCTTGGCATATTTGACCAGTTCGGCCATTTTTTGAAGTGATGGCTCGGCATCGGGAGATAAGCCAGCAATGGCGATCTGGTTCAGGTTGTACCTATGGGTCAGATACCCAAAAGCTTTATGCGCGGTAATCACATTCCTGTTAAAACAATCAAAAAGCCCACTTTTATATTCCGCATCCAATTCGTCCAATTCTTTCAGCACTAGGGCCTCGCTTTGATTAAATGAACTAGCATATTGAGGAAAACTAGCCCGCAAGTTCACCGATATTTTTTCCACCATAGTCTTTGCCAATACGGGGTCCAGCCAAATATGTGGGTCGGGGTTACTGTTGTCATCCTTTAAAACGACCACTTTCCTTTGTAGTTTATCAGCCCACGGCTCAACCATTCCGTTTACAAATACCAGTTGGCTTTTTTGTAAATTTATTCTGTCGGTGGCAGTTAGGTTGTAATCGTGAGGCTCCGCTCCCGGTGGGGTAATGTTTATAACTTTGATATTCCCTCCGGCGATTCTTTGGACAAAATAGTAAACAGGATAAAACGACGCACTGACCATAAATTTAGGTTGTGTGTTTGGGGTCCGGGCAGAAACTACTAACCCCGCCAATATTAATATCACGACTAGTCCTACGAAGAACTTGCGCATTTTTTGCACACTCCAAAAAATTCCAAAGCATGGCCGGTAACTACAAAATTGCTTTTTAATGATACTTCTTCCTCTTGGCTATTTAAGTCCGATCCCAATGCAATACATTTTGTATCGTGACATAGGGTGCACATTACATGGTGATGGTGTTTTTTGTCGGTCAATTCATATCTTTTTTTTCCTTCGCCAAATTCCAATTCAGCCACCTCGTGGTTTTTTAACATGTTCTCTAGTTGTCTATAAATTGAAGTCTTGTTGACCTTTATTTTTCCCACTAGATCCGGGACGGACATTGGTCTACCCGAAGCATGTAATGTCTGAAAAATAGATTCCCTTACCCGAGAAATCATAGCCATCCCCACACTATACGCAACTCGGTTGCGCGTGTCAATATCACCTGGACTACCATATTAAATACTTGTATTATTAAACTCATGATCCTGCCCGATAATCAGCTTGGAGATTTGGTGGTCAAGTCCAAACTCGTCACCCCCCAACAACTAACCGAAGCTTTGGAATACGTCAAGCGCAACAACTCGACTCTGGAAGAAGCGTTAGTCGAAAAAGGTTTTGTCAAAGATGAACAGTTGGGCCAAGTTGTAGCTGCCGAATTCAAAGTTCCGTTTGTCGATCTGTCAAAGACCTCGATTTCCGAAGAAGTTTTCTCGCTTATTCCTTCCACAATTGCCAGAAAACAAAAAGCCATCGCTTTTTACCGTGGACCGGATGGCATAAAAGTAGCCTTAGCCAACCCCAAACGGACCGAAGTCTTGCAACAGCTGGCCAAAAAAACCGGCTCCAAGGTTATTGGCTACTACGCCACTTTCCGTGATATTCAAAACACTCTCCATATTTTCAAAAAAGATCTTCAGGTCGAAGTCGACAATCTTCTCAAAGAAGATATTGGCCACAAACCCGGGGATCTGGATGACCCGCCTGTTGCCAAAATTGTGGATCTACTTATCTATTCGGCCTACGAAGAAAAAGCCTCGGATATCCACATCGAACCCGAAGAGCACGGCTCCTTAATTCGTTTTCGCATCGACGGTATGCTACAGGATGTTTTGACCGTTTCCAAATATCTTCATGACCGCATGATAACTAGGATCAAAGTGCTATCAAATCTTCGGACCGATGAACACTTATCAGCTCAAGACGGCAAAATGCGTATTCCTTTGGAGGAAGAAAATTTAGACATCCGGGTTTCAATTCTTCCTATAGTCGAAGGCGAAAAGTCTGTGTTGCGACTTCTGTCGTCGCGCTCCCGCCAATATTCTCTTCAGAGTCTGGGTATGAACGAAGTGGACTTAAAAAAAGTTTACAACGCCTATAGCAAGTCATACGGCATGATTTTATCAACAGGCCCGACTGGTTCAGGCAAAACCACTTCCATTTATTCAATTCTAAAGGTTCTAAACACCCGCGAAAAAAATATTACTACCGTCGAAGATCCTGTTGAGTACCGTATCAAAGGAGCCAATCAGGTTCAGGTCAATGTCAAAACTAATCTCACTTTTGCCAATGGCTTAAGAAGCATTCTTCGCCAGGATCCAAACATTGTCTTTGTAGGGGAGATCCGTGACGCCGAGACCGCAGGTATCGCGGTCAATGCGGCCCTTACCGGTCATTTGGTGGTTTCGACTCTTCACACAAACGATGCCGCAACCGCCATACCCAGGCTAACGGATATGAAGGTAGAACCATTTCTGGTAGCTTCCACCCTGACGGTCATCGTTGCCCAGCGTTTGGTCCGTCATATCTGCGACGCCTGTAAGACAAGTTATACGGTGGAATACGATGAGTTGATAAAAAATTTCCCACCTGATGTTATCAAACGCAATATCGGTTCCAAAAAAACCATTACAGTTTACAAAGGCCAGGGGTGCAAAATTTGCAGAAACACAGGTTATACCGGCCGGCTTGGGCTGTTTGAAGTCCTGGAGGTTAGTAAAACTATCAGAAGCCTAATTACTCAGAGAAAAGATGCAGATGTTATAGCAGATGCCGCAATCGCTGAAGGTATGAAAACCATGCAGGATGATGGCATCGCCAAAATTATCCAAGGCATGACGACAATCGAGGAGGTTTTACGTGTCACCAAAGCCGAATTCGTCTAATCTCTCCTTATCAAATGCTGACAAAATTAGTTTAGTCAGCAATCTGGCCACTATGTTGGGGGCTGGTATTCCCATCTTGGAGACAGTCAATTCTGTTTTGGAGGACACCAAGGGTTCACAACGAAAAGTTCTGGAAACCCTCAAAGCCGATCTTATGCAAGGCAAACATCTCTATGCTTCTTTTGCCTATTATCCCCGGATATTTGATACCGTTACTATTAACTTACTTCGCGCGGCCGAAGAAGCAGGAACTTTAGAGGCCACCCTCCAGGACCTCCGTGACCACATCCAAAAAGAAATGGAATTCATGGACAAAATAAAATTTGCCATGATTTATCCGCTTGTCATCATGGTGGTATTCGCAGGGGTTTTACTCATGATCCTTACCGTGGTCGTACCCAAAATTTCCGGCGTTTTCTTGCGCCTGAAAGTGACCTTACCTCTGCCTACCAGGATTCTTATCTTTTTTTCGGATTTAATTCTCAAACACACTTTCGGCCTACTTGCCGGCTTGCTAGTTTTTTTTGCTGCCCTGTTTATCCTCTATCGCACTAAAAAAAGCCTGTTAACAGATCTTCTCTTTCGGCTCCCGGTCATTTCTCAGCTAGTTAAACAAGTCGATCTCACCCGGTTTACTAGAAGTATGTATCTACTG
The DNA here is from genome assembly GCA_964633995.1 of uncultured Gammaproteobacteria bacterium. Taxonomy (GTDB): domain Bacteria; phylum Patescibacteriota; class Microgenomatia; order CAZETR01; family Amesbacteraceae; genus CAZWKN01. The sequence continues at coordinate 5,998 of CAZWKN010000008.1, forward strand.
TTATCGTCAGGTATTCCGCTTACGACTGCTTTGGAGCTTTCTCAGGCGGTTGTTATCCAACGTACCACGGCAAAGATTATTTCCAAATCCCGCGACATGGTTTCGTCTGGCAAGCGCTTGACCGACGGCCTCCGGCAGGTTAAAGGTTATATTCCCACCCTTATGATCAAACTTACGGAATCAGGCGAAAAAAGCGGCAGTTTGGACAAATCAATGGGAAATATCTCGACCTACTTGGATTATCAGGTTTCAAATACCCTAAAAACCGCCACCGCTCTTATGGAGCCTATTATGTTGGTGGTAGTCGGCATTTCCGTCGGGGCCATGATGATGGCCATCATTACTCCTATTTACGGCCTAATCGGTCAGGTAAACATCCGATGAGACTAGGCTTTACGCTAATTGAAATTATTTTAGTCATGGCCATAATCGCCACCTTGTTGGGGCTAGGGAGCGTCAATCTCCTATCATCCCAAAACAAATCTTCACTGGCCACCAGTGTCAATACTTTAATCAGTGATCTCAAAAGTCAGCAGTTAAAAGCCATGTCCGGAGATACAGAGGGCAGGGGTGTGGCAGATAGTTATGGGATTTACTTTCAATCGGGCAGTTACACTCTGTTTCACGGGACCACATATTCAGCTTCAGATCCAGCTAATTTCACTGTCTCCCTAAATCCAGATTTGACTTTGACTACAACCTTCACGGGTTCAACTATTATTTTCACCAAAGGCAGTGGTCAGATAACAGGTTTTGTGCCTGGAGCAAATACCATCAGCCTTACTACACCCGCAGGTACCAAAACCCTGCATTTCAATACTTATGGAGTGGTTTCACAGGTTGACTAAAGGCCAATCGCTTGTCGAGCTGATGCTTGCCATTGGCTTGTCTGCAATTTTATTGCCCGCAATACTTACAGGTTTGGTATCATCACGGGAAGGTCAAGCCCAACAAACCCAGCGTGTCGAAGCCTCAAGTTTATTAAAACAAGCCGAAGAAGCAGTCAGAAGTGTTCGCGAAAAAGGTTGGGCTACTTTCGCGGTCAACGGCACTTATCATCCGGTTATTTCAGGTTCTACTTGGTCACTGGTTTCCGGTAGTGAATCTATCGATGGTTATACCCGGTCAATAACCATTAGTGATGTAAATAGAGACAGTTCCGGAGCGATTGTTTCCACTGGGGGGTTGCTCGATTATTCCTCAAAAAAAGTTGACTTCTCTGTTTCTTGGACGACCCCAATTCCTTATTCTGTAACCTCGACCTCATATTTGACCCGTTATAAAGATAATTTGGCCTATATCCAGTCGCTGCAAGCCGACTTCAATTCAGGCACGCTGTTTAATGTCGAGGCTACCAATAATTCTGGAGGTGAAATTTCACTATCTCAAAATACCAAAGCCAAATGGTGTTCACCTGCTTTTTCAAGTTCAACCATTGATTTGCCGGATGGCCCGCCAGTTGCAGTTTCGGCCAGGTCCAGTGCTGCTTCAAACGCTATTCCAAATGATGTTTTAGTAGCCACGGCTCCCAATACTTCCAGTTCAATCAAAATGGCCTATGTAAATGTCACCGCCAATTCAGATCCTCCCGTTTCAACTCAGCACGGAATATTTACTTTAGACCCCGCCCAATATAGTTCAGCTGGGTTGGTACCATCGGGCGTCGGACTCGACAATAGTTTTAAAACCAACGACATCAAAACCTACACATCTCCCTCGGGTAAATTGTATGCTTTGCTTGCGACAGATAAACCCGATCGTGAGGTAGTGGCTGTTCTAATTGACGATGCCAACATGCAGGACCCCACCAATAAAATTTATAAATACTGGACATATTTCAATACCAAAATATACGGAACCGCCTTCAATAATCCCTCAGCCAATTCCGCCGACACGGGCGGGGACAATAATGGGTTTCAAACAAATGCCATAAACGCATATTCCAACAACGGAGCCTATGCGGTAGACACAAATAGCGGTAGTAATACCGGCACCAACTGTGCAGGTGCGGATAAGGATCGGCATCGGTTCTACAACTACGATTTCTCGATTCCAACCGGGGCGACTATAAACGGGATTGAACTCAACTTAGCAGCCCGGGTAGACAGTACGACCGGAGCCCCAAAAATGTGTGTAGATTTGTCGTGGGATGGCGGTACTACTTGGACAACCGCCAAATCCACTTCTACATTGGCGACCACGGTTGCTACTTATACTTTAGGTGGAGCCTCAGACACTTGGGGCCGTGCCTGGTCAGATCCAAATTTTTCCAACGCCAATTTTCGTGTCCGAATCACCAATGTAGCCAGTAATATTTCACGTGATTTTTCACTTGATTGGGCAGGAGTCAAAGTTTACTACAACGGTATCTCGTCTACCCCAAACGATCAGGCGCCATTTGGTTACGGCGCAAAAACTATGTCGGTTTTAGGCAACACTGGCTACGTAGCCTCAGGCGGATATCTATACGCTTTCGACTTAACCAATATAGATAGCAAATCCCCCTCAGATGGCCTAGACCAGATAGGCTGTCGCATTCAACTAGACGGTTTTGATTGTAATCCGGGTTCAGGTATAGATCGAAAGTACGGAGCAGGGGAGACGGGGAGTTCGTGGAGCGATACTACCGGGCCCGCCCATGCCGACTGTTCAGACGGAGGAAATATAGAGTTGTACGCAGACAATCATCTTTCTGCTGTCTCAGTAGGAGGAAGCAATTATATATATGTAGCCATTGGTGCAGGCACAAATCCGGAATTTGAGGTCGTTAATGCGACAAATGTTCCCGACGCTGGCAGTTCCCCGTCTATTAGCAGTGCTAGTTGTGGGCGGATTTCAGGCGGTAATTCTGGTTGGAAAGTAACGGGGTCACTTGATTTCAACTCGCAAGCGGGGACAGAAGAGGCCGCCAATTCAGTTTATGCCAAATCAGACGGGACCAGAGCCTATATATCCAGCAATGGTGGTATTGATGCCAACGGCGATGGTCAGCCAGATAGTAAGCAGTTTTACATTATAGATACTACGTCCAAAACCGCTCCGGCCTTTTTATCAGGTACCCCTAGTTCTGGTGCTACTAGTGGATTTTATTATGGCTCAGGGGCCAATGCCGAATTGTATCCAAGAAGATCGCTCACAGTTCTAAATGGTGACCGGGCCGTATTGGTTGGTAAAGACGGTACGGTAAATGCCAATGACGCTTCAGAATACCAGGTTTTAAATCTGGGTACAGAAGCCTCACCCGCATTTTGTGGCAGCATTAATTTTGATCAGGGATTTAATGATCTGACTTCAGTCTCCGAAGCCGATGGAGACAATTTTGTTTACATGGTGGCCAACACTACTGCCAACGAGCTAAAAATTGTCCAGGGTGGACCGGATGGTATGTATAACGCCAGTGGTACGTACGAATCACAAATATTCGATGCCGGCTATTCCACTGCTTTCAATCGTATTTTTGCCACTGTTTCCACTCCAGCCAATACCACGGTTCAATTTCAGGTTGCTGCAGCCGATCCGGGCGGCGGCTCGTGTGCTTCAGCTGCGTATGTTTACGTAGGGCCAGACGGAACTTCTGGATCATTCTTCCCCGCCACTGGCGGAGCCATTCCCTTAGATAACGACGGCTCCGGTTTTGAAAATCCCGGCCGTTGCCTTCGCTACAAAGCCTACCTTTCAAGTACGGATTACAATTCCACCCCCACTGTTAATGATGTTACGGTAAATTACTCACCATGAAAAAATCCGGATTTACCATCGTCGAGCTAATATTATATATGGGGTTATTCTCCATCTTTATCACCGTTCTCACCTCCATTTTTATCTCAATCCTCGATGTCCAAACCAAATCCGAATCCACTTCCAGCGTTCAGCAAGATAGTCGCTTCCTGTTTTCTCGGATGATTTACGACATCCATAGGGCTTCTACTATTAATACTCCAGCCTCTGCCGGTCAGACCAGTCAGTCGCTAACTTTAGTTATTGGTGGATCAACGTACACTTATGCCCTTACTGGGGAAGCGCTCACTCTTACTGTTGATGGTGTCACCGAAAGTCTTAGTGGATATGCTACACAGGTATCCGGCTTTTCTGTCACCCGGATTGGTAATCCCACCGGCAAACATACGCTTTCCCTAAACATGACAGTCACAGATCAAACAGAATCAAAAAGTTATCAGATTACAGTAGGACTCCGATGAAATCAGGTCAGACATTGGTATTTTTACTGGTCTTTGTAGCCATGGCGGTGACTGTTACCAGTGCCGCGGTGGTTTTGATGATTAACAATTCCCAGTCGTCGGCCACGTTTGAACAAGGATTGGTGGCCTATGATATTGCCGAAGGCGGCGCCGAAAATGCTGTTCTAAGACTTCTTCGAGACCCGACTTATACTGGCGAAACGTTGACAATCGGTACCGGTCAAGCCACAATTACAGTTACTGGGACAGGCCCATATACTATTGTATCCAAGGGAGTGTCCGGAAATTTCTTACGCCAGGTCCAGGTCACCGTAAATTACGTTAGCGGAATTCTAACAGCTAGCTCCTGGCAGGAGATATTTTAATCAATTATGTCTGCCAATAAACACTCAATTCCTCTGGCTATCAGCCTGCTTCGCAACAAGCTGGTGTTTTGTAGTTCATCGTCACCCTCGCCGGTCAGCTTGGATTTTTTGGCAACCACAGTAAGGGATTTAGAGGTTGTTAACCAGGCCGAATTAAATGCCCAGATCAAGGCCTTTATATCCAATCATCAAATCAAGCCTGGTCCGGCGGTTATTGTTTTAGCAGGAGATGTTTATTTCGAAAAAAACCTAACCGAAGTTCCCCCTACAGACCGGTCAACTGAAATTCAAAACTTCATTGACACAGTTCCTTTGGCTAGTGTCAGTTCCAAAGTCTTCAAATCCGGTACTCAGGAGCTTTTGGTGGTAATTAATAGGGATTTGTTTGACTCCCTCCGCGAGGCTCTAGAATTAGCCGGTTTTTCGGTCATCGCTGCGGTTCCGGAATTGGCCTTAGGTAAAATCGGCCCAGTCCAGAATATTACCTCCGAATCCTGCCGTCTGATACTCAAAAAAATTGATTTCTTACTAGAAAATAGCTTTTTAGCCGATTCGGATTCAACCGGTCTTCAGCAGAAAGAGCAGAGGTTCCTCAAAAAACATCAAACTATGTTTGTAATACTCTTTTTCATCACCATGCTCGCCTGTGGAGTGATTATCTATTTTATTACCAAAAGACCTGCTCAAAACATAACCACTCAACCTACGGTTCCGGTCATGACAATTACCCCGACTCTTACCCCAAGCCCTACTCAGACGGCCGACCTAGCAGGGCTGTCAATTGAAATTCGTAACGCCTCCGGTGTTTCCGGAGCGGCTTCTCTTTTGGAAAAAAACCTCAAGACCCTTAACCCTGCGCTTATAAAAACCGGCAATTCTTCAGTAGCCAGTGGAAAGACTCTTATTGTCTTCTCTCCAATCGTTTCATCGCCCGCTCGTGAATTAGTTTTGCAAACAGTCAAAGTCGCCTTTCCTGATGTTACAACTCAAGAATCGTCCACTCCAAACGGCTTCGCTATTACCATCATTCTTTACAAATCAATACCGGTCCAAACTACCCCTTGACAATATTTTTATAAAGTCCTTTAATTAAATTAGTCTATGAAATCTGCCCGAATTCATAAAGCGTTTACACTCATCGAACTCCTCGTTGTCATTGGTATATTAGCAATCCTTCTTACCATCACCTTAATTGCTATTAATCCCGCCAAGCAGTTTTCTCAGGCCAACAATACCAAACGCAGTAGCGACGTCAACGCTATTCTAAACGCAGTCCATCAGTATGGATCAGACCACAAAGGCAATCTTGCTCCTTTAGGTATTCCCACTACTGCCGCAGGTGCCGCCGTCATAGGAAGCGGTGTTGGACAAGTAAATTTGTGCGCCCTGCTCGTTCCTGAATATATGGCTGCTCTTCCGGTTGACCCCTTAACCAACAATGGAGCATCTATCACCGACTGCACCACTTCTAACACTAACTACACTATTGTTACCAGTGCTACCAACAATCGTGTAACAGTAGCTGCTCCAGCTGCCGAACTTCTTGAAGTCATCTCGGTCACCAAATAACCCCCAGTCTTTTTTCCTCTTGCATGTTATCCTTATTTTAATGTAGATTTGTTAGGTATGTCAGATTTTATTGATTTAGCAAGCTTAATTAGTCAACAGGTTTCACAAATAGAAACTCTCAAAAAACAAGCTTGGGAATTAAAGGACATGTTAAATGCTATTTATGAAAATGATTCTACATATCAAGCTCACGACCTAGCGGTCAAAGAAGCTTCTAAAGTTAGAAACGGCACCAAAAAACAAATTCAAAAATTACCCCAAGCGGCTGATTTAGTAGCCAGAGTTCAGGATCTCAAATCTCAAATAACCGAGCTAAACAAAGCTTTGTCTGAGTACCTCAACGATTATCAAAAAACCACCGGCTCATTCCAAGTAGAAACTGCAGATGGTGTTGTCAGGGATATCGTTTACACTGCCAAACTAGTAAAAAAATAATCCTTTACAAATGCGTTTATCAAAACCTCTCCTTCTCTTAATCGTTGGCGGAGCCTTCGGTCTTGGTGTATTACATCTTACTCTTTTAAAAGTCTCTCAATCTTCCATGGTTTTCGGTTGCGCTGTTTCAGGAGTTACATCTGAAGCCGATCCCACTCAAACGGTTGCCATCTGGAACAATTTACCAGTCACCGGCCAATTATCCTTTGCAGATACTTTATCAGACAAGGAAAAGACAGTTTTGGGTGATTCAACGGACGAAAAATGGATAGAGATTGACCTTACTCGTCAGCTGCTTGTTGCCCATCAAGGTAATCAAGTGTTTCTAGAAAGTCCTATTTCTAGTGGTCTTACAAACAAAACACCTGCCGGAGAATATCGCATTTGGTACAAGATTAAATCTACCTTGATGCAGGGTGGAAGCCGTTTAAACAATACCTATTATTATCTACCCAATGTCCCTTACAGTATGTTCTTCTATGGTGACTATGGTATTCATGGCACATATTGGCATAGCAACTTTGGCCACCCGATGAGCCACGGGTGTGTCAATTCGCCAACACCAGTGGCCGAAAAGCTTTTTTATTGGTCAGAACCCACACTCCCCGAAGGAACCAAAGCTCTCCGCTCAACCGCCGCAAACCCCGGTACCAGAGTGATTGTTCACTATTGACACTTTGTCACTCGCGATGTTAGACTGCTAATACAAAATTATGGCCTTTTCTCTTACCAAAACTTCCGATTCAACTTCAATAAATGCGTCCAGAAACTATCCCGTCGTAGCTCTTCGTGAAGGTGTAGTTTTTCCCCACACTGAAGCTCATCTAACTTTCGGTAGACCCAAAAGTAATTCCGCTATCGAAGCAGCCCTGGCATCGGACAAGCAAGTTGTATTCGTTGCTCAAAAACAGCCCACCGCATCCGCTCAACCGGAAGATATGTATGACATCGGGACGCTATGTGTCGTCGAGCAAGTGGCTCCCTATGGATCAGAACTATTAGCACTGGTTCGTGGTGTTAGTAGGGTCCGCATTACAGCATATTCAGCAACCGAACCGTATTTATTAGCGTCTGTCGAACAAGTTGCAGAAGAATATGTCGAAAATGATAAGCTAACCGCCACTTCTCGCCAAATAGTCGCCGAATTTAAAAACGCCTTCAATCTTGGCAAATCAGTCGAGTTCCCGGTCTTTATGCGGCTCATGTCAGGAGTTCAGGCCCCGGAGCTATCCGACCAGATTGCCAACTCGTTGGAAATATCAACTCAGGACAAACAGGAACTATTGGAAACAGTTTCAGTTTCAGACCGCTTGGAAAAAGTCTTGCAACTCTTGGTCCACGAGGTTAAGGTTTTGGAATTGGAAAAATCCATTTCATCCAAAACCCATGCTAAGTTTGAAAAAAGCATGAGGGAACAAGTATTACGTGAACGCAAGCGAACTATTCAGGAGGAACTGGAAAAAATGGGTGCCGAGGATGCAGAAGATGATGATGATATCTCGACTTTAAAGAAACAAATTAAAGCCGCCCACATGCCGACCGTTGTCCATCAGAAAGCAGTCAAAGAGCTTGGTCGTTATGGCCAGATGAGTCCTCACAACCCCGAGTCAAACTACATTAGGAGTTATCTGGACTGGTTGGTAGATATGCCCTGGGATCGCCTTTCTCCTAACAACGTTTCCTTGGACAAAGCCGCCAAAGTTTTAGATGAAGATCATTATGGGCTCAAAAAAGTCAAAGAGCGCATTTTGGAATATTTGGCAGTTATGAAGCTCAAAAACAAAAACAAAGAAGAAGGCAGAAGCCCTATCACCATTTTGTGTTTCTCAGGTCCCCCGGGAGTTGGTAAGACTTCTATAGGTAAATCAATTGCCAAAGCATTAGGCAGGAAATTTGTTAGGGTTTCTCTGGGCGGCATTCGCGACGAAGCCGAAATTAGGGGTCACCGGCGAACATATGTAGGTAGTATGCCGGGTCGAATAATTCAGGGTATCAAAAATTCTGGCACCCGAAATCCAGTCTTTATGTTGGACGAAATAGATAAATTGGCTTCAGATTATCGTGGCGATCCCTCATCGGCTCTTTTGGAAGCTCTTGATCCGGAGCAAAATAAAGAATTTTCAGACCACTACCTTGAAGTGCCCTTCGACCTTTCCCAGGTTATGTTTATTACGACGGCCAATCTCCTAGACACGATTCCGGCTGCTTTACGTGATCGCTTAGAGGTCATTACTTTCCCGGGCTACACCCTAGAAGAAAAACTAAACATCGCCAAAAACTATCTTTGGCCAAAACAAATGGAAGCCACCGGAATCAAGTCGTCAAAGGTAAAAATTTCCGATGCGGCTTTAAAAGAAGTTGCCCAAAGGTATACTCGTGAAGCCGGAGTTCGTGATCTGGAACGGCAACTCTCCAAAATCTGCCGAAAGTTAGCTCGAAGTCTGGCAGAGAAAAAAACGATTGTCTCAGAGGTGGGAATATTAGACGTTCGCAAATTGTTAGGCCCACACCGTTTCCCTGAAACCATGGCTGAAAAACAGGATGAGATTGGTATGAGTACGGGTCTTGCCTGGACGGAAGCCGGAGGAGACATTCTTTTTATTGAAGTAGCCGTCATGCCAGGCAAGGGTGATCTTCAGCTCACCGGCCAATTAGGTGATGTCATGAAGGAGTCTGCCAAGGCGGCCTATTCATTTATTAGGAGTCGTTGGAGTAGCCTTGGATTACGGGAAGACTTCTACAAAAAAATTGATATACATGTTCACGTACCAGAGGGGGCGGTTCCCAAAGATGGTCCCTCAGCTGGCCTTGCTATTGCCACCGCCATTGTCTCTGCATTAACAAAAACTCCGACGAGAAGAGATCTGGCCATGACTGGAGAAATTACGTTACGAGGCAGAGCTTTGGAAATCGGGGGAGTCAAAGAAAAAGTTATCGCAGCCCACAGGGCGGGTATTACCAACGTTATTCTTCCAAAAGACAACAAAAAAGATCTCGAAGAGATTCCCGCCAGTGTCAAAAAAGATCTCAGCTTCAACTTTGTCGAAAATCTGGACGATGTTCTAAAAATTGCTCTTCGTCCTTCGCTTCAGCTCAAACACAAACTCACCGCACGAGCATAAGCAGGCCCAAAAGTCCGGCCTGGTCTCCCAGCTCCGCGGGCACAACTCTTGGGGCCTCGGGGAAAATCTCCACCATCTCAGAAACCATGGTGTTAAGTAGTTCAAAATCAATTTTTTTAGCTACCGAACCACCCAAAACTACAACATCAGGTGACCACATGGTAATCATGTTGTGAACGCCTATGGCTAAGATTCTAGTTTCCGATTCCCACGCCTTAGGGTCTTCCAAATTTTCAGGACAGACTCCATAAATTTTTTCCATAGCCGTACCGGATCCAAATTCTTCCAGTCTGCTCATCTGGCCATCGTAGTCCAGTATCATGTGTCCGGGTTCAAACCCCATTCTGGATTCATCCATTTTTTGTTCCACAATTCTGGCTCCACCAATCCCGGTCCCCACACACATATAGGCAACAATTTTGTTTTCCCGTCCGGCTCCAAAACATGCTTCTCCCAATGCTTCCGAAGCCGCGTCGTTTTCCAATACAAATTCACACCCTAGCCGTTCAGTCATTTTTTTCCTAATGTTTATTCCGTTCCATTCGGGCAAGTGGGGGGATTTGATCAAAAATCCCTGTTTTTTGTCCAAAACGCCGGTGACTCCAATTCCGCCGGCGCTTATTTCATTTCCAAAAATTATATCCTGTAATTCATTACTAATGTCATGCAACATTTCTTCAAAATTCGGCTTAGTATCAAGTTTTTTAACATCAATGATCTTAATACCATCATCACTAATCCCTATCCTGGTATAAGTCCCACCTATGTCAAAAAGCACTTTCATACTCAAGCATTTAGTTACTAACACTAGTATAGTATATTTATGCCCACCAAGGTGCTGATGTTTGGCTGGGAATTGCCACCATTCAACAGCGGCGGGTTAGGGGTTGCGTGCTACGGTTTAAGCAAAGCCCTAGTTGAGCAAGGTATTGATATCACTTTTGTTCTTCCTGCCCAGGTTGATGTCAAAGCCGATTTTTTACGGTTGGTTTTTGCGGACATGCACGATATCTCTTGGCCGCCAGTTTCGAGTTATGCTTCTGCCTTTTCCTCCCCTGGTTACTCAGACCTATTACGCAATGTCTTGGAGTATGCAAAAAGAGCTAGGGAGATTGCCAAAAGATATGATTGTGACTTAATCCACGCCCACGACTGGTTGTGTTATCCGGCCGGTATTGCAGCCAGCAGCGTTTCTGAAAAACCTTTGGTAACCCATGTTCATGCCACTGAGTTTGACCGTTCTGGTGGGGGAGTTCCAAATCCTTATGTCTACGCCATGGAAAAAACTGGTTTAGAAAAATCTGCAGCAATAATTGCTATCAGCCAGTTTACCAAAAATTTACTAGCGGCTCGTTACCTATTCGATGTCTCAAAAATTACTGTTGTACACAACGGAGTCGACGCCAATGAATTTTCAGATATGTTAGACGAGGATCCACTTCGGGCCCTAAAAATGGCAGGCTATAAAATTGTACTGTATGTTGGTAGGCTGTCACTACAAAAAGGGGTTGATTACCTACTTAAAGCTGCTCAAAAAGTATTGCATTATAATCCCCGTGCCATCTTTCTCGTGACGGGATCCGGTGACATGGAAAATCAACTTATTACTCAGACGGCAGAGCTAGGCATCTCAAAAAACGTCCTGTTTACCGGATTTTTGCGGGGTAAGCTTTGGAAAGACATGTACAAATCAGCAGATGTCTTTATTATGCCATCTGTATCCGAGCCCTTTGGTCTAGTCGCTTTAGAAGCAATCGCTAGCGGCACGCCCGTCATCATGTCCAAACAAGCCGGGGTTTCCGAAACAGTTGCCCATGCATTAAAGGTTGATTTTTGGGATACGGACGAAATGGCCAACAAGATTCTATCGCTTATCTCCAATCCTTCACTTCAAAAAACTCTCAATCAAAATGGGTTAAAAGAAATTCGGGAAGTTTCCTGGCAAAAAGCAGCAGCCAAGACTATTGATGTATATAAAAAAATATTAGCAATTAGAAATTAGTAATTAGTAATTTTAGGTATGCCCGCCGTAAACTTCTATTTCCAAGTTCATCAGCCACTTCGGATAAAAAAATACCGAGTTTTCGATGTGGGTCACGATCATCATTATTTTTCAGGAAATAATGGTGACAACCTAGACAATCAAACAATTCTTCAAAAAGTCGCCCGCAAATGTTACCTTCCGGCCAATGAAACCATTTATCGTTTACTGAAAAAACATCCTAAATTCAAAGTCAGCTACTCACTTTCTGGGATTTTTTTAGAACAATTAGAAATGTATTCACCAGAGACTTTGAAATCTTTTCAGCGGCTGATTAAAACCGGACAAGTTGAGTTATTGGGCGAGACTTATTATCATTCCCTGGCCTTTATTTATTCGCCAGCAGAATTCAAAAAGCAAGTCAATCTCCATTCCCAAAAAATCAAATCCCTTTTCGGTACCACCCCCAAAGTCTTTAGGAATACCGAGTTAATTTACAACAACGCCTTAGCAGGGTTTGTAGAAGGTTTAAAGTTTAAAGCTATCCTGGCCGAAGGAGCGGACCATATTCTAGATGGCCAAAGTCCAAATTTTATCTATTCACCACGCGGTTGTAAGTCTCTTAAATTACTTTTAAAAAACTATCGTCTTTCTGATGATATTGCCTTCCGTTTTTCGGAAAAATCCTGGGTAGAATATCCACTGACTGCCACTAAATTTGCATCCTGGATTTCGAAAATCAACGGATCGGGGGATTTGGTAAACTTATTTATGGATTACGAAACTTTTGGTGAACACCAATGGGAGGATACGGGTATATTTGAGTTTTTAAATCATCTTCCGGCCAAAATATTGGCCCACCCCGACAACTCTTTCGTTACTCCATCAGAAGCTATAAAAAACTTCCCAGCTCGTGGTTCATTAGATGTCCAAAACTTTGTTTCATGGGCAGATGTCGAACGGGATCTTTCTGCCTGGTTAGGTAATCCCATTCAAAACGACGCCGCCTCACAACTATACGCCCTGGAAAAAAGCATCCTCGCTTCTCGTGACCCAAATTTAATTTCGGATTGGCGTAGGCTTCAGACATCAGACCATTTTTATTACATGTGCACCAAGTGGTTTGCAGACGGTGATGTTCACAAATATTTCAATCCCTACGAATCACCATATGAAGCCTTTATTTCTTTTATGAACGTCCTACATGACCTACGTATTCGTTTAAAAATTAGTAATTAGAAATTATCACAATGCCCAAACCCATAATTCTCTCAAACGGCAATTTATTAATAGGCTTTGACGCCAAGGCGCAGGTGCGGGATTTTTACTATCCTTATGTGGGCTTGGAAAATCATACCGGAGGCCACCTGGTTCATCGACTTGGGGTGTGGGTAGACAATAACTTTAGCTGGTTCGACGATCCGAATTGGTCTATTTCTCTCGGCTATCAAGTCGATACTCTGGTAAGTCGGGTCACTGCCCAAAACGATTCCCTAGGTGTCAAAATAGATTTCGAAGACGCGGTTTACAACGAAAAAGATATTTTTATTCGTCAGGTCAAGGTTACAAATCTCTGGGATCACCCCAGGCTTATTAAGTTTTTCTTCCATCAACAATTTGAACTCTACGAATCTCACCGTAAAGATACGGCTTACTACGATCCCAATCACCAGGCAGTAATCCATTATAAGGGGCGGAGAGTATTTTTAATAAACTCTTCTTGCGAGGGACGCAGTTTTGATGACTATTCTACTGGTTTGTTTAATTTAGAAAATCGAGAAGGCACTTTCAAAGATGCCGAGGACGGTATTTTGGCCAAAAATCCTATCGAACACGGCCAAGTCGATTCGGTTATTGGTTTTTCCCTAAATCTAGATCCTGCTCAATCAAAGACTCTTCATTATTGGGTTTGTGGTGCCAAGGTCATTTCAGATGCCCTAGAGTTAAACCAATATGTATTGGACAAAACCGCTCCGTATCTTCTCAAAACCACCTCGGATTTCTGGCATGCCTGGACCAACCGTCAAAATTTTAACTTTTACGATCTCGACCCCACCCACATTGATTTATTCAAAAAATCTCTTCTAATCACCCGGACTCATGTCGATAATAGGGGTGGTATCCTGGCTTCGTGTGATTCGGACATGCTCCAATATGGTCGTGATAATTATAGCTATGTTTGGCCTCGGGATGGAGCCTTTAGCGTTATGGCTTTGGATCGGGCAGGGGATCATGAAGTGGCCAGGCGATTTTTCCAGTTTTGTTCCGACGTGGTTCGTCCAGAAGGATATTTTATGCACAAATACCGTCCGGATTTATCGCTTGGTAGCTCTTGGCACCCATGGGTAAGAAACGACCAACCTCAGCTTCCAATTCAAGAAGACGAAACAGCCCTGGTAATTTTTGCTCTTTGGAAACACTATGAACTTACCCGTGATTTGGAGTTTATTGAAGGTCTGTATAATTCATTGATTAAAAAGTGTGGCGACTTCATGGTTTCGTACCGTGATCCCCAAACTGGCTTGCCCTTGGGCAGTTACGACATTTGGGAACAGGATTACGCCACTCACACCTACACGGCGTCTACGGTTTTTGCCGCTTTAGAATCAGCAGCTAAATTTGCTCAGTTGCTTGGTAAATCGGATCACGCAGCCCGATACCGGATTGCTGCTGGCCAAATAAAGTCCGGCATCCAAAAATATCTATACGATGATAAAGAGGGTTATTTCTACAAATCAATTGATTTAAATACCGTAGACCAGTCAATAAATCGTACTATCGACGCCTCCAGTAGTTATTCAGTTTACAAGTTTGGCATTCTTGATCCGTTTGACGATCGCCTCGCCCGCTCGTTTTCCACCACCCTTTATCACTTGGGACTTACTACGTTAATTGGTGGAATCGCAAGATTCGAGGGGGATTGGTACTACAGATCAGCTACGGACGTTCCCGGAAATCCTTGGATAATTACCACCCTTTGGTTGGCGCAATATTATTTGGCCCAGGTTAGGCGCAAGGAAGACTTGGCCAGCGTCAGGCGTTTGTTAACCTGGGTCGTCAAACACGCCATGCCCTCAGGTGTTTTATCAGAGCAACTAGACCCTCACACTGGTGCTCAAATATCCGCCGCCCCTCTCACCTGGTCGCATTCCGAATACGTCACCACCATTTTAGACTACATAGAAAAAATCAAAGCCTTTATGGTATAGAATACTTTTTACATGGCCAGAGTCGATTTTCTAAATATTGCCGACCAGGAACTTAAAAGACTAGACGCTTCCGGTGGATCCAAAAGACACGAACAAGTAATTCAACAAATACAGCCGCAAAGAAATGGCAGTGTGACCATTGGGGGTAAGGCTTTTTTGGTCTTTAACTCCAATGACTACCTGGGGATGAGGTTTAATCCTCGTCTATCGGAAGTAGAACACGAAGCTAGCATAAAGTTTGGTTGCGGGCCCGGGGGAGTGAGATTTATTAGCGGGACAACCGAAATTCACAAAGAACTCGAACAGGCGATTGCCGCATTTCACAATCGGCAGGATGCACTTGTCTATTCAAGTGCTTTTGCGGCCAATTTGGCAATACTTTCTAGCTTGGCGAAAGGCCAAAGTAAAGACAGTTTAATATCAGACAACGTATTGATTATTTCCGACGAACTCAATCATAGAAGTATCGTCGATGGCATTAGGCTTACAGGTTTAAGCCCGGATAATAAAAAAATATTTAAACACAAAAATTTAGCAGACTTGGCAAGGTTATTACAAGAAAACATCGGCCTTTTTGACAGGTGTTTGGTGATAACCGACGGAATCTTTAGCATGTTGGGCGAAGCCCAAAACCTATTGGATCTAAGAGGCGTGATTGATCAATTTGACGGCAGTTATCCCGAAGGGGTGTGGATGCTGGTCGACGATAGCCATGGTGTCGGTGCTTATGGAAAAACAGGCAGGGGCGTAGAAGAGAAATTTGGATGCCACGCAGATATCTTGGTAGGGACATTTGGTAAGGCGTTTGGAGTGGATGGGGGATATGTAGTAGGTGACAAGACGCTGATAGATTACCTAAGAGAGGCGTCGTCAACTTACATATACTCAAACCCGGTTTCACCGGGAACTGCAGCAGCCACTTTAGAATCCTTAAAAATTGTATCAGGCCCCTTGGGATCACAAGCACTAAAGAGGCTGAATGCAAACATTCAACTATTTAAAGATCTGGTAGCCAAAGAAAGCATTCGATTGGCAGCAGAATCAGATCATCCAATTCAACCAATTTTAATAGGAGATGCCCAAAAAACTGTGTCCTTAAAAGAAAGTTTGTTTAAAAACCAAATACTAGTTACCAATATCAATTATCCGGTTGTGCCCAAAGGACAAGACGAGCTTCGAATTCAGCTTTCAGCACTTCACGATGAGTCTGCCATAACAAAGCTTGTAACTCGTCTTAAGACACAATTCCACACAGCCAATTTTTATCTATTAATATAGTTTTTATTCATTTCGGATCGGTCGTAATTCCATCTCGCATTGCCATTTCAAGTATATCCAAGTTAATCTCTTCTAGACGCTTGAATTTTAGACAATAACTAGTTACGCTAGCTTTACCAATTGTTTTTCCATACGTTTTGGCTAAGTACTTTTTATCTTCAATACCCATAATATAAATGGAAATACCAGTTGAATTAGCGCTGATCCCAATTTGATAAAATTCTTTCGTTTTCCCGTCCGCATAAGTTTTAATTTGACTTCCATAACCGATGTTCGGATTTGCTATCACCTTGCCTTTCTCGTCTTTTCCATTCAAAAACCAAAGCTTACCTTTTGGGAGTATTTGAAGGATAAGTTTGTGCAGCGTTTCAAGGTCTGTCCGTTTTGGTTCAGGTTGAGACGCGATGTACGCATTGATTTGTTCATGTGTTTCCATGCTTTTACTTTCTTGTGAGCAAAAATAATTTTCCGCCAACCCATGCGCTCGGAAACGCGATGAGAATGATAGCTATATTATAAAATGGAATAGCCTTGTCCCACATTGCAATCGAACCGAGAACACTCAATATTGTTCCAATAACACCAATGATGACTACGTGTTTCATCGGATTATTAGGGGCTAATTTTGCAATTAAAAAACACCCAATCGTATTGTAGATGAATCGATATAATACAATCAAAATAATAACTGACAGAGATGTCTGCGCAAAGTTGGCTTGTGACATCCAGTCCAGCTTTTCTAACAAAATGTCCGTAACAACAGAGAGAACCGCACTTAATACAAATCCGATGAGGATTGCTCCGATACTTATAAATGTATTTTTATTCATACACCGTCTATTCTTTGATGAAACACAATTTACTCTGACAAGCGCAATTTTGCATGACTATTATTATATACTTTTCCTTTGATTGGGTGAGTAAAGCGCAGTCCTGACCAGGTTTCATCTATACTGAGACAGACACTTTCTACAAATCCATTATAATAACCGATCGGGATTATGTCTTTTTGCAATTTAAGCTTGGTGCCAAGCTTTCCATTTTTTGGCCACGAAACCCACAATTTGCCTTTTGGTGCAAGGAAAGCTTTTAACTTTGGAAACTCCTTCTCAAGCTCCTCACGGTGTGTCACAAAGATATGAATATAATCAAATGTGCCAGTAAGGGTTTTTGACAACCTTAAAGGCGGTAGCTCCATTTTGTTAATTGTGTCCTTTGGGGCGTTTAAAATTATTGCTCTCATTTCTGGTTTAATACCCATTTTTTCGGATACTTTTTTACGATTTACTTTTTTTTCGGACTCTGACATATTGTTTTTTTATAAACCTCACCATTATTATCATAGGTTATCCATTCACCAACAGGTTCGCCTTTTTCGAAAAACCCTGAACGTTTTTTGGAGCCGTCTAGCCTATACCACTCCCAATATCCATCCGGACTGCCATCCTTCATTGCGCCTCTTGACCAGATTGTCTTGCCATTGGCATGATACTTAATACTGATCCCGTCCTTGACTTCACATTTTTTTTCTAGCATTGTCCTTTTGACAGTAAGCTTTGTTAGCTTACCTCTGTTCTTTACAATATCTTTATAGTTCCACTGTATTTCTTTAGCCTTCTTGATCCATCGCTTTAATTCCCAAATTTCTATTTCATCTATGCTTCTGTATACAATAGATGCATCTTTAAATTTTCCTCCTCGGATATGTAAGTTGTCTTCTTCAAAATCTGCGCCACTCCAAAACATGAGTTTGACACCAGTTTTTTGCTTACTATAGCCAACGACTGGATTACCGTCAAGAAACCACACGGGAGAGCCGTGCCAGATTTTACTTTCGGATTGCTTGAGATGTCTATCGATCTCTAATTTAAGAAATAAGCAAATCTTTCGACTAACTACGTCTTGCTCTAAGTTGTATCCATCAATTGTTGTCTGCGTTGTTCTCATAATATGATGACATCCGATTTTCACGAGCTTCTGTACGTGAATCAATTTTCTTTTTTGGTGACTCCATTGGGATTCGAACCCAAGTTATCAGGATGAGAACCTGACGTCCTAGACCGGGCTAGACGATGGAGCCAATTAACCCCAATTTTATCATTTATATCATTTCCATCGCAAAAGCCTAATAATCCAAGCAAGGCAAATATTAAAACCTCGAAGATCTTCCGCATCTACTTGATTATAGTTGTCCACTCCGGCTTTCCGGGCAATATTGGCCTGGTGACGTTTGTGGGCTGTCCCATTTTTTCTACCTACTTCAACGATTGCCCTTTGTTTCGTCTTTGGATTAGTAACCAAAAAATCAGGTCTTGTGACTTTGAGTCGACCATCTTGATTAATTCGAATTGTAGGGCCTGGTGATACGCCTAAGCCCGCTTTCCTAGCCAAAGCGGCAAATTTTTCTTCATATTTTTTCCTTCGTCGCTTCTATCCTTCACAGCCAGCATCCTAATCCAAAATTCATAAAAAATCAAAGCCTCATATCGCTCAAAAGATATAAACCTAGCTTCGTTTGACATTGGGGAAGAGCGTATGTAAAATACCCGAGTATTATTATTTTGGCTCCGAAGCTCGCGGAGTCTATTTTTTTCACATGAACCATCAAATTCTTATCACTCAATCAGGTTTGGAGCAGCTCAAAACAGAGTTGGCCAATTTGACAGATACTCAACGTCCACAGCTAGTAAACAGGCTGTCTCTGGCCAGATCTATGGGGGACTTGTCTGAAAACAGCGATTACATCTCAGCCAAAGAAGAGCTGGCGTTTGTCGATGGTAAGATCAGCGAATTGGAGGAATTAGTCCAAAACGCCAAAGTTTCCGTTCCGGCCTCAAAAGACGTGGTAGATTTTGGTCATTCCGTGACTGTTAAAGTCAATTCGTCTCAAGCGGTCTTTACTATCGTTGGAGAGTGGGAAGCCAACCCGACCCAAAAAAAGATTTCTCACGCTTCCCCCTTGGGCCAAGCTCTGATGGGTAAAAAAATCGGCGATAAGGTAGAGGTCGAGGCTCCAGTCGGCAAGGTCCTGTACACGGTAGTGGGCATAGCATAAAATAGGCCCCATGAGCACCTCCCGTCTCGAAGAAATCCGCCAAGTCAGGCTTGAAAAACTTCAGAAATTACTAGATTTGGGTGTCAACCCTTATCCTTCCAAACCCGCCTCACCCTATATTTCCATCTCAGTTGCCAGATCAAACCAAGGTCAGACGGTATGTGTGGTTGGTAGGCTTCATTCCTGGCGCGAGCACGGCAATCTTATTTTTGCAGATCTCAAAGACTCCTCCGCCCAGATCCAACTTATGTTTCAAAAAAAGTTGTTAACTGAAAACTGGCAACTGCTAACTTTATTCGATGTTGGTGATTTTTTACAAGTTACTGGACCTATTGTTACTACCCAGGCAGGAGAAATTACGGTATCAGTCGCCAATTTTGAATTACTCTCAAAATCCCTAAGGCCAATTCCGGACGACTGGACCGGTATAAAAGATGAAGAATTCCGGTATAGGCAGCGCTATTTAGATCTACTTTTAAACGACAATCTCAAAGACTTATTCAGAAAAAAAGCCTTATTTTGGCAATCCATGCGCAGCTTTTTGGTCGCCAAAGGTTTTCTGGAAGTAGAAACCCCAGTTTTGGAAAACACTGCCGGAGGAGCAGATGCCGATCCTTTTGTTACTCACCACAACGCGCTAGACATTGATCTCTATTTGCGCATTTCTATGGGCGAGCTTTGGCAAAAAAGATTGATGGTTGCCGGGTTTGATAAAACTTTTGAGATTGGTAGGCAATTCAGAAACGAAGGCATTAGTCGTGAACATCTACAGGACTACACTCAAATGGAATTCTATTGGGCATATGCTTCTTATGAAGAATCAATGCAGCTGGTCGAAGAACTGTACAAAGAAGTAGCCCAAAAAGCTTTCGGCAAACTCAAGTTCGAAATAGATGGCCACGTAGTTGATTTATCAGCTCCCTGGGAAAGAATAGATTATTCGCAGATCATTTTAGAAAAGACCGGTCGCGATATCCTCAAAGATCCATTACCCGCTCGTGAACTTGACCAACTTTGGAAATCTGTTCGGAAAACCGTTTCCGGTCCAGTTTTCCTTACCGGTCATCCGGTGGATGTTTCCCCACTTGCCAAACGCATTTCAGACAGACCTGGCTTTGTCGAACGATATCAAGTGATCATTGCAGGCAGTGAGATGGGTAATGGTTATTCCGAGCTCAATGATCCGGTAGACCAAAAAGAGCGATTTGAAAAACAGCAGGCATTGCGCGATGCGGGGGACACAGAAGCTCAGATGTATGATTCAGATTTTATAAGAGCTCTAGAATATGGCATGCCCCCAGTCACCGGTTTCGGCGTTTCGGAAAGGCTGTTTTCATTTTTAGCCGATCTTCCGGTCCGTGAGGCTGTTTTATTTCCTCTTCTCAGGCCGGAAAACGACAACCGCTAACTACTATGCCGGATTATTGCCGCATCGGGCCACTCAATACCTGGACGCTATTGATTATCCCCAGATCGCTGTTTTGGTTATTTGTCATTTCATTGGTCGCGTCAGTTTTGTGTTTGTTAAACAAAAAACATTGGGGTAAATATTTCAATTCCTGGGCCATATTACTTGCACTTACATTTGTTGTTTGGGTAATTTTTACTTACTTTTTTAACATCATGTCCTGCGTTATTGAATACTAATATGATCTCGCGGGACCAGGCCTGGAAATTATTAACCGAAAAGATGCAAAATCAGAACTTGCGCCGACATTGTCTGGCTGTGGAAGCCGCAATGCGAGCGTTAGCGCAACTCTTCGAAGCCTCGGTCTCTAGTTGTCAATTTCACGCACCTACTTAAATTTGACAACTGGCGTTGGGCCTTGACGAATAAAGTTGGTCGTGGCAAAGTCACACTCAGTGAAAAATTTTATTAATCGCTTTTTATTGGTATTAATTCCGCTTCTTTGCCTCTCACTTTTTCTTACTGGTTCAGTCTCAGCCCTTACGTCAAATTATCAGATCAACTCCTCGACTGATGACGTAAACCAAGACGGCACTACTCTCAATACCTCTAGCACTACTATTTGGCTTGGTAACGGCAGCTCTGCAGCTTCTAGCTATACTGGCTTACGTTTTAACGCTATTAACGTTCCTCCCGGAGCCGTTATAACTTCCGCGACTCTTCAGGTTTATTCCACTCAACAGCAATGGTTAAACTTAAGATATCAGCTCGCTGGTCATCTCTCTCCAAACAGTGCAACTTTTACCACAGCAACCAAACCATCACAGCGGCCCTTAACTACGGCCGTAGTCAACCACTCCTCAAATACATCATGGGCAGCAAATACTTGGTATCAGTTAGATGAAATAAAAACAGTGATTCAAGAAATAATAGATCAACCAGGGTGGCAGTCTGGTAATAGTTTGTCATTAATCTTAAAAGGCACGGGTAGTGCGTATGGTCGTAAATTTGTACGAAGTTATAATTCCACTCCAACTCAATCAATTCAACTCGCCATAACTTACTCTTTGACGACTCCCATTCCCACCCCCACACCGACAGTAATTCCCACCCCCACACCGACAGTAATTCCCACCCCCACACCGACA
>CAZWKN010000009.1:0-18648 GCA_964633995.1 uncultured Gammaproteobacteria bacterium
GTTGGAACACTCCCCGCACCGTTCAGGTAGATTTTTCTTATCCCAAAGACTACGCCTCTCAAAAACAAGTCAGCCTATTTTAACGACCAATATTATGTCATCGCGAGTGAACAACATGAATGTGGCGATCTACATCTCCCTCTCCTGAAATGAGGAGAGGGAATAAGGGTGAGGTTATTGAGCGTGGCGATCTCATAGTGTCATTGCGAGGAATGGAAACATTGTGTCATTGCGAGAAGCGTAAGCGACGAAGCAATCCAGCCATCTCAGCAAAGAAATATGTAACTCCCAACGCCGCTGCTGTTGCCAGGGTATTGTTTAAAAAATTCATATGTCCCGGAAGTGTTCTGCTAAGTGTCAAAACCACAAATGCGTGCAGTATATATACAAATAGGGAATTCCGTCCCAATTTTTCCAAGCTTCCACGGGTTAGTTTATTGATGCCGCCCTCGTGTTTTCTAACCCAAATGTACAAAGTTATAAACCATATCCACGCCAAAACCATCCTGCCGAGTCCAAGTGTTGGTTTATCAAACACCTGTTTCCCAAATTCGATGTTTGTAGATAAAACTGCCGAGCTTATAGTCAGAGTAATTAGAGTTATCCAAGCCAGAACTCTTTTGTAATTTTCTATTTTGGGTATTAGTTTTTCCCACATAGTTCCGGCTACTGTTCCGCTCACAAATAGGGCTTGCCAGGCCAAGTAAACATTATTGCCCCTTAGGCACCACACCGCCAGACTTAACGCTATTGTTGTCCAGGGTCCAAATTTTTTCAAAACAAAAAATACTACTGGAGTAATAGCCAAAAAAATAGCGTAATAAGATAAATAGTCAGCTAGGCTATGAGCGTTCCAGATTTGAAAAATCAGACTAATTAATACCGCCAATACACCTAATTTAATTGCCCTTTGCAATACTCGTACCAGAGGGCGGGTGTAGTACAAATATCCGACCAAAATTCCTGAAATAATAAAAAATCCTTCTGCTGCAGATACCCATAGTTGTCCAAGCCCGGTAATTATCTGAAAAGCATTAGGGAATAAATATAGGTGATCAATAATGATCACGCACAGGAAGAATCCTCTCAAAATATCAAACGCTGCTATTCGTGTATGGTTCTGTGATGTCATTACACAAACGTTAAGGCTACTCCTTTTTTGTCAGCCCTGCCAGTTCTGCCTATTCTATGAACATATGCGTCCTGAGACTCGGGCATATCATAATTTATGACATGCGTTACGTTAGGAACGTCAATTCCCCTAGATGCCACATCAGTTGCCAAAAGTATCTTGATCTCCTGTCTCTTAAATCTATCCAATGCCCTTTGTCTTTGACTTTGGCTTTTGTTTCCATGGATCGCATCAGCTTTAAATCCGCGTTTCACGAGTTCGTCTGACAGTTTTTGCACGCCATGTTTTGTCCTGCCAAATATCAATACTTTCTCAAACTCGGATTTGATCAGTAATTCGTGCAGTTGCTCAATTTTTCTGGCCGGATTAGGAACTCTGACAATTTCCTGGTGCACATTATCAGCGCTTTCGCGGGTTTTTACGGACACCGTTACGGCGTCGCGAACAAACGCCTGTAATACTTCCCTTACCTTTCCGTTAATTGTGGCAGAAAAAAACAACGACTGTCTCATTGGTGCCAATTGGGAAATAAGAAATTTGATATCCTGGATGAAACCAATATCCACCATGTGGTCCGCTTCGTCCAGGACAACTGATTTAAACCCGGACATGTTTAAATCCCTAGTCTGAACCAAATCTTTTATTCGTCCTGGGGTGCCGATTATAAAATTGTATGGCCTACGCAAATTAAATCGTTGTGGGGCCATATTTACTCCGCCGATGCACAACACAGATCTGATTCCCAAATCACGCCCAAATGTCCAAAACTCGTTTTGAATTTGGGTAGCCAACTCCCGGGTAGGAGCGACAATCAGTACCCTCTCCTGTCTGTTTTTATATACTTTTTCCAGTAAGGGTAGTAAGAAAGCCGCCGTTTTCCCTGTTCCCGTGTTGGCGATACCAATCACGTCTTTTCCGGCCATTACCGGGGGGATGGCCTGGTCTTGGATTGGAGTCGGAGTTTTGTACCCCTTAGATTCAATATTTTTCATGATGGGCATACTCAGACCAAAATCCGCAAAAGTGCTTTGAACCGGCTGCTCTACAATTGGAGCTACGGTAGCGGTGGGTTTTCCTATAAACCACTCAGGGTTAAATGATTTAACGACCCTACCCCTGCCAAACCCCCCCGGTCTTTGAAAAGAACCCGGCCTGCCTCGGTAATGGTTATTTGAACGGAACATACTTCAATTAAATAAACTAGCGAAAACGTTCAGGAGAGGGAGAAGACTACAAAATCAAAACGCCATGTGTCAACTCAATATCTCGTGCTCCCTATTATATCACTTTAACAGCATTCCCGCCAGTACCCCGGCTATTGTCACACTTCCACCCATAATGACCATCCGCAAGACCCCTCTAACGGCCGACGTCTTTGAAATATGTGCGTTAATAAGACCCAAAAACACCAGCCCGACCAATGTAGCCGAAATGGATAACTCCATTGACGTCGGGTATTTAAAAAACGCATACGGGCTTAGTGGAATTAATCCGGCCAATAAGTACGATGCAAACATAATTACAGCTGCCGGAATGGATTTAGCTAAGGGTTTGTCTTTGTGATCGTTGTATTCAGACACAGATTGTTCAGACAAAAAACTTCCCACTCCCATGGACAAAGCTTCGGTGATAATCAACACCACTCCTGTCAAAATGACTGCTGAATTATTCAGGTTTGCCGATGCGATTCCAGATAGCAGTCCGACTGTCGACGCCAGGCTATCCTCCACCCCAAAAGTAAAACTTCTTACGTAGCTTCCCATCGTATTAGATTTCTTGTTTTTACTTGCCATGAATTTATTTTAACCTAAATAAAAGGGGTATACTTATCCAATATGGCACATCGTCCGATTACAGGTCAACTAACAGGGGATATTGTGGACGTCAGGTTCCCATTTTCCGGCCTGGTTTCAAAGGTTTTCAAATATCCTGGAGAGCAGGTAAAGCAGGGGGACTGGCTTGCTAGTTTAGACAAAAAAGAACTTCAGGCAGATTTGGACAGGCAATTAGCAGATTATGAAAAAATAAGAGCCGAATTCGAAATATTTAACCTTCATAATCCCAACGTTGGTACCGACTTACTAAAATACGAAAAAATTCAAAAACAGGCTGCTCTAAATTCGTCAGTTAAATCAGTTGAATCTGCAAAATATAAAATGGATGCAGCAGACCTCAAAAGCCCAGTTGCCGGTATTGTTTGTGATATCAGCAATTTGCGTCCGGGTCTTTTCGTTACCCCGGGTTCTTACTCGGTCTCTATTTTAGACACGTCCAGTTTGGTTTTTTCGGCCGAAATTACTTGGCTGGATTTGACTAGGTTTTCCGAAGGGTCAGTTCACAAAATTAAATTTGAGTCTCTCAAGGAAGAAATTGAAGGTACGACCCTGCCCCTTATTCCTAGTCAAAAAGGCTTAACCATCAGGTTGTCACTTCCCACAGCCTCAACTCTCCCCCTTGGACTTTCAGGTACTATTCAATAGTTCAACAATCTCAGGAAACGATTCAATTTTAAAATGTCCAAGGTTGTCCAAGATTATCGATTTGGCATTTGGTAACACCATTTGATATTTTCCTAAATCGCCAAATGGAACAACGGGATCATCCTTACTTTGCACTAAGTAAATTTGTCCGCCCTGTTGTTCCAATATTGTTAGCTCATGTGGTAACATGAAATCGCCGAGCGATTCCTCACTATTTTCATTATCAAATGGCGCAGCTATCAGAATAGTCGACCTAATTTTTACTGGAAACTTATTTTCAGAAAGATATTTCGCCAGAAAAATACCTCCTAGAGAATGACCAACCAGGATCACTCCGTCGTTCAAAAAAGGGACCAGGCGTTCAAGCCAAATTTTCCATTCAGTATACTTAGCATTTGTCACGTTCGGCATGCGTGGCGTAAACACTTCAAAACCCTCTCCCAATTCATTCACTAAACCATCTTTCCAGTCCTTTCTGCCCTTAAACTTATCAGCAGTTACAGTCTTGTTTTTGAGATCATCCAAATACTCATCGTAACTTTCATAAGTCGTGCCACCACCAATCACTACCACTTGTCTATTCATTTCTACAATTCGTATTTAACGTAAACTCTGTCTGCCCCGGGACCATATACATCTTTTTTGTAATCATAAATTACAAATCCGTGATTAAGTTCCATAATAATAATGGGAGAATTTTTTGGATAATTTGTCGCGTATATCTTAGTCAGATCAGGTTTTTCCAACAGCTCTTTAATTCGGATCTTAAATAATCTCAATCCAATACCCTTACGTCTATAATTCTTGTCGACCACTATTCCAGACATTTGATACACACCATTCGGTTCTTTTTGGTACGAGGACCAGCCTACCAGTTTGTCACCATCAAACGCTCCAAACGCTTTTCCTGAATTTTCAGAAAAAATATCTCTTTCAAGAGCCTCTTTTGTCCATCCATAATAAATTGGGAATGGAGGAGCCGATTCAGCCTCCAGTGCCAATATTTTATCAATGTATGATTTGTCCAATGACCTTATCTTGATCACAAGAGTGATTATACTCTACACACCATCTTCCAATATCTTCTAATATATTCTAATATCATCTAATGAATTTTCAGGACTATCATTGGGAAATTACGCCAAAAATCGAAGCAGGTCTGCATGAATTGGAAGCTCTCAGAATCAAAATTGACAATTTGGGAGTTATCAATGCCCGTATTGAAATAATTCGCAGACAATCTATTCTCAAAAGTGCTGTATATTCAGCTCGGATTGAAGGTTTCAAAGATACGGTTGTTTCTCCAAAACAGGAAAGTCAGAATCTTTTAGCAGCATACAATGCAATCTTTCTGGCCAAACAGTCAACTAAATTTTCAGTTAGCCTTATCCGGCAGTTTCATAAACAAACCCTAAAAAATATTTCCGGATCAGCAGGAGAATTACGTACTGAGCCTTGGGCTGTTTTTAATGAATCGGGCGTTGCGGTCCACATCGCCCCTCTTCACACTTTATTACCGAGTCTGATGGTCATATACGTAAAATATATAAATAGTCTGACGAGTCATGTTGCCGTAAGTGCAGCAATAGCCCAGTTTATTTTCGAAAAAATACATCCATTCGCTGATGGCAATGGTAGGGTGGGGCGGCTGATTTCCACATTGATTTTAAAAATCGGCGGCTACGACCTAAAAGGTTTAGCACCCATGGAGGAATATATAAATGACAATCGGGGCAGTTATTACGCGTCACTGGAACCGTCCCATACAATTACTTTATTTATTGAATTCTTTTTAGAGGCTCTGGTTAACCAATGTCGCAAAACTCTCAATGAGGTGCAAATGCATTCAACTGAAGAGTCTGAGACATACTTATCACCCAGGCGTCAGGAAATAATTCTCGTTATCGGGGATCATCCGTATTGCACCTTTGACTTTTTGCATCGCAGATTTGCCAATATAAATCCAAAAACCCTTCATTATGATTTGGCCATGTTGAAGAAAGCCGGTTTAATTAAAAAATCAGGCACAACAAAGGGGGCTAGTTATTTCACAGCGAAATCAAATCAACCAGGTTCGTAAAGAAAGATTGTTGGCGTCCGATAGTATCTCCAGTGTCAGCAGATACAAACGCCGTGACGGGAAGGTTTACAGAAAACAGTCCCAACACGCGGTGTTTTTTCTTGCCCTCGATTTTATAAACGGCTTTATTATCTCGAACTTCCAGTTTAATCTTTCCTGCAAACTCAGCCGAAGGAGACCCGGTAGTCTGGCTTACAATTCCCGTGGCCAGCAAGTTAGTCAGTGCTTCCTGGGGCAGTACGGTCACTGTCTTTTGACCACTTGGTGTGGTAACAATCAATTGTTTGGTTACGGAGTCGATTGACAGCGGGAAATTGGTGGTCGCTGCCACTTTGTTTTGGTTGATGACAAGTTCTCCTTCGTCAGTCGCTTCGGTTTCAATTTCCACTCCTTCTTTTTCCAGTTCCTTTTCTACTTCCGTTTTAAGTTTATTCTCGGCCTCCAGTTTTACCTGTCCCTTTTCCACGCTGTATTTAAGTTTTAGATTGTTGTTTTCCACTTCGACTTTGGTGGTTCCGTCGTCTTCGATTTTAGTTTTGACGACTTGACCGCTTGCGGACTTGGTTTCGGTTTCTTTGTTTTCTTCCTTCTTCTCTTCTTTTTTCTCTTCCTTCTTATCTTCTTTCTTCTCTTCACTTTTTTGTTCCGTCTCTACTTTTTCGCCACTGTCTCCCAAAACCCTTTGCTGGCTTACGTGCACCTTGGCAGTTATCAACACTAATGCCAAACACCCCAACGCCACCCAAGTCCATTTCGTAACTACAATCCTGTCGCCAGTCAGCTGTTTGTTTTTTCGTTTTTCAGGTCTATTTTTTTGTTTAACCTTGGGCATTGTCATTAATTAAGAAGCATCCGGGCGACAATGTCAATTACTTTCTTTTTTTCCACCCCCACACCACCGGCAACATAAATGTCAAAACGTAATACATAATTACATCCGGTTTGTAATAACTCGCTCCGGATTTAAAAAGAAGTGTAATAAACAAGAAATCTCCGACTATGGCAATCAAAGTCCAGGCAATTGCCAGTTTTAGGAAATACTTAAATTCCGACGATTTAATTTTCTTCGCCAATACCCAAAGAGTCATTAATATTCCGACTGGCATAATCACCCACCCGATCATATCCTTGGGGACTATCATAAAAAGTCCGATTCCAAGTACATACCCTACCAACCACAAACCGGTTCCCCATCCGATCATGTCTTTAATTACTTGCATATCATCAGCCCCCTATAGTCTACTACACCCATTTATTAAAATCACGATTTGTATTATTACGCGACCGCATAAAAATACAAATCCCTACCACAGTTTTATTTGAGTCTTGTTTGGTTCGAATCCGACCAAATGGTCCGGCACTTCAAACGCTTTATATTTAGTGATCTGACCAGACGTTAAAATTATTCGCGACTTCGGTATTTGAAAAAATTCGCTTAATGCATCAATTATAGCCAAGTTTGCCATCCCTTGTTTTGCTGGTTCCATAACCGAAACTACATAATGAGTCGAATCAGTTTTCTCAACGCACCGCTTTTTCTTATTGGGTTTCGCCGTCACAAATATTTTCACCCCGATATTATACCTGTGGTATACAATAAGTTAATGAGTCGAAGCCAGTGGTCGCTTTTATTGGCCAATTTATTTACTATTTTTGTCGCCTCACTTCAGCGTTGGACACTTGCAGATGTAATGTGGGTATATTGGATACAAAGTGTAATTATCGGTGTTTTTCAGTTTTTAAAAATATTGGATCTCAAAAACTTTTCTACCGAAGGAGTAAAAATAAACGGGGAGTCGGTAAATCCTACCGAGTCCACCAAAAAATTCATGGCCTATTTCTTCTTACTTCATTATGGCATTTTTCATTTAACATATTTCGTTTTTTTAGCCGTAGGAATTGATCATACCAAAATAACCGGGCTGGTTATAACTGGCTTAACCTTTTTCTTCAACCATTTGATTTCATATTTATCCAACAAAGAATCAGACGCTAACCAAATTCAAAACATCGGCCAAGTAATGGCCAAGCCGTATATCAGAATTATCCCAATGCATTTAAGTTTGTTTTTTGCCAACCGGTTTTTGCCTGGCGGTGCCCCGATTTTTTTGACTGTAAAAACTGTAGTTGATTTAATTTCCCACTCACTCGAACATCGTCAAATTGTTCTTGACACATCCGTTCACTCCTGATATAAATATCCCCATAGGGGGGATATGTCGTTTGTACCAAAAAACACCAAAGAAAGATTAATGCATAGGCTAAAAATTGCCCAGGGCCATCTGGCCAAGGTTATCAATATGGTGGAAGAAGACACCTATTGTATTGATGTCATTCATCAGTCCCAGGCCGTCCAAAAAGCCCTCAAAGAAGTGGATAATTTAATTCTCGAAGACCATCTCAATGGCTGTGTTGCCAAATCAATAACCGAAGGTCGGAAAGAAGAAGCTATCTCCGAAGTCATGAATGTTTTTAGGAAAGGAAGCCAATGAACCACGCCCAAATACATATCAAGGGCATGCATTGTCGTTCTTGCGAAATTTTAATAGAAGACGAATTGAAAAAAATCCCCGGAGTAAAGCATGTCGACATAAGTCATCGGACTGGCGTCGCGCATGTTCACTGTGATTGCGATCTGGATCACAAAGCTATCTTAGCAGCAGTCAAAAAAGCAGGTTATGTTTTAGGGGCAGACGAAAAACCCAAAGTCTTCTCACAGTTTCGGCAAGATTATCTCGATTTAGGTCTGGCCGTTTTTATCGTGACCGTTCTTTTTTTTGTTGCCAAAGCACTGGGAATATTTAATCTCAATAGTTCTTTTTCGGCCGGGTTTTCCGGCCTTCCGGTTGTGTTTCTGGTAGGCCTGACCGCCGGAGTTTCTACCTGCATGGCCTTAGTAGGCGGCTTGGTTTTGGGAGCTTCGGCTAGATACGCAGAGCAACATCCATCCGCTTCAAACTTTGAAAAATTTCTTCCCCACATTCAATTCAATCTGGGGCGCATTGCGTCCTATCTCTTCTTTGGAGCTCTTATAGGTATTGCCGGATCAGTTTTTCAGTTGTCTTCCTCGTTGTTGGGGTTGTTGACCGTTTCTGTGGGTTTGGTTATGTTGCTTTTAGGGGGACAGCTTATCGGCGTCTTTCCGATCCTTCAGAAAATATCTTTCACTCTCCCCAAAAACTTATCCCGCTCACTAGGGCTTGGGGAAACATCTCACCCCGCCATATTGGGAGCGCTTACTTTTTTTCTTCCCTGCGGTTTTACCCAATCCATGCAACTTTATGCCATGACTACGGGTAGTGCGGTTTCTGGCGCACTTATTATGGGCGTGTTTGCTCTGGGTACCGCCCCGGGTTTATTGGGAATTGGAGGACTGGCCTCAGTTATCAAAGGCCGGATCGCGGAACTGTTTTTCAAAACTGCCGGGGTTGTGGTTATTTTATTAGCTATTTTTAACGTTTCAAACGGTTCGAAGTTGTTGGGTCTAACCGTCCCTCGAGTCAAAAGTACTCCCATCCAAAATTCCGGTGTTACTTTAGTCAACGGTGTCCAGGAAGTGGTCATGACCCAAAGCGCTTCTGGTTATTACCCAAGTTCGTTCAGGATTAAAAAAGCCGTTCCGGTAAAATGGATAATCAACTCTACCAATTCATACACTTGCGCCACTAGTCTCATCTCGCCCCAATTGGGAATCCGAAAAATCCTAAGTCCGGGTCAAAATATCTTCGAATTTACTCCCAGTGCAACCGGGACAATTAACTTTTCGTGTTCAATGGGTATGTATTCAGGGTCGTTCACCGTCGTCGATAATTTATGACAAGTTCGTCAAGTCGCACGAATCTCTCAATCTCCGGCATGCACTGCGCTTCGTGCGCCGCTATTATTGAACGTCAATTAACCAAGCTTCCTGGTGTCAAGTCGGCCAACGTCAATTTTGCCGCCGAAAAAGCAGTTATAGATTTCGATCCCATCATAACCGGCCAAGATGCTTTTACGTCGGCTATTTCCAAAGCAGGTTACAAAGTTGTTACTGGCAGTCGGGATCAGGGTTGGGAAATTCGCACTCTAAAAAACAAATTATTCCTCAGTCTTTTGTTGTCGCTTCCTATGTTGGGATTTATGTTTTTTGATTTGCCTATGTCCGCAATTGGATTGGTCTCTTTTGTGTTGGCCACTCCGGTTCAGTTTATTATTG
This sequence comes from uncultured Gammaproteobacteria bacterium, assembly GCA_964633995.1. GTDB lineage: Bacteria > Patescibacteriota > Microgenomatia > CAZETR01 > Amesbacteraceae > CAZWKN01. The sequence continues at coordinate 9,888 of CAZWKN010000009.1, forward strand.
GCTTTAGTTTTTACAAAGGGATGTTGTCGGCACTAAGGATGAGAACCTTCAACATGGATAGTCTCATCGCCATAGGTACTTCAGTCGCTTATTTTTTTAGCGTTTTTAATCTATTTACAGACACCCCCGGGCTGTATTTTGAAACTTCCGCATTTTTAATCACCTTTGTAGTTTTAGGAAAGTTCCTAGAAGCCAAAGCCAAAGGCCGCACGTCAGAAGCTATCAAAAAATTGATGACTTATCAGGCCGTTATTGCCCGGGTTATCAGACATGGTACTGCGATAGATATCCCCATCGATCAAGTTAAAAAAAATGACTTGGTACTGGTTAGGCCGGGTGAGAAAGTTCCGGTAGACGGGGTGGTTATTAGCGGTGCTTCGTCCATCGATGAATCGATGATTACAGGGGAAAGCCTGCCAGTTGAAAAAACCCCCGGAAGCACAGTGGTGGGTGGCACCATTAATAAAACTGGCAGTTTTGAATTTAAAGTCACAAAGATTGGCGATGAGACCACGTTATCGCAAATCATAAAATTAGTAGAAGATGCCCAGGGTTCCAAGGCCCCAATTCAAGCGCTTGCCGACCAAATTTCCGCCTGGTTTGTTCCGGCTGTCATCATTATTGCATCTATAACGTTTGTTACTTGGTTCTTGTTCCTTGGTGCTTCGTTATCTGTCTCTCTTATGTATTTCACCGCAGTCATTGTTATCGCTTGTCCGTGCGCTTTGGGCCTGGCAACCCCGACCGCTATCATGGTTGGCACCGGAAAAGGAGCAGAACATGGGATCTTAATTAAAGGTGGTGAACCCTTAGAAGGTGCCAGCAAAACTAAAGTCATAGTCTTTGATAAAACCGGGACACTTACCAAAGGCAAGCCCGAGGTTACGGATATCGATGCGGGGGTATTGGAAATAGCCGCCAGTCTCGAAAGTAGGTCCGAACATCCACTAGCAGAGGCTATTTGTGCTTACGCAAAAACTCAAGGGGTAACTCTCAAACAAGTCGGTAACTTTTCAGCTCTTCCCGGCCTTGGCGTAACAGGGACAGTAGCTCGTAAGTCGTACTATTTTGGTAATCGGAAATTGATGATGGAAGTGGCAAAAGCTGGCATTGCCAAATTCGATCGCAAGATCACAGAATTGGAAAATCAAGGCAAAACCGTGATGCTTCTTGCTACTAAGTCTCGAATCTTTGGTCTAATTGGCGTAGCCGATGTTGTCAAAGAATCATCTAAACAAGCCATAGAAAGCCTGACTGGTATGGGTATAGAAATCTGGATGATAACAGGGGATAACATTAGGACTGCAAAGGCCATTGCGGATCAGGTGGGTATTACCAACGTCTTGGCAGAAGTTATGCCCCAGGACAAAGCCAATGAAGTTAAAAAATTACAACAAAATACTTTTGGAACTTCGAATTTAGGATTTGGTCATTCCACCCGAAGGGTGGCCATGGTCGGCGATGGCATCAATGATGCTCCGGCACTGGCTCAGGCAGATTTGGGGATTGCCATGGGTTCGGGGACAGATGTAGCCATGGAGGCCGGAGGAATAGTTATTATCAAAAACGATCTAAGGGACGTGGTGAGTGCCATCAAGCTCGCCAAATCCACGATGCAAAAAATCAAACAAAATATGTTTTTCGCTCTTATCTACAATATTATCGGTATTCCTGTTGCCGCCGGAGTCTTTTCGGTGTTCGGCCTGGTTTTAAGGCCCGAATTTGCAGGCCTTGCCATGGCCTTAAGTTCGGTGTCGGTGGTTGTCAATTCGCTCCTGCTAAAAAAAGTTGTAAAATCATAAGCATGCAAAAGCTCTTCCCTGCCAAATTAAAACCAGGTGACGAGGTCAGGATTATCGCTCCCGCCAGATCCCTTGCTATCATCACACCAGAATCACGTGCTATTGCCGACCAGAGATTATCTGATCTTGGACTAAACGTGTCATTTGGAAAACACGTCGACGAATCAGACACATTTCTTTCCTGTTCCATAGCCTCCAGGGTAGAGGATTTACACGCAGCTTTTAAAGACCAAAATATCAAAGCCATATTTACTGTAATTGGTGGATTCAATTCTAATCAGTTATTAAAATATATCGATTGGGATTTAATCAAAAACAACCCAAAAATATTTTGCGGTTTCTCAGACATTACAGCTTTAAACAATGCAATTTTTGCCAAGACTGGTCTGGTCACTTATTCCGGTCCTCATTATTCTTCATTCGGCCAGAAATTATATTTCGATTACACATTGGATTATTGTAAGAAATGTCTTTTTTCAGACGACTCGTACACGTTAACTCCTGCAGATTATTGGAGCGATGACGCGTGGTATAAAGATCAGGATAATCGGATTCAAATTCCCAACCCCGGCTGGCAAGTTATTCACCAAGGTGAGGCCGAAGGGACGATTGTCGGCGCCAATCTCTGCACGTTAAATCTATTACAGGGTACGGAATATTTTCCCTCATTAGCCAATTCGATTCTATTTATAGAAGATGACGGGTCGTCTTCGCCTGTTGACATCGACCGCAATCTTCAATCGCTCATTCATCTGCCGGATTTTTTAGGTGTTAAGGGAGTGGTTATTGGTAGGTTTCAAAAAGAAACTGACATGACACCTGAAAAACTTGAGTTTATTATCTCTACCAAAAAAGAACTCGACTCAATCCCGGTAGTCGCAGGCGTTGATTTTGGTCACACCTCCCCCATGATCACTTTTCCAATAGGCGGTACAGCAAAGATGAGCCTTTTACATAGCCCAACACTAGAGGTGGAAAACAAGTAAAAACACTCCCACAATCGCCAGTACGCCTGCAAATATTTTCTTACCTATATTTTCCCGCTCCTTAAGAATCAACACCCCCGCCAGGACAGTAAAAAGTGAATACGTTTGAACAATCGGTATTACTTCCGTAGCATCAGCCATTGTTACTGCTTTTAATTGCAGTAAATATCCGGCCACATTTAATCCGGCCATTAGTACCAAGCTCCAAGACGACGTTTTAAGTTCTTTTTTGATTGCAGCAAACTTAATTTTTGGAAAAAAATAAATGAACACCAGGGGTAATGACCATACCATGATATTGTAAGTGTCATAATTAAAAAACAATGCCCCCTTTTTATCCAAGGACCATGCAATTCCGATAATTGTCTCCACCAGCAAGGCTAGAAAAATTCCTCGAGCAGTGGCTTTGGTACCTTTCTTGAATGAAATTAAAACCAATGCACCGATAATTAGAAACATTCCGATCAATTTGTTTAAAGTTACCGACTCTGAATAAAGAAATATTGCGGTGATGAATGCGATCATCACTCCAAAATTGGAAACAATTGATAGCAAGGAGGCATCAAGCAGTTTAGCGACATAAAATCGGTATCTTTCGTAAAGTGCATAAAATAAGCAGGCAATAAATAAAAAAACATAAGCAACAGGATTGGTTGGCAGTCTAAAGTTATTGATTGAACCTCCTATTACAAAAAGTATCAGCGATATCACCGCGGCGGAAACGTTAAAGATGATACTAGCGGCTCTGGGGTCGGTACTATTAACGGCGATCTTTCTTTGCAATAGCCCTAAGCACACAAAGAAAAAGATCGATCCAGATGCCAAATAAAACCAAGTCATCTAGAAAGTATATCACCAGCTTCTTAACCCGTTCTTAATACAGGTTTTGATATTGTCATCTCATGACAAAGATTCCTGTTTCCACTTTACTCACTGGACTCACTGTATTTTCAGTCATGGGCAATATTTTCCCAGTCCTGGCAGCAACTCCATGCATTATCACTGTCTTTGGTTTGCAATATGATGTGACCACTTTACAAACTTCACACACTGGTGGGAATGTTTTTGTCTGCGGCGCAGACAACTCCGCTCTTTACCAAAGCCAGCACGGAACCAATGTTTCTCGCATCGCTGCATTTCAAATCACTCCCACCCCCACCCCTATTCCCCAATCCCCAACCCCTAGTCCCACATCCACTCCCACCCCCACCTCTATTCCCCAATCCCCAACCCCTAGCCCCTATCCCCCAACCCCTAGTCCCACCCCAACTGTCAGACATCACGACTCAGATGACGACCGCGGTCACAAAGAAAAAGAAAAAGATCGCAAAAAGAAGAAAAGATCCCGTATTTGGGATAGATTGTTTCACTCCGTTCGCAATGATTTACAGCGTCATCGCGAGCGAATAGAATGAGCGTGGCGATCTCCTAGATTGCTTCATTACATTCGCAATGACAATTATTACCCCCTCTCCTGAATCAGGAGAGGGGGGTGGGGTGAGGTTAATTGTGTGAGCAAATCAGGAGAGGGGGGCGAGGTTCTTTTTAATTAGCTCAATTACTTCGTCCAAATTTCTCGACACATCTTCATTTTTTACTCTCATCACTCTCACTCCCAACGCTAAAATATATTTAAATCTAAAATCGTCATATTTCTTTACGTCGGATTTTTCATGAATCCCACCCTCGAGTTCAACTGCCAATTTCATTTCTTTGCAAAAGAAGTCAGCTACAAAATTTCCAAGGCTGTACTGTCTCTTAAACTTATACCCCAATTTTTTATTCCGTAATTCACTCCACAATATTTCTTCAAATTCAGTTGGTTTTTTCCTCAACTCTTTCCGTCTTCCTTTCATCCTGGTCGCATTAAACACAAACTTCCTTTTCACTACCCCAGTATATCTCACCCCCTCTCCTGAATCAGGAGAGGGGGGCAGGGGGTGAGGTTAGTGTTGTACCCAGCTCCTAGATAAATACTGTCTACCAAACCCCGCCCGGGATTTGGGCGGGGTTTTAAAAGAAAATCCTTATCCAGATTTGACCTGGATTTTCTTTGGTTGCACCTTTGGCGACTTTGCAAAAGCAATCGTCATTACTCCGTGTTTGCACGTCGCTTCTGGATCTTTGCTTGCATCCACGTCACCCGGTACGGCTACCCTGTAAGAGAAAGAACTGACTGCTCTTCTGTAATATTTTTTGTCTTTGATTTCTTCCTCTTTGGTTTCACCCCGCACCCACACGTAACCATCTTGATACGTTACGTCTACGTCTTTTGGATCAATTCCCGGAACAGCGGCTTCTACGTAGACCTTATTCTCGTCTTCGTAAATAGACAGTCCGTTCTGTGTGGACGGAGGAGTCAGCCAGTCCTCATCTTCGTCCCAGAGAAACAATTTTCTTGGGATCAAATTAGTCGTCATTATTTCTCACCCCCTTTCATAAGAATTCACTATTAGCAGTCTATCAAGTAGACTGCTAACCTGTCAAGGGGTTCATTCCAATTTACCTATGGAATACTTTGCCAACAAATTGGCAGCTTTATCTCGATGTTGTTGTTGGCCTTCAAATAGGTTGGTGGATTCCCTGCCGCATCCGGAAAGTATGTCTTCGCCGGGATGACTGGGAATGAATTCGGTTACATCATAGACAACATTATTAATTACCATCCAGCAACTTGAGTCGTCGTTGTGTATAGCCACCTCCTGCATAGAAAAACGGTTTTTTTCTTGCTCCACAACTGGCTTGCCAGAAACTTGAAAATCACTACTTCGTAATTGTAAAAAGTATGTCAGACCCAGTAAAAACATTGTCGCTACGACAACTCCGACGGCAAGTTTCATTATTCAAATTTACTACAAAATTCAGAAAAAATCCTGAAGCGTGTTGTGGTAATATCTATTTATGTTTGTAAGTACTTTGCTGGTTTTGGGTTTAGTGTTGGTTTTAGTCTCGATCAAGCAAATTAACCAGTTTGAGCGGGGAGTGTTGTTCATGTTCGGCAAATACGCAGGCATGATGGAACCCGGGTGGAGGTTTGTGTGGCCCATCATTCAGTCTTACCAAAAAATTGATATTAGGACAAAGGCAGTTGGCGTGCCGGAACAGGAAGCCATCACCAGAGATAATATTTCTACCAAAATTTCGGCGGTAATTTATTACAAAATTTTGGATGCCTCCAAAGCCATTTTAGAGGTGGAAAACTTTTATTTTGCCATCGACCAGCTAGCTCAGACGACGATGCGAAACGTGGTGGGGGAGGTGGAATTAGACGAATTATTAACCAATAGGGACGTAATAGCCAAACGCATTAGGGATATCATAGAAGGCATTGCCAGCAAGTGGGGTTTGGAAGTAATTTCCGTCGAACTCAAGGATATTTTATTGCCAGATGACATGAAGCGGACCATGGCCAAACAGGCAGAAGCAGAACGGGAGAAACGGGCGACTATTATCAATTCCGAAGGAGAAGTAATAGCGGCCAAAAACCTATCCACTGCCGCCAGGACATTATCAGATTCTCCCGGAGCTTTACACCTTCGGACTCTCAATTCTATTAACGACATTTCTTCTGACCAGTCAAACACGGTGGTCTTTGCCGTCCCCTTGGAAGTTTTGCGGGCATTCGATGGCCTGAATAAATTTTTGGAGAAAAAGAGTAAATAACATCAGCAGATGGCCACGTCGTTATCTACTATCACTTATATCTTGGACCAGCTTCAAAATGCCGGTGTCGTATCTGCCCGAAAAATGTTTGGCGAATATGCTTTGTATTGTAATGGTAGGGTAGTAGGCTTAGTTTGTGACGATACTCTGTTCGTTAAAATAACCATACCAGGGAAACAGTTTGTCGGTCAGTATTATCAAGGAGGGTTTGCCTATCCCGGGGCAAAGGAGTCTATGGTTATCGATGGAGATAGAATAGAAGACAAAGATTGGCTGTGCGAGTTACTAAGGGTCACGGCGGATAATGTGCCGCTTCAAAAACCCAAGAGATCAACAAGAATATGAAATATATCGCACTTCTTCGGGGCATAAATGTAGGTGGAAACCATAAAGTGGAAATGAAAAAACTTAAAGAGATCTTCGAGTCTCTGGGTTTTGAAAACATAATTACATATATCAACTCGGGCAATGTTTTTTTTGAGGGCAGTGGCAATCAGTTGGAAATTTGCAAACAACTGGAATTAAGTTTTAGCAAAACATATGGGTTTGATATTCCAACTCTTGTCAAAACAGAAAAAGAGCTAATGGAGATCGTGAAAGCGATACCCAAAACTTGGAAGAACGACGCTACACAGAGAACCGATGTTGCATTTCTATTCCCCGAATTCGATTCTAATAAAATTATTAACGATCTGCCTATCAAGCGGGAGTTTGTCGACATTCGCTATGTGCAAGGCGCTCTCATCTGGAATGTTAAAAGAGAAAATATCTACAAAAGCCAACTGGCAAAATTGATTAGTCACAAAGTGTACAAAGCAATGACAGTGCGCAACGTAAATACTGCACGCCATCTGCTTATAAACTCTTAACAAGTGGATATTAAATACTTTGCCAAAAGAGGAGCTATTTCTGAGTTGGCTATTGTATTTGGATGTGAATCCCAAGGCAACAATCGTTGATATTCTTTTTTCAGCAATCCATCCTTATCAGTAAGTAAAGTAAAGAAATCAAAAACATGGATATTGGAAACTCCACTCAAAAATTCCTCCGAATTTAACCACTTCACTAATTTCATTGCCCTCTTTGCGTTTTCGTTATTTGTCGTCTCTTTGCGCTCGGGTGGTGGAGTCAGAATAACGAACTGTTTGTCTGGATATTTCCTAAGACTGTTCCGAATCGTGGAGTAATATTTTTTGTCTTCATCAAGTTGTTGATCAGACACGATTTTTGTAGTCGGATAGCAATTTTTAAAAGCTATTACGTCATAACTTAAAATTGCGTTTAAAGTTGGATCGTGAGGGTCTCTAGAAAAAATTTCAGCATATTCCTTGGGACTATTGTTGCTCAAAACTAAGTTGTAATCTTCTCCTGTTATTTCTCCTTTGGCATTAGACAGTCCTTTGTGGTGTGTATATTTTGCCAAAAGCAACGGAAAAACTGGAAAGAGATTATAGCTGTGATCCCAAAGTTCAATGCTTGGCTCAAGTTTTTTTATTTCATCGCGCAGGTGTCCTTCCCTTATCAAATTGCCACCCGTCGAATGGTGAATAAATAAGACCTTTTTATGCATTATTTATTCCTTTGATTTTTTCCCATTTCTCTCTCGGACATTTATTTGGCCAGGTTCGCCAGCCCTCGTTATTCCTATATTGGGGAAATTCTCCATCCTCTACCCAGTGAAGCTTATTGTCATCAGTAATGTGTGTAACAAACTCTTTACCATTTAAATGGTCTATTTCGTGTTGAAAAATTCGCGCCGTATATCCTTCATACGTTTCTTCGATAAGTTCCCCCTTGGGAGTGTAAGCTTTAATAGTAATCTTGGTCGGTCTTGATACTATTCCACACACTCTGTCGGTAGAAAAACAGCCTTCGTACCATTCGTTCTCTTCCTTCGAACTCCATATAATTTCCGGGTTAATAAAAACTCTCAGGTCACCAACCACTCCATGCCCTTCCGCTTTTACATCCACCAAAATGATTCTTTTTGAAATTTTGACCTGCGGAGCGGCAAGTCCGACCAAAATTGGCTTTTTACTGTCACCTTGCTCAGGATAAGCAAACTTGAGCATCTTAGAAATAAGCCTTGCGATTTTTGGTGATGTAATTTCTGAAACCGGAATTTCCTGGGCAATTTTAATCAAAATTGGATCACTTGGAGCCGCAAACCCTTTTCGTTGTACCGCCATTGCATTATTCTAACTTCTGTATTCAACAATAACAAACCCATGTGTTTTCCACTTAATATACACTCTTGGCCATACCGGGTCATACTATGGACTGGAAAGAAGTGAGGATCCTGAAATTGGG